>NZ_BAABBX010000015.1:0-590578 GCF_039538245.1 Gryllotalpicola kribbensis
GCCCGTCATCGTCTACAACGACGAGAACCCCCGCGGGAATTGACACCACGCTATGGGACTCGCCCTCGTAAGTGACGCGCGCGTGACAGTTCCGGCAGCGTACGTCGCACTTTTCGATCTCAGCGTCGATTTTCCGAAGGTTGTGGCCGAATCGGACCAACCGCATGACGTCGGAGATCTTCACGACGCCCGGGCGGTGGTCGAACTCGAGCACTCGGATGTCCTGTTCGCCGCAGTCCACACAAGGATGCGAACTCAGATAGCTCCCGATGTGATCTTGCGCCAGTTGGCGAGCAAGCCTGGTCCGCTCCATGATGACGCGAATGTGCTTCTCGCGGTTCTCGGCGAAATAGCGACGCGCATTTGCCCGGTTGCACTCGCGGCAGACGTTCTGAAGACCATCGGGGCGCGGCTCTTCCTGTTGAACGAAGTCAGCGGAAAGAGTCCCTTGCAAAGCGTGCACTGCTTCATGGCCCGAATCTACATTCGACCTCTGACATTGGTGCCCCCGGTGAGACTCGAACTCACGACCAACGGATTAACATGGCTGCACTGGGTTTCCCCAGCCACCGCGGGCGAGCGGCTTGCAGTCCTGGACTATCTCACCACCTTCGGCCGTGCCGGTCAGGTGCGTCGCGTGTAGTCTCTGAGGTTCCCTCTCGGTTACCTGCTGATTGCCCAATCCTCGGGATTGTCACTGCCTCGCGGCGAGTACCCTCGGCTCTCAGGGTGTTCCAGCATATAGCGACGTTCATCCGACGCATTTCTGCGCCGGCGCTCCTATTTTTAGTTGAAGTCCGCAGCTCTACCGACTGAGCTACAGGGGCATGCAAACAGCGTAACCTGCCTCGAGCACTGAAACCGCCCGGCGCCGAAAGAGGCGCCGGGCGGGAATCCCCAGGTGTCAGACTCTGTTGCGTCCGCTGATGGCGCGGACGATCCACACGATGATGGCGAACAGCGCAAGCACGATCCCGACCCAGAGCAGCCAGCTCGCAGCCTGCACGAATCCGCCAGTGAGCAGCAAAATGACGGCCACTATGGCGACGATGATCAGCAAAATGTTCATGCCTTGACGGTGCCCGAACGCCGCTTGCGACAAAACCCCCTTGACACCCCGGAAGGATTCCTGTTGGCAGACGATTTCCACAAGCCCGTCAAACTGCCCGGCCGGGTGTTCGAGGGGTTCCACGGCGGCCAGGACCCGGCCGTCGCGCTGCGCGTCGCCCACGAGACCGCGCACGCCCTGATCTCCCGCGTGCACGCGGACCCCGACCCGGCGGTGATCGACCGGCTCGTCGGCTACACGGACCGGCACGGCATCGACGCGATCGCGGAGCTGTGGTCGCAGGCAGCCGCCCGAACCCTTCCCGGCGCCCTCTGGCGCATCTACCTCGTGCGGGTGCTGATCAGGCAGAACCCCGACGAGACCAGCTACCTCTACCAGCGCGGGGCGGACGCGACCCCCACCATCGACCCCATCGTCGCCGGGGCCCAGGAGCCGACCGGGCCCACTGAGATCGTCGAGCTCGCCGACCAGATCCTGCGCGGCGCGTTCCAGGGTGACTTCGCCGACGCGCTCGATCGCGCCGCGGCCTTCTGCCGCGTCGAGGCCGCGGGCGCCGCCGCGCTGGCCGACTCGGTCGATGCCGTCGACTCCGAGCGAGCCACCGAGCTCACCACCCGCGCCTCGAGGTTCGTGCAGACCGGCGACGAGCTCGGCGCGTGTGCGCGGCTGTGGCGGGCGGAGTCGCTGGACTAACGAACCAGCTGGCCGGTGAGGTAGGCGACGATGACGTTCGCCAGCAGTTCGGTGCCGTGCCGGCGACCATCGGCCTCGAGCGGGTCGCCGAAGAACACACCGGACTCGGTGATCGTGAACCTCGTGCCGCCGTCGACCGGCTCCAGCTCGATCGTGGCGATCGAGACGGACGAGCGGGTCTCGCCCTCGTACATCTCGTAGGCGTAGACGATGCGCTCGTTCTCGACGATGTCGTAGTAGTGCGCACGGAAGACGTGCGCGGGGCCGTCGGGAGCGCCGACCGAGTTGAACTCGTCACCGCCGACGCGGAAGTCGAAGCTGCGCGGAGCCTTCTCGACGAAGCCGTCCGGCCCGGTGAACCAGGCGCGCTTCTCGGCGTCGTCGGCGAAGCACGCGAAGACGCGCTCAGGTGATGCGAGAACGGTGCGTTCGACAGTGAACGAGCCGTGGGTGGTGGTCATTTCGGATCCTTCCGGGAAGGCATTTCTGGGTGGTCGATGAGGTGCCGGGTGAGACGGTCGAGACGGCTCTCCCACTCGCGGCGGCGCGCGTCGATCCACGACTGCACCGCGCCGAATGCCTCGACGTCAACGGCGCAGGTGCGCACGCGGCCCTGCTTCGCCGTCGTGACGAGGCCACTCGCCTCAAGCACGCGCAGGTGCTGCAGGACGGCCGCCATGGTCATCGCGAGCGGTGCCGCGAGTTCGCTGACGGATGCCGGACCGCGCGCCAGCCGCTCGACCATCGCGCGCCTGCTGGGGTCGGCAAGGGCTTGGAAGGCCCGGTCGAGCGTGTCGGAATGGTTAAGCATGTGCTTAAGTATTGGCACGTGCGCGCGGATGTCAAGGGGGCCGGGTGCACTACGCGCCGCGCGCATTTCGCGGGTCCGCGCGTATCGGATCGACTCACGCGTACGCGCAACCACGCGTCCTGCGCGTCGCTCCTACCGCGGCGCATCGGTAACCCGGGTACGGGCTCGGCGCTACGCGGCGGGCGCGGTGTAGCGGATGCCCCAGGTGGCGGACCACGTCTCGTGCGGGGCGAGTCGCTTCAGGCCGAGACCGGAGTTGAAGGCATCCGTCGGGGCAGTCATGGGCTCGAGAGCGAGAGCGACCGCGCCCTCGGGAAGAGTCGCGAACGAGCGGTGCGTGTAGACCTGCAGGAAGCGGAAGGCGTCGTTGCCCCACAGCGTGACCGACGAGCCGTCGGGCGCCGTGAGCACGGCGAGGTCGCCCGGCCCGGCATCCGCATAGCCCTCGTTGAGGTCGAGGTCGCCGACGCGCCGCGGCGCCCGCAGATCGAACTCCGTTCCGTCGACTGGCTTCTGCGTGACGGGGATCAGCTTCTCGTCGAGCTCGAAGTGCGACGACGCGTGCACCGTGAGCTGCAGCTCGCGCGTGTCGACCTCGCCGAGGCGGAAGTACGGGTGCGCGCCGACCGCGACGGGCGCGTCGCTCTCACCGCCGTTCGCGAAGCTGTGGGTGACGGCGAGGCCGTCGTCGGTCAGCTCGTACCGCACGGTCGTGTCGACGAGGAACGGGTAGCCGTTCTGGGGGAAGATCGTGGCCGCCAGCTCGACGAAGTCGGCGCCCTTGTCGGCGAGCTGATAGGCGGTGAATCGCAGCAGACCGTGACTCGCGTTGCCGAGTGCGGGCTCGGTGAGCGGCAGCTGCAAGGTCTGCTCTGTCCCGTCCGCAGCCGTCCAGGTCCACTTGCCGTCACGCACGCGATTCGGCCAGGGCGACAGCACGATGCCCGACGCGGACTGCGGCGACGAGGTCACCGGGAACGGTTCGACGAGGTCGACGCCCCCGATCTGGAACTCGCGGATGCCCGCCGCCAGCTCGGTGATGACCGCCCTGGCCGTGCCGGCCGCGGTCGTGCGGACGATTTCGTACTGCTCTCCGGTGGGTGCTCGCACGTTCGCCAGCCTATGGCCGAGAGGCGGCCCGCTGCCAAGCCCTCCACGCACTCGCGACCATCTCGTCGAGCGTGTTCGTCATCGCCCAGTCGAGGTCGCGGGCGGCCAGCGTGCCGTCGGCGACGGTGCGCGCCGGGTCGCCTGGCCGCCTCGGCGCGATCTCGGGTTCGAAGGGGATGCCCGTGCCGGCCGCCATCGCGTCCATGATCTGCTTCACGGACGACCCGGAGCCGCTGCCGAGGTTGTACACCGGCTCGAGCGGCTCGCCTGCCAGCATCCGCCGGGCTGCGGCCACGTGGGCCTGCGCGACGTCCGCGACGTGCACGTAGTCGCGCACGCACGTGCCGTCGGGCGTCGGGTAGTCGTTGCCGAAGATCTTCGGCGTGCGCCCCTCGTCCAGCGCGCGGAAGACCAGCGGGAACAGGTTGTGCGGGCTCGTGTCGCGCAGCTCGGGACTGCCGGAGCCCACGACGTTGAAATAGCGCAGCGAGGTGTGCACGAGACCCGTGGCGCGCCCCTGGTCGGCGAGCAGCCACTCGCCGATCAGCTTCGTCTCGCCGTAGGGCGACTCGGGCGTCGTTGCCGTCGACTCGGTGACGAGCTCGACGGTCGGCGTGCCGTAGACGCCCGCCGACGACGAGAACACGATGCGCGCGACGCCGGCGCGCTGCATGGCGGCGAGCAGCGCGGCCGTGCCCGTCACGTTCTGCTCGTAGGTGTGCAGCGGCAGCTTCACCGACTCGCCCGCGTACTTGTAGCCCGCGAGGTGCACGACGCCGTCGATCGGATGCCCGGCGAAGATCGCATCGAGCGCCGCGCCGTCGAGGATCGACGCCTCGACGAAGGGCACCTCGACCGGCACGAAGTCGCGGTGGCCGCTCGAGAGGTCGTCGATCACGACGACGTCCAATCCGTCTGCGCGCAGTGCGCGGACGACGTGCGAGCCGATGTAGCCGGCGCCACCTGTCACGAGCCAAGCCATGGGGGTTCCTTCCGGGACGGGTGCTTTCAGGCTATCGGCCGGGCAGCACCGCGACGCCGTACGCGTCGAGCGCCACGGGCTCGCCCCCGACCACGACCGAGCGCTGCTCGGCCGTGTGGTTGATGACGAAGCGGGTGCCGCCGCGCACGACGGTCTCGACGCCGTACTCCGCACCGGGGAAGGCCGCCTCGATGCCGGCATCCGCCAGCAGTCGTTCGGCCAGCGCGTCGAACAGCGCCGCATCGGGCTGCGTCGCGACGTACCAGGCCGCGCCTCCGCCGGCGGAGGCGCGGCGCGTCACGGCCGCACCGCCCGCGGCATGCCCGTCGGCGAAAGACGCGATGACGTCGGCGTCCGCCACCGTCAGATGCTCCTGCCAGATGGCCCCGTGCCCCTCGAGCTCGCCGCGGATCGTGGTCGGCACGCCGGCCTGCAGGGGCGCGAACTCCTCGACCGAGACGCCGAGGGCGCGCTGCAGCTCGCCACCCGCGCCGCCGAGATAGCCGCCGAGATGCACGTGCAGATTGCGGTCGAGGATGCCCGACTGGAAGCCGACGACGAGGGTGCCGCCGCGTTCGGGAACGGCGGCGAGCACGGCGAGCTCGTCGCGATCTGCCACGTGCAGCAGCGGCGCGAGCACCAGGCGGTAGGCGTCGAGCGGGGCACCCGGGCGTGCGAAGTCGATTGCGACGCCGCGGCGCAGCAGGGCGGCGTACCACTCGAGCACACCGGCGAGGTAGTCGACGCGCGTCGGCGTCGCGTCCTGGCCGAGAGCCCACCACGACTCCCAGTCCCACACGATGGCCGCGGATGCCGGGACCGCGGCCCCGAGCACCCCGGCCTCCGGCGCGCTCAGCTCGGCGAGCTCACGGCCGAGGGCCTGGATCTCGCGGTGCACGCGCGTGTGCTCGCCGCCGTGCGGCACCATCGCGGCGTGGAACTTCTCGGCGCCGGAGGCGGACTGCCGCCATTGGAAGTGCAGGATGCCGTCGGCGCCGCGGGCCACGGATTGGAAGCTCGTCGCGCGGTGCTGGCCCGGCGCCTTCGCCGCGTTGCGGTCGCGCCAGTTCACGGCGCTCGGCGACTGTTCCATGAGCAGCCACGGCTTGCCGCCGCCGAGCGAGCGCATGAGGTCGCGCGTGGCCGCCGCGTGGATGTGCGACAGCGGGTCGGCGGGGTCGGGGTACTCGTCGTCGCTGATGATGTCCATCTCGGGCGCCCAGTCCCAGTAGTCGAGATCGGCGAAGAAGCCCATGAAGTTCGTCGTCACCGGGATGCCGGGGCTCAGCTCGGCGAGCACGGCGCGCTCGGCGCGGTGCAGCTCGAGCAGGGCCCACGACGAGAACCGCTTCCAGTCGATGAGCTGCGTCGGGTTGCGGAACGTCGGCGCGTAGCGGGGTGCGTCGACCTCGTCGAAGGAGTCGTAGCGCTGCGACCAGAAGCCGGTGCCCCATGCCCGGTTGAGCTCGTCGATCGTGCCGTAGCGGCGCGCGAGCCAGGCGCGGAAGGCGGCGACGGATTCCTCGTCGTAGGACGCCGAGACGTGGCATCCGTATTCGTTGTTGGTGTGCCACGCCTCGAGCGCGGGGTGCGCGCCGTAGCGCGTCGCCAGCTCGCGGACGAGGCGGAGCGCATGCTCGCGGTACACGCGCGAGCTGGGGCTGTACTGCTGCCGCGAGCCGAAGCCGAAGCGGATGCCCCGCTCGTCGACCGGCAGGGTCTCGGGGTGCAGCCGCGCAAGCCACGCGGGCGGCGAGGCCGTGGCGGTCGCGAGGATGACCCGGATGCCGCCCGCGTGCAGCTTCTCGAGCACGGTGTCGAGCCACTCGAAGTCGAACTCCCCCGGCCTCGGCTCGAGCCGCGCCCACGAGAACACCCCCACCGTCGCGGTGGTGACCGTGGCGGCTCGCATGAGACGCACGTCGTCGTCCCACACGGAAGGATCCCACTGGTCGGGGTTGTAGTCGCCGCCGAAGCGGAAGCCGGGGAAGATCGACGCCATTCTCAGCCTGCCTTTACCGTGAATCCCTGCTGCTTGCCGTAGCTGACGTTCGCGTCCTGCCACGTCTGCAGCGCCTTGTTGATATCGGTCTTGTTCGCGATCGCCTTGCCGACGCTGTCGGCGAAGATGTCGTTCGCGTGCGCCTGCCACGGCAGGTACGACCAGCCGGCGACGTCGTTCTTCGCGCCGGGGACGATCGTCTGGTAGATCTTCTGACCGCCGAAGTAGTCGTTGGTCTGGTCGATGAACGACGGGTCGTTGAGGTCGGCGACCGTCGACGGGAAGCCCCCGTCCTTGATGAACACCTTGATGCTCTCGGGGTCGGAATTGAGCCAGCGCAGGAACGCAGCGGCGAGGTCCTGGTTCTTCGAGAGCTTCGGGATCACCTCGGTCGAGCCGCCGTTCTCGGCGTTGGCCGGGGTGCCGTCCCAGGTGGGCAGCGCGGCTACGGCCCAGTGGCCCTTGCCCTCGGGAGCGCTCGCGGCGAGCACGCCCGGCATCCAGCCGCCGGCGAGCAGCGTCGCGATCGTGCCGTTGCCGAGATCCTTGTACCACTCGTCGGACCAGCCGGCGATCGTCCCCAGCGAGCCGTCGGCGATCAGCGTGTTGTACAGCTGGGCGTACTTCTTGCTGCCCTCGTCCTGCAGGTCGATGGTCACCTTGGTGCCGTCGACTTTGAAGGGATGCCCGCCGGCCTGCCACATGAGGCTGGTGGCGACACCGGCGTCGCCCGCATCATCGATGAACCACTTGCTCGGGTCGGCCTGGTGGAGCTTCTTCGCGTCGGCGATGTACTCGTCCCAGGTCTTCGGCACGCTGATGCCGTACTGGTCGAAGACGGTCTTGTTGTAGAACAGCGCCATCGGCGCGCTGTCCTGAGGAAGGCCCCAGATGCCGCCGTTCTGCGACACCGCCGCCCAGGTGGCGTCCGTGTACTTCGACTTGAGGTCGCCGAATCCGTACTTGGTGAGGTCGACGAGGTCCCCCTGCAGCTGGAAGAGCGGCAACGATTGATACTCGACCTGGGTGACGTCGGGGACGCCCTTGCCGGCCGAGATCGCGTTCTGCACCTTCGTGTTGGAGGTTCCGGCGCCCTGCGTGTTGACGAGGTTCACCTTCACATTCGGATAGGCCTTCTCGAAGGCGGCGACCTGGTCCTTGGCCTGGGGCGTCCACGTCCAGTAGCTGATCTCGCCGCCCTTCTTGAGCGCCGCATCGAGCTTCGATGCGCTCGAACCGGAGGATGAGGTGCTGCCGGTGTCGTCCCCGCCGCCCGAGCAGGCGACGAGGGTGCCGCCGACGACGGCGGCGATGGCTCCGAGCGTGATCGCCCGGAGCACGGTGCGTGTGTTCATGTGCTGTGGTTCCTTTCCACTACATCGGGGATGAGGAGGTGGTGCTGAGGGCGGCGCAGTGCCGGGAGGTCACTGCTTGACGCTTCCCGCGCTGAGCCCCGACTGCCAGTAGCGCTGCAGCAGCAGGAACGCGGCGACAATCGGGATGACGGCGAGCAGCGACCCCGTCGTCACCAGCGAGAAGACGGGCTTCGCTCCGACGCCGACGGTCTCGGCGTTCCATTGCTGAAGGCCGAGGGTGAGCGGGTAGAGCTTGGGGTCGTTGAGCATGATCAGAGGCAGGAAGTAGTTGTTCCAGGTGGCGACGATCGCGAACAGGGCGACCGTCACGATCCCGGGAGCGAGCAGGCGCAGGGAGATGGTGCGGAACGTGCGCAGCTCGCCCGAGCCGTCGACCCGCGCCGCCTCCATCAGCTCGGTCGGGATCGCGTCGCTCGCGAACACCCACATCAGGTAGAGCCCGAACGGCGAGATCGCCGACGGTAGGATCACGGCCCACATGGTGTTCGTGAGCCCGACCTTGCTGAAGAGCAGGAAGGTGGGGACCGCGAGCGCCGTGCCGGGCACCGCGATCGCCCCGAGGATGATCGCGAACACCGCCTTCTTGCCGGGGAAGTCGTATTTCGCGAGGCCGTAGCCGCCGAGCGTCGCGAGAACCGTCGCTGCGCCTGCGCCCACGACGACGTAGATCAGGGTGTTGATGAGCCAGCGCCCGTACACGCCGCCCTCATAGGTGAAGACGTCGGCGACGTTCGCGAAGAGGTTGAAGTGACCGAACGCGAACCCGAAGGTGTTGACGAGATCGGAGTTGCTCTTCGTCGCGCTGATGACGAGCCATGCGAGCGGCACGAGCGTGTAGACGAGCAGCAGCGCCATGACGATCGTGAGGACGACAGACCTGCGGGGCCGGTGCGGAGCCTGGGGCATCCGGCGCGTCAATTCGGTCATCATGCGTCCTTTCGTGAGCCGCGCAGCTGCACGACGTAGGCGATGACGGCGGTGAAGACGCCCATGATGATCGCGACGGTCGCGGCGTAGTTCACCTGGTTGCCCGAGAAGCTGAGCGTGTAGGCGTAGAGGTTCGGGGTGAAGTTCGTCGGGATGATGCCGAGCGCGGTCGTGCGCAGGATGTTCGGCTCATTGAAGAGCTGGAAGCTGCCGATGATCGAGAAGATCGTCGCAATGACGATCGAGCCGCGCAGCGCGGGCAGCTTGACCGAGAAGATCGTGCGGAACGCCCCCGCGCCATCGATGGCGGCCGCCTCGTACAGTTCGCGCGGCACAGTGCTCAGCGCGGCGTAGAAGATCAGCATGTTGTAGCCGAGGAACTCCCAGGTGACGATGTTGCCGATCGCCGGGAGCACCCACTGCGTCGAGATGGGGTCGATCGTGAATCCGAGCAGATGACCGAGCGCCCCGGTCAGGCCGGCGCGCGGGTTGTACATGAAGCCCCACATCAGCACGGCGACCACGCCGGGCACCGCATACGGCAGGAAGAGCACGATGCGGAAGAACGACTTGCCGTGCAGCCGACCGCTGTCGATCGCGAGTGCACAGATCAGCGCGAGCGCCAGCATGATCGGCACCTGCACGACGAGGAACAGCGAGACCCGCAGCACCCCCGACCAGAAGTCGGCGTCTGTGAACGCCTGCAGGTAGTTGGCGAAGCCCACGAAGTGGTTCCCGCCGATGAGCTGGTTGCGGTACAGGCTCAGGTAGATCGAGTACCCCACGGGCACGACGACGAGCAGGACGAATCCGATGAAGAACGGCAGCACGAAGCCCCAGCCTGCGGCCGAGATGCGCCGCTTCAGCGGGCTGTGCTTCGTACGCGGCGCCGCTCGCTCGGCACGTGGCCGAGGGGGCGCGACAGAGATCTGGGACGTCATTGTCTCTCTTCGGGTCAGCGGATGTTTGCGCAAACTGTTTGCGTAAACATTCCGGCTCGTGCAGGCTAGCATCGACCTGGCCGATCGTGTCAAGCAACGATTTGGTCGCATTGCAGCCGTACGAGGAGCGCCATGACGAGCACCCTGGGAGGACGGCCCGCGCGCGCGGCATCCATGCTCGATGTCGCCCGGCTGGCGGGCGTGTCCCAGCAGACGGTGAGCCGCGTCTCGAACGGCTCGGACGCCGTGAAGCCCGACACGAGGGAGCGCGTGCTCGCCGCCATGGAAGAGCTCGGCTACCGGCCGAACAGCGCCGCGCGCGCACTCAAGTCGGGCCGATTCCTCACCCTCGGGGTGCTCATGCACAACCTCAAGGCGTTCGGCTCGAGCCGCATGCTCGAATCCATTGACTTCGCGGCGGCCCAGCGCGGCTACTCGATCGAGCTGATCTCGATCAAAGACCCCTCGACCACCGAGATCACCCGCGCGCTCAGCAGGCTCGACCACGAGGCGGTCGACGGCATCGTCATGCGCCTCGACGCCGAGCACGTGCGCGAGCAGGCGATCGACTTCCCCACGCGCATCCCGACCGTGATCATCGAGAGCGCCTCGTATTCCGACCGCGTCTCGGCCGACGCCGACCAGCGCCAGGGTGCGCGACTCGCCGTCGAGCATCTGCTGGGGCTCGGCCACCCGACCGTGTGGCATGTGGCAGGGCCCGCCGACTATGCCAGCGCCGCGGCGCGTGAGGATGCCTGGCGCGCGGCCCTCGTCGAGGCGGGGCGCCCCGTGCCCGAGGTCGTGCGCGGCGATTGGTCGCCCGACTCCGGCTATCTGGCGGGGAAACGGCTGCTCGCGGCATCCGAGGCCACCGCCGTGTTCTGCGCCAACGACCAGATGGCGCTCGGCCTGCTGCGCGCGTTCCACGAGGCGGGCCGCGCCGTGCCCGCCGAGGTGAGCGTCGTCGGGTTCGACGACACGCCTGAGGCCGAGTACTTCTGGCCGCCGCTGACGACCGTGCACCAGGACTTCGAGAGCGTCGGCGCGAACGCCGTCGCCCTGCTGCTGGAGCAGATCGAGGCGGGGCCGGTTCCCCCGGGCGTGCGACTCACGCCCAACCACCTGATCGTCAGAAAGTCGACGGATGCCTGGCATGGCTGAAACCCCTGCAACTCCCCCGACCGCCGCCGCCCCCGGGCGGATCACGAAGCGGGCCCACACACTCGCCGACGGCCGCGAGCTCATCTACTTCGACGACGCCGACACCACGCTGCCGCCTGATCGCGCGCCCGACGCGCGCGTGCTTGACGAGCGCCCGCCGACCGCCACCATGCGCCAGGACGTGCTCACCGGCGACTGGATCTCGATCGCCGCGGCCCGCCAGAACCGCGTCGTCATGCCGCCCGCCGCGCTCGACCCCCTGGCTCCGCAGACGCCTGAGAACCCGTCCGAGATCCCCGCGAACTACGACGTCGCCGTGTTCGAGAACCGGTCGCCGTCGTTCGGGCCCGCGCTGCCCCTCGTCGGCTCGGCCGAGGCAGACCCCGCCCGCCTCGACGGGGTCGGGTTGAACCGCGAGGCGCCGTCGTACGGCCGCTGCGAGGTCGTGTGCTTCAGCCCGGAGCACGAGGGCGCGTTCGGATCGATCCACCGTTCCCGGGCGCGCACGGTGATCGAGGCGTGGGCCGATCGCACGGCCGCGCTGTCGGCGCTGCCCGGCGTGCGGCAGGTGTTCCCGTTCGAGAACCGCGGTGCGGCGATCGGGGTCACCCTGCAGCACCCGCACGGCCAGATCTACTCCTACCCCTACATCACGCCGCGCACGCAGCGCCTCATCGCCTCGATCGACGAGTACGGCCCCGGGCTGTTCGCCGACCTGCTCGCCGCCGAGCAGGCGGGCCCCCGCGTGGTGCTCGCGGGCGAGCACTGGACAGCCTTCGTGCCCTTCGCCGCCCGCTGGCCCATCGAAGTGCACCTGCTGCCGAACGAGCACGTGGCCGACTTCGCCGAAACGAGCAGCGCGCAGCGCGATGAACTGGCCGTGCTGTACTTGAGACTGCTGCGGGGCGTCGACGCGCTCTACGGCGACCCGACCCCGTACATCGCCGCGTGGCACCAGGCCCCCGTCGACACGCATCGTGACAGCATCCGCCTCAACCTGCAGCTGACCAGCCCGCGCCGCGGCCCCGACAAGCTCAAGTTCCTGGCCGGAAGCGAGGCCGCGATGGGCGCGTGGATCGGGGACATCCCACCCGAGACCCAGGCCGAGCGCCTGCGCGCCGCGATCGCGCAGGCAGATGAGGAGAACCCCGTATGAGCGAGCTCGTCGACGAGACGCGCACCGGATTCGAGCGGCGCTACTCATATGCGCCTTCCGGAATATGGTCGGCTCCGGGCCGCGTCAACCTGATCGGCGAGCACACCGACTACAACGAGGGCTTCGTGCTGCCGTTCGCGATCGACCGGCGCACCTTCGCCGCGCTCGCGCTGCGCGACGACGACATCGTGCGGGTCTCGAGCGCAGCGAGCGACGACGTGGTCGAGGTGAGGCTGGCGGATGTCACAGCAGGCGCGTCGTCGCTGGCCGCTGTCCCGGCCGACGGCCGCTGGGCGGGCTACCCGCTCGGGGTCGCCTGGGCGTTCGGGCAGCTCGGCGCTGATCTCGCGGGCCTGCCGGGCTTCGACGTGCACTTCGACTCCGATGTGCCGATCGGCGCCGGCCTGTCGTCGTCTGCGGCGATCGAGGGCGCGCTTGCGGTCGCGCTGAACGAGGTGTGGCGCCTCGGCTTCGACGGTGCTCGGCTCGTCGATGTGTGCCATCGGGCCGAGAACGACTTCGTCGGCGCCCCGACGGGCATCCTCGATCAGTCCGCCTCGCTCCTGTCGCAGGAGGGCGCAGCGCTCTTCCTCGACTGCCGCGACGGGTCGTCCGAGCCCGTGGACCTGCGGCTCGAGGAATCCGAGCTCGCCATCCTCGTGATCGATACGAAGGTGACCCACGACCACGCCTCGGGCGACTACGCCGCCCGGCGCGCCTCGTGCGAGGCCGCGGCCCGTGAGCTCGGCGTCAGGGCACTGCGCGACGTCACCTGGCCACAGCTGCTCGAGGCACGCGATCGGCTCGACGGCGTGACCTATCGCCGTGCGCGGCACATCGTCACCGAGAACCAGCGGGTGCTCGACACGGTCGCGGCCCTGCGCGCCGACGGGCCGGATGCGATCGGCGACCTCATGTTCGCCTCGCACCGCTCGATGCGCGACGACTTCGAGATCTCGACGCCCGAACTCGACCTCGCCGTCGAGATCGCGCTGAACTACGGCGCCATCGGCGCACGCATGACGGGCGGCGGCTTCGGCGGCTCGGTGATCGCGCTCACGCCGGTCGCCGCGATCACGCACGTGCAGGTCGCGATCGACGGGGCCTTCGCCGAGCACGGCTACACGGGGCCCGAGATGTTCCTCGTGTGGCCGTCGCAGGGCGCCCGCCGCGACCGCTAGCGCGGGCCCTCGCGCCGCGTGCGCCACCAGCTTCCGCGTTCCGCTCCTCGGATCCGGGTGGCGCACGGCGGAAGCTGGTGGCGCTGCTCAAATCCTCTTCGCGCTGCTCGGATCCGCGCAGCGCCGAGCGGATCCGAGCAGCGTCGAGCACGCACCCCGGCGAGGAACCCCTGATAGGAAGAGGTCATGGCTGAGACGCGTGTGACCCTGCCCATCGGAACTCCGAACGAGAGCGCGGCGGCGTATGTCGCGCCCGGGGTCGCGCTGATCGGCGCGGTCACCCTCGCCGAAGGCTCGAGCGTGTGGTTCAACGCGGTGCTGCGCGCCGACAACGAGCCGATCACCCTCGGCGCCGGCTCGAACCTGCAAGACCTGGTCGCCTGCCACGTCGATGCGGGCAAGCCCCTCACGATCGGCGCCGGCGTCTCGGTCGGACACAGCGCGGTGCTGCACGGCTGCACCATCGAAGACGACGTGCTCATCGGCATGCACGCCACCGTCATGAACGGAGCCGTGATCGGAACCGGCTCGCTCGTCGCGGCGGGCGCGCTGGTGACCGAGAGCACGGTCGTGCCCCCGCGGTCGCTGGTCGCAGGGGTTCCGGCGAAGGTGCGCAGGGAGTTGACGGATGCCGAAGTGGCAGGAATCCGCGTCAATGCGCAGCACTACGCCGAGCGGGCGCGGCTCTACGCGGGCACAGCCCTCTGAGGCCTCACGAGCGCTCCTCCGTGACGAGATAGACGACGGCCGTCTCCGGCGGAAGATACGGCGCGTGCAGGCCGGCTGACGCGATCAACCCGCCGCTCAGCACGACGCCCTCTCCCCCGTTCCACCAGGCAGGCGGTTGCGCGATGCGCGGCAGCGACTCTGCGAACACGGGCCGCACCCGGTACCGCCGCTGCGGGTCGAGGCCGGGAAGCCGCACGCGCCCCGGGGTGACGAGACCGCTCATGGCCAGCGAGACGTAGGCGTAGATCGCCTGCGACTTGTCTGGGGCGACGACGCCGTTCACGAGGAGCGTCGGGTCGGTGTGATCCAGGCGCACCACGTCGCCGCCGTGCAGCAGGGCGCGGTGCTCCGTGTAGAACGCGATCCACTCGCGCAGCTGCGCGCGCTCCTCCGCCGTCGCCTGGCGCAGGTCCCACTCGATTCCGAAATGGCCGAAGACGGCGGTCGCGGCCCGGAACGACAGCGAGCTCTGCCGCCCCGTGGTGTGGTTCACGCCCGCGGCGACGTGCGAGCCGAGCAGCTCGGGCGGCAGCAGCTGGGTCGTCCAGCGCAGCATCTGCTGGCGGTCGAGCGGGTCGATGTTGTCGGAGACCCAGATGCGGTCGGTGTGCTCGAGCGCGGCGAGGTCGGCGCGGGCGCCGCCCGACGAGCAGGACTCGATCTCGAGCCCGGGGAAGCGCTGCTTGAGCTCGGCGACCAGGCGGTAGAACGCGAGAGTCTGCTCATGCACGGCCGGGCGCCCGCCGGGTTGTGTGCCGGCGTCGACGAGATCGCGGTTGTGGTCCCACTTGAGGTAGGAGATGTCGTTCTCGTCGAGCAGCGTGACCAGCGCGTCACGGATGTGGTCGTACGCCTCGGGAATCGCGAGGTTCAGCACCTGCTGATGCCGCGCCTCGATCGGCAGCCGGCCGCCGGTCGCCATGATCCACTCGGGGTGGGCGCGCGCGAGCTCGGAATCGGGGTTCACCATCTCGGGCTCGACCCACAGCCCGAAGCGCATGCCGAGCTCGGTGACCCTGTCGATCAGGGGCGTCAGCCCGTTCGGCCAGGCATCCACCGACACCGTCCAATCGCCGAGGCCCGACGTGTCGTCGCGACGCGACCCGAACCAGCCGTCGTCCAGCACGAACCGCTCGACGCCGAGCTCTGCCGCGAGCTCGGCGAGCTCGAGCAGCGCGGGCAGGTCGTGGTCGAAGTACACCGCCTCCCACGTGTTGAGCGTCACGGGGCGCGGCGACGAGGGATGCTGCGGCCGAGCGCGCATCAGACGGTGGAAGCGCCGCGCCACCTCGTCGAGCCCGTCGCCGTACGCGCCGTAGAGCCAGGGCGACGTGTACGCCTGCCCCGGCGCGAGCCGCACCTCGCCCGGCAGCAGCAGCTCCCCGCCGCCCAGCACCGTCTCGCCTTCGTTCACGCGCTCGAGGTAGTGCACGTGGTTACCCGACCAGGCCGTATGGATGCCCCAGACCTCGCCCGAGGCGAAGCCGAAGCCGGGCGCCCCAGCGTGCAGGACTCCTGCGGCACCCCAGCCGGTGCGCCCCTGACGGCCCTCGCGGCGGTGCGTTCCGACCGTGATGGGCTGCCGTTGCGGCACCTTCTCTTTGCCCCAGCGGCCGGCGAAGTCGAGCGTCTCGCCCACGTGCTGGGGCACAGGCAGCGCCAGATTGAGCGCATCGAGCTGGAAGTCGTCGTCGCCCGTGTTCGTCACCGTCGCGCGGGTGCGCAGCACACCGCTCGGGTCCAGCTCGATGACGAGCTCGAGGCCGAGGGATGCCTGCTCATCGCTCGCCCGCACCGCGAGTCGCGCCGCCTCGACGGCGTCGACCTCGGGGCCGTGCAGCTCCACGCCGTCGGCCTCGATGCCGGTCACGGTGAACTTCGGCGACCAGGCCCGGCCGGAGCGCGACCCCACGAGACCCGGCGTGCCGAGCCACCCCGTCCACGGCTCGGGCAGGATCGCGAGGTACGACGGCACATCGGGCGAACTCGGCCGTGTCGGCGACACGCCTGCTTCGGCGAGCGCGGAGAGGTCAGCCGTGCCGAGCGCGCCGGGGTCGGCTCCCCAGTGCAGCACCGACGGCAGCCGACCGCCCGTGATGTCGAGAACGAGAGCGACGCCGGCGGCGCGCAGCACTGCGCGTGCCTCGGGGTACTCGGTCATTGATCTCCTGTCGGGGCTCGAACGAGAGTCGCGGCCGGCTACTGCGCCGGCGGCACGACCTCGACCTCGGTGCCGCCCGTGATGCGCACGAGCTCGTCATAGCTGAGCGGGAAGACGGTGTGCGCGTGCCCCGCGGCAGCCCACAGCACGTCGTAGTCGCGCAGCGCCGTGTCGATGTAGGTGCGCACGGGGGCCGGGTGGCCGACCGGTGCCACGCCGCCGATCGTCTGGCCCGTGGCATCCTTCACGAGATCCTTCGACGCGCGCTCGATCGCGCCGCCCAACCGCTCACCCAGCCAGTCGGTGTCGACGCGATGCGCGCCGCTCGTCATCACGAGGATCGGCGCACCGTCGAGCGCGAACACGAGGGAATTGGCGATCGCGCCCACCGTGGTGCCGATCGCCTCGGCCGCCGCCGCCGCGGTCGGGGTGCCGACCTCGAACCAGGTGATCTCAGGGTTCAGGCCGTGCTCGGCAAGCGCTGCGCGCACACGATCGACGGCGGGATGCTCGGTGTTCACCACACTCGTGACGCTACCGGCTCACGCGGCGCCCGTCGCGCCGGGATCACCGCGCGTCAGTACTCGAGGCCGGGGTAGAGCGGGAAGGCATCCGTCAGCTTCTGCACGCGAGCGCGCAGCGCGAACGGGTCGTAGTCGGGGCGCAGCGCCTTCGCGATGATGTCGGCCACCTCGGCGAACTCGGCGTCGCCGAAGCCGCGCGTCGCGAGCGCGGGCGTGCCGATGCGGATGCCCGAGGTGACCATCGGCGGGCGGGGGTCGAACGGCACCGAGTTCTTGTTGACGGTGATGCCGACCTCGTGCAGGCGGTTCTCGGCGTCCTGGCCGGAGAGCTCGCTCTCGCGCAGGTCGGCGAGCACGAGGTGCACGTCGGTGCCGCCGGTGAGGACATTGACGCCCGACGCGCGCGACTCGTCGGAGGTCAGCGCCTCGGCGAGCAGCTTCGCGCCCGATATGGTGCGCGCCTGGCGCTCCTTGAACTCGTCGGTCGCGGCGAGCTTGAAGGCGGTGGCCTTCGCGGCGATGACGTGCATGAGCGGGCCGCCCTGCTGGCCGGGGAAGACGTTCGAGTTGAGCGCCTTCGCGAGCGCCGTGTCGCGGCTGAGGATGAAGCCGCTTCGCGGTCCGCCGATCGTCTTGTGCACGGTCGACGAGACGACGTCGGCGTAGGGCACGGGGCTCGGGTGCAGCCCCGCGGCGACGAGTCCGGCGAAGTGCGCCATGTCGACCCAGAGCTTGGCACCGACCTCGTCGGCGATGTCGCGGAAGGCGGCGAAGTCGAGCTGGCGCGGGTAGGCCGACCAGCCGGCGATGATGACCGCCGGGCGGTGCTCGCGGGCCTTGTCGCGCACGACGTTCATGTCGACGAGGAACGTCTCGGGGTCGACGCCGTAGCTGACCGCGTTGTAGAGCTTGCCCGAGAAGTTGAGCTTCATGCCGTGGGTCAGGTGGCCGCCGTGCGCGAGCTCGAGGCCGAGGATCGTGTCGCCGGGCGTCGCGATCGCTGAGAGCACGGCGGCGTTGGCGGAGGCGCCCGAGTGGGGCTGCACGTTCGCGTACTCGGCGCCGAAGAGCTCCTTCGCGCGGGCGATCGCGAGCTGCTCGGCGATGTCGACGAACTCGCAGCCGCCGTAGTAACGGCGCCCCGGGTAGCCCTCCGCGTACTTGTTGGTGAGCACCGACCCGGCGGACTCGAGCACCGCGCGGGGCACGAAGTTCTCGCTCGCGATCATCTCAAGGTAGTCGCGCTGACGGCCCAGCTCGAGCCGCAGCACCTCGGCGATCTCGGGATCGACCTCGGAGAGAGGGGCGTTGAAGTTGTCGACCATGACCGGCGCCTTTCTGACGGAACGGATGACGTATCAGGGATCCGTGTCGGCCCAGGCGTACGGCCGAATCAGTCTGGAAGATCTGAGTCGCTCCCCGGTGGTAGCCCACCTCAACGCCAGTCGCGACGCGTTCAGGGTATCAGTCAGAAGCCCGCGACCTCGTGCGGCTCGTAGGGCTCCTCGAGGAGGTCGAGCTGATCGTCGCTGAGCTCCACGTCGAGTGATGCCACGGCGTCGGTGATGTGGTTCGGCTTCGTGACGCCGACGATCGGCGCGGTGACCGCGCTCTGGTGGTGCAGCCACGCCAGTGCCACCTGAGCCCGGGGAATCCCCAGCTCGTCTGCGACGCGCGCCACGCGCTCGACGATCACGCGGTCGCTGTCGCGGTAGAGGGTCTTGCCGAACTCGTCCTTCTCTTTGCGGTTGCTGGTCTCGTCCCAGTCGCGGGTGAGCCGGCCGCGGGCGAGCGGCGACCACGGGATGACCGCGATGCCCGTCTCTTCGCAGAAGGGCAGCATCTCGCGCTCCTCCTCGCGATAGATGAGGTTGTAGTGGTTCTGCATCGAGACGAACGGGGTCCACCCGTTCAGCTCTGCGACGAACTGCGCCTGCGCGAACTGCCACGCCCACATCGAGCTCGCGCCGATGTAGCGCGCTTTGCCGGCCTTCACGACGTCGTGCAGCGCCTCCATGGTCTCTTCGATCGGCACGCTCGGGTCCCAGCGGTGGATCTGGTACAGGTCGACGTAGTCGGTGCCGAGGCGGCGCAGCGAGTTGTCGATCTCCATCATGATCGCCGCGCGAGAGAGGCCGGCGCCGTTCGGGCCGGGGCGCATGCGGCCGTGCACCTTGGTCGCGAGCACGACCTGGTCGCGCGTGGTGAAGTCGCGGATCGCGCGGCCGACGATCTCTTCGCTCGTGCCGCCCGAGTAGACGTTCGCGGTGTCGAGGAACGTGATGCCCGCCTCGAGCGCCTGCTTGATGAGCGGGCGCGACGCCTCTTCGCCGAGGGCCCACTGGTGGCCGCCCGCCGCGGGCTCGCCGAAGCTCATGCACCCGAGGGTGATCGCGCTGACCTCAAGACCTGTGCTGCCGAGCTTCACGTACTCCATAGCGCCACCCTAGGCCGAGCGGAATAGATGTCGGTGGCGCGCGACAGAGTGGACCCGCCGAAACGAGGGGGCTCAAGTGATAGATCGAATTGTCTTGGTGACGTTGATGGCAATTGGCGCGATGTTGGCCCTGCGCGCAGCTGGGAAGCGAGATACGCCGGTGCGCCGAAGGATCGGATTCGCGATTCTCGCAGTGGTTCTCTCATCGGGGGCGGAGATCTTCTTGATATCCGAGTTCGGGACGCTGCCAGAAGTATTGGCGTGGCTGCAGTTCGGCGTCGGGATGATCTGGATCTCGTCGCTCTTCTTGCTGGTCCTGTGGCCCTTTGCGCCTCTGCCCCAGTACACCGCCGATGATGCACTGCCGCAGATTCTCGGCCGAGCCGTGCGGACGTTAGGCGCTCGAGCGCTCGAATGGACAAGGACTTCCGCTCGCGCCATCGTGAGCACCTCCACCCTGCCGCGGCCAATCCCCATGCTCGGCAAGCGGTCGTGGAGAAGGTCAGCCTCTCTGCTTGCGTCAGTGCTCGGCGGCTTCCTAGCCGTCGTCAGCTTCGAGGCGCATCTGCTTCAAAGCGGGCTTCCCGGGGATGAAGGTCTTGGGCTCGATCGATCCACGGAATGGTCCGTATTCAATGAGGAATCCGCTGTCCTGTTCCTAAGCATGGCGCTCAGCGTCACCGTCGCCGTCTTCTTGATGTGGATCGCCACCACACTGATTTCGGGAAGGGCACTAGTTGGCGAGCTGCTGCGCCTGGGCTCTGAACTCGTCGGGAGCGGATCGGTCATCGGGCTCCTGGTCGGACTGCTCCTGCTCTTCGTCTCCGAGCTGCCGGACCGTGTGAGCGTCCCCGCAGAGATAGTCGGCGGTGGCACGCCCAGCGTTCTTCCCCTCCACGGTTTTCCGTCCGTGATCGATTGGACCTCGACTCTGCTTTCGCTGTCCGCCGCCGGTGGCGTCGCAGGCCTGGCAGTCGCCAATCTCGCGATTTTGAAAGTCATCTTGACCAGCACTCAACGTCCGCTTCTCGGGCTTGCGCTCGGCCCCATCGCCTTCGCCGCCGCACTGTGGGCGACCACTCGCGCCGCCTCCCCCCGCGCGACCTACGAGAATCTCGTCGCAGGGCTCACCGCAGGACTCCCCAGAGGCTCCCAGCCGCTTTCGGAGTTGATCCATCAGAACTGGCGATACGCCTTCGAAACTTCATCGCAAGACGCCTCGTCGCTCCCAGGCGGGGCAACCTTCGTCATCCTTATCGCGATGATCGCCGCTGGATATCTCTGGAGCATTTTGTGGGCAGCGCTTAGGGCGTCAAGTCGCAAGGGGCCAGCCGCACTCGCTGCAGAGCCAACGCGAGAGCCGGCAACGCCGCGCCCGATAACCTGAGGCGCATGAGCTCCGCGCCCACGCACTGGGTCCTCACCCTCGTCTGCGTCGACCAGCCCGGCATCGTGCACGCCGTCAGCGGAGCGATCGTCGCCGCCCACGGCAACATCACCGAGAGCCAGCAGTTCGCCTCGGCCGACACGGGTCGCTTCTTCATGCGGCTGCAGGTCGAGGCATCCGCTGCGCGCGAGGAGTTCGAGGCCGCGCTCGCACCGGTGGTCGCACGCTTCGGCCTCGAGTGGCGCCTCGATGTGGTCGGGCGGCCCACGAAGACGCTGATCCTCGCGTCGAAGGCGAGCCACGTGGTCGGCGACCTGCTCTACCGCACGCGCTCGGGGCACCTCTCGCTCGACGTTCCGCTCGTGCTCGCGAACCACCCCGACCTCGCCGAGCTCGTCGGCTTCTATGGCGTGCCGTTCGAGAGCATGCCTGTGACGGATGCCGCGAGCAAGGCCGCCTTCGAGCAGCGCGTGCTCGACGAGGTCGAGAAGCACGGCGTCGAGCTGGTGGTGCTGGCTCGGTACATGCAGATCCTCTCCCCTGAGCTGTGCGAGGCGCTGAGCGGGCGGGCGATCAACATCCACCACTCGTTCCTGCCGGGGTTCAAGGGAGCGAACCCGTACCGGCAGGCGCACGCCCGCGGGGTGAAGCTCATCGGTGCGACCGCTCACTTCGTGACGAGCGACCTCGACGAGGGCCCGATCATCGAGCAGAACGTCGTGCGCGTCGACCACACCGCGACCCCGGCACAGCTGATGGCGACCGGCCAGGACGAGGAGTCGCGCACGCTGCGGCAGGCGGTCAAGTGGTTCAGCGAGCACCGCGTGCTGCTCGACGGCGCGCGCACGATCATCTTCCGCTGAGCCGCCGACCGGAACTGTTCCCTCATGCAAGCGAACCGGATGCTTCGGCATCCGCTTCGCCCAGATTTCCGTGACCTACGCCCGGATACCCTTTAACAGTGACCGCACGACCCGCCGCCGACAGCCCGCAGCAACCCCAGATCGGCATCGTCGATGCGCTGCGCTTCCTGTGCGAGGTGTTCGCGATCGTGACCCTCGGCATCTGGGGCTTCACACAGTTCCCGTTCTGGCTGAACCTGGTGGTCGGCATCGGCGCGCCCGTGCTCGCGATCGTGCTGTGGGGGCTGTTCCGCGCACCGAAGGCGGTGCTCGCGGTCGACCCGTTCGTGAAGGCCATCGTCGAGATCGTGGTGATGGGCACGGCGGCCTTCGCCTGGGCCGACATGCACCAGTGGATCATCTTCGGCGTCTTCACCATCGTGGCCCTCGCCACCGGATTGATCGCGGGCCGACGCGAGTTCTGAGCTGCTTCGCTAGCCTCAGAGCATGACAGTGCTCGTCGTCCACTCGGCCCGCAAGATCGACGCAACCGGCGAGCTCGACGAGTTCTGGTTCGCCGCAGAGAACGGCACGATCACCGCGACGGGCACGGGCGACGGCTGGCACGCGCACGCCGATGCCGAGGCATCCGTCTTCGATGCGCATGGCCAGCATCTGGTTCCCGGATTCCTCGATCTGCACGGCCACGGAGCGGGCGGCTTCGCGTTCGACGACGGCGCCTACGCGATCGCGAAGGCGCTCGACGTGCACCGCGCCCACGGCACCACCCGATCGATCATCAGCCTGGTCGCGAACCCGCTCGACGAGCTGTGCACGTCACTCTCGGCGATCGCCGACCTCGCCGTCGAAGACGAGCTGATCCTCGGCGCGCACCTCGAGGGCCCGTTCCTCGCCGCCGAGCGCAAGGGCGCGCACAACCCCGACTTCCTGATCGACCCGTCCCCCGCCGCTGTCGAGCGGCTGATCGCCGCCGCGCGCGGCACACTGCGGCAGATCACGCTCGCCGTCGAGCGTGAGAACGCACTCGAGGCCATCGACGTGTTCGTCGAGGCCGGCGTGCAGGTCGCCGTCGGGCACACCGAGGCGGGCTTCGACCTGACGCGCGCGGCGTTCGACCGCGGTGCCCGCCTGCTGACGCACGCGTTCAACGCCATGCCCGGAATCGGCCACCGCGCCCCCGGCCCGGTCGTCGCGGCGCTCGAGGACCCGCGGGTGACGGTCGAGCTGATCCTCGACGGCGTGCACGTCGCCCCCTCTGTCGCCAAGCTGGCCTTCGCGGCCGCGCCCGGGCGCATCGCGCTCATCACCGACGCGATGGCCGCCACCGGGTCGCCCGACGGCGCCTACAAGATCGGCTCACTCGACGTCGCGGTGGTCGACGGGGTGGCGAAGCTGCGCGAGCCGGATGGATCGCTCGGCTCGATCGCCGGGTCGACGCTGACGCTCGACGTCGCACTGCGGAACGCCATCGAGCTCGTCGGGCTCTCGCCGATCGACGCGGTCGCGGCGCTCACCACCGTGCCGGCGCGGGCGCTCGGCCTCGAGCACCGCTTCGGCCTGCTCGCGCCCGGCTTCGCCGCCGACGCCGTGCTGCTCGATCACGCCTGGTCGGTGCGCGGCGTGTGGGCCGCGGGTGCGAAGCTGGCGTGACACCGTGCCGCTGACCGTCGGCGTCGTCGGCGCGGGTGCGATGGGCCGCGAGCATGCACGGCAGCTGCGCACGCTCGGTGTGCGCACGGTGATCTGGAGCAGAAGCGGGGCGGATGCCGCGGCCGTGCAGCTCGGCGCCGAGCCGGCCGCCTCGTTCGAGGCGCTGCTCGCCGCCGCCGACGTCGTCGACATCACGACGCCAACGACCACGCACCTTGCCCTCGGCCTCGCGGCGATCGCGGCCGGCAAGCAGGTGATCTGCGAGAAGCCCCTCGGGCGCACGGCGGCCGAGGCGCAGCAGCTGGTCGACGCTGCGTCTGCCGCCGGTCTGCACCTGCTGCCCGCCCACGTCGTGCGCTGGTTCCCGGCGTACGCGCAGGCGAAGGCCGCGGTGAGTGCCGGTGAGCTCGGCGAGCTTCAGCGCCTGCGGTTCTACCGCGGCGGCGCACACCCGACATCGCCGTGGTTCGCCGACCGGGCGCAGTCGGGTGGCGTCGTGATGGACCTGATGATCCATGACCTCGACCAGGCGCGGTGGCTCGCGGGCGAGGTCGTGCGCGTCGAGGCGACCCGCGACGCGGGGACGCGCGAAGATGGCGCTGCGGCGGGGCATCCGTTCGAGTCGGCATCGGTCACGCTCACGCACGCGAGCGGCGCCATCACGCGCGCCGACGGGGTGTGGGGCCCGCCGAGCCTGGTGTTCGCGACCGAGTTCGCGCTCGTCGGTAGCCGCGGGTCGCGCGAGCACTCGACCCGCAGCAGCTTGCCCGGCGCCCACGAGGCCGACAGTCCGTACCGCGCGCAGCTGCGCGACTTCCTCGCCGCGATCGAGACGGGTGCGCCGGTGCGCGTGACGGCCGCCGATGCCGTGGCGGCGGTGCGGCTCGCGGACGCCGCGCTCGAGTCGATCGAGACCGGCCGGCCGGTCGAGCTCGGCTAGCGCTCGGCTGCGCCCGGCCCATGCCTCGAAGCTAGGCCTCGCCCACGCGCTCGAGCAGGCCATGCAGCGTCTCGAGCTCGGCGGCCGACAGCTCGGCGAACGAGCGCGCCGTGACCTCGGCCGTCACCGCCATGCCCGCCTCGAGCACCCGCCTGCCCGCATCCGTCAAGCGGTGCTCGACCCTGCGCCCCACGCCGGGCGCGCGCTCGACCAGGCCCTGGGCGACGAGGCGCGCGGCGAGCGTGCCGAACGACTGGTCGCTCTGGAACGTCGCGACGGCGAGCGCATGAGCGGACGCGCCCGGCGCCTCGTCGATGGCGCGCAGCGCGTCCCACTGCACGAGCGTCGTGCCGATCGCGGCGAGCGCACGATCGGCGGCGCGGTGGTTGCGGTACTGCGCGCGCTTGAGCAGGCGGCCGGTGGTCTGCGGGGTCGCGGTCATGTTCCGAGCGTATCAGCTTGTGTATATAAACATGTTGATATAGCGTCGTCGCCATGACCACGACCTCACGTCCCACAGTCCTCGTCCTGCACGGCGGTGGCGGCCCCGCCACCGTCGCGCCGATCGCGGCCCACTTCGCCGACTCGGCGCAGGTGCTCGCACCCACCATCCCCGGCTGGAACGGCACGCCGCGCCCCGACCACCTGGACAGCGCGCGTGCGCTTGCCGCCCACTTCCTGAGTGAGCTGGCGGAGGCCTCACTGCGCGACGTCGTCGTGGTCGGCAACTCGCTCGGCGGCTGGATCGCGGCCGAGATGTCCCTTGCCGACACCGAGGGGCGCGTCGGCGGCATCGCGCTGATCGATGTGGTCGGCATCGAGGTGCCGGGCCAGCCCATCCGCGACCTCGGGGGTCTCGCTCCGCAGCAGATCGCGCAGTTCAGCTTCCACGACCCGTCGAAGCTGGTCGTGCCGCCGCCCACGCCCGAGGGCCTCGCGATCGTGCGCGGCAACCAGGCGGCGCTCATGGCGGTCGCGGGCGACCCCTATATGCACGACCCCTCGCTGCTCGGCAGGCTCGGCGGCATCACCGTTCCGGCGCTCGTCGTCTGGGGCGACTCCGACGGCGTCGTGACGCCGGAGTACGGCCGGGCGTACGCCGCCGCGATTCCGGGCGCGCGCTTCGAGCTGATCGACGCGGCCGGCCACCTGCCCCAGCTCGAGCAGCCGGCGGCGCTGTTCCGCGTGCTCGACGATTTCCTGGCCGCGCGCTGACGCGGTCGTCGACGAGCTGAGCCTCAGAGGCCGAGCTCGCGGCGGACGCGGCTCGCGGCACCGACCGCGACCGCGTCCTTCCCCAACGTGCTGCGCGCGATGCGGATCGGCAGCCCGCTCACCGGCGGCTCGTCGGCGAGGTACTCGGCGATCGCTGGCTCGAGCAAGTCCCACGCCTGCGAGACCCCGCCACCGATCACCACCGTCGTGACATCCACGAGCGCCGAGACGACCGAGATCGCCTGGCCGACCGCGCGCCCCGCGGTGCGGAAGACCCCCGCGGCATCCGCCTCGCCCGCGGCGGCGCGCTGCGCGATCTCGGCCGTCCGCAGCTCGGCCCCGCCGGCCTCGCGATAGCGCAGCTCGAGCTGCCGCCCGGCGGCCACCGTCTCAAGGTGGCCGTGCCGGCCGCAGCTGCACAGCGCATCGCCGAAGCCGGGCATGTGCCCGATCTCGCCGGCCGCCCCGTGCGGGCCGTCGAACAGCCGACCGCCGAGCCAGAGCGCCCCGCCGACCCCGGTGCCGAGCATGATCGCGACGGCATCCGCCTCGCCCCGGATCGCGCCGGCGGCGATCTCGCCCGTCAGGAAGGCGTTCACGTCGTTCTCGAGGAACGCCGGCACGCCGAGCCGCGCGCTGATCGCCGCCGTCACCCGGAAGCCCGCCCAGTCGACGAAGGTGTCGCTCGCGACGAGGATCTGGCCCGCATCGGCATCCACGACGCCGGCGGCCCCGACCCCGACACCGGCGACGACCGCGCCCTGCGCCGCCGCGAGCTCGCCGATCAGCCCGACCGCCGCATCGATCATGGCGTCGCCGCCGCGCGGGGTGGCCACCGTCGCCCGAGCGACGATGTCGAGCTCGGTCGTGCACAGCACGACCTGAATGGCTGTTCCCCCGATGTCGACCCCCGCGATCAGCCGGCCGGCCGCGGCCGTCACGCGGCTCCCCCTGCCGCGGCCAGCCGCCTGCCGCGCTGCACAACGGGGTCGGGCACGGGCACGGCGGCGAGCAGTCGTCGCGTGTACTCCGTCTCGGGGTGCGAGAGCGTGACGGCGGTCGGGCCGGTCTCGACGACCGCGCCTGCACGCATGACGACGACCCGCTGGGCGAACTCCTGCACGACCGCGAGGTCGTGCGAGACGAAGATGCACGCGAAGCCGAGCTCTCGCTGCAGCTCGGTGATCACGTCGAGCACCGTGCGCTGCACGCTGACGTCGAGCGCGCTGGTCGGCTCGTCGGCCACCAGCAGGCGCGGGCTCAGCACCAGCGCGCGAGCCAGGCTGACGCGCTGGCGCTGGCCGCCCGACAGCTCACGCGGCGCGCGGTCCATGAAGGCCGCAGGCAGGCGCACGGCCTCGAGCGCCTCGGCCACGCGGCGCCTGCGCTCGGCGCGGCCGAGACCGCGAGCGTGCACCAGCAGAGGCTCGGCGATGCACTCGGCGACGCTGAGCCGGGCATCGAGGGAGGCGACGGGGTCCTGCAGAACGACGCCGATACCGGCCCGCAGCTGCCGCAGTCGGCGACCCCGGGCGCGGCGCAGCTCCTCGCCGAACACGCGCACCGAGCCGCTGTCGGGCTCGATCAGACCGAGCACGGCCCGCGCGATCGTCGACTTCCCGCTGCCGGATTCCCCGACGAGGCCCACAGTCTCGCCCGCGGCGACATCGAGGCTGACGTCGCGCAGGGCGTGCACGGCGCGTACGCCGCGGCCGAAGCTGACGCTGACCCCGGAGGCCTCCACGTACCGTTCCCTCGCGGGCGCCGCGGGCGCGGCAGGCCCCGCCGCCCCTGCCGCCCCCGCCGCGGCCGGCCGCTCGGCGACGCTCAGCCGCGGCACCGCAGACAGCAGCGCCCGCGTGTACTCGTGCTGCGGACGCAGCAGCACCTCGTCGACGGGCCCCTCTTCGACCAGCCGGCCGTCGGTCATCACCGCGACGCGATCGGCGAAGTCGGCGACGACGCCCATGTTGTGCGTCACGAGCAGCACGCCCATGTCGTTCTCGGCGGCGAGGCGGCGCAGCAGGTCGAGGATCTCGGCCTGCACCGTGACGTCGAGCGCCGTGGTCGGCTCGTCGGCGATGAGCAGCTTGGGCCGGTTGGCGATCGCCATCGCGATCACCACGCGCTGCCGCTGGCCGCCCGAGAGCTGGAACGGGAACGACCGCACGCGGGATGCCGGTTCGGGCAGCCCGACGTGGCCGAGAAGCTCGACGGCGCGCGCCTGCGCCTCGGCTGCGCTGACGTCGTCGTGGTTGCGGATCACCTCGGCGATCTGATCGCCCACGCGCATCAGCGGGTCGAGGGCGGTCGCCGGCTCCTGGAAGACCATCGACGCGAGCTTGCCGCGCACGCGCTGCAGCTCGCGCTCGCCGGCCCCGACGACGGCGATGTCGCCGATCGCGATCGATCCGCTCACGCGGGCAGTGCCGCCGAGCAGGCCGAGCGCCGCGAGCGCGACCGTGCTCTTGCCCGAGCCCGACTCGCCGACGAGGGCGAGCGCCTCGCCCGCCGCGAGCTCGAAGCTGACACCGCGGACGGCGGGCACCTCGCCGCTGTCGGTGCGGAACGAGACGGTCAGCTCGTCGATGCGCAGAATCGCGCCGGCATCCGCCCGCATCATCGCCCCCTCACCGCGAACGCGTCGCGCAGTCCGTCGCCGATCGCGTTGAACGCGCACACCACGAGAATGATCGCGACGCCCGGCGGAACGATCAGCCACCACCTGCCGGCGTACGCGGCATCGAGTCCTTGGCTGAGCATGCCGCCCCAGTCGGTCTGCGGCGCCTGCACGCCGAGCCCCAGATAGCTCACGTAGGCGACGAGCAGGATCGCGTCGGCGATCTGGAACGTCGCCGAGACGACGATGGTGCTGATGCTGTTCGGCAGGATGTGCCGGCCGATTGCGCGGGTGTGGCCCCCGCCGAAGGCGCGCAGGGTCAGCACGTAGTCGCGGTTCTTGAGGGTCAGGGTCTCGGCCCTGATCAGACGCGAGGGCACGAGCCACGACACGAGCCCCAGGATCACGATGAGGCCGAGCACGTGCGGCGTCGAGATCGCCGAGATGACAAGCAGGATGAACAGCGCGGGGATCGCGATGCCGGCGTCGACGACGCGCATCATGACGGTCTCGACCCAGCCGCCGAGGTAGCCCGCGGTCGAGCCCCAGACCATGCCGATGACGATGGCCAGCAGGCCCGCCGCGATGCCGACCATGAGCGACACCGTGCCGCCGTACATAAGGCGGCCGAGCTGGTCGTGGCCGACCGCGTCTGTGCCGAGCGGATGCCCCGCGCTCGGCGCGAGGTTGATGGCGTGCAGATCCGTGCGGGTCTGGTCGGTGTGATAGACGAGCGGGCCGACGAAGCAGAACAGCACGAAGAAGATCACGACGGCGAGGCCGATGACGGCGAGCCGGTTGCGGCGGAAGCGCCGCCAGGCGAGCGAGCCGCCGGTGGGGCCCGCGGCGACGGCGAGTTCCGGCGTCGACTGGAGGAGGGTGGACATCGGGGCTCCTAGGAACGGGTCGTTTTCACGCGCGGGTCGATGATCGCCTGCAGCACATCGGCGAGCAGGGTGCCGCACACGGTCGCGACGGCGATGACGAGGACGCAGCCGAGCAGCACGGGGAAGTCGGAGCTCTGCGCCGCGTTCCAGAACAGCAGGCCCATGCCGGGGTAGTTGAAGAGCTGCTCGACGACGAGCGAGCCGCCGAACAGCACGGGCACGTAGTAGCCGAGCATCGCGACGACCGGCGTGAGCGAGTTGCGGAACACGTGCCGGGTGAGGATGCTGCGCATCGACGAGCCGCCGGCGCGTGCGGTGCGCACGAAGTCCTCGTCGAGGTTCTCGAGGGTGGCCGAGCGCATGAAGCGGCTGAAGACCGCCACCATGGCGGCGGCGCCCGTGACGATCGGCAGGACGAGGCCGGCAGGGTCGCTGAACACCTGCGCCAGGGTGTCCCCGCTCGGCGCCTGCGACGGCAGCACCGGAATGACCTGGGTCAGCAGCGCGATCAGGATCAGGCCGAAGAAGAACACGGGCGTCGAATAGAGCACGAGGCTCACCGTGGTGAGCACGTAGTCGGAGGGCCGGTTGCGGCGGCGCGCCTGCCACATGCCGACGGGGATCGCGACGACCAGGGCGAGCACCGCCTGGGCGAGGGTCAGCACCAGCGTCTTCGGCAGCCGCTGGACGATGAGCTGCGAGACCGGCGCGTTCAGCGTGAACGACTCGCCGAGGTCGCCCCGCAGCAGCTGGCCGAGGTAGAGGACGTACTGAACGGGAAGCGGGCGATCGAGACCCTGCTCGCTGTTGAACTGGGCGATCTGCTGGGCGGTGGCGTGCACGCCGAGGACGCCCCGGGCGGGGCCGCCCGGAAGCGAGTGCAGCAGGCAGAACACCACGATGGTGACGATGAAGACCACGACGACCGCTTGAAGCAGTCGCCGCAGGATGAAGAGCGTTGTGGCCATCCGCAGCTTTCGGTGGATCGGTGAGTCGGTGGTGCGACGGGTCGGCGCGACCGGTCAGAACCGGGGGCACCGCGCGGGCGCCCCCGGTCCGACAGGGGGTGCTACTTCCAGGCCCAGCGCGCCGGGTGGAAGTTCGCCATCGGGTCCTGCGGGGCGGTCAGGCCCTTCTTGATCACCGAGATCTGATAGTCCGGCTCGGGCAGCCAGATGACAGGCAGCTGCTTCGCGAGAAGCGCGCTGTAGTCCTGGATCGCGCTCGAGTCGTTCGACTGCGTGGTCGCGGTGATCAGCTTGTCGGCCTGCGCGTCGCTGTAGTTCCCGAAGTTCGCGCCGCCACCGGTCTGGAACAGCGAGTCACCGGTCGGGTAGGCCGCGAAGTACCAGCTTCCGGCGGTGCCGAAGTACGACAGCTGCCACTTGCAGATCGCCTCGCTCGGCGTGCACTGCGGCGTCTGCGAGAGCACGGTGTTGACGGGCGCCTGCTTGATCGTGAATCCGATGCCGCTGTCCTTGAACGACGACTGCAGCGCGCTCAGCTCGTTGTCGGTGACCTGCGAGCCGGACTGGGCGAGCACCTCCATGGTGAACTTGGTGCCCGCCGCGACGCCCTCGCCGCATTGGCTGTCGCCGCTGCCGGCGTCCTCGCAGACCATGATGCCGTCAGAGCCGGCCTTCCAGCCGTGGGCGGTGAGCAGCTTCTTCGCGGCGCTGTTCGAGAACGGGTACGGGTTCTTCTTCTGCTCGGGCGAGAGGAAGTCGGACGACGTCGACTGCGGGATCGGCCCGTAGCCGGCCGTTGCGGTGCCGTTGAAGATCGCCTTCACGAGGCTGTCCTGGTCGACGGACTTCTGGATCGCCTGCCGCGCGTAGAGCTGCTTGAACACCGGCCCCATGGTCGGGTTGTTGAAGTTGTAGGGGAAGTACGTGATCGCCCAGCCTGTCCACGGCTCGACCTCGTAGCCCTTGGCCGTGAACGACTGCTTCTGGTCGAGCGAGGTCGGCTGGATGTAGCCGTAGTCGACCTGGCCGCTGCGCACGGCGTTCTCCTCCGCATCGGCGGAGGTGAACGGCAGCAGGTTGACGGTCGTGATCTTCGCCTTCTCGCCGCCGTCGTACTTCTTGTTGGCGGTCAGGGTGACGTTCCCCGCGGTCGTGAACTTCGTGACCGTGTACGGGCCGTCGACGACCTTCCAGAGCGGGTTGCTCGCGTAGCTGCTGATGTCGCCCGCGGCCTTGTTCAGGTAGTTCCAGACCTGCACGGCACCGCTCGGCGTGAGGTCGTTGTCGCCGACCGGGCCGCTCGCGCTGGTCTTGTCCCAGGCGTGCTGCGGCAGCGGCGTGATCAGGCTGAGCTCGTTCGCCAGCATCCAGTCGGTGTTGTATGCCTTGTCGAAGGCGATCGTGAAGTGCGTGTCGTCGGTGACGGTGAGCTTCGTCCAGTTGTCGGGGGCCTGGCCCTCGTTGTAGTTGCCCCAGTTCTTCTTGTTGGCGGTCACCAGGTTGTACCAGAACTGCACGTCGCGCGAGGTGACGGGCTTGCCGTCGCTCCAGTGCCGGTCACCGAGCGTGATGGTCGCCTCGGTGCCCGCGGAGTTGAACTTCACGTCGCTCGCGATGCTCGCGTCCTTGTGCCACCCGACGGTGCCGGTCGAGCCGTCGTAGGCGACGAGCGGCTCCCACAGCGACGCGGCGATCGAGCCGTTGTTGGTGTTGAGCTTGCCAGGGGCGCCGACTGGCAGGATCCAGTTGGGCGTGAAGTTGGCGGGCAGCGCGTAGTCGATCGAGTCCTTGCTTGAACTCGAGCTCGAGCCGGTGTTCGACGAGCCGCCGGAGGAACAGCCGGCGAGCATGACGGCAGCCGCGGCCATCGCGGCGACCGCGATGCCTGCGCGGCGAACCGCAGAGCGTGGGTGAGACATCTTTCTCCTTCAGGGGGTGCGGCCGCCGGGGGCCGCCAGTCGGGGACGGAGCCGTGCCGTGTCCCTAAGTAAAGGGCAAGTGAACGAAGAAAGTAACGTCGCGCTGTAAAAACTTGATTACGCCAGTTCTGGCGAAACTTCAGGGGAAACCGGGCGGCGCTAGTCTGCATGCACGCCCCACTTCTCACAGAGCTGGAATTACTTCACACATGGCAGAAATAACGCGAGCCCGATCGGATGCCGGTCACGAGACCCTCGCGAGCCGCGCGCTCTCGCTCATCGCCAGCGGCCAGGCCGAGACGCGCACCGAGCTCGGGCAGCTGCTCGGCGCCCCGGCCAGCAGCGTCTCGCTCGCGGTGCAGCAGCTCATCTCGCGGGGTCTTGTGGCTGAGGAGGGGCTGCAGTCGTCGACCGGCGGCCGGCCGCGCAAGATCCTGCGCATCGGCCACAGCGACGAGTTCGCGGTGGCGGCCGACCTCGGCGGCCGCCACGCGCGCGTCGGCGTTGTGCGCGGCGGCGGTGCGCGCGAGAGCGTGCGCACCGTGCCCTTCGATCTGAGCGCCGGCCCCGACGAGTGCCTCGACACGCTCGTGAGCGAGTTCGAGCAGCTCATCGGCCAGTCCTCGGGCAAGCTCGCCGCCGCGGGGCTCTCGCTTCCCGGGCCCGTCGACCCCGAGCACGGCTGGGTCGACAGCCCCTCGCGCATGCCCGGCTGGCACCGCTACCCGATCCGCGAGCGACTAGCCGAGCGTCTCGGGGTCATCACGTCGGTCGGCAACGATGCGAACATGATGGCGCTCGGCGAGGACGCCGCGCACCACGGCGAGCGCCGCTTCTCCATCACCGTCAAGGCCGGGACGGCCATCGGCGCCGGCATCGTGGCCGACGGCCGACTGCACTTCGGGGCTACCGGCGCCGCGGGCGACATCACCCACGTGCGGGTGCTCGCCGCCGGCGACATCCCGTGCGCATGCGGCAACTTCGGCTGCCTCGAGACCGTCGCCTCGGGCTTCGCGCTGCAGCGCATCCTGCGCGAGCGCGGCAGGCAGGTCGAGACCACCGAGGACGTGGTCGCCCTGGTCGAGGCGGGCGACCCGATCGCGAACCAGGCCGCCCGACAGGCCGGCGGCTACCTCGGCGAGGTGCTCAGCGCCAACGTCAACTTCTTCAACCCCGATTCCGTGTTCCTCGGCGGCATCCTCTCGACCCTCGAGCCGTTCGTCGCGGCGGTGCGCAGCCAGCTCTACGACAGCTGCCACCCGCTGCTCACCCGCGACCTGCGCATCGAGACGCTGAGCCTCGGCGCCGATGCCGGCCTGGTCGGCGCGGGCCTCGAGGCCCTGCAGCGCTCCCTGGCCGCCACCCTCGATTCGATCCCCCGGGCGACGCCCCGGGCCACCCGGAAGGACTCCCTTGTCTGACGCCACCCGTCTGCCCCGCATCGCCATCGCCGGCCTCGGCATCGAGTCGAGCACCTTCTCGCCGGCGCGCACCGAGGCACCCGCCTTCCACCCCATGCGCGGCGGCGAGATCCTCGACCGCTACGCCGCCTTCCTCGGCGAGGGCACCGAGCTGCGCGGCGCGGCCGAATGGCATCCGGCGCTCGTCGGGAAGTCGCTGCCCGGCGGCGCCGCGACGGCAGAGGCGTTCCAGACTCTCTCCGACGAGATCATCGAGCGGCTCGCGGCGATGCCCGAGCTCGACGGGCTCTGGTACGACATCCACGGGGCGATGACCGTCGAGGGGCTCGACGACGCAGAGGCGGTGCTGCTCGCCCGCATTCGCGAGACCGTCGGCCCCGACGTGCTGATCTCGACGACCATGGACCTGCACGGCAACGTCAGCCGCGAGCTCGCGCACCTGAGCGACCTGATCACCTGCTATCGCATGGCGCCGCACGAGGACCACCTCGAGACCAAGGAGCGCGGGGTGCGCAACCTCGTCGAGCGCCTCGCGTCGGGGAAGGGCCGACCGCTCAAGGCGTGGGTGCCGATCCCCGTGCTGCTGCCGGGCGAGAAGACCTCGACCCGTATCGAGCCCGCCAAGGGCGTCTACGCGCAGGTGCACGACGCCGCCGCGCAGCCGGGCGTGCTCGACGCGGCGATCTGGGTCGGCTACGCCTGGGCCGACGAGCCGCGCAACCGCGCCGTCACCGTGGTCACCGGCGACGACGAAGCGGCGGTCACCGCGCAGGCCGAGCGGCTCGCCCGCGCCTTCTGGCAGGCCGGCCCCGACTTCGACTTCGTCGCGCCCGTCGGCACGCTGGATGAGACCGTCGCCGCCGCGCTCGCCTCGGCGAAGCATCCGTTCTTCATCAGCGACAGCGGCGACAACCCGACAGCGGGCGGTGCGGGCGACGTGACCTGGACGCTCGCGCGCCTGCTCGAGAACCGCGAGATCACGGATGCCGGGCGCACGGTGATCTACGCGTCGATCCCCGGCCCCGCGGCGGTCGAGACCGCCGTCGCCGCGGGCGTCGGCGCCACGGTGACGGTCACGGCCGGTGCCGCCGTCGATGACGTGCACGAGGGGCCCGTCACCTTCACGGGCGTGGTGCACAGCATCCGCCACGGCGATCGCGACGCCGAGATCGAGGTCGTGATCCGCGTCGGCGGCCTGCACGTGATCGTCACGAAGCTGCGGAAGCCCTACCACCACGAGCACGACTTCACCGACCTCGACCTCGCCCCGCGCGCGGCCGACATCGTCTTCGTGAAGATCGGCTACCTCGAGCCCGAGCTCTATGAGATGGCCGCCGATTGGATGATGGCGCTCACCCCGGGCGGCGTCGACCAGGACCTCGTGCGGCTCGGGCATCACCGCATCCGTCGGCCGATGCTGCCGTTCGACGCGCCCGACTTCGAGCCCGATCTGCATGCCCGGCTCATTCCGGCGTCGAACCTGCCGCTGACCGGAGCCGACGAGTGACCGTCGCGCTCGAGATCGCCGTCGCGTCGGCGGCCGGCGCGCGGGCGGCCCTCGAGAACGGCGCCGACCGCGTCGAGCTCTCGGCCGCGCTCGAGACCGGCGGCATCACGCCGTCGCAGGGCCTCGTCGAGGCGGTGCTCGAAACCGGCGGCGAGACGCACGTGCTCGTGCGCAGCCGGCCCGGCGACTTCGTCTACGACGCCGATGAGCTCGCGCTGATGCGCCGCGAGGCCCACGCGGTGGTCGCGGCGGGTGCCGCGGGCGTCGTCATCGGGGCGCTGACCGCGGGCGGCGCGCTCGACCTCGACGCGATCGCAGCGATGGCGGATGCCGCACGGGCGGTGCGCCCCGACGTGGCGGTCACGATCCACCGCGCGATCGACGCGAGCGCGGACCCCGTGCGCGAGGCGGGCCGGCTGGCCGCGTCGCCGCTTGCGCCGATGCGGGTTCTCACCTCGGGCGGCCGCCCGTCGGCGCCGGAGGGCGCGGGGGTCATCGCCGCCATGGTCGCCGCGGCCGGCGGCATCCAGATCATGTCAGGCGGCGGCGTCTCGGCCGCGACGATCCCCATGCTCGTCGGCGCAGGCGTCTCGGCCGTGCACCTGTCGGCCAAGCGGCGGCAGCACGACCACTGGGTGACCGACGGCGGTCTCGTCGCCGCGGCGCGCGCGGCGCTCGACGGGGCGTAGCCGCGGAGGACACCGCGTAAACCGCGCACACGGGGCGACATTAGATGTTGCGACCGCGCGCCGGCGCACCACCCGACGACAGTAGATGCCGCTCCGGCCGCGGAAACCGGCATCTACTGTCGCCGCACCAAGTTCAGGGGCAGGCGAAACGACATCTAGTGTCGCCGCGCGAAGTTCAGGGCAGGCGAAACGACCTCTACTGTCGCCGCACGAAGTTCAGGGCGCGCGAAGCGCCCGGCCTCGGCCTCTGGCTCAGTAGCGCTGCCACTCGGGCTTGTTGGCCCAGGTGTAGCGGTAGTAGTCCGCGTTGTGCAGGCGCGAGGCCGCGCCCTCATCGATCACGACCGTCGCATGCTCATGCAGTTGCAGCACCGACGCCGGGCACGACGCGGACACCGGCCCCTCCACCGCGGCGGCGATCGCCTCGGCCTTCGCCTCCCCCTGCGCCACCAGCACCAGACGCCGCGCCCGCAGGATCGTCCCCAGCCCCTGGGTCACACAATGCGTCGGCACCGCCTCCGGGGAATCGAAGAACCGCGCATTGTCCGCCCGCGTCTTCGGCGTCAGCGTCTTGATCCGCGTGCGCGAGGCCAGCGACGACGTCGGCTCGTTGAACCCGATGTGCCCGTTCGCCCCGATGCCGAGGATCTGCACGTCGATCCCCCCGGCCGCATCGATCGCCGCCTCATACGCCGCGCACGCCGCCGGCACGTCCTGCGCCAACCCGTCAGGCACCGACACCAGCTCGGGGTCCATCCCCAGCGGCTTCGTCACCGTGCGGTCGATGACCGCGTGATAGCTCTCGGGGTGCGCATAGTCCAGCCCCACATACTCATCCAGCGCGAACCCCCGCATGCGCGAGAAATCCAGCTCGCCAGCAGCCGCCCGACGCGCGAGCTCGTCATAGATCGCAAGCGGCGACGACCCCGTCGCCAGGCCCAGTGCACCATCGGGCTTGCGCGCCACCACATCAGCGATCACGGATGCCGCAACCCGACCCACCTCCGCCGAATCCGGCAGGATCACGATCTCCATCTGGTTCTCCACTCGTTCTCTCAGGCGGCGGCCGGGCAGACCGCCGTCGCGCCGCGCTCAGTCGGCGATGTTGGCGGTGACGGCCTCCATGTAGGCCTGTCGTTCCTCGCGCGTGCTCGGCCGGCCCGCGACACCCGGGCGGCGCTGCCATGGGCGCGGCCCCTCCGCGGCCCGGTACTCGACGCCAAGGGCGTCGAGGCGGCCGAGGTGATGGCCGAGTCGCACCAGGAAGTCCTCAACATCCTTCGGCCCCGGCGTCCAGAGCGCCTCGGCGAGCGCGGCCAGCCGCGGGAACGCGAAGTAGTCGACCGTGCGGGGCGAGTCCATGTGCTCCGTCCAGACGTTCGCCTGGCCGCCGAGCACGTGCTTCTGCTCATCGGGCGTGAGCTCTGGCAGCACCGGGTCGAAGGCGTACACGTCCTCGACGGTGAGCACGATCGCGACCGGGATCGGCTCGTCCGGGGAATCCGACTGCCGGTAGTCGAGGTAGGCCTGGTCGTCGGGGCACAGCACGACGTCGTGACCGCGGCGGGCCGCGGTGACCGCGCCCCGCGTGCCCCGCCACGAGGCGATGGTGGCATCGGGGGCGAGCTCGCCTTCGAGGACCTCGTCCCAGCCGAAGAGACGGCGACCACGCGCGCTGATGTGCGCATCGAGGCGCCGGATGAACCAGGTCTGCAGCTCCTCGCCGCTCGCGAGCCCGCGCTCGGCCATCAGCTCGCGGGTGCGCGGGTCGGATTCCCACAGCTCCTTCGGGCACTCGTCGCCGCCCACGCCGACGAAGCGGCTGGGGAAGATCTCCATGAGCTCGTCGAAGACGTCGAGGTAGAACCGCACCGTCGACTCCTCCATGTTGAGCACGTTCGCGTTGATGCCCCAGCGGGTGAACACCTCGAGCTGCTCCCCCGTGACGCCGAGCTCGGGGTACGCCGCGATGGCCGCCTGCGAGTGCCCCGGCACGTCGATCTCGGGGACGACGTCGATGTGCCGCGCGGCGGCATAGGCGACGATCTCGCGGAGGTCGTCCTGCGTGTAGAACCCGCCGTGCGGGCGCCCGTCGAAGGTGGCGTCGGGCCCGGCGCCGAGCTGCGACTCGCGGCGCCACGACCCGATCTCGGTGAGCCGCGGGTAGCGGGCGATCTCGACGCGCCAGCCCTGATCGTCGGTGAGGTGCAGGTGCAGGACGTTGAGACGGTGCACCGCGAGCAGGTCGACGAAGCGCAGCACCTCGCGCTTCGGCAGGAAGTGCCGGGCGACGTCGAGCATTGCGCCGCGCCAGCCGAAGCGCGGGGCATCCGCGATCTCGACGGCCGGCAGTGACCAGTCGACGCCCGGAACGGGCGCGCTGCGATAGATCGCCGGGGGCAGCAGCTGCAGCACGGTCTGCGCGGCGCAGAACGCGCCGGCCGCGTCCCCCGCGGCGATGCGGATGCCTGCGGCCGAGACCGTCAGCCGGTACGCCTCTGCGCCGAGCTCAGGAGCGAGGGCGAGCACGATGCCCGCACCGGCTTCGGCCGGCCCCTCGCGCAGCGGCAGCGCCGTCGCGGCGCGCAGCGCCGTCTGCAGCCACTGTGCCTCGCCGCGCAGCGCCTCGGGCCCGGCGATCGTCGAGGCGGCGTCGAGGCGGTAGCCCGGCGCGTCGAGCTCGCGCAGCTCGGCGGGGCGCGGAAGGAGGTGGACCGTCATGCGCCGATCGCCTCGCTCTCGGCGACACCGGCGAGCGCCGCCCCGATCGCGGCGACGGGCTGACCGGGCGGCACGAGGCGCACCCGCGACGGCAGTTCGAGTGAGCCGAGGAACTGCGAGCCGCGCGCGAGCTCGTCGAGGCTCGCGCACACGCGGTCGAGCAGCCGCGCGCCGATGTTGCTGACGCCGCCGCCGATGACGACCGTCTCGACATCGGCGGTGAGCACGAGGATGCGCACGGCCGCGGCGGCTCCGCCGACGAGCTCGTCGCGCAGCGCGACGGCACGCTCGTCGCCCGCGTCGGCCGCGTCGAACACCTCGAGCACGGGCAGCTCGGCCTCGCCGCCCCACTTGCGCGCGACCCAGCCGCCGCCCGCCAGCGTCTCGAGGCACCCGATCTGACCGCAGGCGCACCGCTCGCCGGCCGGGTCGATCGGAATGTGACCGATCTCGCCCGCCGTGCCGCGCGCGCCACGCCACACCGAACCGTCGTTCACGAATCCGGCCGCGACACCGGTACCGAGGTTGAGGTAGGCCATCGAGCCGGCGAGTCCGAGCAGGTGGAAGGCCCCGAGCGAGGCCGCGTTGACGTCGTTCTCGACGCGCACGGGCACCCCGAGATGCTCGGAGAGGATCGGCCCGAGCGCCAGCTCGCCGAGGCCGAGGTTCACGGCGTGCCGCACGACGCCGGCGGTGGCGTCGACGATGCCGGGAATGCCGATGCCGACCGAGGTGAGGGCCGCCACGCTCACTTCCGCCGCCTCGGCCGCCTGCAGCGCGGCGGACAGCGCGTTGCGCACGACGGCATCCGGCCCGAAGCCGGTGGCGACCCGCACACGGGCGAGCACCGCGGCGTCGTCGCCGAGTGCGACCGCGTCGATCTTCGTGCCGCCGATGTCGAGGCCGAGCCTCATGCGCCGGCCCCGAGCAGCTGCAGCAGCGCCTCGCCGGCGAGGCGAGAGGCACCGAAGGTCGCGATGTCGGCATAGGCCCGGTCGTCGCTCGGCCAGCCCATGTCGACGACGAGAACGGATGCCCCGCCCGCCGCCCGGGCCCGGTCGATGTAGTCGCGCGCGTACGGCCGCCGATGCAGGTCCTTCCCGACGATCAGCAGCGCGCCACCCACCGAGGCTGGCCCCTCCTCCGGCGCGGACACCGTCGCGTCGGCGTGCGCCCCCGCCGCGAAGACGCCCCACGGGGCGACGCCGACGGCGATGTTGTTCACGCTCTCGATGCGCACGATTCCATAGTGCCCGCCCGCGGCCGCGATCCAGGCGCGGGCGTGCGCCGACACGTCGAATCCGCTTGCGATCTGCTCGAGGTCGAAGACGGGCTCGGTGACGGGGGATGCCGGCGCCGCAGCGCTCGCGGCGCGGGAGCGGAGCCGCTCGGCCAGCGCGCGCGTGCGGCTCGCGGCCTCCCGCACCCGCTCGGCCGGGAGCTCGCCCGACGCGACGGCGCTCCCCAGCGCGGCCACGATCCCCTCCAGCTGCGCGGCCGAGTTGTCGGTGCCGATGCACAGCAGATCGACGCCCGCCGCGAGTGCGCGCACGGCGGCGCCGGCGATGCCGAGCTCACCCGAGGCGCCCTTCATGTCGAGCGCGTCCGAGACGATGACGCCCTGGAAGCCGAGCTCGCCGCGCAGCAGCCCCTGCAGCACGGGGGCGCTCATGGTGGCCGGCCGGTCGCCGTCGAGCTGGGGCAGCAGGATGTGCGAGGTCATGATCAGCTCGGTGCCCGCCTCGACGGCGGCACGGAACGGCACGAGCTCGCGCCCGCGCAGCTCGTCGAGGGTGCGGTCGACGACCGGCAGCGCGAGGTGCGAGTCCTGTGCCGTGTCGCCGTGGCCAGGGAAGTGCTTGGCGGCCGCGCCGACGCCCGTGCCCTGGACTGCGGCGACCCAGGCGGCGGTGTGGTCTGCGACGAGGGCGGGCTCCGTTCCGAAGGAGCGCACACCGATCACAGGGTTGTCGGGGTTCGAGTTGATGTCCGCGTCGGGCGCGAAGGTCACGTTCACGCCGACCTCGCGCAGCTGCCACCCGACGGCGCGGGCGGTGCGCTCGGTCAGCGCGAGCTCGCCGATGCGGCCGAGCAGCGCGTTGCCGGGGAACGGCGCGCCCCGGTCGTAGTAGAGCCGGGTCACGTCGCCGCCCTCTTCGTCGATCGCGATGATCGCGTCGGGGTTCGCATCGAGGATCGCCGCGGTGAGCCGGCGGGTCTGCTCGCGGCTCGCGATGTTCGCGCCGAAGAGGCAGACACCGCCGAGCCCTTGCCTCAGCAGGGCGTCGAGCCACGCGGGCAGCTCGGTGCCGATGAAGCCCGGCAGGAGCGTGCCGAGGAGGTCTGAGCGCGTGGGCGGGGCCATGTTTGTTAGTAAAGCTTACGAATCGAATGTGCCGCAACATGGGGGCGATACCGCTCGGAAGAAGTGCAACATGACCGAAACACGGGCGATATTCGGCCGTGACACGTCATCGCTTGACTTTCGTTTGTAAGGCAGGTGTACTAACAAAACCGCCCAGCGACGACGCCGACGGAAGGAGAACGGACATGTCCCAGCTCGACCAGAGCCATGCCGCGCGGCCCGCGCTCCGCCCCCGCCAGCTCGCCGAGAAGGCACTGCCCGAGCACAACCGGCGGCACAACCGGGCCCTCGTGCTGCAGCACCTCTTCTACAGCGGCGCGCTCAGCCGCGCCGACCTCGCCCGCACCTCGGGCCTCACTCGCGTGACCGTCGGCGATCTCGTCGCCGAGCTGCAGAGCGAAGGCATCGTCCACGAACTCGGGCAGCGCCAGGGCACCCGGCCCGGCAAGCCGGCCACCCTCGTCGAGATCGACGCAGACGCCTTCCACATCGCCGCCATCGACCTCTCCCCCGGCGACGCGTTCGCCGGCGTCGTCACGAATCTGCGCGGCGAGGTGCTGCACCGCCTCACCCAGCCGCTCGCGGGCGCGACCGGCGAGGCCGCCATCGAGAAGGTGCTCATCCTCGTCGCAGGGCTGATCGGCGCCGCCGGCTCGCGGCTGCTGGGCATCGGCGTCGGCACCCCGGGCATCGTCGACGGCGAGGGCATCGTGCGGCAGGCGCCCAATCTCGGCTGGTACGACCTCGACCTCGGCGCACGCATCCGCCGCGCCTTCGACTATCCCGTGCACGTCGCCAACGACGCCAACGCGGCAGCGCTCGGCGTCCGCACGGTCTTCCCCGCCCGCGGCGAGGGCGGCGAGGGCGACGGGGCCACCGCCCTCGACACCGCCGAGAGCCTGCTCGTCGTGCGCGTCGAGCACGGCGTCGGCGCGGGTCTCGTGATCGGCGGCGAGCTGGTCCAGGGCGAGCAGTTCGCCGCCGGCGAGATCGGCCACGTCGTCATCGACGAGGACGGCGAGGAATGCGTCTGCGGCCGCCGCGGGTGCCTCGAGGTGATCATCGCCGCGCCGCACCTGAAGCGCCGCCTGGCCGCCGCAGGCGACGAGGGGCACGAGCAGGTACTGACGGATGCCGGGCGCGCACTCGGCCTCGCACTGAGCCCCGTCATCAGCATCCTCAATCTCAACCTGGTCGTCCTCTCCGGGCCCGCCGAGCTCATCGGCGGCCGGCTCATCGACACCGCCCGGCAGACGATCCAGGCGCGCACCATGTCCGCCGTCAGCAACGGCCTTGACCTGCGCACCGCGACAGGCGACGAGGACCTCGTTCTGCTCGGCGCGGCCGTGCTCGTCCTGCAGGGCGAGCTCGGCGTCTCATAAAGCTCGACCACTGACCGCACCACCACCCCTGCAATCACCTCACTCACAAGGAGCACACATGCGTAAGTCACGCATCACGGCGATCGGTGCCATCGGCATCGCCGCCGCCGTCGCCCTGACCGCCTGCTCGTCGGGCGGCACCGGATCGGGCGGCTCGAAATCGTCCTCAGGCGCCGCCTTCTCGACCGACGGCAAGGGCAAGACCCTCACGGTCTGGTCGATGAACGGCGACCTGCCCGACAACGTGCTGAAGGCGATCAACGACGAGTTCACGAAAGAGACCGGAGCCAAGGTCAAGGTGCAGACCCAGCAGTGGGACGGCATCGTGACCAAGGTCACCACGGCGCTCTCGAGCAACAACGTGCCCGACGTGATCGACGTGGGCAACACGCAGATCACCGGCTACGCGGCGACGGGCGGCCTGCTCGACATCACCGCTCAGAAGGAGAAGCTCGCCCAGGGCCAGACCTGGCTGGGCGGCCTCGTCGACCCGGCGACGGTCGACGGCAAGCTCTACGGGGTCCCCGAGCTCGCCGGCGCGCGCACCGTGATCTACAACAAGAAGATCTGGGCGGCAGCGGGCATCACCACCGAGCCGACCAGCTACGAGGAGTTCACGGCCGACCTCGACAAGATCAAGGCGCAGCACGCCTCCGACCCGAACTTCGCCGCCTTCTACCTGCCCGGCCAGTACTGGTACGACGGCCTGCAGTGGGTGTGGGACGCGGGCGGCAAGATCGTCTCGGGCACGGAGGGCTCGTGGAAGGGCGAGCTGTCGAGCGACGCGTCGCTGCAGGGCCTGAACGACTTCAAGGCCTTCCAGAACGCGTACTCGACGAAGGCGTCGCAGACCCTCAACACCGACAAGCCCGACCAGGACCAGAACTTCGCCGACGGTCACGCCGCGACGATCCAGGGGAACGGGTGGGAGACCGGCGTCATCCTCGGTGACAACAAGAAGCTGACGGACGCCGACCTCGGCACCTTCGCCTTCCCCGGGAAGTCCGGCAAGACGCAGCCCGTCGACCTGGGCGGCTCCGACTGGGCCATCCCCGCGAAGTCGAAGAACCAGGGTCTCGCGCTGACCTGGACGAAGATCGCCGCATCGCCCGACATCCAGAAGCTGGTCGCCGCCGCGGGCATCATCCCGATCAGCACCGAGGCCGTCGACGCGGCGTCCGCCAGCCTGACCCCGCTGCAGCTCGGCTCGTTCACCGCCGCGAAGAACTCGACCGCCACGCCGTCGGCCGTGAACTGGTCGACGGTCGAGAGCGACAAGACGATGGAGACCCTGTTCTCGTCGATCGCCTCGGGCTCGAAGTCGGTCGAGGACGCCGCGAAGGCCGCCGACACCGCCATCGAATCCGACCTCAACAAGTAAGCGGAACCCAGTGAGCGGTCCCGCTGTCGCGAACACCGCCGGGGAGGCGACTCCCCGGCGGGTTCGCCCCGCCGCCCCGGGCCTGCGGCGCACGGCATCCCCCGGTCTTCACGTGCCCGCGATCCTCTTGACGCCCGCCGGGCTCGTGATCGCGGCGCTCACCCTGGTGCCGATCGGCTACCTGGTCTTCACGTCGTTCACCGACTACGACAAGCGCACGCTGTTCACGGGCGCCTACAACGTCGTCGGGTTCCAGCAGTACGCCGACGTGCTGTCGTCGGCGGACTTCTGGGCGGCGCTCGTGCGCACGGTGCTGTTCACCGGCGCCATGGTCGCCGGCAGCGTCGTGATCGGCATGGGCGTCTCGCAGCTGATGCTGCGCCTCGGCTCGGTCGTGCGCTACCTCGTGACGATCGTGCTGATCGTGGCGTGGGCGATGCCGAACGTCGCGACCTCGAAGGTGTGGGTGTGGCTGTTCCAGCCGGGCTACGGCGTGATCCCGTGGCTCATCACCAAGCTGCACGTCTTCGGCGACGTCACCCAGAAGGACTTCACCAACAGCTTCTGGGGTGCGCTCGTCATCATCTGGCTGCTCGTCGTGTGGCAGGCGGTGCCGTTCATCGCCCTCACGCTGTACGCCGCGCAGACCCAGATCGACCAGTCCATGATCGAGGCGGCCCGCATCGACGGCGCGAGCGAGTGGCGCGTCTACCTCAGCATCACGCTGCCGTTCCTGCGCCCGACGCTCGGCCTCATGACGATCCTCTCGATCATCTGGGACTTCAACGTGATCAACCAGATCATCCTGGTCGCCGGCGTGCAGGTGCTGCGCCCCATCGCGACGCTCGGCGTGTGGTCGTATCTGACCGCCTTCGCGAGCTCCGACGTGGGAACCGGCGCCGCCATCGCGGTGATCACCATGATCCTGCTGCTCGGCATCACGTCGATCTACATCCGCAACCTGCTGAAGAGCGGCGAGGAGTTCTGATGGCCACCACCACCCCCGTCGCCGGCGCGGGCACCGGCATCCGTCGTCGCCGCCGGCGCATCAACTGGGGCGCGAACATCGTCGCGATCGCCTTCGCGATCGTGTGGATCTTCCCCGTGTACTGGATGCTCAACACGGCGTTCAAGCCACGCGACGAGGTCATGACGCAGACCCCGCACTTCTGGCCGAGCCGCCTCGACGCCGCGAACTTCGTCTCGGCGCTCGCGCAGTCGTCGTTCCTGCAGGACCTGCGCAACAGCCTGATCGTGGTGCTCGCGACGCTCGTCATCGCGATCCTGCTCGGCATGTTCGCATCGGCCGCGCTCACGCGGTTCCGGTTCCGGGGCCGCAAGGCGATCCTCGTCGTCATCCTCGCGGTGCAGATGCTGCCCGCGACGGCTCTGCTGATCCCGCAGTTCCTGGTGTTCAACAGGCTGTCGCTCACGGGCACCTACATCGGGCTGATCCTGGCGTACGTCGCCTCGGTGCTGCCGTTCTCGATCTGGGTGATGCGCGGATTCTTCCTCGCGATCCCTGTCGAGCTCGAGGAGGCCGCGGCGATCGACGGCGCGGGGTCGTGGCGCATCCTCTTCGCGGTGCTCTTCCCGCTCGTCACGCCCGGCATCATCGCGTCGAGCATCTTCGCCTTCATCTCGGCGTGGAACGACTACCTGACCGCGTACGTCTTCATGTCGGATTCCTCGATGTACACGCTGCCGCTGTGGCTCGCCTCGTTCACGACGCCGAACGGCGGCACCGACTACGGCGCCCAGATGGCGGCATCCGTCGTCTTCTCGCTGCCGGTCGTGGTGTTCTTCCTCATCATCCAGCGCAACCTGGTCTCCGGCATCTCGGCCGGGGCGGTGAAGGGGTAGGCGCACCGGCCGTTCCACGGCGAAGGGCCCGAGCGGGGAATCCGCTCGGGCCCTTTTCGCGCGTGCCGCGTGCCGTGCGACGCGCGACGGGGCTAGAACGCGTCGATAGCGGCGTTCAACGTCGCCGACGGGCGCATGACGGCCGCGGCCTTCGCATCGTCGGGGCGATAGTAGCCGCCCAGGTCGACATGGGATCCCTGCACCGCAAGCAGCTCGGCGACGATCTCGTGCTCGTCGGTCGCGAGCTTCGCCGCCAGCGGGCCGAACGCGGCCGCCAGGTCGGCATCCTCGTTCTGGCGTGCGAGCTCCTGCGCCCAGTAGAGCGCGAGGTAGAAGTGCGAGCCGCGGTTGTCGATCGTGCCGAGCTTGCGGCCGGGCGAGCGGTCCTCGTCAAGGAAGGTTCCGGTCGCGCGGTCGAGCGTGTCGGCGAGGATCTGCGCCTTGGCGTTCCCCGTCGTCTGGGCGAGGTGCTCGAAGGACGCCGCGAGCGCGAAGAACTCGCCCAGCGAGTCCCACCGCAGGTAGTCCTCTTCGACGAGCTGCTGCACGTGCTTCGGCGCAGAGCCGCCCGCGCCGGTCTCGAAGAGGCCGCCGCCGGCCATGAGCGGCACGATCGACAGCATCTTCGCCGAGGTGCCGACCTCGAGGATCGGGAACAGATCGGTCAGGTAGTCGCGCAGCACGTTGCCGGTGACCGAGATGGTGTCCTTGCCCTCGCGGATGCGGTCGAGCGACTTCTGGGTTGCGGCGGCCGGAGCGAGGATCGAGAGGTCGAGGCCCTCGGTGTCGAGGCTCGGCAGGTACTCGTTGATCTTCTTGATCAGCTCGGCGTCGTGCGCGCGGGTCTCATCGAGCCAGAACACGGCGGGCGTGGCCGAGAGCCGGGCGCGCTGCACCGCGAGCTCGATCCAGTTCTTGATCGGGGCGTCCTTCGTCTGGCACGCGCGCCAGATGTCGCCGGCCTCGACCTGGTGCTCGATGAGCACGTCGCCCGCCTGGTTCACGACCCGCACGACGCCGTCGGCGGGAACCTCGAAGGTCTTGTTGTGCGAGCCGTACTCCTCGGCGGCCTGCGCCATAAGGCCGACGTTCGGCACCGTGCCCATGGTCGCGGGGTCGAGCTTGCCCTTCGCCTTGCAGTCGTCGATGACGGTCTTGTAGACGCTGGCGTAGGACGAGTCGGGGATGACGGCGAGCGTGTCGGCCTCGGCGCCGTCGGGGCCCCACATGTGGCCGCCGATGCGGATCATGGCGGGCATCGAGGCATCCACGATCACATCAGACGGCACGTGCAGGTTGGTGATGCCCTTGTCGGAGTTGACCATCGCGAGCTTCGGACCCGTAGCCAGGCCCTCGTCGAAGGCCGCGCGGATCTCGGCGCCGTTCGGCAGTGTGTCGAGGCCTGCGAGGATCGCCCCGAGGCCGTCGTTGGCCGACAGGCCCGCGGCCGCGAGGTCGGCGCCGTACTTCTCGAAGACGGGCTTGAAGAAGGCCTTCACGACGTGGCCGAAGATGATCGGGTCCGAGACCTTCATCATCGTCGCCTTGAGGTGCACCGAGAACAGCACGCCGGCGGCGCGGGCGGCGGCGATCTGGTCGGCGAGGAAGGCCTCGAGCTTCGCCACAGAGAGGAAGGTGCCGTCGACGATCTCGCCCGCGAGCACGGGAACGGCGTCCTTCAGCACGGTCACGGTGCCGTCGGTCGCGACGTGCTCGATGCGCAGGGTGTCGTCGGCCGGAACGGTCACCGACTTCTCGTTCGAGCGGAAGTCGTCGTGGCCCATGGTCGCGACGTCGGTCTTCGAGTCGGCGCTCCAGGCGCCCATCGAGTGCGGGTGCGCCTTGGCGTACGCCTTGACGGCGCCCGGCGCTCGGCGGTCGGAGTTGCCCTGGCGCAGCACCGGATTGACGGCCGAGCCCTTGACCTTGTCGAAGCGGGCGGCGATGTCGCGCTCCTCGTCGGTCGAGGGCGACTCGGGGTAGTCCGGAATGTCGTAGCCGAGCGCCTGCAGCTCGGCGACCGCCGCCTTGAGCTGGGGCACGGATGCCGACACGTTCGGCAGCTTGATGATGTTGGCGCTGGGGTCGCCGGTCAGCTCGCCGAGCTCGGCGAGCGCGTCGGGCACGCGCTGCTCATCGGTGAGGCGCTCGGGGAACTGCGCGATGATGCGGCCGGCCAGCGAGATGTCGCTCAGCTCGAACTCCACACCCGCCTTCGCCGCGTAGGCCGAGATGATCGGCAAGAGCGAATACGTCGCCAGCAGGGGCGCTTCGTCGGTGCGGGTGTAGATGATCTTGGCCATGCGCTACGGCTCCCGGGGTCGAACGTGCGGGGTCTTCTGAACACGATACAGGTATCTCGACGTCGAGATATTTATGCGTGTCTGGGCGGATGCCTGCCAAAGGCATGCTATCCGTCGGCCATGCGCCCCGTTATGGTGAGTGGCATGGCTGACCTGCGTCTGGAAGAACTCTCCGCGAGCAACATCGCCGCGGCGAACGCGCTCTCCCTGAAGCCCGGCCAGGAACAGTACGTCACCCCCGTCTCCTACTCTGCGGCCGCAGTCATCGTGAACCCTGCGACCTCGTGGCAGCGGGTCGTCGTCGACGGCGACGACGTGGTCGCGTTCGTTCAGGCCGACTTCGACCCCGAGGCCCCCAGCGAAGAGTTCCGCTCGATCCTCTGGCGCATCAATGTCGATGCCGACGACCAGGGTCGCGGCGTCGGGCGCTTCGCCGTCGAGGCGCTCGCCGACGAGGCGCGCAAGCGCGGCCTCGACGCTCTCTACGTCATCTGGGAGCCCGGCGAGGACGGCCCGGAGGCCTTCTTCCTGCGCACCGGCTTCGAGCCCATCGGCGAGACGAACTACGGCGACACGATCGGCAAGCTCGCGCTGTGACGCCGCCCGCCGGTCGACTCGCGCGTAGCGGGAGTGGAGACCGGGCGCGGCGCGCGAAAGACGACGACCGCCTCGGCCTGCGCGCGTATGAGGCTGCGGGCGTCTTCGAGGCGGATGCCTTCGCCGAGGCCGTGCTCGACATCGTGGCGCAGATCCCGCCCGGGCTCGTGCTGAGCTACGGCGCGATCGCGGCCGAGCTCGGGTCGCGCGCCTCGCGTCAGGTCGGGAAGGTCATGCGCAACTACGGCGGCGACGTGCCGTGGTGGCGCGTCGTGCACTCCGACGGTCGGCCGCCCGACGGCCATGAGGACGAGGCGCTCGGGCACTATCGCGCAGAGGGCACTCCCCTGCGCCACGGCGCCTCGGGCTACCGCGTCGCGATGCGCGAGGCGCTCTGGCGCCCCTGAGCGTCCCGCTTCCCGGCATCCCCTGGTTCTGGTTTTGCGTCTCCCGCCGACGTCTGCGCCCGGCGCGGCGGGCGCAGACGTCGGCCGCGGACGCAAAAGTGCCCACCCGGAAGCGGGTGGGCACTCTCGCAGCGCCAGGCTCGGCGCGACGCGCTAGACCAGGCTGTCGCGCCAGGCCGCGTGCAGCTGCGCGAAGCGGCCGGTGCCGCCGATGAGTTCGGCGGGCGCGCCGTCTTCCACGATGCGGCCGTGCTCCATCACGAGCACCCGGTCGGCGATCGCGACCGTCGACAGCCGGTGCGCGATGATCACCGCCGTGCGGTCGGCGAGCAGCGTCTGCAGCGCCTGCTGCACGAGCCGCTCACTCGGGATGTCGAGCGACGACGTCGCCTCGTCGAGGATCAGCACCGCCGGGTTCGCGAGGAAGGCCCGGGCGAACGAGATCAGCTGGCGCTGCCCCGCCGACACGCGCCCGCCGCGCTTGTTCACGTCGGTGTCGTAGCCGTCGGGCAGCGATGCGATGAACTCGTGCGCGCCCACCGCCTCAGCCGCGCGCCGGATCTCGTCCATGGTGGCATCGGGCTTGCCGAGCGCGATGTTGTCGGCGACCGACCCCGAGAACAGGTAGGCCTCCTGGGTGACCATGACGACCGCACGGCGCAGATCCTCCGACGACAGCGACCGCAGGTCGATGCCGTCGAGCGTGATCGAGCCGACCGAGGGGTCGTAGAACCGCGACACCAGCTTCGCGAGCGTGGACTTCCCGGCGCCGGTCGAACCGACCAGGGCGATCGTCTGCCCGGCGGGAATGTCGAGGTCGAACTGCGGCAGCACATCGCGCCCCGGCTTGTAGTGGAACGACACGTTGTCGAAGCGCACGTGCCCGTGCGCGCCGTCGAGCTTGGTCGGGTTCGCCGGCTCGGGAACGCTCGGCTGCTCTTCGAGGACGCCCGAGATCTTCTCGAGCGCCGCCGCCGCCGACTGGTAGGAGTTGTAGAACATCGCCATCTCCTCCATGGGGTCGAAGAAGCGACGCGCGTACAGCAGCACGGCGAGCAGCGAGCCGATCGCGAGCGAGCCGGATGCCACGCGGAACCCGCCGATGAGCAGCGCGACCGCGACCGTGATGTTGCCGATCATCACGAGGCCCGGGTCGAAGATGCCGAACAGCTGGATCGTGTCGGCGTTCACCTTCCGGTAGTCCTCGACGAGGCCGCCGAACTCGCGCTCGTTGCGCTTCTCCTTCCGGAACGCCTTGACCGCGCGGATGCCCGTCATGGTCTCGACGAAGTGCACGATGAGCTTCGCCGAGGCGACGCGCTGAATGCGGAAGAGCTTCTGCGAGCGCTTCTGGAACCAGCGGATCAGGAAGTACAGCGGCACGAGCGAGCACAGCAGCACGACGCCCGACACCCAGTCGACCGTGAAGATCGCGATCGCGATGAACCCCGAGTACAGCACGCCCTGCACGAGCTGGTTGATGCCGGAATCGAGCAGCTCGCGGATCGAGTCGAGGTCGCTCGTCTGGCGAGAGATGATGCGGCCCGAGGTGTAGGACTCGTGGAACTCGAGGCTGAGTCGCTGCGTGTGCAGGAAGGTGCGCGTGCGCAGCTCGATCAGGATCGCCTGACTGATCTGCGCAGACGAGACCGTGTACCAGCTGATCGACAGCGCACCGCCGACACCCGCGACGAGATAGGTCACCGCCGTCCAGGCGAGCGGCGCCCAGTCGTGCGAGCGCAGCGCGGCGAGACCCTGGTCGACGCCGATTCCGATCAGCGCCGGGCCTGCGACCTGGAGCACCGTCGAGATCACGACGACGATGAGCGTGACGATGACGCGGCCCCGCATCGGCGCGATCAGCGAGCCGAGCAGGCGCAGCGAGCGCTGGCGGATGCGCCGCGATTCCTCCTTCGAGAGATCGCTGCGGTCTTCACCGGTGACGCCGGTGACGGTTGCGGTGCTCACGCGTCCACCTCCTCGTTCTGGTTCTCGTTCGTGCGCCCGGTGTCGTCCTCGTCCTCGTCCTCGAGGGACGAGATGACGAACTTGTAGTGCTCGTTGCGCGCGAGCAGCTCGCTGTGCGTGCCGACATCGGTCACCCGGCCGTTCTCGAGCAGGGCGACCCGGTCGGCGAGCATGACGGTCGAGGGCCGGTGCGCGACGATGAGCGCCGTCGTGCCCTCGAGCACGTCGTGCAGGCGGGCGGTCACCCGCGCCTCGGTGTCGACGTCGAGCGCCGACAGCGGGTCGTCGAGCACGAGCACGCTCGGCTTGGCCGCGACAGCGCGCGCGAGCGCGAGCCGCTGACGCTGGCCGCCCGAGAGCGACAGCCCCTCTTCCCCGACCTTCGTCTCGACGCCCTCTGGCAGGTCGTAGGCGAAGGCGGCCTGAGCCACCTCGAGCGCCTCGGCCAGTTGCGCGTCGGCCGCCTTCTTCGTCGCGGGGTCGTCGCCGAACAGCTCGGGCCGCCCGAGCAGCACGTTGTCGCGCACGGATGCCGAGAACAGGGTGGCGTCTTCGAACGCCATCGCCACTCGGCTGCGGAGCTCTTCGAGCGTGAGGTCGCGCACGTCGACCCCGTCGACCCGGATCGACCCGCCCGTCACGTCGTAGAGCCGAGGCACGAGCGAGGTCAGGGTCGACTTGCCCGAGCCGGTGAGACCCACGAGCGCCATGGTCTCGCCGGGCCGCACCGTCAGGTCGATGCCGTCGACCAGGTCGGGGAAGCGCTCTGGCGAGTCCTCGTAGCGGAAGTGGACGTGGTCGAACACCAGCTCGCCGCGCGGCTTCTCGATGTGCTTCGGCGACGCAGGGTCGTCGATGAGGTTCGGCGTCGACATGACGTCGAAGAAACGGTCGACGGCGGTGCGCGTGTCGAAGGTCATCGACAGCAGGAATCCGATCGACTCGATCGGGAAGCGCAGCACGGTGGCCGTCGCGAAGAACGCGAGCAGCTGGCCGACCGTGAGCTGGCCGTCGGAGACGAGCCACACGCCGAGCCCCAGGCACACCGCGAACGCGACGTCAGGGACCATGAGCAGCCACAGCCACAGCCCGGCGACCGCGCGCGCCTTCTCGAGCTCGGTGCCGCGCAGCTCTTCCGCCTGAGCGCGGAAGTTCTGCAGCGCGTGCCGCCCGCGGCCGAACGCCTTGAGCACTCGGATGCCGTGCACGGACTCCTCGACAGCGGTCGCCAGGTCGCCCTGCTGGTCCTGCGAGCGCCGAGCCACGACGTGGTACTTGCGCTCGAAGAAGTAGCCGGCGACCCAGAGCGGGATCGACAGCACCACCATGACCACGGCAAGCAGCCAGTGGTAGTAGAACAGCACCGCGAAGCCGACCACGATCGTCACGATGTTGACGACGAAGAGAACGATGCCGAACGACAGCCAGCGGCGGATCAGGTTGAGGTCGCTGACCGCGCGCGACAGCAGCTGGCCGCTCGGCCAGCGGTCGTGGAATGCCACCGGCAGGTGCTGCAGCTTGTTGTAGAGGCCGTTGCGCAGCGTCGCCTCGACCTTGGTGCCGGGCGCGAGCACGAACCAGCGGCGCAGCGAGATCAGCACCGCCTCGGCGACGCCGAGCACGAGGATCGCGACGGCGGCGCCGATCACCTCGTAGCGGTCGCCGCCGCGGTGCAGCAGCGTTCCGTCGACGAGGCGCTGCAGCACGAGCGGGATGGCCAGCGAGACGACCGAGGCGAGCAGCGCGGCGACCATGCCGAGCACGATGCGCGGAAGGGCCGGGCGCAGGTAGGGGTAGAGGCGCGCGATCGACGCGAGGGTGTTCAAACCCTCGCCGGTGTCGTGATGGGCGGCAGCAGGGGTGGGACGGTCAGTTTCTTCCGACTGTTGGGCAGACATGAACCAGGCAATTCTTCGTGGGAGTTGTCAGCGATGATGTCGCACACCACCGACACTCGTGCCGAGGTCGATGAGGCGAGAGGGAGCGCGCGGAGCGCAGTGAAGAGACGGGTGATTTCGTCAGGCTCAATCCGACGGCCGCGATCAGATGCGGCGAGGGTTCGTCAGTGAGGCCGACGGATGCCTGCAGCGGGAGCCGCGGCGCGATACCCGGTGGTACCGAAGCCGGCGACACCAGCGACGACGAACTTCGTCTGCGGCGTGGTGTTGGACATTCCGGCCTCCTGAGTGTGCGCGATGCGAGTTCCGTGACACGCGCCGCGGAGCAGAACTCACACGCGGAGCGAACTGTCAGCCTAGCGCGCCTGAGAATTCACCGACAAGCGATCGACCCCGATTCGCACAGAAGTTGTGACAAACCGCCAGCCGGTGCCCTCAGCTGCGGATCGAGAGGCAGGTGGCCGAGCCCTCGAGCTTCTCGAACTCGGAGAGGTCGACCTTGACGACGGTGTAGCCGAGGTCGGCGACCAGGTCGGCCGTGCCGGGCGCCGACGCCGGAACGAGCACGGTGCGGTCGTCGAGCGGCACGACGTTGGCGCTCTCGCCGGCCGGCACGCGCAGCGCACGGCCGAACACGCTCGGCTCGAGCTCGCCCGAGACGAGCACGGTGCCGTCGGGCAGTGCGCTCGCGAGCGTCTTGAGGTGCAGCCCCGAGGTCACCGGCACGGCGACGACGGTCAGCTCAAGCCCGGCCATGGTGACCACCTCGCGCAGCTGGCGGATGCCGTCGGCATCCGTGCGCCCGCTGCGCCCGACATACACCGTCGAGCCCACGACGAGCACGTCGCCGCCGTCGAGCGTTCCGGGCGCCTCGAGCTCGAAGAGCGTGAAGCCGTTCGCGCGCAGCCGGTCGCCGACGGCGGCCACCTCGGCGCGGCGGGCCTCGGCGCCGGGGCGCGTCAGCAGCGCCACGGAGGGCGAGAGCACGACGGCGGCATCCTCGACGAACACGGCGTCGGGCTGGTCGTCGGCGGCCGCGACCTCGACGATCTGCCAGCCGGCGCCGGTGAGGGCGGAGACGTAGTCGTCCCACTGCTTGTCGGCCGCGTCGCGATCGACCAGCACGCGCGGGCGGTTGGTCACGATCCCCTCGGCGAGCTTCGCCGACGGCACGCGCACGAAGGCCACGCGGCCGCGGGTCGCGGGCCGCGAGATCCAGTTCTTCCACACGCGCCGGCCGAGCAGCGGCGTGACCACCGTGGCCGCCACCACGAAGAAGAGGTAGAAGGCGACCGCCTGGTCGAGGATCTTCACCACGTCGCCGTGAGCGATCGAGAGCCCGCCGGCCGACGCCCCCAGCAGGCCGCCGACCAGACCGGCCAGCAGCGCGGACCACCAGCTCGCGAACGCGTCGATCAGCCCCGCGATGAAGGCCACGATGAGCAGCACGAGAGCCGGTAGCGCGAAGTTCTCTGCCAGCGGCAGCAGCGTCTGCAGGCTGAGCGAGCTCGCCGAGTCGATCAGGAAGAACGCCAGCACGGTCACACCGAACGCGACGAGCGCGGTGGCGAGGGCGGCGAGGAACGAGGCGGTGAGCCGGCGGCTCCAGGGCGTGATCATGGTCGTCCCAGCCTACCGGCGGCGCCTATGAGCCCGTCCCGGGGCGCATTGCGGCGCCGACGCGCACGGCATCAGTGGAAGAAATGCCGCTCGCCCGTGAAGTACATCGTGACGCCGGCGGCCTTCGCAGCCGCGACGACCTCCTCGTCGCGGATGGACCCGCCCGGCTGCACGATCGCCTTCACGCCCGCCTCGATGAGGATGCCGGGGCCGTCGGCGAAGGGGAAGAACGCGTCGGAAGCCGCGACCGAGCCGCGGGCCCGCTCCTCGCCCTCGGCGAGCGAGTTCGCACGCTCGACGGCGAGGTGGCAGGAGTCCACGCGGTTCACCTGGCCCATGCCGACGCCGACCGAGGCACCGCCCGAGGCGAGCAGGATCGCGTTCGACTTCACGGAACGGCACGCGCGCCAGGCGAACTCGAGATCGGCAAGGGTCGCCGCATCGGCCGCCTCGCCCGCCACCAGCTGCCAGCTCCCCGAGATGGAGCCGCCGGGGAAGGCATCCGCCTGCTGCACGAGCACGCCGCCCGAGATCTGCTTGTACTCGTACTCGGCACGGCGGTAGCCGGCCGGCAGGCGCAGGATGCGCAGGTTCTTCTTGCTCTGCAGCAGCTCGAGCGCGGCGGGCTCGTAGTCGGGGGCGATGATCACCTCGGTGAAGATGCCCTTGACCGCCTCGGCGAGCGCCAGGGTGACCGTGCGGTTCGCCGCGATCACGCCGCCGTAGGCGCTCACCGGGTCGCAGGCGTGCGCCTTGCGGTGCGCCTCGGCGATGTCGCCGGAAGGGCCGGCCACCGCGATGCCGCAGGGGTTCGCGTGCTTGATGATCGCGACCGCGGGCTCGTCGAAGTCGTACGCGGCACGGAGCGCGGCGTCGGCATCCGTGTAGTTGTTGTACGACATCTCCTTGCCGCCGAGCTGCTCGGCCTGCGCGATGCCCGCGCCGGCCTGCAGCGTACTCGTCGCGCCGTCCGCATAGATCGCCGCGGCCTGATGCGCGTTCTCGCCGTAGCGCAGTGTGTGCTGCAGGGCGCCCGTCACGGTGACGGATGCCGGGAAGTCGGTTCCCGCCGAGGAGGGCTCGGGCGAGGCATCCGTGATCGCGGCGCTCGCCACGTTCTGCGCGAACCAGGCCGACACGGCCGCGTCGTAGTCGGCGGTGTGCTGGAACGCCCTGGTCGCGAGGTCGCCGCGCAGCGCGAGGCTCGTGCCGCCCGCCTGCACGGCGGCGATGACCTCGGGGTACGACGACGGCGAGACGACGATCGCGACGTTCGCATAGTTCTTGGCACTCGCGCGGACCATGGCCGGGCCGCCGATGTCGATCTGCTCGACGACGTCGTTGCCCTGGGCGCCCGAGGCCACGGTCTCTTTGAACGGGTACAGGTTCACGACGACGAGCTCGAACGGCGCGATGCCGAGCTCGGCGAGCTGCCTCTCGTGGTCCTCGAGGCGCAGGTCGGCGAGCAGGCCCGCGTGCACGGCCGGGTGCAGCGTCTTGACGCGGCCGCCGAGCGACTCGGGGAACCCGGTGAGCTGGGCCACGTCGGTCACGTCGATGCCGAGGGCGCGGATGCTGGCCGCCGTCGACCCGGTCGAGACGATCTCGACGCCCGCGTCGGCGAGGGCCTTCGCGAGCACGTCGAGGTCGGTCTTGTCGGAGAGCGAGATGAGGGCGCGGCGAACGGGCACGACGTCGCGGTCGCGGTAGAGGCTCGGGTCTGCGGCGTGGGCGCTCATGCGCGTGCGATCTCCCTAAGGTCGAGGTGTCCGTTCGCGATGTCGAGCACGGCCTGGATCAGCAGGCGCCGCTCGACGGGCTTGATGCGCTCGTGCAGCGACGTCTCGGTGTCGCCGGGCTCTACGGGCACGCGCTCGCGCGCGATGATCGGGCCGGTGTCGACGCCGTTGTCGACCACGATGAGGCTCGCGCCGGTCTGGGTGGCGCCGGCCGCGAGCGCGTCGCGCACCCCGTGCGCCCCGGGGAACTCGGGCAGGTACGCCGGGTGGGTGTTGATGAGGTGGGGTACGAGCGCGTCGACGACGTGCGGGGGCAGCAGGCGCATGAACCCCGAGAGCACGACGAGGTCGGGATTCCACTGCCGGATCTGCTCGAGCAGGGCATCGCCCCACGCCTCACGGCTCTCGAAGCTCGACAGGGCCACCTCGAAGGTGGGGATGCCGAAGGCTTCCGCGTGCGCGAGACCCTCGGCCTCTGGCCGGTCGGTGCCGACAGCGACGACGCGGGCCGGGTACTCGGCGTCGGCGGCTGCCTCGAGCAGCGCCCGCAGATTGGACCCGCCCCCGGAGATGAGCACGACGACCGAGAGCACGGGCCAAGCCTAGCGGGCGGAAGCGGGCTCCTTCTTCGGCTCGTCGGCGGACGGCGCACGCAGCGGGGCCCAGTCGTGCGCCTGGCTGCGCCAGTGCCCGACGGCGAGGCCGATCGCCATGCCGACGCCCAGCTCGAGCCCGCCGAAGACCCCGGTCTTCCACGCGCTCGGCCCGAGGTGCGCGAGCGCCCCCGGCGCGAGGGTGCCGCCCGACCACCAGGCCAGCAGCGCGAGCATCGCCCCGCCGAGCACCGCCGTGCCGGCGCCGACCAGCACCAGGTCGAGCGGAGTGTCGAGCGGGGGCGTTCCCTTCCGCAGAACGCGATGGGTGAGGAATCCGCTCGCCACGCCGGCCAGCACCGGAATCGCGACGGCGACGAACGCGGCGGCCGGCGAATGCGCCGGAACGATCGCGAGCAGCGGCACGCCGGGCAGGCTGGATGTGAGAGCGGAGCCCGGCGCGACGGCCGCTCCCCCGCCGAGGGCGAAACCGGGGCCGATCAGCCACGACATGGCCCACAGCACCGCGTTCGGCAGGAACGCGAGCTGCGCGAGCGTGAGCGTGACGCCACCGAGGTAACCGGTCTGGAGCGCCTCGTAGAGCGCGACCGCACGACCGAAGTGCGCGAACAGCAGCACCGCGACGAAGACGGCGGATGCCGCGACCAGCAGCGCCACGGCGCCCGTGGCGGCGCGCAGCGAGGCCGCGATGACCATGCGCGTCTCGGGGCCGAACGCGTGCGCGAGGACCGGCGGCACGTGGTCGCGGTCGGCGGCCCAGTCGAGCCCGATGCCGAGCAGCGTGCCGACCGCGAAGGTGGCGCCCGCGACGGGCGCGACCTGGCCGACGACGGGTCCGAACACCTGCGCCTGAGCGGTGAGCCCGACGACGAGCGCCGTGACGGTGAACGTCGCGACCGCCGAGATCGCGCCGGTCAGGACATACGGCGTCTCGGCCGCGCGCCGCCCGATGCGCGCGCCCATGAACACCGTGAACAGGGCGACCCCGAGGCCCGCGATCGTCACGGTGAACGAGGGAACGGCGCCCGGAAGGCCGAGGCCGAGCGCCGTGACGCGGTCGAGGTCGACGTGCGCGTCGACGCCGAGGCCGAGCAGCCAGGCATCCACCGACGCGCGCCAGAACACGGCCCAGCTGGTCGCCATGTGGTACTGCACCGCCCACACGAGCGTGAGCGGAGCGAGCGCGACTCCGATGCCGATCGCCGCCGTGATCACCGCCTCGACGGCGGCGAGGAACGCGACGACTGCACGGGTCATGGATGTCACGTTATGCGGGCGTTCAGCGGGGGCGCGGATGCCTCGCCGCCCGCTGCCCACACGACTCGGCGTCTGCACAGGCTGGGCCGGGTTCTGCGCCCGCCGCCGACGTCTGCGCCCCCGGCGCCGGGCGCAGACGTCGGCCGGGGGCACTATTCCGCGAGAGCCGCCACAGGGGCCGCCACCGCGAGCCGCCCGTCGATGAACGCGGCCGCGCGGTCGAGCGCCGCGTCGGCCTCGTCGAGCTGACCGAACAGGTCGGGGAAGACGTGCGGCACGCCGCCGACGATCTCGAGCGTCACATCGACGTCGGCCTCGCCGAGGCGCCCCGCCAGCAGCACCGAGTCGCTGAGCAGCACCTCGTACGATCCGGTCTGGATGAGGAACGGCGGCAGCCCGCGCAGGTCGCCGACCCGCCCGGGGCTCGCGATCGGCGAGTCGATGCCCCCGTCACCCACCTGCTGCGCGGCGAAGAACTCGATGTCGGCACGGGTGAAGATCGGGTCGACCCCGCCCTTCGACGTGAGGCTCGCGCCCGTCATCGCGAGGTCGCTCATGGGCGAGAAGACGACCGCGGCCGCCGGCATCGGCAGCCCCGCATCGCGGGCCAGCAGCAGCGTGCCGACCGTGAGATGGCCGCCGGCCGAATCGCCGGCGATCACGATGTGCGCCGGATCGGCGCCCCGCTCGAGCAGCTCGCGATAGGCCGCAAGGCCGTCGAGCGCCGCAGCGGGAATGCGGTGCTCGGGCGCGAGCCGGTAGTCGAGCGACCACGCGCGCAGGCCCGTGCGGCGCACCAGTTCTGCGGCCAGTCGCGCGCCGGTGCGGTGCGACCCGACGACATAGCCCCCGCCGTGGAAGTACAGCAGCGTGCCGGCATCCCGCGCCTCATCGATGATCTCGAGGGCGGGCCGGCCGCCGAGCACGGTCTCGGTCGCGGTCAGCCCGCGGGTGTCGCCAGGCTGAGCCCGGGTTTCGAAAAGCGCGCGGCGCTCGTCGATCGTGTCGGCGACGAGGCCCTTCGCAGCCTCGCGGATCGCGGCGTTCACGGCGTCGCGCTGTGCCTTGCCCATGGCGTTCCCCTCGTAGGTTATGGTGATCTTGATTCCAAGGAATCTAAATAACCAAACTACATTCTCTGGAATCTAATTCCCAAGAATATTTCTGAGGAGCCCCGTGTCCGCCTCGATCGACTTCTTCGATGAGCTCGTGCGCGCCGAGATCTCGCTGTACAACGCGGTCGATGCGCGCATGAAGGCCGAGCACGGCGTGACGGTGGGGACGATCGAGATCCTGTCCCTGATCGCGCAGGCCGAGCACGCGCGCGTCGACGACATCGTGCGCGCGCTCGACCTGCGCGTCGGCACGGCGAGCAAGATCATCGACCGCTACGCGGCGGCCGGCTGGGTCGAGCGCATTCCCAACCCCGACGACCGGCGATCGTCGTGGATCGTGTTGATGGATGCCGGGGCGAAGGTGCTCGCCGAGGGGACGCCGACGTTCGAGGCATCCGTCACCGATCTCGTCAGCGGGCTCTCGAGCGGCGAGCTGCGCACGCTGCGCGCACTGCTCGTCAAGCTGGCCGCCTCCGTCGACGCGCGCCGGCCGGCGTAGGCCGCGCGAAACGCGAAGAATCCCGCGGGAGGCCGAAGCCGCCCGCGGGATTCCTCAGGACATGTGCGCGGCGCGCCTACGCGCTGACGCTCGCGAACACCTCGCGCAGCAGCTGCGCGGTCTCGCTGGGGGTCTTGCCGACCTTGACGCCGGCGGCCTCGAGCGCTTCCTTCTTGGCCTGCGCGGTGCCCGCGGAGCCCGAGACGATGGCACCGGCGTGGCCCATGGTCTTGCCCTCGGGGGCGGTGAAGCCGGCGACGTAGCCGACGACCGGCTTGGTCACGTGCTCCTTGATGAAGGCCGCGGCGCGCTCCTCGGCGTCGCCGCCGATCTCGCCGATCATGACGATCGCCTTCGTCTCGGGGTCTGCCTCGAACGCGGCGAGCGCGTCGATGTGCGTCGTGCCGATGATCGGGTCGCCACCGATGCCGATGGCGGTCGAGAAGCCGAGGTCGCGCAGCTCGAACATCATCTGGTAGGTCAGCGTTCCCGACTTCGAGACGAGGCCGATCGGGCCCTTGCCCGTGATGTTGGCCGGGGTGATGCCGACGAGCGACTCGCCGGGCGTGATGATGCCGGGGCAGTTCGGGCCGATGATGCGGGTCTTGTTGCCCTTGGCCTTGGCGTGCGCCCAGGCCTCGGCCGAGTCGCCGACGGGGATGCCCTCGGTGATGACGACCAGCAGCGGGATCTCGGCGTCGATGGCCTCGACCATCGCGTCCTTCGCGAAGGCCGGCGGCACGAAGATGATCGACACGTCGGCGCCCGTCTTCTCGATCGCCTCGGCGACCGTGCCGAACACGGGAAGCTCGACGGGCGAGCCGTTGGCGGCGGTGTGCGACACGGTGGTGCCGGCCTTGCGCGCGTTCACACCGCCGACGACCTGGGTGCCGGCCTTCAGCATGAGCGCGGTGTGCTTGGTGCCCTCGCCGCCGGTGATGCCCTGGACGATGACCTTGGAGTCCTTGTTGAGGAAGATCGACATTGTTCTCTCTAGTCCTTGATCTCGATCGGCGATTCAGGCGGCGGATGCCGCGAGCTGCGCGGCCTTGTCAGCGCCGTCGTCCATGGTGAGGGCCAGCGTGACCAGCGGGTGGTTCGCGCCGGTGAGGATCGCGCGGCCCTCTTCGACCTGGTTCCCGTCGAGGCGCACGACGAGCGGCTTGGTCGCCGCGTCACCCAGGATGCCGAGGGCTGCGACGATGCCGTTCGCGACGGCGACGCACGAGGTGATGCCGCCGAAGACGTTGACGAACACGCTCTTGACCTGCGGGTCGCCGAGGATCACGTCGAGGCCGGCGGCCATGATCTCGGCCGAGGCGCCGCCGCCGATGTCGAGGAAGTTGGCGGGCTTCACGCCGCCGTGCGCCTCGCCTGCGTAGGCGACGACGTCGAGGGTCGACATGACGAGGCCCGCGCCGTTGCCGATGATGCCGACCTCGCCGTCGAGCTTGACGTAGTTGAGGTCGTTCTGCTTCGCCTTCGCCTCGAGCGGGTCCTCGCTGGAGGCATCCACCAGCGCCTCGTGCTCGGGGTGGCGGAAGGCCGCGTTGTCGTCGAGCGAGACCTTGCCGTCGAGGGCGATGATGTCGCCAGAGCCGGTGAGGACGAGCGGGTTGACCTCGACGAGCGTCGCGTCCTCGCCGGTGTAGACCTCGAAGAGCTTCACGAACACCGGCGCGACCTTGTCGACCAGCTCGGCGGGGAACTTCGCGGCCACCGCGATCTCCTTCGCCTTCTCGAGGGGCAGACCCTCAGCGGGGTCGACCTCGACGCGCGCGAGCGCCTCGGGGCGCTCCTCGGCGAGCTGCTCGATCTCCATGCCGCCCTCGTAGGACGCGAGCGAGAGGTACGAGCGGTTGGCGCGGTCGAGCAGCACGGAGAAGTAGAACTCCTGCTTGATGTCGGCGCCTTCGGCCACCATCACGCGCTTCACGGTGTGGCCCTTGATGTCGAGGCCGAGGATCGCCTGCGCCGCCGCGAACGCCTCATCGGGGGTCTTCGCGACTTTCACGCCGCCCGCCTTGCCGCGACCGCCGACCTTCACCTGCGCCTTGACGACGGTGACGCCACCCAGCGTCTGCGCGGCCTTCCGCACCTCGTCCGGAGTGTCGGCGATGATGCCCTTCAAGACGGGCACGTCGTACTTCTCGAACAGGTCTCGGGCCTGATACTCGTACAGATCCACTGTGTTCCATTTCTCTCGACATCGAGACAATTGCCGCAGGCCACTCTACCCCGGCCGGCTTGCCGCCCCGAGCCTGGCTGGGCGTGAGAGCCCTACTCTTCAGCGGGCAGCGGGTTCTTCGGCAGCTTCTTGACGCGCGGCCGCCGCTTGGGCCGCTCGGGGATCATCGAGCGCATCTCCTCGACGCGGCCCCAGCACAGCAGGCGGTCCTCGGCCTCGAGCCGCGTGCCGAACCCCGGGTTCGGAATGACGCCCGTACCGCGGTGCAGGGTGAGCACCGTGATGTCGCGCTCGCGCAGCCCCGATTCGCCGAGCGTCGTGCCGACGAGTTCGGCGTCGCCGTGCACCACGAGCTCGGCGACGCCGTAGCCCGTCGAGACCGACAGGCGCTCGCGCACGTCGATCTGAGGGAACGCCACCTGATTCGCGATGTAGTCGATGATCGCGCCCGCCACGTCGAGCTTCGTCGCCGTCTCGATGCCCTCGAGGCCGGGCGACGAGTTCACCTCCATGACGAGCGGCCCGTCGTCGCTCTCGAGCATGTCGACGCCCGCGACCTTGAGCCCCATGATCTGCGCGGCGCGCACGGCCGTGCGGGCGTAGTCCTCGTCGAGTTCGACCCCTTCGGCCTGACCGCCGCGGTGCACGTTCGATCGGAACTCGTTGCCCTGCGCGGTGCGGCGCATGGCGGCGACCACGCGGTCGCCGACGACGAGGGCGCGGATGTCCCGGCCGCGCGATTCACGGATGAACCGCTGGATCAGGACGTTCTGCCGGGCCGACTGCAGCGTCTCGATGATCGCCTCGGCGACCTTGAGCTCGGGCGCGAGGATCACGCCGATCCCCTGTGTGCCCTCGATGAGCTTGAGCACGACGGGTGCACCGCCGACGCGCTCGATCGCAGAGACGACATCGGCGCGGTTGCGCACGAAGGCCGTCGGAGGCATGGCGACGCCGTGGCGCGACAGGATCTGGTTGGCGCGCAGCTTGTCGCGCGAGTTGCTGATGCCGCTCGCGGTGTTCGGCGTGTAGACATCCATCTGCTCGAACTGGCGCACGACGGCCGTGCCGTAATACGTGATCGAGTTGCCGATGCGCGGAATCACGGCGTCGTAGTCCGACAGCGGGCGGCCGCGATAGAGCAGATCGGGCGTCTCGGCCGACAGGTCGATCGCGAACCTGAGGGTGTTCAGAACCTTGGGGTCATGACCCCGATCAGCGGCGGCGGCTCGCAGGCGCTGGGTGCTGTAGCTGCGCGGCGCGCGCGACAAGATGGCGATCTTCACTCGGGATTTTCCTGTTGGGCTGTGATTCCGATTGGATTGGCGGCATGACCCCCAGCAATCCAACACCACCGAGCCTGGTGGGTTGGCGCGAATGGGTCGGATTGCCCGGGCTCGGCATCCCCTGGATCAAGGCGAAGATCGACACCGGCGCCCAGACCTCGTCGCTGCATGCCTTCGGCCTGCGCGAGTTCACCCGCGACGGCGGGCCCTGGGTGCGATTCGAGGTGCACCCGTGGCAGTTCAGCTCGCGCGACGGCGCGCAGATCGAACTGCCGGTGCACGACCGCCGCCGCGTGCGCAGCTCGACGGGGCACATCCAGAATCGCGTCGTCGTCTTGATCGAATTGAGGATGCTGGACCGCACGCTTCCCGTCGAGGTGACGCTCACCCGGCGAGACGCCATGGGCTTCCGCATGCTGGTCGGCCGCGAGGCGCTGTCGAACGGCTTCCTGGTCGACCCGGCCGGCTCCTACCTCGGCGGCAAGCCGCCGCGCCAGGTGCGCCAGGCGAACAAGACGGCGGAGTAACCGCCGCTACAGCTTCTCGATCGGGGCGATCTTGATCAGCAGCTTCTTGAAGCCGGCGCTGTCGAACTGCACGTGCGCGATGCGCTTCGGCCCCTCGCCCGTCACGTCCTGCACGCGGCCCTCGCCGAAGTCGACGTGCTTCACGCGGTCGCCCGGGGCGAGCTCGAGCGCGCTGTTGTCGCGCACCGTCGCCGTCACCTTGTTGGCCCATTCGGTCTTCGGCTTCGACAGCGCCGCGGCCGTCGCCGCCGCACGGTCGGACCCGAAGCCCGGGCGCTTCGCATTCAGCGCTCGCGACATCGTGCCGTCTCGGCCGTTCGCGGCCCCCGGCGAGCGCCGCCAGTCGATCAGCTCGGCGGGGATCTCTTGCAGGTACCGGCTCGGCATCGCCACATTCACCTCGCCGAACTGCGCACGCGACATCGCGAGCGACAGGTACAGGCGCTTGCGCGCGCGCGTGATGCCGACGTAGAACAGCCGTCGCTCTTCGGCGAGGCCGCCCGGCTCGTTCGCCGACATGCGGTGCGGGATCAGGTCTTCCTCGACGCCGGTGAGGAACACGGCGTCGAACTCGAGCCCCTTCGCGGTGTGCAGCGTCATGAGCGAGACGGTTCCGGTCGAGTCGTCGAGCTCGTCGGCGGCGGCCACCAGCGACACCTCGGTGAGGAAGTCGGTGAGCGTGCCGCCCGGGTTGTTCCGCGCGAACTCCTTCGTCACGGCGACGAGCTCTTCGACGTTCTCAGCGCGCGCCTCATCCTGCGGGTCGCGCGAGCTGCGCAGGGCGTCGAGCAGACCCGAGCCGGCCAGCAGGTGCGTCAGCAGCTCGGGAACCGGCTTGACCCCGCCGGGGTTCTCGGGGTCCATCATGGCGGCCGTCTCGTCGAGCAGATCGGAGAGCCGCGTGATCGCGGCCGTCACCTTGGGCCCGAGGCCCAGGTCGGATGCCGCCCGCAGGGCGTCTCGGAAGGTGATGCCGTTGTCGCTCGCGAACGACCCCAGCTGCGTCACCGTCGCCGGCCCGATGCCCCGCTTCGGGGTGTTGAGGATGCGCCGCACGGCGAGCTCGTCGGCGGGGTTCGCCACCGCGATCAGGTACGCCATCGCGTCTTTGATCTCGGCCCGCTCATAGAACTTGGTGCCGCCCATGATGCGGTACGGCACGGCCGAGCGGATGAAGATCTCTTCGAGCGCACGCGTCTGCGAGTTCGTGCGATAGAAGACCGCCATGTTGTTGTACGGCACGCCGGCGCGCCGCAGCGCGTCGATCTCGTCGGCGACGAACTGCGCCTCGTCGTGCCCCGAGTACCCCGTGTAGCCGACGATCTTCTCACCGTCGCCGGAATCGGTCCACAGGTTCTTCGCCTTGCGGTCGAAGTTGTTCGAGATGACCGCGTTGGCCGCCGAGAGGATGTTCTGCGTCGAGCGGTAGTTCTGCTCGAGCAGCACCACCCGCGCACCGGGGAAGTCGTGCTCGAACTCGGTGATGTTGCGGATGTCGGCGCCGCGGAACGCGTAGATCGACTGGTCGGAGTCGCCCACCACGGTGAGCGACGCCCCGGGGATCTCGCCGGACGGCCCCGTCAGACCGTCGACATACAGCCCGTCGGCCTTCAGCTCGGCGACGAGGTGCGGCGGCACGGGCTTCGTCAGCTCGCGGATGAGCGAGTACTGCGCATGGTTCGTGTCCTGGTATTCGTCGACCAGGATGTGCCGGAACCGGCGCTGGTAGTTCGCCGCGACGCGCGGGAACGCCCGGAACAGATAGACGGTCTGCGCGATCAGGTCGTCGAAGTCGAAGGCATTCGCGGCCCGCAGCGCGCGCGTGTACTCGCGGAAGATCTGCAGGAAGACCTGCTCGGCCGGGTCGTCGCGGTTGGCGCTGCGCGCGTACGACTCGTAGTCCTCGAGCTCGTTCTTGAGCTTCGAGATCTTTGCGCCGGCGCTCGCGGGCGTGAAGCCGAAGGTGTCGGCCTCGCTCTCTTTGATGATGCGCTTGAGCAGCGCGCGGGTGTCGCCCGAGTCGTAGATCGTGAAGTTCTCGGTGAAGCCGAACTGCTTGGCCTCACGACGCAGGATGCGCACGCAGGCCGAGTGGAAGGTCGAGATCCACATGCCTTCGGATGCCTGACCGAGCAGCCCCTCGACGCGTTCGCGCATCTCGCTCGCGGCCTTGTTGGTGAAGGTGATCGCGAGGATCTGACTCGGCCACGCCTCGCGGCTGCCGATCAGGCCGGCGATGCGGTGCGTGAGCACGCGCGTCTTCCCCGAGCCCGCCCCCGCGACGATGAGCAGCGCCGGCCCACGGTAGGTGACCGCCTCGCGCTGCTGCGGGTTGAGACCCTCGAGCAACGCCTCGTCGCCGCCACGCGGCCCCTGATCGCCGTCGACGATGATCGGCAGGAAGGAGTCGGATGCGCGCGCGTCTGTCATTGCCAGCCAAGTCTAAATTGCGCGACCGACATGAAGACCCCTGGCCGGAAGCCGAACGGGGCTCGATACCCCCGGTTTCACGCAGGCTGCTCGACCAACGGTGGTCGAGCAGCGAGCGCCAGCGAGCGTATCGAGCCCCGATTCTGGCCGACCGAGTGGCTAGTCGCCGATCGCGTCGTCGGCCGTCTGCCGGCCCTGCGCGATCTGGTCTTCGAACTTGCCGCCCGTGAGGTCGTTGGCCTTGTCGGCGACGCCGGCGAGGACGTTGTCGCTCACCTGCTCGCCCTGGTCGGTTCCGAGGAAGTCCTTGGCTTTGTCGACCGCGTCATCGAGGAATCCCATGCGCGCCCCTTTCGTCAGTTGAAGTGGTTCGCGCCACACCCTAGCCGCCTTCGACCCGCATGGGGAAGACAATCCTGTCTACCCCACTACGGAGCGCGGCTCGCGCGCTACTGAGAGATCACGCGGCGGCATCTCGCACGACGAGCGCGAGGTCGGGATGATCGGCGAACACGCCATCGACTCCCGACGCCATGATGGTGCGGAACTCGTGCTGCCAGTGCCCGAAATCGGCCTTGCCGCCCTCGGTGCGGAACGGCGCCGACAGGAAGCGGTTCTCGGGCCGCAGCGTCCACGTGAACACCGCGAGCCCCACGGTGTGGGCGCGGTCGACGAGGTCGCTCGTTCCGCTCTCCGAGCCGGCGTCGAGCAGCAGGCTCTTGTCGACGCTGATGCCCTCGATCGCATCGAGCCCCTGACGGGTCGCAAGGCCGTAGAGGCCCAATTCGCCGATCTCGTCGGCATAGCTCGCGGCATCCGCCCCGTCACGCGCGACGAGATCGAAGGCCGCGCCGCCCGCCTCGATCAGGTAGATGCGATTGCCGCGGATGCCCCGCTCGCGCACTTTCCGCAGCACGGTCTTCTCGAACGACTCGATGATGAGCCGGCTCGGCTCGCTCTGCCAGCCGACCTGCTGCAGCTCGTCGGCGAACAGCTCGTCGAGCGGCAGGCCGATCGACTCGAAGTAGCTCGCGTGCTTGATCTCGGCGACCACGCCGAGCTCGCGGTCGGTGGTCTCGGCGAGGCTGTCGACGAGGTCGAAGAGGTGGGTGAGGCGCATGATCGGGTACTGCCCGTCGAAGCTCGCACTCGCCTGCCGCAGCCCGCCGAGTCGCTCGCGGCACCGCAGCGTCGACAGCTCGGCCCAGGTGAAGTCCTCGGTGAACCAGCCCGTGACGGGCACGCCGTCGACCTCCTTGGTGGTGCGCCGCGCGGCGAACTCGGGCCTATTTGCGACATCCGTCGTGCCCGAGATCTCGTTCTCGTGCCGCAGCACGAGCACGCCGTCCTTCGTGGCGACGATGTCGGGCTCGACGAAGTCGGCCCCCAGCTGGAAGGCGAGCTCGTAGGCCTGCCGGGTGTGCTCGGGTCGGTACCCGCTCGCACCGCGGTGACCGATCACGAGGGGGGAACCGTGCGCGCGCATGCCGTTGATGGTAGCCACGGCGTGTTCCGGCCATGTGACGTTGACAGACCCCGGTCAGCCACCGTTTCCCGCGTGCTCGAAGCGGCAGACGACCTCGCGGTGCGTGGGGTAGCCGTCGGTCGGCGTGAAGCCGTGCGCGCGCAGTGCCGCCGCGTCGCGCGTCTGGGTGCAGGGCGTTCCGTGCCGCGGGATGACGAGGATGACCGTGCGGATGCCCGCGAGCCTCGCGGCCCTGTCGGCGAGCGGCACCGTGCGATCGCTGAACGACCCCGAGGCGGGGAACGGCGTCTTGACCGCGATGTCGACCATGCCCCGGTAGTACTGCGGGTACGCGAAGAGGGATTCACGGGCCCGACCCGGCGCGAACAGGATGGCGTCGCCCGCGCCCGCGTGCGCCTGCACCGTCTGCGCGACGAGGCGCAGGTCGCTCTCTCGCGGCTTGGCGAACGGCAGCCGCTGCCCGACGTAGGCGGGGAGGGCGAGCAGCACCAGCGCGATCGCGACACTCGCGACGACCCGACGTGTGCCGAGCGCCGCGAGGGCGGCGGCGAGCGCGAGCGCGAGGCCCGGCATGGCGAAGGTGAGGTAGCGGCTCGTGAAGACCGGCGAGCCGATGAGGCTCGCCGTGATCGTCACGGCGAACGGCACCACCACCCAGCAGCCCGCGAGCAGCAGCCAGCCGGAGCCCGCCCGCAGCACGCGGCGCCAGCGCGCGGCCGCGACGATGAGCACGATCCAGACAGCGAAGCTGTAGGCCCAGGCGAGCTCGCCGGCGGGCTCCACGAGCACGGTCCACGGCGTGAAGGCGCCCTTCGGGCCGATCCAGGCGATCTGCGAGCGCTCGAGCCACCCCATGAGCAGCACGGGGCTCGCCGCGGCGAGCGCGGCGGCCCACGTCACGACGAGCGGCAGCCAGGCGCGTCGGCGGCTGCCCAGCAGCACGAAGAGCAGCTGCGCGATCAGCAGGGTGGCGATGAGCAGGAAGACCGCGACCGAGAGCGCCGCGGCCGCCCCTAGTGCGACCCACCACCAGCCCCCGCGGTCGAGCGCGATGAGGAGCAGCAGCCACACCGCGGCGGCCAATGCCGCCGTCCAGGCATACGACCGCGCCTCGGTACCCGCCCACGTGAGCCGCGGCATGAGCGCGAGCAGTGCCCCGGCCGCGAGCGCAAGCCGGGGCCGAGCGAGCCGCTGGCCGATCAGCGCCGTGAGCGCGACGGCGACGCCGACCCCGAGGGCGGAGAATCCGCGCGTGGCCGCCTCCGAGAAGCCGAAGAGCGCCGACCAGTAGTGCAGGGCGATGTAGTAGACGGTGTGCCCGGCGTCGACGTAGCGCGTCGTGAACTCGAGCAGTTCGGCCGGTGGGAGCCGGGCCGCCCGTACCGTGGCGACCTCGTCGGCCCAGTACGACGGGACCCACGAGAAGGCGAACGCGACCAGCGCGGCGAGGGCGCCGAGGCTCCACGATCGGCCGGCTGCAGGCACGGGTTCAGCCTCGCGTGCGCGTGCACGGTTCTCAAGGGTGCTTGTCAGCCACAGGAGTCGCACATGCGGCTACCGTCGTATTCATGGCAGCGTCCAACAACCCGGCCCTCAACCGCGTCTCCGCTTTCCGTGCGGGCGGTGCGCCCCAGCCGGTCGACCCGAGCACGGTCGGGCAGGGCCCCGACCTCGAAGCACTCTTCAACGCGCGCAGCGCCGGCTCGGCCGAGACCGGCCGCATGACCTACGAAGACACCGTCGTCAAGACCGTCGCGCTGTTCGCCGTGCTGCTGGCCACGGGCGTCGTCGCCTGGTTCGTGCCCGCGCTCACGATCGTCGGCGCCATCGTCGGCCTCGTCCTCGGCCTCGTCAACGCCTTCAAGCGCAAGCCGTCGGCCGCGCTGATCGTCATGTACGCCGCGGCGCAAGGCCTCTTCCTCGGCGGCATCTCGCGCATCTTCGAGCAGGTCTTCGGCGGCGTCGTCGTTCAGGCGGTCATCGCCACGCTCGGGGTCTTCGGCGTCATGCTCGCCCTCTTCGCGAGCGGCAAGGTGCGGGCATCCAACCGCCTCACCAAGGTCTTCCTCGGCGCGATGATCGGCTACGCCGTCTACAGCCTGGTCAACGTCGGGCTCATGGTGTTCGGCGGGGTCTCCTCCGACCTCGCCTTCGGCCTCAACTCGATGACCTTCATGGGCATTCCGCTCGGCCTGATCGTCGGAGTCCTCGCGGTGCTGATGGGTGCGTACTCGCTCGTGCTCGACTTCGAGTTCATCAAGAACGGGGTCGAGAACCGGGTGCCGCGGGCATACGGCTGGCAAGGCGCCTTCGGCCTGATGGTGACCCTGATCTGGCTGTACGTCGAGTTCCTGCGGCTGTTCGCGATCCTGAGCGGCGGCGGCCGCAACTAGCCAGGCGCGGCGCCGCGCGGGAACACGTTTTGCGTCCCGCGCCGACAGTTGCGCCCGCTCGCGAGGACGCGAACGTCGGGCCGGGACGCAAAACCACGGGCAGGGGCGGGGCCTACGCCAGCTCAGCCGCATAGGCACGGGCCGAGCGCTGGTAGCGCGGCAGGTGCTCTGCCAGCGCGGTGAGCGCCGTCTGCAGCGCCTCCGCCGAGCGGCCGGCGCTGTGCAGCACCAGGGCGCGGAAGAACGCAGGGGCGTCGCCGAGCTCAGGGGCGTCGAGCCCGTCGAGCAGCTCGAGGGCTTCGCTCGTCCGGCCGAGGTTCCGCAGGGTGCTCGCGAGCTGAATCGTCACCTGGTGGGCGTGCTCGGGCGGCAGTCCCGCCGCCAGCGCCGCGCGGTACGGCCCGACGGCCTCCTCCTCGAGACCGAGCGAGTCGTGCACGCCGCCCCACTCGGCGAGCGCTTCGGGGTCGCCGGCGGGGCGCTCGTCGACGAGGGCGCGCATGCGGTTCAGGCATCCCTCCGCGTCGCTGTCATCGAACTCGGCCCAGAACGCGTCGACACGCGCCCGCCAGCTGGTCTCACTCACGCACCCGATCCTGCCAGGCCGCGCAGCCTGCTCTCGAGCACCGCACGCTCGCGCTCGTTCGCGGTCTGGGCGATCGCCCGCGTGAACTCCGCCCGCGCCTCGTCGGCCCGCCCGAGACGCGCCAGCAGCTCGCCGCGCACGCTCGGCAGCAGGCCATACCCCGCGAGTTCCCCGGCCGCGACGAGCTCATCGACGAGCCGCAGGGCGGTCGCGGGCCCCTCGGCCATCGACACCGCAACGGCGCGGTTGAGCTCGACGACGGGCGAGGGCGCGACGCGTCCGAGCGCCTCGTAGAGCAGCACGATGCGAGCCCAGTCGGTGTCGTCGACCGTCGCGGCCGCATCGTGGCACTCGGCGATCGCCGCCTGCAGGCCGTACGGCCCGCGGCCACGGCCGAGCGCATCGCCACGCGCGAGTGCAGCGCGGCCGCGGGCGATCAGCGCCCGGTCCCAGCGCGAGCGATCCTGGTCGGCGAGCAGAATCGGATGCCCCTCCCGGTCGACCCGCGCGGGGAAGCGCGCCGCCAGGAACTCCATGAGGGCCGCGAGCCCGTGCACCTCGGGCTCGCGGGGCACGAGCTCGGCGAGCACGCGGGCGAGCCGCAGCGCCTCGCGGGCGAGGTCGGCGCGCATCCACTCCGGGCCGGAGGCGGCCGCGTAGCCCTCGTTGAAGATCAGGTAGAGCACCGACAGCACCGCCGAGAGCCGCGCCGGGTACTCGTCGCGGGGCGGCACCTCGAACGGCACCGCCGCGGCGGCGAGTGTCTTCTTGGCGCGTACGATGCGCTGCTGCACCGTCGCGACCGGCACGAGGAAGGCGCGCGCGATCTCGTCGGTCGTGAGGCCGCCCACCGTGCGCAGGGTGAGGGCGACGGATGCCTCGCGCGACAGCACCGGGTGACACGCGATGAACACCAGACGCAGCACGTCGTCGTCGATGGCGTCGGGGTCCCAGGGGGTGCCGCCCGAGGCATCCGTCTCGTCGATCTCGCGCTCGCGGGCGAGCTGTGCATATTTCTCGTCGCGCGCGGCGTCGCGGCGCCAGCCGTCGATCGCGCGCCGCTTGCCCACCGCGACGAGCCAGGCGCCCGGGTTGGCCGGCACCCCGTGCACCGGCCACCCGGCGAGAGCTTCCGCGAGCGCCTCCTGCGCGAGGTCTTCGGCGAGCGCGAAGTCGCGTGTGTAGCGCGTCAGCGTCGCGACGATCCGCGCGGACTCGATGCGCCAGACGGCGGCGACGGCGCGGCGGGCGGACGCCTGGTCTGTTCACATCGGGCGAGGGTTTCGATGCGGCCGCAGACGCGCATGATCATCATGAACTTCGGCATCTCGCTCAGCCCTCCGCCTTGGCGAGCTGGCGGCGCAGCAGCTCGGTGCGCCACTCGATCTCGCGCTGGATCCACGGGTTGTCGCTCGGGAACTCGTCGATCGACGGCACGCGGCGGATCTCGGTCTTGACCCCCGGGCCGGCGGGCACCTTGAGCGCCCATTCGATCGCCGCCTCTTTCGTCGGCACGTCGATCTGCCAGTAGCCGTTGAACAGCTCCTTGGCCTCGCCGTAGGGGCCGTCGGTGACGACCGGGGGCGTCGTCGAATAGTCGACGACGGCGCCGAGCTGTGCGTCTTCGAGGCCTTCCGCGCTGACGAGGACGCCCGCGTTGAACAGCTCCTCGTTGAAGCGGCCCATCGTCTCGATCATCTTCTCGAAGTCCAGACCGGCCTCTGCCATGGCCTGCTGCGCAGCCGCCTCGTCGACGGTGCGCATGATCAGCATGTACGTGCTCATCGGTGAGCCTTCCTTGTGTGCGAGTCGCTCTTGCCACGACCCTGTCACCGAAGCGTCGAGCGGGAAAGGCGCGGATCGACAACGCGCCGGAAAAACGTGCGGATCAGTTCGTGAGCGACGGGGTGCCGAGCACGATCGCGAGCTCGAGCCGCTCCGCGTCCTCGCTTCCGGGCTCTGCGGAGTAGACCATGATGCGCAGATCGTCGCCCGCCACGATGAAGGTGTCGCAGTCGAGTCCGATGCGGCCGACCGACGGGTGGTCGAAGTACTTGTGGCGCGAGCGATCCTCGTGCGCCCGCAGCTCGGCAGAGTCCCACAGCGTCGCGAACAGCACGCTCTGACGGCGCAGCTCGGCGACCAGCCGATGGACGCGCGGGTCGTCGGGGTACTTCGCGGCGGTGAGCCGCAGGTCGGAGACGATGCCCTCGCGCTGCTCGGCGAGCTGCTCGGGAGTGTGCACGGCAGCGGGCCCCGGCCCGACCACGTTGCGCCAGACGCCGTTGCGCTCGATGCCGTGCCAGGCGCTCGCACCCGTCAGCGCCTCGTAGCCCGCGTTGGCCACGATCAGATTCCACATCGCGTCGTAGACGACGATCGGATTCATGGTCAGCCGGTCGAGCAGGCGCTGCACGCTTGGGGGGATGCGCGACGACACGAGGCCCGGGCCGGGAGCCACCTGCCCGCCGAGGCGGAAGAGCAGCTCGCGCTCGGGGTCGCTGAGCCGCAGGGCGCGGGCGAGCGCCTCGAGCACCTGCAGGGACGGCGACGTCGCGCGCCCCTGTTCGAGCCGGGTCAGGTAGTCGACCGAGATGCCGGCGAGGCCGGCCAGCTCTTCGCGGCGCAGGCCCGTGGCGCGGCGGCGGCCGCCCTGCGGAAGACCGACGGCCTCGGGCGCGACCCGATCGCGCCACCGCCGCACGGCCTGACCGAACTCGCGATTCTCCACCGTCCCAGTGTGCGCCGCTCCGGCATCCGTTGCATGGCCCTGCCGTTCCTACGAAAGAGGGACGACTGTTTGAGAGCGGATGCCTCGGGCGAGTCTGGTTCGCATGACAACGACACTCATCACCGGGGCCAACAAGGGCCTCGGCAAGGAAACCGCCCGGCAGCTCGTCGCGCTCGGGCACACCGTCTATGTGGGCTCGCGCGACGAGGGCCGCGGCCGCGCCGCGGCCGAGGAGCTCGGGGCGCGCTTCGTGCAGCTCGACGTGACCGACGACGCCTCGGTAGCCGCTGCACTCGGGCAGATCGAGGCGGACGGCGGCCTCGACGTGCTCGTCAACAACGCCGGCATCGCGTCGTACGAGTTCGGCGAAGACGGCGTCGCCGAGAAGACCGACGGGCCGAGCGCCCTCGCGGTGTTCGACACGAACGTCGTCGGGATCATCCGGGTCACCCAGGCCGCGCTACCGCTGCTGCGCCGGTCGGCGAACCCGGTCGTGGTGAACGTGGGCAGCGCGCTCGGCTCGTTCTGGGCCGTACACGAGGACTCGCGCCCGGCGTCGCACTTCCCCACGCTCGTCTACGGACCGAGCAAGGCGGCGGTCTCGATGCTGACCGTGCAGTACGCGAAGGCCGTGCCCGAGGTGAAGTTCAACGCGATCGAGCCGGGTGTCACCGCGACCGAGCTCGGCGGCGGCGAGCCGGGGGTCCACCCGGGGCGCCCGGCGTCCGAGAGCGCGAAGATCGTCGTGAAGCTCGCGACGATCGGCGCCGACGGCCCGACGGGAACCTTCCAGGAGGACGACGGCGAGCTCGGCTGGTAACGGGGCGCCCCGCTCCGGAACGTCCCCTTCGTACGACTTGCATGAGGGAACAGATTCTGCGCCGCGCTGAACCTGTTCCCTCATGCAAGTGAAACGAGAGGGACGCCGAAGCTCGCGCGCACCGCGAACAGCCGACACAACGAGAGAAGCCGCCCGCGGGCGGCTTCTCTCATTCCCACTCGATGGTCCCCGGCGGCTTCGACGTCACGTCGAGCACCACGCGGTTGACCTCGGGCACCTCGTTGGTGATGCGGTTCGAGATACGGGCCAGCACCTCGTAGGGCACGCGGGTCCAGTCGGCGGTCATGGCGTCCTCGGAAGAGACCGGGCGCAGCACGATGGGGTGGCCGTAGGTGCGGCCGTCGCCCTGCACGCCCACGGAGCGCACGTCGGCGAGCAGCACGACCGGGCACTGCCAGATCGCCTCGTCGAGGCCCGCCGCGGTGAGCTCGGAGCGCGCGATCGCGTCGGCCTCGCGCAGGATCTCGAGGCGTTCGCGCGTCACCTCGCCGATGATGCGGATGCCGAGACCCGGGCCGGGGAACGGCTGGCGCGAGACGATCGCCTCGGGAATCCCCAGCTCGCGCCCGACCGCGCGCACCTCGTCCTTGAACAGCGTGCGCAGCGGCTCGACGAGCTCGAAGTCGAGGTCCTCGGGAAGCCCGCCCACGTTGTGGTGGCTCTTGATGTTCGCGGTTCCGGTGCCCCCGCCCGACTCGACGACGTCGGGGTAGAGCGTGCCCTGCACGAGGAACTTCACCGGCTCTCCGCCGGAGGCCTCGGCCTCGGCGACCAGCTCGCGCTGCACCTTCTCGAACGCGCGGATGAACTCGCGGCCGATGATCTTGCGCTTCTGCTCGGGGTCGGTGGCGCCCTCGAGGTGGCCGAGGAACGTGTCGGCCGCGTCGACCGTGATGAGCCGCACACCGGTCGAGGCGACGTAGTCCTTCTCGACCTGCTCGCGCTCGCCCTTGCGCAGCAGCCCGTGGTCGACGAACACCGCGGTCAGCTGGTCGCCGACGGCCCTGTGCACGAGTGCGGTCGAGACGGCGGAATCCACACCGCCCGACAGCGCCGAGATCACGCGCGCGTTCCCGACCTGCTCGCGGATGCGCGCGACCTGCGTCTCGATGACGTTCTCGCTGTTCCAGTCGGCGGGGATGCCGGCGGCACGGTGCAGGAAGTTCTCGAGCACGCTCTGGCCGTACTGCGAATGCTTCACCTCGGGGTGCCACTGCACGCCGTAGAACTTCCTCTCGTCGCTCGCGAACGCGGCGACGGGGGTCGACAGGGTCGAGGCGAGCACCTCGAAGCCTTCGGGGGCGCGAGAGACGGAGTCGCCGTGCGACATCCACGCGATCTGCTCGGTCGGCTGGCCGTCGAGCAGCGTGCTCTGAGGCGCCAACACCGAGACATCCGTCGCCCCGTATTCGCGGCGCCCGGTCTGCGCGACCTCGCCGCCGAGCGCCTGCGCCATGACCTGGAAGCCGTAGCAGATGCCGAGCGTCGGGATGCCGAGGTCGAACACGCGGGAGTCGAACGCGGGCGCGCCGTCTTCGTAGACCGACGACGGGCCGCCCGAGAGGATGATGCCTGCCGGGTTCTTCGCCGCCACCTCTGCCGCGGTGATCGTGTGCGGCACGATCTCGGAGTAGACGGATGCCTCGCGCACGCGTCGTGCGATCAGCTGCGCGTACTGCGCGCCGAAGTCGACCACGAGAACCGGGCGCTCCTCCAGCTGCGACGTTTCGGTGCTCTCTTGCGTGCTAATCCTGTCCTCCTGCGGTGACGGGGGCGGGCGCCGGTGCGTGCTCGGCGAGGTAGGTGCGGACCTGCTTGGTGATCAGGCCTTCGACGATGAAGGACATGAACGGGATGACGCCGCCGAGCGCGATCTGCACGAACTTCGTGAAGGGCATGCGCATCAGGCTCCACAGGCGGAAGTCGGCGAACAGGTAGAGCACGTAAAGCCAGCCGTGGGCGATCAGCACCGCGATGGAGAGGTTGACGCCCTGCTGATATGGGTCGGTCGCCGCGTTGACAAGCGGGAACGAGATGATCGGCTCGCCGGGCTGGAAGGCGTAGACCCAGTGCCCGAAGCCGTACTTGATGACCATCTCGGCGCACAGCAGCAGCAGCATGACACCCGTGATCCAGGCGGTCACCTGGTAGAGGCGCAGGGCCGCGGGCACCTTCGGCAGGTCAGCGGGGCGCGGCCGGGCGCCCTTGACGCTGCGCAGCTGCTCCCACAGGCGGGCGAGATACGTCCCGTCTTCGGTGGACGGGGCACTGGCCTGCGGCATGTTCCTAGTCTACTTTCTGCCGTGCTGTGGGTTGATCGGATGCCTCGTCGGAGCCCTCGCGGAGGGCGAGCTGGTCGTCGACCTCGCGCTCCCAGGCATCCTTCGCCAGGCGGTACCAGAGGTACACGGCGAAGCCTGCGAAGACGGCCCACTCGGCGGCGTAGAAGGCGTTGAGCCAGTCGATCGACTTCTGCTGGATGGGCGGTGGCGCGTAGATCGGCACGAGGCCGTCGGGAACGTGGTCGCTCGCGACGAGGTAAGCCTCGAAGAACTTCGGGCTGTCACCGAGGCCCGACCAGTGGTTGATCAGGATGGCGACGGCCATGTCCTTCATCGTCGGCGGGTCGCCGTCGAGGCTGTCCTCGGGCTGCTGGGGGGGGTCCGTCGGCTGGATGCGGCCGGCGAGCTCGAGCTGCTCGGGGGACGCCGCGGCGAGCCGCTGCTGAACGGCGAGCGCGACCGCGCGGCTGGCGGTGAAGCCCCGCGCGACGGCGAGATGGGCGCCGGCATCGGGCCCGTCGGCGACGACTGCGTGCCCGACGACCCACCACCCTCTGCGCCCGCTGTTGTTGTCGCGATCCTGGATGAGCGTGTAGTCGGCGGGCACCGTGGTGACGCGGACCGTCACCAGCTGCCCGACCCGGTCGTTCGCGATCGCCTTCCCGGGGTGCAGCACGTCGTGGAGCTGGTGCGTCGTCTCGGTGACCTGCGGGCCGACCTGGCGCGCCTCGACGGCGCGGGTGAGCTGCCACTTGCCGAGGTACGCGAAGGCCGCCGCGATCGCGAGCGCGACGACGAGCACGCCGATCCAGCGCGGGCGGCGCATGACCTGGAAGAGCGTCAGGTCGCCGGGATGCGGGGCGTGGTCAGAGATCTTCGGGCTGCTTTCGTGCGTCGGCCTCATGGCCGGAATCCGAGTCGGTCGCCAGCATCGCCTCGTCGACCAGCCGATCGATGGCGTGCGGCTGTTCCCTATTCGACACCGTCGGGCCATCGGCAAGCTGGGAATCACCCGCTGGCGCCGTCGCCTCGCGCGCAGCGCGCCGCGCTTCCCGCCTCTTCGCAGCCCGCTGGCGGGCGCGCTTGACCAGCGCGTTGAAGCGGTCGGAGTTCGCCGCGAGCAGCGGCCCGAGGATCGCCATGATGAGCACGTACAGGCCGGCGAAGGGGGTGAGGCGAGAGTCGAGACCCGCCCCGACCGCGAGCGTCGCGAGGATCAGCACGAACTCGCCGCGGTTCTGCAGGATGACGTAGGTGTTCACCGCCGCGGTGAAGTCCATCTTGTTCATCCAGGCGATCAGTTGGCTCGCGCCGAAGTTCAGCAGCATCGTCAGCACGACCGCGGCGATCACGACCCAGGTCACCTGCGGGAACTTGGCGATGTCGAGATCGAGCCCGAAGTTCAGGAAGAAGAAGGCCGCGAAGATGTCGCGCAGCGGAACCGTGACGCGCTCTATTCGGCCGTGGTAGCGCGTCGCGCCGAGCACGACACCGATGAGGAACGCGCCGATCGCATCGGTGACGCCGATGAGCTCGCCGATGCCGCCGAACACGACGGCGAGGCCGAAGAAGAGCACCGTGAAGAGCTCGTCGTCCTTCGTCTGCAGCAGGCGCGAGACATACCTGCCGCCCCAGCGCGCGATCGAGAACATGACGACGATGAAGACGAAGTCGATGGCGAGCCGCAGCACGATCGGCCAGAATCCCGCGGCATGGCTGAGCGCAGCCGAGACGATGGCGAGGTAGATCGCGATGAAGATGTCCTCGATGACGGTGACGCCGAGGATCATGGGCGTCTCGTCGTTCGTCAGCCGGCGCAGCTCGATCAGCAGCTTCGTGACGATGGCGCTCGACGAGGTCGCCGTCATGCCGGCGATGATCAGCGCCTCGCGCGTGCCCCAGCCGACCCAGAAGCCGAACGCGATGCCCGCACCGAGGTTGATCGCGACGTAGGAGCCGCCGGAGATCAGGAGCCGGTTCAGGTTGCCGAAGAACTCGTCCTGGTCGAATTCCAGGCCGAGGCTGAAGAGCAGCAGCAGCAGGCCGAAGACGGCGATCAGCTGGACATCCGCAGCTTCGAAATCGAGCGGGAAGACGTGCGTGTGCGGGCTCGCGAGCAGGCCGACGACCATGTACACGGGGATCGCGGGCAGCCCGATGCGACGCGCCAGGCGCCCCAGCACGTACGCGATGAGGAACAGGATGCCGAGGGTGATCAGGTTCTCGGCGAGATCACCGTGACCGCCCGATGCGGCAGCAAGCAGGGCCGCGGCGTCCACGGTCAGGTCCCGGGCGGGGCGTCGGAGAGCGCCTGGCGCGCGGCCACGGTGCCCGTGCGGAAGAACTCGAAGGCCTTCGCGACCTTCTCGGGGCTGCCCGCGACGACGAGGGTGTCGCCCGGGAAGACCTTGAAGTCGGGGCCCGGCCCCGGGTTGGCGGCCTCGCCGCGCACGACCGCGACGACGGTCAGGCCGATGAGGCCGTGGTCGGCGGGCGCGCCGAGCGGCTGGCCCGCGATGTGGTCGTCGTAGTCGACGGTGAACCAGTCGATCGACAGCCCCGGGATCTGGTCGAGCGCCGCGAGGCTCTCGGTGATCTGCGTGCCGCCGAGCAGCTCGGCGAGCGTGTGCGCCTCGTCTTCGTTGAGGCGGATGCTGATCTTGGTGACCTCGTCAGGGTTCTCTGCGTCGCTGAAGGTGATGAGGTCGTTGGCGCCGCTGCGGTGCGCGATCACCCCGATCTTCCCGCCGTCTTCGGCGACGAAGCTGTGCAGCACCCCCACCCCGGGCAGCTTCACTCGTCGGACGTCGACCATGTCGTGCACTCCTCATGCGTTTGGCGGTCCGAACAGTCTAGGCAAGGGCTGTGCGGTGATGATGTGAGCTCCCACAGCGCCTTTTGCGCCCGCCCCGCCCTGACGCGGCTCGCCCCCCACCCAAAGGTGGGGTGGTCCTGCCCGAGACGATCGGGCCGACCGCGACACTATTCGGGTATGAGCGATTCACAGGGGGGCGGAAGCCCGGCGGCGGCGCTGCTGGCCGAGCCCGGCACCGACATCGGGTTGCTCCGCCGTCTCGTCGCCAAGGACAGCGACGCCTTCGACCTGCTCTACGAGCGCCACGTTCGCACCGTCTACCGGGCAGCGCTGGCGCGGGTCAGGTCGACCCCCGACGCGGAGGAGATCACGCAGGAGGTCTTCGTGACGCTGTGGCGGCGCGCGGCATCCATTGAGCTGGTCGAATCCCTGCTGCCGTGGCTGCTTGCGACCGCGCGCTACGTCGCCCTGAACCGGCTGCGATCGGATGCCGCACGCCAGGCGCATCTGGCGGAGGCCGAGCTCGAGGCACGGCCCGATGCCGGCCCCACCGCCGAGGAGCGCTTCGAGCAGTCTCGGCTCGCCGACGCGATCGCGGCCGCCGTCGCCGGCCTGTCCGAGTCCGATCAGGCGATCTACCGGCTGTGCATCGAGGACGGAGTGGGCTACGCCGACGCCGCTGCCCGCTTGGGCCTCACCCACGGGGCGGTCCGGAACCGCCTGAGCCGCGTGCGCAAGGCGCTGCGCGGCGATCTCAAGGACTACCAGAACGGAGGCCGGGCATGAACGAGAACCAGACCCCGCTCGGACCGACCGACGCGCAGATCTCGCGCATGAAGGCGAACATCCACCAGGCGATCGCCGCGGACCAGGCCGCAGTGAGGCGCCGCCGCGGGTGGACCATCGGGGGCACGCTCGGCCTGCTCGTCGTACTGGCGGGCGGCACGTCAGTCGCCATGGCCGCCGGCGTACTGAAAGCACCCCAGTGGCTCGCCGCCGCCCCAGCGCCGGCGCCGACCGCCACCCACGAACAGGAAAACGCCACAGCGCCGACGCCTTCGCCGACGCTGACGCTGACGCCGACATCCACGCCCGCCCCGGCGGCGTTCGACCTGCCATGCAGTGAGCAATTCGATCCGACGGTCCTTGCGTCGTTCGCGCCCGGCCTGACTCTTCAACCGCTCGCGCCGCTGTCATACGGCGTCAATCCGCCCACGGGATCCTCCGTGACCGCCGCCAGCATTGCGCCCGGAGAGAACGTCGCTCCTCCGGCGCTGATCTCCAACATCGCCGCCGCTGAATCGGGCTACTACTCCTGCCGCTGGCATGGCGAAGCGACTCAGTCGATATGGGGAATCCAGCTCGCCGTGCTGCCGGACGCAGCCAGCGCGTTCCAGGAGGCGAAAGCACAGTCGGTGAGTAGCGCCGACTACACCCACCTCGCCTCCACTTCCATTGGAGACGACAGCTTTACCCGGTGCGCGCACACCGATGCCCTTTCCGGATGCGAACTCGACGTTCTGAGCGACGGAATATGGTTCACGGTGCGCGCTTCGTCCACGGCTGGGCACGAGCCCGAACCGGCAGCCTACGCCGACGGCCTCGCCGCACTCGCTCGCTCGGTCATTGCCAGGGTCACCGCGCAAGGGACTCCTCCCCAGGCCGTGTCGGCTCCCGCGTCGAGGTGGACCGGCATGACCGACTGCGCCGCGTTCACCAGGGCACTCTCTGCGCACATCGCAACCCCCGCCTACACCTTCGATGCCGGCACGGATGGCACGGACGCGTATCTGCCCGGCTTCGGGTATGCGACGAAGCAAAGCGGAGCCTTCTCCTGCTACTCGGGCAACGCCGATGCTCCGACTGTGGTGGTGGTTCCGGGTGCAGGCTCCTGGGCGTGGGACGTCCCCCTCGCGTCCGAAGACGCCGTATCCGCCCCGGTCACGATCACGCAGCTCTCCACCGCAGGCGTCCCCGGTCTCGATGCCGCACGCTACGCATGCATGGGAAACGTGGGATGCTGGGCGGACGCGGTCATCGACGGGGCGATGGTTACCGTCATCCAGCCGATGGGGAACAGCTCGGTCGGCGCGACCACTGCGCTCGCGGAGCTCGAGGCGATCGCCGAATCGACTCGGCGATGACGCCCGAGCTCGGGTTCAGCCCCCGAGGTACGGCGCGACGACGACCTCGACGCGCTGGAACTCCTTGAGGTCGGAGTAGCCGGTGGTCGCCATCGAGCGCCGCAGCGCGCCGATCAGGTTCGCGGTGCCGTCGGCGACCGCCGCCGGGCCGTAGAGAACCTCTTCGAGCGAGCCGACCGTTCCGACCTGCACGCGGTGGCCGCGCGGCAGCTCGGGGTGGTGCGCCTCGGCGCCCCAGTGCCAGCCGCCGCCGGGCGCCTCAGAGGCGCGCGCGAGCGCCGAGCCGAGCATGACGGCATCCGCCCCGCAGGCGATGGCCTTCACGACGTCGCCCGAGCTGCCGAGCCCGCCGTCGGCGATGACGTGCACGTAGCGGCCGCCCGACTCGTCGAGGTAATCGCGGCGTGCGCCCGCCACGTCGGCGACCGCGGTCGCCATGGGGGCGTGGATGCCGGTGACGAGGCGCGTCGTCGAGGCCGCTCCCCCGCCGAAGCCGACGAGCACACCGGCCGCGCCCGTGCGCATGAGGTGCAGGGCCGCGGTGTAGGTCGCGGCTCCGCCCACGATGACCGGCACGTCGAGCTCGTAGATGAACTTCTTGAGATTGAGGGGCTCGCGCTGCTTGGCGACATGCTCGGCGCTCACCGTCGTGCCGCGGATCACGAACAGGTCGACGCCGGCGGCGAGCACCGTCTCATAGAACTGCTGGGTGCGCTGCGGGCTGAGCGCGCCGGCGACGGTGACCCCCGCCGCGCGGATCTCGGCCAGCCGGTCACGGATCAGCTCGGCCTTCACCGGCTCCGAGTAGATCTGCTGCATGCGCTGCGTCGCGCTCTCGACCGGCAGCGAGCGGATCTCGGCGAGCAGGGGCTCCGGGTCCTCGTAGCGGGTCCACAGGCCCTCGAGGTCGAGCACGCCGAGGCCGCCCAGCTCACCGATCTTGATCGCGGTGGCCGGTGAGACGACCGAGTCCATGGGCGCCGCGATGATCGGCGTCTCGAAGGTGAACGCGTCGATCTGCCAGGTGACGCTGACGTTCTCGGGGTCGCGGGTGCGTCGACTCGGCACCACGGCCACATCGTCGAACGCGTACACCCGACGGCCGCGCTTGCTGACGCCGATCTCGATCTCTGTCACCTTGACAGCCTAGCGACCGCCCCGAAATAGGCTGGCCCCATGGAGCCCACTCGCGCGGAACCTCTCGATCGTCTTCGGCAGCGCACGAGCTCGAAGTGGCGGGCGTTCGGCGACGACATGCTGCCGATGTTCGTCGCCGAGATGGACTACCCGCTCGCCCCCGTCATCAAGGTCGCCCTGCACGAGGCGGTCGAACTGGGCGACACGGGCTACGTCGACCCGCGCTCCGGCGGCCGGGCGGCGGCGCGGGCGCTGGCCGACTTCGCCGCGGACCGCTGGGACTGGCATCCGTCACCCGAATACATGCAGACCACGACCGACGTGAGCGTCGTGGTCGTCGAGTCGCTGCGCCGTCTCATCGAGCCCGGCGACGGCGTCATCATCACCCCACCGGTCTATCCGCCCTTCTTCCAGTTCGTGCCGGAGGCGGGCGGCACGGTCGTCGAGGTTCCGCTCGTCGACGACGGCGAGAGTTGGGCGCTCGATCTCGAGGGCATCGACGCCGCGCTCGCGGCCGGCGCCCGCGGCATCCTGCTCTGCAACCCGCACAACCCGCTCGGCCTCGTGCACTCGCGCGAGCGGCTGGAGCAGCTGTCGGCGATCGTCGAGAGGCACGGCGCGTTCGTCGTGAGCGACGAGATCCACGGACCGCTGACGCATACGGATGCCGCCTTCACGCCCTATCTGGACGTGTCGGATGCCGCGCGCGAGCACGGCATCGCCGCGCACTCCGCGAGCAAGGCGTTCAATCTGGCGGGGCTCAAGTGCGCGCTGTTCGTGGCCGCGGGCGATCGGATGCGTGCGCTGATCCGCTCCCTGCCGGAAGAGGTCGTCTATCGCACCGGTCTTTTCGGGGCCATCGCGACGCGGGTCGGCCTGAGCGAAGGACGCGACTGGCTCGACGGCACGATCGCCGCCATCGAGGCGAACCGCCGGCTGCTGACGCAGCAGCTCGCCGAGAAGCTGCCGCTCGCGCGCTACCGCGAGCCGCACGCGAGCTACCTCGCCTGGATCGACCTGAACGAGTACGGCTGGGGCGAGGACCCCGCGCGCGTGCTGCGCCGCAAGGCCGGCGTCGCCCTCTCGAACGGCCCGCACTTCGGCCGGCAGGGCCAGGGGTTCGCGCGCATGAACATCGCGTGCGCCCCCGAGCTTCTGGTCGAGGCGGTCGACCGCCTCGCGGCCGCGGCTGCCGCTGCCGCGTAGGCATCCGCCCGATCTCTCCCCTCACGCGGTTGCGCTGCTCGAATCCGCTCGACGCTGCTCGGATCCGAGCGGCGCGGAGAGGATCCGAGCAGCGCAACGGGCGGTCCTTGGGTCGGCGCTACGAAAGCTGCGGCAGGACTTCCTTCTCGAACAGCTCGATCGCGTCGGTCGAGTACGCGGCGTTCGGGAAGTAGAAGATCGCGTAGCCGAGGCCCGCCTCCGCCTGCTTCTGCAGTCGCTCGACGATCTGCGAGGGCGTCCCGACCGCCAGCGCGTTCTCGCTGCGGTACTCGCCGATGAACCCGTCGGTCGCGTCGCCGAGGTAGGGGCGCACGCGCGCCTCGAGCTCGTCGAGCTGGCGGTCGATGTCGGCCTGCGACTCGCCGACCATGACGTTGTAGTTGGCCGAGCGCACGATCGCGTCGAAGTCGGTGCCGAGCTTCTCGCAGTGGTCCTTGAGAATCGCGCTCTTGCGCGCGAAGCCCTCGGGGTCGCCCGCGAAGTTCGTGTACTGCGCGTACTGCGCGGCGATCTTGAGCGTGACCTTCTCGCCACCGCCCGAGATCCAGAACGGGATGCCGGGCTTCTGCAGGGGCTGCGGGTGGAACAGCGCGCCGTCGACCTGGTAGTACTTCCCGTCGAGCGTCGCCGTGCCCGTCGTCCAGGCCTGCTTCATGATCTCGACGCCCTCGCGCAGCCGCCCGAGGCGCTCGCCGATCTCGGGGAATCCGTAGCCGTACGCGCGCCACTCGTGCTCGTACCAGCCGCCGCCGATGCCCATCTCGACGCGGCCGCCCGAGATGATGTCGGCGGTCGTCGCGACCTTCGCGAGGTAGCCGGGGTTGCGGTAGCCCATGCAGGTGCACATCTGGCCGAGGCGCACCCGCTTGGTCGCCGCGGCGAAGCCCGAGATCAGCGACCAGGCCTCGTGCACGGCCTCGTCGGTCGGCACGGGCACCGGGTGGAAGTGGTCGTAGACCCAGATGGACTCCCACTGCTCGTTCGCATCCGCGTGCTGAGCGAGGCCGTTCATCACCGCCCAGTGCTCTGCGGGGTCGATGCCGACCAGGTCGTGACGCCAGCCTTGGGGAACGAAGAGTCCGAATCGCATGTCGCGATCGTATCGATTCGATTCAGGCGTGTGAACTATCTCGCGCGGAACGGAAACGTTTCCATCTCACGCGGGTCTGCACGGTGCCGTGCGGATGCCCCACGAACAAGTTCCCGTTCCGGACAGCCGCGCCCGCGGCAGCGGGCGGATACGTCCGGAACGGGAACTAGTTGCAGCGGAACGAAGGCTACTTCCGGTAGTTCGGCGCCTCGACGACCATCTGGATGTCGTGCGGGTGGCTCTCCTTGAGGCCGGCCGGTGTGATGCGCACGAACTTGCCCTTGGCCTTGAGCTCGGGAATCGTGCGCGCACCGACGTAGAACATCGTCTGACGCAGGCCGCCGAGCAGCTGGTAGACCACCGAGTTGACGGCTCCGCGGTAGGGCACCTTGCCCTCGATGCCCTCGGCGATCAGTGCGTCGTCGCTCGGCACATCGGCCTGGAAGTAGCGGTCGCGCGAGTACGAGGTCTTCTTGCCGCGGGTCTGCAGGGCGCCGAGCGACCCCATGCCGCGGTACGTCTTGAACTGCTTGCCGTTGACGAAGATCATGTCGCCGGGCGCCTCGTCGGTGCCGGCGAGCAGCGACCCGATCATGACGGTGTCGGCACCGGCGACGAGCGCCTTGCCAATGTCGCCGGAGTACTGCAGCCCACCGTCGGCGATGAGCGGCACGCCAGCCGCGCGCGCCGCGAGGGATGCCTCGTAGACGGCGGTCACCTGGGGAACGCCCACACCCGCGACGACGCGCGTGGTGCAGATCGACCCCGGCCCGACGCCGACCTTCACGGCATCCGCCCCGGCCTCGATGAGCGCCTGCGCGCCCGAGCGGGTCGCGACGTTGCCGCCGATCACGTCGACGTTCGCGAACGCGGGGTCGCTCTTGATGCGCGCGATGATCTCGAGCTCGCCGCGGCTCTCGCCGTTGGCGGTGTCGACGACGATCACGTCGACACCGGCCTCCATCAGGGTGGTCGCGCGGTCCCACGCGTCGCCGAAGAAGCCGATGGCGGCGCCGACGCGCAGGCGGCCGGCCTCGTCCTTCGTGGCGAGCGGGTACTTCTCGGACTTGTCGAAGTCCTTGACGGTGATGAGGCCCTTGAGCTTGCCGCCCTCGTCGACGAGGGGCAGCTTCTCGATCTTGTGCTGCGCGAGCAGCGCGAGCGCGTGGTCGGGGTCGATGCCGACGGGGGCGGTGACGAGCGGCATCCGCGTCATGACGTCGGCGACCCGGGTCGTCTCGGCCTCGAACGGCGAGACGAAGCGCATGTCGCGGTTGGTGATGATGCCGACCAGAGTGCCCTCGGCGTCGACGACGGGAAGGCCCGAGACGCGGAAGTCGCGGCAGAGGCGGTCGACTTCGGCGACCGTGGCGTCGGGGGTGGTCGTCACGGGGTTGGTGATCATGCCCGACTCGGAGCGCTTCACCTTGTCGACGAACTCGGCCTGGTCCTGGATGGACATGTTGCGGTGGATGATGCCGATGCCGCCGGCGCGCGCCATGGCGATGGCCATGCGCCCCTCGGTGACGGTGTCCATCGCGGCGGACAGGAGCGGCGCATTGACCGTGATCCGCTTGGTGAGCCGCGAGGCGGTCTCCGCCTCGGACGGGATGACGTCGGTGGCCCCGGGCAGGAGCATGACGTCGTCGTAAGTCAATCCGACGAAACCGAACGGATCTGCCTGGTCCATGACACCCCTAAGTGATCGCGCGCCAACCGAAAAATCCCCGTGCACAACACGCCGTCGGGGATTCATTGAATGGTAACGGATGCCCCTGCGAGTTGATTCCCGCGGGCGCGACGCGCGTGACGCGGGCGCGGGCGCGCGTGACGCGCCCGTACGCGCACGAGCCGACGCGATGGGCTGCGATGGGCCCGCGGATGCCTTCAACGTGCACATGCCGGAAACACGGCTGATACATCCGAGCCATAGCTTCTCGGTACGCATTCACGCCCATCGCACCCAGGAGGTCGAGTGCCCACGACCCGACGGCGCCTCGCCCGCGCTGCGACCATGATCGCGGCAGCGGTCGGCGTCGCCCTCACGCTCGGCCTCACGGCGAGCCCGGCGGCGGCAGCCAGCACCCCCATCGACCCGGCGACGGCGAAGGAGTCGATCCTCGTCGTCGCCCGCGACAACAGCACACCGCCGGCGAAGCCGCTGCCCGGCATCCCCGTCCAGGTCAGCGGCAACGGCTTCGATGTGACGGTCTCGACGGGCGCCGACGGGCGCGTCGAGGTCGGCCTGCCCGGCCCCGGCACCTTCGACGTCAAGCTCGACGTCAGCAAGGTCCCCTCGGGCCTCGCCCTGCCGAGCGCGCTCAAGCCCGAGCGGAGCGTCGAGGTCGACACGGGCAACAAGCAGGTGCTCGCGAACTACATCTTCATCTCGGCCACCCAGCAGCAACAGCAGCAGGCGACGTCGACGCCGAGCCCAGGGGCGACGGCAGACCACGAGAAGGCCTCCGACGAGAAGCAGAGCGGTGACTTCGGCCGCCGCATCTGGCCCGCGCTCGCGACGGGCCTGATCTTCGGCCTGCTGCTGGCCCTCGCCTCGATCGGCGTCTCGCTCATCTACGGCACGACGGGGCTGAACAACTTCGCACACGGCGAGCTCGTGACTTTCGGCGGCCTGATGGCCTACACCTTCACGAGCATCGTGCCGCTGCCCGGCTGGCTCGCCATCATCGTGGCGACCGTGCTGGGCGGCGCGTTCGGCTTCGTGCAGGATCTCGGCCTGTGGCGGCCGCTGCGCCGCATGCGCGTCGCCCTGATCCCGCTCATGATCGTCTCGATCGGCCTTTCGCTGGCCGTGCGCTACCTCTTCCAGATCCTCTACGGGCCCGGAACGCTGCTGCTCCCGCAGGACAGCTCGGCGGCGATCAACATCGGCCCGGTCCATCTGACCAGTGCGGATGTCTCGGCCGCGATCATTGCGATCGTGGTGCTGCTGGGCGTCGCCTGGCTGCTCGGCAACACCCGCATCGGGAAAGCGACCCGCGCCGTCGCCGACAACCGCTCGCTCGCCGCGGCGTCCGGAATCGACGTCGAATCCGTGATCCGCATCGTGTGGACGGCGGGCGGTGCGCTCGCCGGCCTCGCCGGCGCCCTGCTCGCCTACTACCAGACGATCCAGTGGGACTCGGGCGCGCAGATCCTGCTCGCCATCTTCGCCGCCGTCACCCTCGGCGGCCTCGGAACGGCCTACGGCGCCCTGGTCGGCTCGCTCGTGATCGGCCTCTTCATCAATGTCTCGGCGATCTGGCTGCCGGCGAACCTGAAGTTCGTCGCAGCGCTGATCGCCATGATCGTCATCCTGCTGGTGAGGCCCCAGGGCATCCTCGGCAAGAAGGACCGGATCGGGTAAGGACGACGCAATGCTGGACTGGACCTTCCTCCCCCTCACGCTGAACCAGATCATCTCGCCGCAGACGATCGCGTTCGCCCTCGCCGCCCTCGGCCTGTCGGTGCACTTCGGCTTCACCGGCCTGCTCAACTTCGGCCAGGCGGGCTTCATGTCGGTCGGCGCGTACTTCTTCGCGATCACGGCGACCCGCTTCGGCTTCCCACTGTGGGCGTCGATCCTCGCGGCGCTGATCGGCGCGACGGCGTTCGCGTTCCTGCTCGGCATCCCGACGCTGCGGCTGCGCGCCGACTACCTGTCGATCGTCACGATCGCCGCGGCCGAGATCATCAGATACACGGTGCAGACGCCCGACCTCACCGCGTTCACCGGCGGCTCCGACGGCATCAACGGCGCCGAGGCGGGCTTCGAGAAGCTCAACCCGTTCCCCGACCGCGTCTACAAGATCGGCGTCGTGCCCTACACCAACGACGACATCTGGGTCATCGTGGTCGGCTGGGTGCTCGTCGCGCTGGCCGCACTGTTCGTCTGGCAGCTGATGCGCAGCCCGTGGGGCCGCATCGTCAAGGGCATCCGCGAAGACGAGGACGCCGTGCGCTCGCTCGGGAAGAACGTCTACGCGTTCAAGCTGCAAGCGCTCATCATCGGCGGCATCCTCGGCACGCTCGGCGCGATCATCAACATCATCCCGACATCGCTGCAGCCCAACAACTACGGCACCCAGACGACCTTCTTCCTGTGGACGATCATGCTGCTCGGCGGCGCGACGACTGTGCTGGGGCCGATCATCGGCTCGATCATCTTCTGGGTCGTGCTCAACCTGTCCGACGGCTTCATCGGCATCCTCGCGGCGACCCACGTGCTGCCGCTCTCGCAGGTGCAGCAGGGCCCGGTCCGCTTCATCATCGTCGGCATCGCGCTGATGCTGCTCGTGATCTTCAGACCACAGGGCATCTTCGGCAAGAAGAAGGAGGCGCATTTCAGTGTCTGACGAGACCGCATTCGCTCAGGCGCCGGCAGCGGATGCCGCGCCCATCGTCACCGAGCCGATCCGGCCCGGCGTTCCCAAGGTCGACCCGATCCTCATCGCCGACGGAGTCACGCGCCAGTTCGGCGGCAACACCGCTGTCGATGTCGAGCACGTCGAGATCCCCCGCGGGAAGATCACGGCGCTGATCGGCCCCAACGGCGCCGGCAAGACGACGTTCTTCAACCTGCTCACGGGCTTCGACCGCCCCAACACCGGAACCTGGACCTTCGACGGCAGCGACCTCGCGGGGGTTCCGGCCTACAAGGTGGCGCGCCGCGGCATGGTGCGCACCTTCCAGCTCACGAAGTCGCTCGGTCTGCTCTCGGTGCTCGAGAACATGCGCCTCGGTGCGACGGGCCAGCTCGGTGAGCGCTTCCTGCCGTCGCTGATGCCGTTCCTGTGGAGCCGGCGCGAGTCCGAGATCACCGACAAGGCGATGGAGCTGCTCGCCCGCTTCAAGCTCGACACGAAGGCATCCGACTACGCGGCCTCGCTCTCCGGCGGGCAGCGCAAGCTGCTCGAGATGGCCCGGGCGCTCATGAGCGACCCGACGCTTGTGATGCTCGACGAGCCCATGGCCGGCGTGAACCCCGCGCTCACGCAGTCGCTGCTCGGCCACATCCTCGGGCTGAAGGACAGCGGCATGACCGTGCTGTTCGTCGAGCACGACATGCACATGGTGCAGACCATCGCCGACTGGGTGATCGTCATGGCCGAGGGGAAGGTCGTCGCAGAGGGCTACCCCCGCGAGGTGATGGCCGACCAGGCCGTCATCGACGCGTACCTCGGCGCCCACCATGACACCGACCTCGGCACGCTCACGGGCCAGCTGGCCATCGCCGAAGAGGTCGGCATCTCCGACGAGCTGATCGAGCAGATCGAAGAGGAGCTCGAGGAAGAAGCCGAGGAAGAGACCGAGGAAGAGACCGAGGACGCCACCGAGGGAGGCTCGAAGTGAGCGAAGAGATCGCGCTGCAGACGACCGACCTGGTCGCCGGCTACCTGCCCGGGGTCAACATCCTGAACGGCTGCTCGGTGACAGTGAAGAAGGGCGAGATGGTCGGCATCATCGGCCCGAACGGCGCCGGCAAGTCGACCCTGCTCAAGGCCGTGTTCGGCCAGGTCTCCATCCGCAGCGGCTCGGTCGTGCTCGGCGGGCAGGACATCACGGGGCTCAAGGCCGAGAAGCTCGTCTCGCGGGGCGTCGGCTTCGTGCCGCAGAACGCGAACGTCTTCCCGTCGCTCACCATTCAGGAGAACCTCGAGATGGGGTCGTACCAGCGGCCCAAGGCCTACCGCGAGCGCATCGACTTCGTGACGGCGCTGTTCCCCGAGCTCGGCAAGCGCCTCGGCCAGCGGGCCGGGTCCCTCTCGGGCGGCGAGCGGCAGATGGTCGCGATGAGCCGTGCGCTCATGATGGACCCGCAGGTGCTGCTGCTCGACGAGCCGTCCGCCGGCCTGTCGCCCGTGCGCCAGGACGAGACGTTCATCAACGTGGCCCAGATCAACCGCGCCGGCGTCTCGGTGCTGCTCGTCGAGCAGAACGCCCGGCGCGCCCTGCAGATCTGCCACCGCGGCTACGTGCTCGACCAGGGCAAGGACGCGTACTCCGGCCCCGGCCGCGAGCTGCTGAACGACCCCAAGGTGATCGAGCTCTACCTCGGCACCCTCGCGACCGACCACACGGCCACGCACAGCGCGCCGGTCGTGGGCGGCTGAGCGGCGAGCGATTCGATTAGATGCGACGAAGAGCGGATGCCGGAAGGCATCCGCGCTTCGCATGAGCGCGCCGCGTCGCTAAACCGCCCGCCGCAGAGAACGAGCGCACAGGAAAGGGCCCCGGCCGAAGCCGGGGCCCTTCTCGAGCGGCCTTACTTGGTCAGGTCGCCGAACTGCGAGTCCTCGAACGAGTTCGAGTTGTCGGCGTTGTACTTGTAGATCGAGATGTACGCCTGGCCCGGGTCACCGTTCTTCTGGAACGAGATCGGCCCCGACAGGCCCTGGTAGTGGATCGACTTGCCGTCCTTGAGAGCGTCCGCGCAGTCGGCGAACGTCTTGCAGTCGGTCTTGCCGGTGGTCACGGCGCGCAGGTTGTTCTTGAGCGTCGTGCCGTCGGTCGCGCCGCCCTTGAGCGCGGCAAGGGCGAGCACCACGACACCGTCGTACGACTCGGGAGCGTAGGACCAGGCCTGCAGCTCCTTGGCTCCGTCCTTCTTGGCCTGCGCCTGCAGGCGGCTCTTCAGGTCGTCTGAGGTCTGCACGCCCGGGTTCGTGAACTGGGCGCCCTCGATGCTCGGAACGTCCTTCGTGGTCGGGTCGATCACGCCGAAGTTGCCGTCGGTGCCGTAGAGGTTGTGGAAGTCGAAGCCGGCCGTCTTGAGCTGCGGCACGATCTTCTTGATCTGGTCGAAGCTGATCAGCACGAGCGCGTCCGGCTTCGGTGCGAGGACCTTGTTGACCTCGGCCGAGAAGTCGGTCGCGTTCGGGTCGAAGGCGACGTCCGCCGCGATGCTCGCGCCCTGACCCTCGAGCGCCTTCTCGACGTTGTCGTGCAGGCCCTTACCGTAGGAGTCGTTCTGGTAGAGGATGCTCACGTTCGTGTGCCCGTCCTTCGCGACCTTCTCGCCGAGCACCTTGCCCTGCAGCACGTCAGAGGGGGCGTCGCGCCAGAAGTAGCCGTTGTCGAGGCTCTCGTCGGACAGGTCGGGCGACGTGTTCGCCGGCGAGAACTCGAGCACCTTCGCGCCGGTCACCTGCTTGATCACCGTCAGGGTGACCGACGACGACTCGGCGCCGATGATCGCGTCGACGTTCTGCGCGAGCAGGGCCGTGACGGAGTTCGTCGCGATGTTCGTCGAGGTGTCGCCGGAGTCCTTCTGCGTGATGTCGAGCTTGATGCCCTTGTCGGCCTTGTTGATGTCGGCGACCGCGAGGTTGGTGGCCTCGATCGCGGGCGGCCCCAGGGTGGCCAGCGTGCCGGTCTGCGGCAGGATGGTTCCGATCTTGAGCGTCAGGTCCTTCGAGCCGGACGTCGACGACGGGCTGGACGAGCAACCGCTCAGGACGAGGGCGACAGCCCCGGCCGTGGCGATGGCTCCGACGGCGAGACGCCGGGAATGCGAGCTGCTCATGCTGCTCCTTACGAGGAATGTGTGCGTGACTCACGGGGCAGGGTGAAGCCCCGTTGCCTCGTCACGCTATGCGCCGAAAAGAGCGGGGATGGTTCCGGGGCGTTACGGTCGTGTAAAGGCGCGCCGCGACCCGCGCGACGCCCGCAGCAGGTCGATCGTGAGCAGGACGAGGGCGCCCCAGATCACGATGAAGCCGACCCAGCGCGCCGGCTCCATCTGCTCGTGCTCGACCGCGACGCCGATGATGAACTGGATGATCGGCGTCAGGTACTGCAGCAGGCCCATGTAGACGAGCGGCAGACGACGTGCCGCCGAGGCGAACAGCAGCAACGGCACCGCGGTGATCACACCGGCGAGCACGAGCAGCACCGTGTTGCCCGCGCCCGCGGTGCCGAAGACCACGCCGCCGCCCGTCGTGCCGACGACGATCAGCTCGACGACGGCGACCGGCACGAGCCACGCCGACTCGATGGTGAGGCCCGAGAGGGCATCCACCTCGCCGCCCACCTGCTTCTTGACGAAGCCGTAGAGTCCGAACGAGAACGCCAGCGTCAGCGCGATCCATGGGAACGCGCCATAGGCGATCGTGAGCACGACGACCGCCACGATGCTGATGCCGACGGCCGCCCACTGCAGCGGGCGCAACCGCTCGCGCAGCACGATCACGCCGAGGAAGACGAGCACGATGGGGTTGATGAAGTAGCCGAGCGCGGCCTCGACGACCTGGCCGGAGGACGTGGCGTACACGTACGTCTGCCAGTTGATGAAGATCAGGATGCCGGCGCCGGCCAGCGTGAAGAGGATGCGGCGCCTGCGCACGAGCGCCCACAGCCGCGCCCAGCCGCGCGTGGCGGTCAGCGCGATCGCGCAGAAGCCGAGCGACCAGATGATGCGCCAGGCGACGATCTCGAACGGGCCGGCCGGGGCGAGCAGCAGGAAGTAGAGGGGCAGCATGCCCCAGATGAGGTAGGCACCGAAGCCGAACAGCAGGCCGCTTCTGGTCGTGTCGTGCTCGCGGGGCGCCATCCTCCAAAGCTACGGGCGGAACGGGGCCTGCCACGCCGCGGCGGCCGGTCCACCTGCAAAAAAGTGGAGCCCGGGCCATAGCCCGGGCTCCACCGACGTGGTGCGACTCAGCGCACGAACGTTGTCGCTGACGCGGTCAGCGGACCACCACCGCGAGCACGTCGCGGGCCGACAGCACGAGGTACTCCTCGTTGTTGTACTTGACCTCGGTGCCGCCGTAGCGCGAGTAGATCACGCGGTCGCCGACGGCGACGTCGAGCGGAACGCGGTTGCCGTTGTCGTCGATGCGGCCGGGGCCCACGGCCAGGACCTCGCCCTCCTGCGGCTTCTCCTTCGCGGAGTCGGGGATCACGAGACCCGACGCAGTGGTCGTCTCTGCCTCGACCTGCTTGATCACGATGCGATCCTCGAGCGGCTTGATGGAGACCGACACGGTAGACCTCTTTCTTGTACGGTGTACTTCAAGACATGGGTTAGCACTCTCATACCGAGTGTGCTAAGCCGAGTCTAGGACCCCCTCTGGCACTCCTGCAAGGCGAGTGCCAAATGTGACGCACGCAGGACGAGGTGAGCGGATGCTTCGCGACGAACTCGTCGAACTCCTCAGCCCCGCGGGGCTGACGCTCCTCGACTCGCTGCCGCCCTACGAGTCGCAGCGCGACGTGGTGAAGCTCGTGGCCGCCCTGCGCGCCGAGGGGCATTCCCCCGCCCTCGTCGCCGCGGTGCTGACGCAGGCGAAGCTGCGCGCGAAGGCCGGCGGGTCGCACGGCAAGTTCGCCGAATTCGCCGGGCGCATGCTGTTCACCGAAGCGGGTCTCGAGCAGGCCACTCGGCTCGCGGTCGCGGCGCGGCACGCGGCGAGGTACCGCGCAGCGGGCATCCGCCGGGTCGCCGATCTCGGCTGCGGAATCGGGGGCGACGCAATGGCCCTCGCCGCGCTCGGACTCGAGGTGACCGCGCTCGATCGCGACGAGGTGACGGCCGCGATCGCGTCGTACAACCTCGCTCCCTTCCCCGACGCCGCCGTCGAGCAGGGCGACGCCGAGTCCTTCGACATCGCACGGGTCGACGGGCTCTGGCTCGACCCCGCCCGCCGCACGGCGGGCCACAGCGACACCCGCCGCCTCACCGATTCCGATGACTGGTCGCCGTCGCTCGACTGGGTGTTCAATGCCGCAAGCCGGATGCCCGTGGGCGTCAAGCTCGGCCCCGGGTTCGACCGCGAGCTCATCCCGGGCTCGGCCGAGGCGCAGTGGGTGTCGTTCGGCGGCCAGGTCGTCGAGCTCGTGCTGTGGTTCGGGGCGCTCGCGCGGCCGGGCATCACCCGCGCGGCGCTCGTGCTCGACGCCGCCGGCGCGCACGAACTGACCGCACCAGAAGACAGCGCGGACGAGCCGGTGGGCGAGCTCGGCGACTACCTCTATGAGCCCGACGGCGCCGTCATCCGCGCGCGTCTCATCGGCGACTTCGCCCGCTCGCTCGGCGGGCGCATGATCAGCGAAGGGATCGCCTATGTCACCGCCGACGCACCCGAGCGCACGCCGTTCGCGCAGGGTTTCCGCATCGTCGAGCGGCTGCCCTACCACGAGAAGGAGCTCAAGGCCGAGCTGCGCAAGCGCGGTATCGGCACGCTCGAGATCAAGAAGCGCGGGGTCGACGTCGACCCCGCGAAGCTGCGCACGCGGCTGGCGCTCAAGGGGAACGCGTCCGCCACCCTGATCCTCACCCGGGTCGCGGGGCGGCACACGGCGCTTCTCGCCGAAAGGCTCTAGCCACGCGAAAGGGCCCCGCCGCAGCGGGGCCCCGTCTCCGATCGCCGCTAGTAGCGGTAGGACGTTCCGCTCTGCGACGCCGCGACCGCGATGACGACCACGATGATCACGAAGAGCACGAAGAGCGCGAGCGTTCCGATGCCGACCCAGATGCCGGTCAGCGCAAGACCGCGCCCCTTCTCACCCGTGCGCTTGATCTGGTTGAGACCGACGAAGCCGAAGATGATGCCGACGATCTGGCCGACGAAGGGCACCAGGAAGACGCCGACGCCGGTGGAGATGATCGACACGATCGCCGAGACGTTCCAGCGCGGGCCGTAGCCCGAGCCGGCGTACGGACCGTACCCCTGCTGCCCCGGCGCGCCATAGGGCGGCTGCGGCGGCTGCGGCGGCCCGTACCCCGGCGCCGGCGGGGGAACCGGGGCGCCGACGGGCTGTGGCGGCTCGTACGGCGACTGCTCGTACTGCGGGGCCGCGAACTGCGCGGCGGGCGGCGTGCCGAGATCGGATGCCGGCGCGGGCGGCGCCGGCGGCGGCACGGGCGCCTGCTCGCCCGGCGTGTACGAGCCGGGCACGGGGCCGGCGGACTCCGCCGACGGCGGCACGGGCGGCGCAGGCGGTGCGGGCGGCACGGGCGGCCCATAGCTCGGCGGCGCAGGCGGGGCGGGTGGGGCCGGCGGTTCGAACGACGGGGCAGGCGGTGCCGCCGGCGGCTCCGGCGCGGTCGGGGTCTCGGGCGCGACGGGTGGCTCGGGCGGGACGATCGAGGGCGACTCTGGCTCGAACGGCACGGGGGTCGTCGCCGGCTCGGGCTCGCTCGGAGCGGGGGGTTCCGACGGCACGAGGGGGGTGTCGGGCTCGGCGGGAACCGTCGGCTCGTCAGGCTCGGCGGGAACGCTCGGCTCCTGCGGCTCGGCCGGCACCGTGGGCTCCTGAGGCTCTGCCGGAACGGTCGGCTCCTCGGGCGGCCGGGGAGGGTTCTGCGGGTCAGACATGACGCTCCTTCAGCGCGGGCTGTGTGCCCGCTGTAAAGCCCCATCGTCCCAGCGGGCCCGAGTGGGTGTCAACGGATCTCAGCGCACCTGGACGTCTGTGACGGGGAGCGTGGAATCCGCCCCGAAATCGAGCGTCGACGGCTCGTGGCCGGCCATGATCAGCTGCGCGGCGAGCGCCGCGATCATCGCCCCGTTGTCGGTGCACAGCGACAGCGCGGGAATCCGCAGAGCGATGCCCGCCTCAGCGCAGCGCTCGGCCGCGACCTCGCGCAGCCGCGCGTTCGCGACGACGCCGCCGCCGAGCAGCAGGCGCGGAACACCGCGATCGAGGCACGCGTTCACGGCTTTCGTGACGAGCACGTCGACGACCGCCTCGCGGAAGCTCGCGGCCACGTCGGCGACGGGCAGCTGCTCACCGGCATCCGTCTTCTGCTCGACCCAGCGCGCGACGGCGGTCTTGAGCCCCGAGAACGAGAAGTCGTAGCGATGCTTCGCCATGTCCTTCGGCAGGCTGAGACCGCGCGGGAACCGGATCGCATTCGGGGCGCCCGCCGCCGCCGCGCGATCGATCTGCGGCCCGCCGGGGTACGGCAGCCCGAGAATGCGCGCCACTTTGTCGAACGCCTCGCCCGCCGCGTCGTCGATCGTCTCGCCGAGCAGCTCGACGTCGCCGGTCAGGTCGCGCACGTGCAGCAGACTCGTGTGGCCGCCGCTCACGAGCAGCGCGATCGTCGGCACCTCGACGGGGTGCCCCGGGCCGCCGCCCGCATCGAGCACGTCGGCGCCGACATGGCCCACGAGGTGGTTCACCGCATAGAGCGGCTTGCCGAGCGCGACCGCCATCGCCTTCGCGGCCCCGACGCCCACCATGAGCGCCCCCGCGAGACCCGGCCCGCTGGTCACGGCGATCGCGTCGAGCTCGTCGGGGCGCACGGATGCCTCGGCCAGAGCCGCCTCGATGGCCGGCCCCATGGCCTCGAGGTGCGCGCGAGCGGCCACCTCGGGCACGACGCCGCCATACCTGGCGTGCTCCTCCATGCTGCTCGCGATGGTGTTGCTGAGCAGGCGGGTTCCCCGCACGATGCCGACGCCGGTCTCGTCGCAGCTCGTCTCGATGCCGAGCACGAGGGGTTCCTCTCGGTTCATACGGCCACTCTCATCACCAGCGCGTCGACATTGTCGGGTTGGTAGTAGCCCTTCCGCACACCGATCTCCTCATAGCCGAACGAGCGATACAGCGCCTGCGCCACCGGGTTGTCGACGCGCACGTCGAGGAACATCTCGCGCACGCCGCGGCGCTGCGCCTCGAGATGCAGCAGGCGCATGAGCTCGCGGCCGAGCCCGTAGCCGCGCGCCTCCTCGGCGAGCCCGATCGTCTGCACGTCGCCCTCGCGGCCACCGGGCAGCGAGAGCAGCCCCGCATAGCCCAGCAGCTCGTCAGGGGCATCCGCCCGGGCTGCGACGAGATAGAAGGTGTGCGGGCTCTCGAGCTCGGAGCGCCACAACGCCTCGGGCCACGCGTCGTTCGCGAAGATGACGCGCTCGAGCGCGACGACCTGCTCGAGGTCGCCGACGGTCGCGCGGCGAATGGAGAAGGCCGGCTGCTCGCTCACCCCGTCACCCGCTTCGGGCCGGCCGAGGGCGTGACATCGGGCGAGCGCAGATAGAGCGCCTCGCCGGCGGCGAACGGCCGCTTGTTCTTCCAGGTGTGCTCGGCGAGCAGGCCGAGCGCGGCCGCCGAGACGGATGCCGCGTCGAGCCGCGCCGCATCGGGGTGCGGCAGCTCGTCGAGCTTCGCGAGCCCAGGGCCGTCGACGCGCACCGGTAGCCCGAGCTCGTCCGCCCCGTCGTAGAAGGACCAGTAGAGCTCTTTGCGCCGGGCATCCGTGACCACGAGAAGCGGGCCCTCGCGGCCATCGCGGTACGCGGCGAACGCGATCGCGTCGTGGCTGACGAGGTTCACGACCGGCTTGCCCGCGGCGAGCGCGAAGGTGCGCGCAGCGACGATTCCGACGCGCAGGCCCGTGAACGGCCCGGGGCCCATGCCCACGGCCACGGCGCTCAGCTCGGCCGGGGCGACGCCGGCTTGCTCGAGCGCGTCGGAGATGAGGCGGCCGATGCGCTCGGCGTGGCCGCGGGTCCCGAGATCGGATGCCTCGGCCAGAACGCCCCGGTCATAGTCGACCACCGCGACCGATGACCCGGCCGAGGTGTCGATCGCGAGCAGCATCCTTCAAGGGTATCGGGGCGGCGCGTCACGGCCGGTGCCACTCATACGGCGTCGTCTCGGTGACCTTGACGAAGCCATAGCGCTCGAGGATCGGGCGCGAGTCCTCGGTCGAGTCACTGTGGATCAGGGTCGCGCCGCGGCGCAGGGCCGATCGGGCGCGGGCCGCGGTGAGCGCGCGATAGACGCCGCGGCGGCGCCACCGGGGCACGGTCGCGCCGCCCCAGATTCCGGCGAACGCCGTCCCCGCGACGGGGTGCAGCCGCCCGGCGCTGATGACCTCGCCGTCGTGCTCGGCGATCCAGCACTCGATCGTCGGGTCATCGGCCAGCTCCGCGAGCAGCCCCTCGACGGGGCGCGGCGAGCCGAAGACCTCGTCCTGCATGGCCACCATCCGACGAATGTCTGCCTCGTCGGCGACCTGGCGCAGCGTGACGCCTTCGGGGAGCGGCAGCTCGACGGCGAGCGCCTGTGCCTCGCCGATCATCACCGACTCGGGCTCACCCGGAGCGAATCCCGCCGAGATCAGGGCCTCATGCAGTCCGGGGGCGACGTCGTGAGCACGCGTCTTCCACTCGACCTCGCCCACGCCGGGGTCGCGCTCGAAGTGCTCGACGACGCGCGGAACGAGCTCTGCGGGATCTGCGCCCTCGAGATCGCGATACGAGACGAAGCCGCTGCCGCCGGGGAAGGTGCCGAGCCACAAGGGACCGATCCGCGTCACGGCGGCGGCGCCGCGCATCTCCGCTTCGGTGCGCAGCTCGCGGTCATAGGCGGCGAGAAGGTGTGCCGTCGCTCGCATCACGGAGGGCATCTTCGCACGACTCACGGCCGGGCCCCGCCCGCGTCGTCCAGCATGGCGTGCAGGCGCTCGAACACGTCGCCGTTGCGCAGGCCGTCGTGCTCGAACTCGTTGGTGACCCACGCGTGGAGATTGCCGACCGACTTGGCGGTGTCGAGCTGCAGGCCGGAGTCGACGTACATGTCGTCGAAGTAGACCGCCGCGAAGACCGGCACTTCGTTGGCGGCGAGCCGATCGAGGTCGTAGAGCACCGGCCACTCGGTGCGCTCGTGCATGACGTGCGCCGCCGCCTCGAACGGCCGCAGCGCGGCGAGCTCGGCGAACTGCCAGGGGTAGATCATCTCGCCGGTGAAGAGCAGGGGCCGGGCGGATTCCGCGAACTGCGGCAGCTCGTCGCGCACGGTCTGGGCGGCCCATGCGCTCGCGCCGGCTTCTGGGCCGCTCAGGTAGATGGCCTCCTGCAGCACCGCATAGAGCGGGTTCGTCGTGAACGAGGTGGCGTCCGCCACCTGGGCGAGGAAACCGGCGTCGAACTCGTCGCCCGACGCGTCGAACGCCTCGTCGAGCAGCCAGTGCAGCTGCTCGTAGCCGGGATGCTTCATGCCGAAGCCCATTCCGAGGGTCTGGAACCGGCGCACGGTCAGCAGATCGCCGTCGGGCAGCACCGCCGGCTCGACCGCGAGCCTCTCGGCGATGCGCTCGACGACTGCCCCGTCGCCGGGGTAGCGGCGGCGGTACTCGGCGTTCTTCGCCTCGACGCGCGGGTAGGTGCGCCGGTAGACGATCTCGGCGCCGTTGCGGGCCACCGATGAGAGGCCGCCCGTGACGAGGCAGGCCGCGAGCCCGTCCGGGGCGAGCGAGAGGTAGCTCAGGGTGAGGAATCCCCCGTAGCTCTGCCCCAGCGTCGTCCAGCGCCGCGCACCGAATTCGTGCTGCCGCAGGTGCTCGGCGTCGCGCACGATCGAATCCGCTCGGAAGTGCGCGAGGTGGTCGGCCGCGGCCTGCGCCGACGGAAAGCGTGAGATCGTGCGCCCGTCGATCCGGGTGCTGCGGCCCGTGCCGCGCTGGTCGAGCAGCACGACGCGGTAGCGCTTGAGCGCCTCGGCGACCCAGCCCGACGCCGACAGCGGGCGCGGGCCCTTGCCGCCGGGGCCGCCCTGCAGGAAGAGCAGGTAGGGCAGGTCGTCGCGGCGCCTCGTCGGCGCGACCAGCTCGCGGGCGAAGACCGTGAGCTCGCCGGCATCCGGCCGATCCCAGTCCAGCGGCACCACGACCTCGTGGTCGCGCACGTGCAGTCCCGGAATCGTGTACTCGGCGGTGACGGTCATGCCCCCAGCCTGCCAGCGTCACCGCCCACGGCGTGCGCGCAGTGGCCGGCCCGACGCGGCGGGCCGGAGCCGCAGCGAGTGCCGGCTAGTGCCGCGAGGCGCGGGCGAGACGCGCGAGCGCGACGCGGACCGCTGCCCCGTAGCTCGCCTCTTCGGGCACGTCACTCTGCGCACGCGGCCCGGTGACGGCATAGGCGCCGCACCTGGTGGGCCGGACCACGACGGCGCGCTGATGCTCGCTGACGACGCTCAGCCCGTCGCGTGCAGTGGGCCGGGATCCGTGGCCATTCCCAGGAAAGGCTCGAGGTCGCGCCCGGCGGCTACGGTGAACCCATGGCGACCATCGACCTGAACTGCGATCTCGGTGAGGGCTTCGGCGCGTGGCCCATGGGCGACGACGCGGCGCTGCTCGACGTCGTCACGAGTGCGAACGTCGCATGCGGATTCCACGCGGGCGACCCGCAGATCATGCTGGCGACCTGCCGCCTCGCGGCTGAGCGCGGTGTCGCGATCGGGGCGCACGTCGCGTACCCCGATCTGCGCGGCTTCGGGCGCCGCCCCGTGCCGACGACCTCCGATGAGCTGTTCGCCGATGTCGTCTACCAGCTCGGCGCCCTGCGCGCAGCGGCACGAGCGGCCGGAACGCGGGTCTCGTACGTCAAACCGCACGGTGCGCTCTACAACGTCGCGGTGCGAGACGCGGCCCAGGCCGATGCCGTCGTGGCCGCGTGCGCCGCCGTCGACCCGCAGCTCGCCGTGCTCGCCCTTCCGGGTTCCGAACTGCTGCGCGCGGCATCCGACCACGGCCTCGTTCCCGTCCCCGAGACGTACGCCGACCGCGCCTTCCAGCCCGACGGCACGCTCGTGCCGCGCGCACAGGCGGGCAGCGTGCTGCACGACGCGGGCGAGATCGCCTCGCGCGTCGTGCGCCTCGTCACAGAAGGGCAGGTCACGGCCGTCGACGGCACCGAGATCGCCGTCGACGCCCGGTCGGTGTGCGTGCACGGCGACACGCCGGGTGCCGCCGCGATCGCCGCGCGCGTGCGCGCCGAGCTGGTGGCCGCCGGCGTGGGGCTCAGGGCGTTCGTGTGAACGGTCCTCGCTTCCTGCGCGCCGGCGAGCGCGGCGTGCTGGTCGAGTTCTCATCGCTGACAGAGGCGATGGCACTGCGTGCGGCGATCGAGCGTTCGCCGATTCCGGGGGTGACGGATGCCACGAGCGGCGCCCGCACCGTTCTGCTGGGCTTCGACCCGGCGGTGGTCGAGCGCAGCGCCGTCGAGGCGGCGGTCGCCGCGCTCGAGATCGTTGCGGCGCCCGACGGCGGGGCCGGTGCGCCCGTCGAGATCCCCGTGGTCTACGACGGGGACGATCTCGCCTCGACGGCAGAGCTCCTCGGGGTCTCGACCGCCGAACTCATCGCGGCCCACACGGGCCGCACGTGGCTGTGCGCCTTCGGCGGCTTCGCACCGGGCTTCGGCTACCTCGCGAGCGACGGCTGGGCCCTCGAGGTGCCGCGGCTCGAGGTGCCGCGCACGCGCGTGCCCGCCGGCGCCGTGGGGCTCGCCGGCGAGTTCAGCGGCGTGTACCCGCGCGAGTCGCCGGGCGGCTGGCGATTGATCGGGCGCACCGGGCTGTCGATGTGGGATCCGGCCCGCACGCCTCCCGCGCTGCTCGCGGCCGGCACGCGCGTGCGCTTCGTGGAAGCCGCGCGCGGATGAGCGCGCTCGAGGTCACGCGCGTCGGGCTGCTCGCAACGGTGCAGGATCAGGGCAGAAGCGGATTCCTCGACCAGGGCGTCGGGCACGCGGGCGCCGCCGACCGCGGCTCGGCCGCGCTCGCCACCCGGCTCGTGGCCAACGCCGCGGGGGCTGCGCTCGTCGAGACGCTCTTCGGCGGTCTCGCCGTGCGATCCCGTGGCGCGACCGAGCTCGTGGTGACCGGCGCCTACTGCCCGTTGACCGTGGTGACCGCCGCAGGGCGCACCCACCGCCCCGCCATGTACGAGCTCATCGAGCTCGCCGACGGTGACGAGCTGCAGCTCGGCGCGCCGAGCGCCGGGCTGCGCGCCTACCTCGCGGTGCGCGGGGGCATCGACGTTCCGCCGGTGCTCGGCAGCCGCTCGTACGACACGCTCTCCGGTATCGGCCCCGCTCCCCTCGCCGCGGGCGATGTGCTGCCGATCGGCGACGAGACCGACGGCGACCCGCTCGTCGACGCCGTCGCGCCGCCCTGGGGCGTCGGCGATACGGCCCCCGGGGTCGTGCTCGACGCGCTGCGCGGCCCCCGCGAAGACTGGTTCACGCCGGATGCGCTGCGCGTGCTGCGCACCGGCGTCTTCACCGTCACGCCCGCGTCGGATCGGGTCGGGGTACGGCTCGAGGGGCCCGCGCCGCTCGAGCGGGCGATCGCGAGCGAGCTTCCGAGCGAGCCGATGGCGCTCGGCTCCCTGCAGGTGCCGGCGTCGGGGCATCCGATCATCTTCTCGGCCGATCACCCCGTGACCGGCGGCTACCCCGTGATCGCCGTGCTCACGGACGCCTCGATCGATCGCGCGGCGCAGCTCGCGCCCGGGCAGTCGGTCCGCTTCCGCCTGCACTGAGCGACGCGGCGCCTCAGTCGGGCAGCGCCTCGAGCGCGTCCCACGCGAAGGTCGCGAGCCAATGCGACGACATGAACTCGTCCGACACGGCGGCCTCGATGCCGGCGGGCAGCAGCCGAGGCGCCGCGCCCTCGAGCAGTTCGATCAGCTCGGCGACGCGGCCCGTGTTGCCGAGCCCCGACTCGCCGCCGACGCCGTTCGAGCGCAGCGTCACGGCGACGCGCGAGGCAGCCGCCGACGTCGAGAGCCCCAGGCCGAAGAGATGCACCTGCTGCCCGTCGTGGGCGTCGAGAACGCGTGCGGGCGCGAGCACGGCCGAGGTGGGCGCGAGCTCGGCGAAGAATCCGGTCGCCCATGCGGTGAGCTCGTCGGCGCCGAGGGCGGCGGCCATCAGCTCGGCCTCGGCGAATCCCGGCGAGAGGAAGTCCTGCCCGCTGCGCTCCCACGTGAACGGCCAGGCGGCATCGCGCAGGAACCAGCGCCGCGCGGCATCCGTCACCGCGTGCGCGACATCGTCGCGACCGAGAGCGCGCGCAGCGAGCAGCGCGTGCCGCAGCCCGAACGCCGAATTGCTGTGCACGCCGTGGCGCACCGGCTCGGGCGTGCGCGCGACCCAGGCGAGCACGTGGTCGAACAGCACCTCGGTCAGCGGGGCGAAGCCCGGCGCGAGGGTCGCGATCACGGGCACGCGCGAGCGCGACACGGATGCCGCAAGCGACAGCGCCCACGCCCAGCCGTACGGGCGCTCGTAGCGCGGGTGACGGCGCAGGTACTCAGCCTCGACCTCGAGGTTCTCTGCGGCGAGGTTCGCGGCGAGCGCGGCGGCGAGCCGGTCGGAAAGCGGCGCCGACACCCCGAACTCGAGCAGCCGCGTCGCGAGCCAGTGCATGTGCACGCTCGAGTGCCAGTCGTACGACGAGGCGAACGCCGGGTGCAGCTCGACCGGCAGCGCGCGGTCGTCGGGGCCGGCCGTGGTGTGGTGCGCCGCATAGGGATACGGCTGCGCGAAGTTGTCGAGCACGACCTGCGCGAAGCGGTCGGCGTGCGCGGCGCGCAGCGCCGGGGCATCCGTTGTCATCCTTCGCCCTCCCAGCGCGGCCCGTAGCCGGTGATCGTCACGGTGCGCGGCTCCTCGGGCGCGTCCGACGGGTCGAACTCGTCGCCCGCGCCCTCCGGCCGCGCGATCACCACCTCGAGCCACGACCCCGTCGCCGACTCGGACTCGATGAGCCCGTGCCCCCACTCGGCCACGACGACCGAGTTCTCGTAGTCGATGTCGAGGTCGTCGAGCTCCGTCGCGTTCCCCAGCCGATAGGCGTCGACATGCACGAGGTCGGGGCCGCCGCCGAGCGCGGGGTGCGTGCGCGCCAGCACGAAGGTCGGCGAGGTGATCGGCCCGCGCACGTTCAGCGCCTCGCCGATGCCGCGCGTCAGTGTCGTCTTGCCGGCGCCGAGCGGGCCCGTCAGCACGACCAGATCGCCCGCGCGCAGCCGCGCCCCGAGCTCGCGCCCGAGTGCTTCCATCTCGTCGGTGCCTGCGACGACACGCGTCTGGGGCCCGCTCACGCCGCGTCCTTCCTGAGGAGCTGCTCGCAGGTCACCGATCCGGCCGACGCGACCGCGAACCCGTGCGCCTGCCGCCCGCTGCGACCAAATCGGTGACTTACCGAGAGCGCCACGACGGCCACGCCCTGCTCTTCAGGCATCCGCGTCGCCCCTCACGTACCGCCGCGTGGTGCGGCCGCCGATGCGCGTCACGATCTCCCAGTTGATCGTGGCGGATGCCTCGGCCCAGTCCTCCGCCGTCGGGAATCCCTCACCGCCGTCGCCGAACAGCACGACGGGGTCGCCGACCGCGACGGGCGTATCGCCGACATCGACCACGAACTGGTCCATGGCCACCCGCCCCGCGATCCGATGCACGCCACCGCCGAGCCACACCCGCGCCCGGTTCGACGCGGCACGCGGAATGCCGTCGCCGTAGCCGAACGGCACGAGCGCCAGGGTCGTCTCGCGGTCGGTCGTGTAGGTGTAGTCGTACGACACCGACGTGCCCGCCGGTACGCGCTTCACGTTCGCGATGCGGCCCTGCACCGTCATCGCCGGCCGCAGCCCGAGCTCGCGTGCCTGCCGCGGATCCTGCGTCGGCGCGAGGCCGTAGAGCGCGAGGCCGACGCGCACGCAGTTGTAGCGGGCATCGGGCTGGCGCAGCGCCGCAGCGGATGCCGCCGCGTGCACGAGCCCCGGCGCGAGCCCCGCCGCGCGGGCGGCCGCGACGCCCTCGTCGAAGAGGTCAAGGCAGTCGACGTCGTCCTGCAGGGTCGCATTCGACAGGTGCGTGAACACTCCGTCGACGCGCAGCTGCGCGGTCTGCTCGAACCCGGCAGCGAGCTCGAACGCCGCGTTCCAGTCCGCGCGCTGCAGGCCGTTGCGTGACAGCCCGGTGTCGAGCTTGAACTGAACGGATGCCTGCGCCGCGGCGCGCCCGGCCGCCTCGGCCACCGCGCGCAGCTGCTCGAGCGTCGAGACGCCGATCGAGACGCCGGCGGCCACGGCCGCGTCGAAGCGCTCGTCGGGGTCGTGCAGCCAGGCGACGATCGGCGCGTCGATGCCGGCCGCCCGCAGCTCGAGCGCCTCTTCGATGACGGCGACGCCCAGCCAGTCCGCGCCGCCCGCGAGCGCCGCGCGGGCCACCGGAACGGCGCCGTGCCCGTAGGCGTTCGCCTTCACGACGGCGATGAAGTGCTCCGTGCCGAATCGTTCCCGCAGGGCGCGCACGTTCGAGGTGATCGCCTCGAGATCGATGAGCGCCTCGTGGAAGCCGATCGCGCCGCGGGCCGCCCGGTCAGACATCCGTCACCCCTGCGCCCGTGCCCGTGGCCCCGTCGCCCTCGGCGACGACGAAGGCTGCCGCCACCCCGCCGTCGTGCGTGAGCGACAGGTGCAGCCGCTTCACGCCGTGCGCGGCGACCACGTCGGCGACCCCGCCGTGCAGGCGGAACCCGGGGTCGCCGTGCTCATCGGGCACGATCTCGATGTCGGTCCAGACCAGGCCGTCCGAGCGCCCGAGCGCCTTGATCAGCGCTTCCTTCGCGGCGAAGCGGGCGGCGAGCGAATCCGACCCCAGGCCGCGTTCGCTCTCGGCGAACAGCCGCTCGATCAGGCGCGGGGTGCGCTCGAGCTGTCGGGCGAAGCGCTCGAGCCCGACGACGTCCACGCCGATTCCCGTGATCATGAGGTCTGCGTCTGCGCCGCTACTCGACCGTCACGGACTTGGCGAGGTTGCGCGGCTGGTCGACATCGAGGCCCTTCGCGGTCGCCAGCTCCATCGCGAAGATCTGCAGCGGCACGACCGCGATCAGCGGCTCGAAGAACTTGCCCGCGAGGGGAAGGGCGATCACCTCGTCGGCGAACGGCAGCACTGCGGCATCCGCCTGCTCGGCCACCGCGATGACGCGCGCGCCGCGCGCCCGGATCTCCTGGATGTTCGAGATCACCTTGCGGTGCATCTCTTCGGAGTGCCGCGGACTCGGCACGAGGACGAACACCGGCAGACCCGGCTCGATCAGGGCGATCGGGCCGTGCTTGAGCTCGCCGGCCGCGAAGCCCTCGGCGTGGATGTACGCGAGCTCCTTGAGCTTGAGAGCACCCTCGAGCGCGATCGGGTAGCCGACGTGGCGGCCGAGGAAGAGCACGGCAGAAGCGGTGCCCATCCAGTGCGCGAGCTCGGCGATGCGCTCGTGCTCGCCGGTCGCGAACCGGATCTTCTCGGGAACGGCGACGAGCTCCTCGACCAGCTCGCGGCGCGCCGCCTCGTCGAGCGTGCCCTTGACCCGGGCGAGCTGAAGGCCGAGCAGGTACAGCGCCGTGATCTGCGCCACGAACGCCTTCGTCGACGCGACGGCGACCTCCGGGCCGGCGTGGGTGTACAGCGCGGCATCCGATTCGCGCGGAATCGTCGCCCCCTGCGTGTTGCAGATCGAGATCGTGCGCGCGCCGAGCTCACGGGCGTACTTGACCGCCATCAGGGTGTCCATCGTCTCGCCGGACTGACTGATCGAGACGACCAGCGTGTTCGGCCCGACGATCGGATCGCGGTAGCGGAACTCGTGCGCGAGCTGCACATCGACGGGCACGCGCGCCCAGGACTCGATCGCGTAGGTGCCGACCTGGCCCGCATACGCCGCGGTGCCGGCCGCGACCACGATGATGCGGTCGACCTCGCGCAGCACCTCGTCGCCGAGGGCCTCGAGCTCGGGAACCTTGACGTCGCCCTCGTGGATGCGCTCGCGCAGGGTGTTGGCGACCGCGTCGGGCTCTTCGGTGATCTCCTTCAGCATGAAGCTCGACCAGCCGCCCTTCTCGGCGGCCGACGCGTCCCACTGCACCTCGAACGGCTCGAACGGCACCGCGTTCCCGTCGAAGTCGGTCACCTCGACGGAGTCGGGCGTGATGACCACCATCTCGTCCTGACCGATCGCCACGGCGCGGCGGGTGAACTCGATAAACGCGGCGACGTCGCTGCCGAGGAAGTTCTCGCCCTCGCCGAGGCCGATCACGAGCGGCGAGTTGCGGCGGGCGGCGACGACGACGCCAGGGGCGTCCTCATGCACGGCGAGCAGGGTGAAGGCCCCGTTCAGCCGCTTCAGCACCGTGCGGAACGCCGCGCGCAGGTCGTGGGTGCGCGCGTACTCGACGCCGAGCAGCTTGGCGGCGACCTCGGTATCGGTCTCGGAGTCGAAGACGACGCCCTGCTCGAGCAGCTCGGTCTTCAGATCGTGGAAGTTCTCGATGATGCCGTTGTGGATGAGGGCGAGCTTGCCGTCGTCACCCAGGTGCGGGTGCGCGTTCTGGTCGGTCGGGCCGCCGTGCGTCGCCCAGCGCGTGTGGCCGATGCCGGTTCCGCCGGTCGCCAGGGGGTGCTGTGCCAGCTCGTCCTGCAGGGCCCCGAGCTTGCCCGCCTTCTTGGCGGTGTGCAGGCCGCCGTCGGCGCCGATCACGGCGACGCCCGCCGAGTCGTAGCCGCGGTACTCGAGCCGCTTCAGCCCGCCGAGCAGAACGCCGACCGAGTCACGCGTGCCGACGTATCCGACGATTCCACACATGCGGGCCAGTCTAGAAGGGCGCGACTGGGCGTTCGCGCCCGAGCGCCTCCCTAGAATTGGGCATCATGACCGATAACGGCGCCGCCGCCACGGGCGCACTGACGCCGTTCGTCGAGCTCGACCGCGCCGACTGGTCGGAACTCGCCCGCAGCACGCCCCAGCCGCTCACCGAGACCGAGGTCGTGCAGCTGCGCGGGCTCGGCGATCTGCTCGACATGCGCGAGGTGGCCGAGGTCTACGTTCCGCTCTCGCGTCTGCTCAACCTGTATGCCGCCGGCACGCAGGCGCTGCATCGCGCGACCAGCGACTTCCTCGGCGAGCGCGCGGCGCGCACGCCGTTCGTGATCGGCGTCGCGGGCTCCGTGGCCGTCGGCAAGTCGACGGTCTCGCGGCTGTTGCGCGAGCTGCTCAGCCGGTGGGACAACACGCCACGGGTCGAGCTGATCACGACCGACGGATTCCTGTACCCGAACGCCGAGCTCGAGCGGCGCGGTCTCATGGGCCGCAAGGGCTTCCCCGAGTCCTACGACCGGCGCGCGCTCATGCGCTTCGTCACCGATGTGAAGTCGGGCGTCCCCGAGGTACGCGCGCCCTTCTACTCGCACCTCAGCTACGACATCGTGCCGGATGCCCAGGTGATCGTGCGCCAGCCCGACATCCTCATCGTCGAAGGCCTCAATGTGCTGCAATCGCCCGCAGCCGGCAGCCTCGCCATCAGCGACCTGTTCGACTTCTCCGTGTACGTCGACGCGGCCACGAGCTCGATCGAGCGGTGGTACGTCGAGCGCTTCCTCAAGCTGCAGCAGGGCGCCTTCGCGAACCCGCAGTCCTACTTCCACCGCTATGCCGACCTCAGCGAGGACCAGGCGGTCGCCGTCGCGCACGAGATCTGGAAGTCGATCAACGAGCCGAACCTCATCCAGAACGTCCGCCCGACGCGCAGCCGCGCGAAGCTGGTGCTGCGCAAGGGGCCGGAGCACAAGGTCTCATCGGTGCTTCTCCGCAAGCTCTGAACCTGCCCGTGCCAAGGTGTACTCGTGGCCGAGTTGAGTCCCCTGCACGAGCGCGTCGATGCGCCACAGCGGCTCGCGCTGCCCATCCACCCCGACATCGCCGCCTGGCGCCCGCTCACCCCTGACGACCTCGACGAGCTCACCGCGCTGCAGCAGGCCGCCGACGCCGTCGACCACCCCAGCTGGACGACGCCGCGCGAAGACCTGCTCGAAGAGCTGACCCACAGCTACATCGACCTCGCCCATGACTCGCTCGCCGGCCTGTCGGCAGACGGCCGCATCGTCGCGTGGGGGCTCAACGTGATGCCGCCGGGCGCCGAGACCGTGGTCAGGGTGTTCCTGCACGGCACGACGCACCCCGAGGTGCGCGGGGCCGGTGTCGGCCGGCAGCTGCTGCAGTGGCAGCGCGGTCGCGCGCAGCAGATGCTGAAGAGCTGCGACCTGCCGCTGCGCGGGTGGATCCTGCAGTACCTCTCCGCGAGCAATGTCGCCGGCATCCGGCTCGCCGAGCTGCTCGGCTTCCACGCCGCGCGCTACTTCGCAACGCTGACGCGCGATCTCTCGCAGCCGCTGCCCGTGGTGCCCGCACCGCCCGGCGTCGCGATCGTGCCGTGGTCCGACGAGCTGTCGGCCGACGTGCTCGCGGCGAAGAACGAGGCGTTCCGCGACCACTGGGGCAGCCAGCCGACCTCGGGCGAGCAGTGGGCGAAGATCGCCGGGGGCGAGTTCTTCCGCCCCGAGCTGTCGTTCATCGCCCTCGCCGATGACGAGCACACGGTCGCCGGGCTCGTCGTCACGAGCGTTCTCGAGCACGATTGGCCGCACCAGGGCTACACGAGCTCATACGTCGGGCTGGTGGGGGTGCGGCGCGCGTGGCGGGGCCGCGGCATCGCCCCCGCGCTGCTCGCGCGCACGCTCGAGGCCACCGTCGCCGCCGGTCTGGAGCGCGTCGTGCTCGATGTCGACACCGAGAACCCCTCGGGCGCCGTCGACCTCTACACGAGCCTCGGCTTCGTGCCCGACGACAGCCGCGAGGTCGCGATGCTGCTCGCCTACTGACGCGCGACCACGCGGGTCGACTCGGCGAACCCCCGACGCGGGTCGACTCGGCGAACCCGAATGGAGACCCCCGACGCCCCCTAGACCGCCAGCTCGGCCTTCACGACGTCGGCGAGCTTCTGCGCATACGCCAGCGCGGTGTCGTCATCGGCCGCCTCGACCATGACCCGGATCATCGGCTCGGTGCCGCTCGGGCGCAGCACGACACGGCCCGTGTCGCCGAGCTCGGCCTCGACCTCAGCGACCGCGCGCGCGATCACCTCGTTGCCCGCGAGCCCGTCGCGGTCGACGCCGCGCACGTTGACGAGTTCCTGGGGGAACACCTTCATGACGGAGGCCAGCTCTGCGAGCGTCTTGCCCGTGCGCGCCATCTCAGACAGGAGGGTGAGGCCGGTGAGGGCGCCGTCACCCGTCGTGGCGAACTCGGAGAGGATGACGTGCCCCGACTGCTCTCCGCCGACGGAGTAGCCCTCTTCGTTGATCTTCTCGAGCACATAGCGGTCGCCGACAGCGGTCGTCACGACCTCGATGCCGTGCTCTGCCATGCAGCGGTGCAGGCCGAGATTGCTCATCACGGTGGCCACGAGCGTGTTCTTCGCGAGCTTGCCGCGGTCCTTCAGCGACAGGGCGAGGATCGCCATGATCTGGTCGCCCGTGACCTCGTTGCCGTTCGCGTCGACCGCGAGGCAGCGGTCGGCGTCGCCGTCGTGCGCGATGCCGACGTCGGCGCCCGCGTCGAGAACGGCGCGCTTGAGGTTGTCGATGTGCGTCGAGCCGACGCCGTCGTTGATGTTGAGGCCATCGGGGTCGGCGCCGATGAGGGTCACCTTGGCGCCGGCGAGCGCGAATGCCTCGGGGGATGTCCCGGCGGCGGCGCCGTTCGCCGTGTCGAGCACGACGTGGATCCCGTCGAGCCGATGCGGCAGCGACTCGATGAGGTGCACCACATAGCGGTCCTCGGCGTCCGCGAAGCGGCGGATGCGGCCGACGTCGCCCCCGGTCGGCGTCCACTTCGGCTGCGTGAGGGCCGCCTCGATGCGGTCCTCGACGACGTCGGGCAGCTTGGTGCCGCCACGGGCGAAGATCTTGATGCCGTTGTCGGGCGCGGGGTTGTGCGATGCCGAGATCATGACGCCGAAGTCGGCACCGATGTCGGCAATGAGATAGGCCGCCGCGGGGGTCGGGATCACTCCGGCGTCGAGCACGTCGACGCCGGACGAGGCCAACCCGGCCGCGACGGCCGAGACGAGGAATTCGCCGGAGATGCGGGGGTCGCGTGCGACCACCGCGGTGGGGCGCTTGCCTGCAGCGCGCCGGGCATCGGCCTCACGGCCGGTGCCCAGCACGATCGCCGCCGCCTGTGCGACTCTCAGAGCCAGTTCGGCAGTGAGAACGTCGCCGTTCGCGAGACCGCGAACACCATCGGTTCCGAAGAGGCGGGGCATTGCAGGGCGCCTACGGTTCTCGCGCGCTTAGCGCTTCGAGAACTGCGAGGCCTTGCGGGCCTTCTTGAGACCGGCCTTCTTGCGCTCGGTGACGCGCGCGTCGCGCGTCAGGAAGCCGGCCTTCTTGAGGGTGGCGCGGTTGTTCTCGCGGTCGATCTCGTTCAGCGCGCGAGCGATGGCGAGGCGCAGGGCGCCCGCCTGGCCCGAGGGGCCGCCACCGGTGATGCGGGCGACGACGTCGTACGAGCCGACGAGGTCGAGCACCTTGAAGGGGTCGGTGATCAGCTGCTGGTGCAGCTTGTTGGGGAAGTAGTCCGCGAACTCGCGGCCGTTGACGGTGATGGTGCCGGCGCCGGGGATGAGGCGAACGCGCGCGATGGCCTCCTTGCGGCGACCCACTGCGGCACCCGGAACGCTCAGCACAGGGCGGGCGGCGACGGCGGCCTCGGCGGCCGGGGTCTCGGTCGTGAAGCTCTCGGGAGCCTCGTCGATCTGGTCAGCGATCTTTGCCACTTGATTCAGTCCTTAGAAAGTCTTTGTTCCGGCGCGCTTACTGGGCGACCTGCGTGAAGGTGTACGGCTTGGGCTGCTGGGCCGCGTGCGGGTGGACGTCACCCGTGTAGACCTTGAGCTTGCCCAGCTGCTGACGGCCGAGCGAGTTCTTCGGCAGCATGCCGCGGATCGCCTTCTCGACGGCGCGGACCGGGTTCTTCTCGAGCAGCTCGGCGTAGCCGACGGCCTTGAGGCCGCCCGGGTAGCCGGAGTGACGGTAGGCCTTCTTCTGCAGGGCCTTCTGGCCGGTCAGAGCGACCTTGTCGGCGTTGATGATGATGACGAAGTCGCCCGTGTCGATGTGCGGGGCGAACGTCGGCTTGTTCTTGCCGCGGAGGATCGCGGCGGCGTGGCTGGCCAGACGGCCGAGAACCACATCGGTGGCGTCGATGACGACCCAGTCGCGCTGGATCTCGCCGGCCTTGGGGGTGTAGGTGCGCGTCACAGGAGTAACTGCTTTCTATCGGAGTTGGATGGTCGTGAATCCCGCTCCCTTAGGGTGTTCTGCCCGGATCGGGGAGAACGCCACAGGTGGAGGGCTCAACTTCGGGTGCGTGCGCAGGCACACGGCACCAAAGATCTAGCCTACCGGAGCCGCGCCGCCCCGGCAAACCGGCGGGCGAGTGACGACGAGCCGGCGGCGGGCCGGCTGCGGGCGAACGCGAAAGCCAACTGTTCACCCTCCGTCCACCAGCGCGTGGGCCGGACGTTCACCGAGGGCGACGTGCGCCGATCTAGCTTGACGGCATGCACCGCCCACAGAGCGATCGCGTCGCAGGGCGCGGTCAGACCGTCGTCGCCGTGATCCCGGCGCGAGCGGGCTCGCGCGGCGTCCCCGAGAAGAACATCCAGCCGGTGGGCGGGGTTCCCCTCATCGCCCGCGCGGTCGCCGCGGCATCCGCCGCCGAGCTCATCGACGTGGTCGCCGTCTCGACCGACGGGGCGGCCATCGCAGCGGCGGCACGCGCGGCGGGTGCCGAGATCATCGACCGCCCGGCCGCCCTCGCGAGCGACACCGCGTCGAGCGAGGCCGCCCTGTTGCACGCCCTCGACGAGCTCGAGGCTCGCGGCATCCGCGCCGATGTCCTCGTCTTCATCCAGGCGACGAGCCCCTTCATCTCGCCTGCCGATCTCGACTTCGCGATCACCCGCATCCTCACCGACGAGAGCGACGTCGTGCTCGCCGCCGCCGAGTCGCACGCGTTCCTGTGGCGCATGACGGATGCCGGAGCGCAGGCCATCAACCACGACGCCTCGTTCCGGCCGCGCCGGCAGGACCGCGAGCCGCAGTACGTCGAGACGGGCGCGTTCTACGTCATGCGCGTCGAAGGCTTCCGCGCCGCGGCCTTCCGCTTCTTCGGCCGTATCGGCATCGCCGTCACCGACGAGCGGCACTCGCTCGAGATCGACACCCCCGATCAGCTCGCCCTCGCGGACGCGCTGGCCCGCCAGGAGCTCGCCCGCGACGGCGCCGGCTCCGGCACACCCGCCCTCACGACGAAAGGCCGCTCATGACCGTTCACATCGGCGAACACGCCATCGGCGAAGGCCGACCCGTCTACGTCATCGGCGAGATCGGGCTGAACCACAACGGCGACGTCGACATCGCCAAGCAGCTCATCGATGTCGCCGCGGATGCGGGCGCACAGGCCGTCAAGTTCCAGAAGCGCACGCCCGAGATCTCGACCCCCGAGCACATGAAGAACACGCCGCGCTCGACGCCGTGGGGCGACATGACGTACCTCGAGTACCGCTACCGCGTCGAGTTCACCCGCGAGCAGTACATCGAGATCGGCGATCACGCCACGATGCGCGGCCTCGACTGGTTCGCCTCGCCGTGGGATGTGCCGTCCGTCGACTTCCTCGAGGACCTGAACGTCTGCGCGTACAAGGTCGCCTCGGCCTCGGTCACCGACCTCGAACTGCTCGACGCGATGGCGGCGACCGGCAAGCCCGTCATCCTCTCGACCGGCATGTCGACCCTCGACGAGATCGACGCGGCCGTCGCGCGCTTCGACCGCGAGAAGCTCGTGCTGCTGCACGCGACGTCGACCTACCCGCTGCCCGCGGAGGAGGCGAACCTGCGCATGATCGGCTCGCTGGGCGCGCGCTACGCCGGCATTCCCGTGGGCTACTCGGGCCACGAGCCAGGCCTGCAGATCTCGATCGCGGCGGTCGCGCTCGGCGCCGTCGCCGTCGAGCGCCACATCACGCTCGACCGCACGATGTGGGGCTCCGACCACGCGGCATCCCTCGAGCCGCACGGCCTGCAGAACCTGGTGCGCGACATCCGCATCATCGAGCAGGCCATGGGCGACGGCGTGAAGCGCGTCTTCCCCGGCGAAGAGGCACCCAAGGCCAAGCTGCGGCGCGTCGGGGCGTAGCTTGCGCCGCATTCTCGGGGTCATCGATTCCGATTCCTACGCGAAGTGGGGCGCGTCGCTGCTCGCACAGCTCGGCCCGGGCTGGGCCGTCGAGCTCGTCGAGATCGAGTCGCGGCTCGCCGCGAGCGACGCGCAGCTCGCGTTCGCGCTCGCGGGCACGGGGTTCCGGGCGGATGCCGCACCGCGGGCATCCTTGCGCGAGATCGTCGAGCACCTCGCCCGCGGAGGCCACGACGCGGTCTTCGTCTCGACGAGCGGTGCCGTCTCTGAGGCGGTCATCACCGAGATCACACGGCGGGTGCACCCGCGGCCGGTCATCATGACGGGTCTGCCCGGCATCTCGATCCCCGCCAAATACAAGGGCGTCTTCCGGCGCGCCCAGGCCGACCTCTTCGTGCTGCACAGTCACCGCGAGCTGCGTGCGTACCGCGAGCTGTCCGAACGGCGCGCGGTCCCCCACAACTATGCCCTCGCGACGCTTCCGTTCCTCGACCGCCGCGAGGAGGAGGCGCCGTGGGCCGGCGAGCGCGACAGCATCGTCTTCGCCGCGCAGCCCGGCGTCCCGCCCACGCTCGCCGAGCGCCGCGCGGTGGTGGCGTGGCTGGTGCAGACCGCACGCGCGCACCCGCGGCTGCGCGTCGTGATCAAGGTGCGGGCGCAGGCGGGCGAACGGCAGACGCACCGCGAGCGGCACCCCTACGTCGAGCTGGTGCCGCGGGATGCGCCCGCGAACCTCGTCGTCGAGGGCGGCTCGATGGGGGCGCACCTCGCACGCGCCGTGGGCTTCGTCACCGTGAGCTCGACGGCCGCGATCGAGGCGATCGCCGCCGGAGTGCCGAGCCTCGTGCTGACCGACTTCGGGGTGAGCGGCGACCTCATCAACGAGGTGTTCGTCGGCAGCGGGCTGCTCGGGCCGTCGGGGGATCTCATCGCGGCGCGCTTCCGCCAGGTCGACCCGCGGTGGCGACAGGACAACTACTTCCACCCCGCCGACGACAATGACTGGCAGCAGCGGCTCGAGACGCTGGCCGAGCTGCGCGACGCGGGCATCCTGCCGGCCCGCCCGGCGAAGCGGCGCAGCCGCGGCGGCGCCCTCCGTCGTGCGTGGGACCGCAAGCGCGCGTTCGGCGCCTACGACCGCACGGCGCTCGGCTATCTCGCCGCGGTGATCGGCTACCCGGTGCTCGCCGTGCGGCGTGCGGCGGCCGCGCTGCGCAGGCCCGCGCCTGCCGCTGCGTTCGCCGACGGCGCCGCGGCCCCGGGCGAGGCGGGCGAATCCGTCACAGCTCCCGCCGTGCGCGGGTAGCCTCGGCTCGCGCCGCGAGCTCGTCGTCGGCAGGGTAGCCCACCTCGGTGAGCGTCAGACCCTTCGCCGGCATGACTTTGAACGCGCTCGTGCGCTCCCCCACGTCGAGGATCAGGGCGAGATCGGATGCCGCGAGCCGCCCCTCCCCGACGGCGACGCAGCCGCCGACGAGGGCGCGCACCATGCTGTGACAGAACGCGTCGGCCTGCAACTCGGCCACCAGAACGCCGGACTCGTCCCGGCGCCAGTCGAAGCGCTGCAGCGTGCGGATCGTCGTCGCCCCCTCGCGCGGCTTGCAGTACGCGGCGAAGTCGTGCAGGCCGAGCAGGCTCTGCGCCGCGGCGTGCATGGCGTCGACGTCGAGCGCGGCCGGCCACCAGACGGTGCGGTGCCGCTGCCCGGGGTCGCGCGTGCCGATGCGGTCGCTGATGCGGTATTCGTAGCGTCGCCAGATCGCCGAGAAGCGCGCGTCGAACCCCACCGGCGCGACGGCACCGCGCCGCACCACGACGTCGGTCGTGCTGCCGAGGATGCCGTTCAGGCGGTAGGCGAGCGCGGCGCCCGCATCGGCCGGCGGCTCCCCCGCGACGCGCACATTGCGCAGCGCGTTCACCTGGTCGTGGCTGAGGTCGAGGTGCACCGCCTGGTCGGCCGCGTGGACTCCGGCATCCGTTCGCCCCGCGACGACGAGCGTCGGCGACGGCGGCGTGCGCCGGAACAGAGTGGCGAGGGCCTCCTCGAGCACTCCCTGGACCGTGCGCAGCCGGGGCTGCCTGGCCCAGCCGCTGAAATCGGTGCCGTCGTAGGCGACGTCGAGCCGCACGCGGGTGGGGGTGTCGGCGCTCATCGCCTCAAGCGTATCGACGCGCTTCATGAGGCGACTCGACCTCGTCGCGCGCCGAATCGGCGCATCAGGATGAGGGCCGCGCCTCAGTCGGGAAGCACATCGCCGTCGACGTAGAGCCAGGCACCGCCGACGCGCTCGAAGCGGCTGCGCTCGTGCAGCGCTCCACGTTCGGCGCCTTGGCGCCACACGGCGCGGAACTCGACGGTGCCGCGCGTGTCGAACGGGCCGCCGGCGGTCGTGCGCAGCACGTCGAGCCGGCGCCATTGCAGGTCCGTCTCGGGCGCGATCGAGCGCGGGCGGGTCGAGGGATGCCACGTCGAGAGCACATAGGCGGTGTCGCCCACCGCGAAGGCGGCGTAGCGGCTGCGCATGAGCTGCTCTGCGGTGGCGGCCCGGCGCTCGCCGGCGTGCAGCGGCCCGCAGCACTCCCCGTAGCTGAGTCCGCTTCCGCAGGGGCAGCGGCTTCCGGCATCCGTCACGACCCTATTGTCGTGCGCAACAGAAACGCCCCGCCACCCTTGCGGGCGCGGGGCGTTTCGTAAAAGCGGTCCGAGTTACTCGGACTTGGCCTCGTCGGCCGGGGCCTCGTCTGCGGCGGCCTCGGTCTCCTCGGCGGGCGCCTCGGTCTCCTCGGCGGGCGCCTCAGCGGCCTCGGTCTCCTCAGGGGCCTCGGTCTCGACGACCTCGGTCTCCTCGGCGGCCGGCTCGTCGGCGACGGGCGCAGCGGCGGCAGCCGGCTTGGCCTTCTTCACCTTCGGCGTGACGGGCTCGAGCACGAGCTCGATCACGGCCATGGGGGCGTTGTCGCCCTTGCGGTAGCCGGTCTTGATGATGCGGGTGTAGCCGCCCTCGCGCTCGGCGACGAGCGGAGCGATCTGGGTGAACAGCTCGTGCACGACCGACTTGTCCTTGATCACGGCGAGCACGCGACGGCGCGCGTGCAGGTCGCCGCGCTTCGCGAAGGTGATCAGTCGCTCAGCGATGGGGCGCAGGCGCTTGGCCTTCGTCTCGGTCGTCTGAATCGACTTGTGCGTGAACAGGCTGGCGGCCAGGTTCGCGAGGAGCAGGCGCTCGTGAGCGGGACCGCCTCCGAGGCGGGGGCCCTTCGTGGGCTTAGGCATGGTGTTTCTCCGTTGGTGAAAGGGTGGTGGTCGGGGGCGAGAAGCTTAGTTCTCGTCCTCGAAGCCGCTGTAGAAGTGGGCGCCGTCGAACCCGGGGACCGAGTCCTTGAGCGACAGGCCCATTTCCGTCAGCTTGTCCTTGACCTCATCCACCGACTTCTGGCCGAAGTTGCGGATGTTCATGAGCTGCGTCTCGGACAGGGAGACGAGCTCGCTGACGGTGTTGATGCCCTCGCGCTTGAGGCAGTTGTAGGAGCGAACCGAGAGGTCGAGGTCCTCGATGGGCATCGACAGCTCGGAGCTGAGAACGGCGTCGACCGGGGCCGGGCCGATCTCGATGCCCTCGGCCTGGTTGTTCAGCTCGCGAGCGAGGCCGAACAGCTCGACCAGGGTGCGGCCCGCCGAGGCGATCGCGTCGCGCGGGCTGATCGCCGGCTTGGTCTCGACGTCGACCACGAGGCGGTCGAAGTCGGTGCGCTCGCCCGCACGGGTGGCCTCGACGCGGTACGTGACCTTGAGGACCGGCGAGTAGATCGAGTCGACCGGGATCTGGCCGGCCTCGCTGAACTCGCTGCGGTTCTGCTGGGCCGAGACGTAACCGCGGCCGCGCTCGATGGTGAGCTCGATCTCGAGCTTGGCCTTGTCGTTGAGCGTCGCGATGACGAGCTCGGGGTTGTGGATCTCGACACCGGCCGGGGCGGAGATGTCGGCCGCCGTGACCTCGCCCGCACCCTGCTTGCGCAGGTAGGCGGTAATGGGCTCGTCGTGCTCGCTCGAGACGACCAGGCCCTTGATGTTCAGGATGATCTCGGTGACATCTTCCTTGACGCCGGGCACGGTGCTGAACTCGTGCAGCACGCCGTCGATGCGGATGCTCGTGACCGCAGCGCCCGGAATCGAGGACAGCAGCGTGCGGCGGAGCGAGTTGCCGAGGGTGTAGCCGAAGCCCGGCTCGAGCGGCTCGATGACGAACCGCGAGCGGAACTCCGAGATCGACTCCTCGGTCAGAGTAGGACGCTGTGCAATGAGCACTGTTGATTCCTTTCGGCTAAGGGTCCGCTATATGACCCTTGCGTGAGTGGAGTTATGGAGTTGTTGAGAAGCCTTTGCGGGCGGATGCCCCGCGAGGGGCACCCGCCGCGACAGTGTCCTAGTTAGACGCGACGACGCTTCGGCGGGCGGGCGCCGTTGTGGGCCTGCGGCGTCACGTCGGTGATGCTGCCCACCTCGAGGCCGGCGGCCTGAAGCGAGCGGATGGCGGTCTCGCGGCCCGAGCCCGGGCCCTTCACGAAGACGTCGACCTTCTTCATGCCGTGCTCCTGCGCCTGGCGGGCGGCCGACTCGGCGGCGGTCTGCGCGGCGTAGGGGGTCGACTTGCGCGAGCCCTTGAAGCCGACGCCACCGGCGGAGGCCCAGCTGATCACAGCACCGGTCGTGTCGGTGATCGACACGATCGTGTTGTTGAAGGTGCTCTTGATGTGGGCCTGGCCCACGGCGATGTTCTTCTTCTCCTTGCGGCGCGGCTTGCGCGCAGCCGTCTTAGGTGCAGCCATTTGTGTCTATCTCTCCTGAATCCGTGGGCCCGCGATTACTTGCGGCCGGCCTTCTTCTTGCCGGCGACGGTGCGCTTCGGGCCCTTACGGGTACGAGCGTTCGTCTTGGTGCGCTGACCGCGCACCGGGAGGCCACGGCGGTGGCGCAGACCCTCGTAGGAGCCGATCTCGACCTTGCGACGGATGTCGGCCTGGACCTCGCGGCGGAGGTCACCCTCGACCTTGAAGGTTCCCTCGATGTAATCGCGGAGGGCGACGAGCTGGTCGTCGGTCAGGTCCTTGACCCGGATGTCCCCCGAGATTCCGGTGGCGGCGAGGGTCTGAAGCGACCGGGTGCGACCGACACCGTAGATGTACGTCAGTGCGATCTCCACACGCTTCTCGCGCGGGATGTCAACGCCTGCAAGACGTGCCATGTTGGCTTTCTCCTGTAAGTGAGTGGAGGTGTGGAGCAGCGCCGGTGCCCGGGCCTCCAACCCGAGGTGTCCGATTCGCTGGTCGACTCGGCGAAGCCGAATGGAGACCGCGAATCATCTGGCGGTGCCTATCTGTGTGAAGTTGTGAAGCTTGCGATTAACCCTGGCGCTGCTTGTGGCGCGGGTTCGACGAGCAGATGACCATGACCCGGCCGTTGCGGCGGATGATCTTGCAGTGCTCGCAGATGCGCTTGACTGACGGCTTGACCTTCATTGAGTTGTTTCCTTCGCTGTCATCGTGCGCCTCCCTGGCAGGGAGGGCCGTTACTTGTGCAGCGAATCCTTACTTGTAGCGGTAGACGATGCGGCCACGGGTCAGGTCGTAGGGGCTCAGCTCGACGATCACGCGGTCCTCGGGGAGGATGCGGATGTAGTGCTGACGCATCTTGCCGCTGATGTGGGCAAGAACCTTGTGACCGTTGGTCAGCTCGACGCGGAACATCGCATTGGGCAGAGCCTCGATCACAGATCCTTCGATCTCGATGACGCCGTCTTTTTTGGCCATAGCCTCACTGTCGCTCAGTCGGAATTCGCTGTTCGTGCGGGGGATGTGGCGCCTCGAACGTTGCACGACGCGCACCGCAAAACGGGTGCAAGACACCAAAGATCAATCGTACCCGAAGTGTTCCCATAACGCGAGTTCAGGTCTACACTCGCTTGGCCCTGCGGCGTGTCGCCGGCTTCCGCCTCCTACTCGCGGCGCGCGAGCAGCCCGGCGTTGAGGCGGTCACTGAACTCGCGGTCGACGGCGATCGGCTGCCCGTCGACCGCGGTGATCGGAGTCGCAAGCTTGACGCTCGACAGCAGCCAGACTCCGTCGGAGTCCAGCAGCTCGCCCGACGGCACGAGCCGGTCCTCGGTGGCGAAGCCCCATTCCTGCGCGAGCGCGAAGGCGCTGAGCTGGGTCGTGCCGGGAAGGATGCCGATGTCGGTCTTCGGGGTCACGAGCGTGTCACCGCGCCGCAGCAGCACACTCGACTGCGGAGCCTCCATGACGTAACCGTCGGACGAGACGTAGATCGCGTTGTCGGCGCCACGGCGGGCCGCCTCGCGCAGCGTCGCCATGTTGACCGCATACGACAGCGTCTTCGCGCCGGGCAGTAGCCAGGGCGCGTGCTCGGAAAGGTCGTGACGGTACCCGCGGTCGAGCGTGACGACCTTCCATCCGTCTGTGCGGTTGGCGAAGTCGTCCTCGGCCACGGTGGCGATCAGCCAGCCGGTCGGCCGGTTCGCGCCCTCGACGCCGCGCGAGAGCACCAGTTTGATGCCGCCCTGGCGATCGATCGGAAGCGCCGCCCCCGCGAGCCTCATCGCGACGCGCCACTGCTCGAGGTTCGGGGCGGGCAGTTCGAGGAGGCCGGCAGAGTTGGCGAGGCGCCAGAAGTGCGCGTCGACCGCTTGCGGGCACCCCTCGAGCACGCCCAGCGTCTCGAACACTCCGTCACCGCGGGTCGCCGCGAGATCGGTGCCGCGCACGATCGGCTCGTCCGCCGGCACCCGTCGCACGGTCGATTCCCAGCCGGATGCCGGCTCGGCGGCGTCGGCGGGGGCGACATCGAGGACGAAGACGATCGGTTCAGGCATCCGGGACCCTCAGAATCTCTAGGCGATGGGTGTGGGGGTGATGCCGAACGGCGCGAGCCCGGCGGCGCCGCCATCGGCGGCGGTCAGCACCCAGATGCCGTCCTTGTGGACGGCGACGCTGTGCTCCCAGTGGGCGGCGGCCGAGCCGTCTTCCGTGACGACCGTCCACCCGTCGTCGCGGACGTAGGTGTCGGCTCCGCCGAGTGTGACCATCGGCTCGATCGCGACGACGAGACCCGGGCGCACCTCGGGGCCGCGCTGACGCACCGCGTAGTTGAACACGGGCGGGTCCTCGTGCATCGAGCGACCGATGCCGTGACCGATGTAGTCGGTGAGGATGCCGTAGTCGCCCTGCGACTCGATGTACTCCTCGATGGCGGCGCCGACCTCGTTGAGGTGCTTCGCCGTGTAGAGCTGGGCGATGCCGCGCCACAGCGACTGCTCGGTCACGCGGTTCAGCTCGCGGCGCGCGGCGACGTCGTCGGCGCTGGCACTGCTCTCCTCCCCCGCGGAGCCGTCGACGACGAAGCTGCGCGCCGCGTCGCCGTTCCACCCCTGCGCCGAGATGGCGCCGGAGTCGATCGACACGATGTCGCCCGCAGCGATCACGGCCGCGCCGGGGATGCCGTGCACGACTTCGTCGTTCACCGACGCGCAGATCGTGTGGAAGTAGCCGTGCTCGAGCTTGAAGTTCGGCTTCAGGCCGCGGGCCTCGATCGCCGCCTCGGCGGCCGCGTCGAGTTCGAGCGTCGTCACGCCCGGCTTCACGAGCGCCTCGACGGCGTCGAGGCTCGCCGCCGTCGCGAGCCCCGGCTCGATCATCAGCCGAAGCTGCGCCGGCGACTTGTAGATGGACTTGCGAAGCGAGCGCATCTGGCGGCTAGGCGACGGCGATTCCGGGGCGACGGATGCCGCGGGCCTCGAGCCCCTCGTGGATCCGCTCCGCGACCTCGTCGATCGTGCCGAGACCGTCGACCGTGACCAGCAAGCCGCGCTGGCTGAAGACGTCGATGAGCGGAGCGGTCTGCTCCGCATAGACGTCGAGGCGGTGACGGATCACCTCTTCGGTGTCGTCGGCCCGGCCCTGATCAGCGGCGCGCTTCAACAGGCGCTCGACGACGTGCTCAGTGTCGGCGGTCAGCTGCACGACCGCGTCGAGCTGCGTGCCGCGCGCCGCGAGCCACTCATCGAGGAACGCGACCTGACCCGTGGTGCGCGGATAGCCGTCGAGCAGGAATCCGTTCTCTGCGTCAGCCTGGCTCAGCCGGTCGGCGACGATCTCGTTGGTCAGCTCGTCGGGCACGTAGGCGCCCGTCGAGGTGATCTCCTTGACCTTGAGGCCGAGCGGCGTCTCGTTCTTGATGTTGTCGCGGAAGATGTCACCGGTGGACACGGCGGGGATGCCGAGGGACTGGGCGATGAAGACCGCCTGCGTGCCCTTGCCGGCCCCTGGCGGACCGACGATGAGGAGCCGCGCTCCCCCCTGCGTGTTCTCTGCGACGGCTTCCGTCATCGAAGCAACCCTTCGTAGTGGCGCTGCTGCAATTGCGAGTCGATCTGCTTCACCGTCTCGAGGCCGACGCCCACGATGATGAGGATCGACGTTCCACCGAAGGTGAAGCTGCTGCTTGCGCCCAGCAGCGCGAAGGCCACAAGCGGGACGAGGGCGACCACGGCCAGGTAGATGGAACCCGGCAGCGTGATGCGGGTGAGCACGTAGTCGAGATACTCGGCGGTCGGCCGGCCGGCACGGATGCCGGGGATGAATCCCCCGTACTTCTTCATGTTGTCCGCGACCTCTTCGGGGTTGAAGGTGATCGCGACGTAGAAGTAGGTGAAGCCGACGATGAGCAGCGCGTACAGCGCCATGTAGATCGGGTGGCCGCCGTTGGTCAGGTTGTTCGTCACCCAGGTGACCCACGCGGCGGGCGCCTGGCCGGAGGCGGGCTGGTTGAACTGGGCGACGAGCGCCGGCAGGTACAGCAGCGACGAGGCGAAGATGACCGGCACGACGCCCGCCATGTTCACCTTGATCGGGATGTAGGTGTTGTTGCCGCCGTAGGTGCGCCGCCCGATCATGCGCTTCGCGTACTGCACGGGGATGCGCCGCTGCGACTGCTCGACGAAGACGACCGCCCCGACGACGACGACGCTGATGAGCAGCACCAGCAGGAAGGTGCCGATGCCGTTGCTCTGCTCGATCGCCCAGAACGAGGTGGGGAACTGCGCGGCGATCGAGGTGAAGATCAGCAGGGACATGCCGTTGCCGATGCCGCGCTCGGTGACGAGCTCGCCCAGCCACATGATGAGGCCGGTGCCCGCGGTCATGGTGATGACCATGAGCAGGATCGCGTACCAGCTGGTGTCGGTGATGATGTTCGAGCACTCGGTGGCGCTCGTCGTGCCGAACAGTGCGCCGCTGCGCGCCACCGTGATCAGCGTCGTGGACTGCAGGACGCCGAGCGCGATGGTGAGGTAGCGCGTGTACTGCGTGAGGCGCGCCTGGCCCGCCTGGCCCTCTTTGTACAGCGTCTCGAAGTGCGGGATCACGACGCGCAGCAGCTGCACGATGATCGACGACGTGATGTACGGCATGATGCCGAGCGCGAAGATCGAGAGCTTGAGGAGCGCCCCGCCGGAGAACAGGTTGACCAGCTCGTAGAGGCCAGTCGTGCCCTGGTTCGCATTCAGACACGCCTGCACGTTCGCGAAGTCGACGTACGGCGAGGGGATGAACGACCCGAGCCGGAAGATCGCGATGATCGCGAGGGTGAACAGGAGCTTCTTGCGAAGGTCGGGCGTGCGGAACACCCGCACGATGGCGCTGAACAAGGGTTCGTCCTGCTTTCGATGATGAGAGAGGGCCGGTGGCTTTCGCCACCGACCCTCTACTTTACGTCAGTCGCGGATGCCGCTCATGACGGGTACTACTTGATCGAGCCGCCGGCCGCGACGATCTTCTGCTCGGCCGAGGCCGAGACCTTGTCGACGGTCACGTTCAGCTTGACCGCGATGTCGCCGGTGCCGAGCACCTTGACCTTCTCGTTCTTGCGAACGGCGCCCTTGGCCACCAGGTCGGCGACGGTCACGTCGCCGCCCTGCGGGTAGAGCTCGGCGAGCTTCTCGAGGTTCACGACCTGGTACTCGACACGGAACGGGTTCTTGAACCCGCGCAGCTTCGGGGCGCGCATGACCGAGTTCAGCTGGCCGCCCTCGAATCCGGGGCGCACCTGGTAGCGCGCCTTCGTGCCCTTCGTGCCGCGGCCCGCGGTCTTGCCCTTCGAGCCCTCACCACGACCGACGCGGGTGCGGTCCTTCTTGGCACCTGCGGCGGGGCGCAGGTGGTGCACCTTCAGAACGCTCACGCGCTCTGCGGGAGCCTCGGCCTTCGCCGCTGCCTTCGACGAAGCCGCGGCGTTCGCCTTCTTGGCCGCCGGCTTCTTCGCGACGGTCTCTTCCGTCGTCTTCTCGTCAGCCATTAGTCGATCTCCTCAACCTTCACCAGGTGAGCGACGGTACGCACGTAACCGCGGTTCTGCGCGTTGTCCTCACGGACCACGACATCGCCGATGCGCTTGAGCCCGAGGCTGCGCAGCGTGTCGCGCTGGTTCTGCTTCTCACTAACCTTGCCCTTGATCTGGGTGACCTTGAGCCGCGCCATTAGGCACCTGCCTTCGCTGCAGCGGCAGCCTCGGCTGCCTGAGCCTCGGCACGCAGGATGCGGGCCGGCACGACCTCGTCGTAGTCGAGACCACGACGGGCGGCGACGGCGCGCGGCTCCTCGAGGCTCTTCAGGGCCTCGACGGTGGCGTGCACGATGTTGATGGTGTTCGACGAGCCGAGCGACTTGCTCAGGACGTCGTGGATGCCGGCGCACTCGAGCACGGCACGGGCCGGGCCACCGGCGATAACACCGGTACCGGGGGCGGCGGGGCGCAGGAGCACCACACCGGCGGCGGCCTCGCCCTGCACGGGGTGCGGGACCGTCGAGCCGACGCGCGGGACGCGGAAGAAGTTCTTCTTCGCCTCCTCGACGCCCTTCGAGATCGCCAGCGGCACCTCGCGGGCCTTGCCGTAGCCGACGCCGACCAGGCCGTTGCCGTCACCGACGACCACGAGGGCGGTGAAGCTGAAGCGACGACCGCCCTTCACGACCTTGGAGACGCGGTTGATGGTGACGACGCGCTCCAGGAACTGGCTGCGGTCGTCATTGCGCGAACCGCGCTCGTTGCGGCCACCGCGATCGCCGCGGCCACCGCGACGGCTCTCGCGGGTGTCACGCGTGAGCGTGTCGCTGCCGGCAGCGGTCTCGACCGGCTTCTCTGCAGTCGTCGCCGTGTCGGTCACGTCCTGCCCCTTCTTGATGTTCTCGTCGGTCACAGGTCCAGCCCACCTTCACGAGCGCCCTCAGCGATGGCCGCGACGCGGCCCGCGTACTTGTTGCCACCGCGGTCGAACACGACGGCCTCGATGCCTGCGGCCTTGGCGCGCTCGGCGACCAGTTCGCCGACGCGGCGGGCCTTGGCGGTCTTGTCGCCCTCGAACACGCGCAGGTCGGCCTCGAGGGTCGACGCGGACGCGAGGGTGTGGCCCACGGCGTCATCGACGACCTGCACGAAGACGTGGCGGGCCGAGCGGGTGACGACGAGACGGGGACGGGCGGCGGTGCCGACGACCTTCTTGCGCAGACGGGCGTGGCGGCGGCCGCGGGCAGCAGTCTTGCTGTTGTTAGCCATGGTTACTTACCAGCCTTTCCGGCCTTGCGACGCACGACCTCGCCGGCGTAGCGGATGCCCTTGCCCTTGTAGGGCTCGGGCTTCTTGATCTTGCGGACGTTCGCAGCGGTCTCGCCGACGAGCTGCTTGTCGATGCCGGTGACGGTCACCTTGTTGTTGCCCTCGACCGCGAAGGTGATGCCCGCGGGCGCCTCAACGGTGACGGGGTGCGAGAAGCCGAGAGCGAACTCGATGGCCGAGCCCTTCTGAGCCACGCGGTAACCGGTACCGACGATCTCGAGCTGCTTCGAGTAGCCCTGCGTCACGCCGACGATCTGGTTGTTGATGAGGGTGCGGGTCAGGCCGTGCAGCGAGCGCGAGTTGCGCTCGTCGTCGGGGCGGGTGACGAGGACCTGGTTGTCCTCGATCTTGACCTCGATGGGGCTCGCCACGTTGAGCGAGAGCTCACCCTTGGGCCCCTTGACGGTGACGGCCGAGCCGTCGATCTTCACATCGACCCCGGCGGGGATGTCGATGGGCAGTCTTCCAATACGCGACATCTTCGATTACCACACGTAGGCGAGGACTTCCCCGCCGACGCCCTTCTTCTCAGCCTGACGGTCGGTGAGCAGACCGGAGGAGGTGGACAGGATGGCGACACCGAGGCCACCGAGGACGGTGGGGATCTCGGTCGACTTCGCGTAGACGCGGAGGCCGGGCTTCGAGACGCGCTTGATGCCGGCGATGGAGCGCTCGCGGTTCGGGCCGAACTTGAGCTCGAGCGTGAGGGTCTTGCCCACGCGAGCGTCGGCGACGGACCAGTCGGAGATGTAGCCCTCTGCCTTGAGGATGTCGGCGATGTGCGCCTTCAGCTTCGAGTGGGGCATCGACACGGTGTCGTGGTACGCAGAGTTCGCGTTGCGCAGACGCGTCAGCATGTCTGCGACCGGATCAGTCATGGTCATGACTAGTGATTCCTTTGTTCACCAGGTTTCGCCGGCCGTTACACGAACGACGACCTGTGGTGGTGGGGTGAAGCGGATGCCTCACCCGGTTGCTCCCGAAGAAGGGAGTAGACCCGCTGAAGGCGGGGCCTGCGCGGCATCCCTAGAGATACTTGGCACAAACCCCGCCATCCTAGCGGTCGTACCTGAGTGCGCGACTCAGGGGACGGTTACGCGGCCTGCTCGTCCGTCTTGAACGGGAAGCCGAGTGCGCGCAGCAGGGCGCGACCCTCGTCGTCCGTCTTGGCGGTGGTGACGACCGTGATGTCGAAGCCGCGGACGCGGTCGATCTTGTCCTGGTTGATCTCGTGGAAGATCGACTGCTCCTGCACACCGAAGGTGTAGTTGCCGTGGCCGTCGAACTGACGGTCGGACAGACCGCGGAAGTCGCGGATGCGCGGCAGCGCGAGCGACAGCAGGCGGTCCAGGAACTCCCAGGCGCGGTCGCCGCGGAGGGTGACGTGCGCACCGATGGCCTGGCCCTCGCGCAGCTTGAACTGCGCGATGGACTTGCGCGACTTCGTGACCTGCGGCTTCTGACCGGTGATCAGCGTCAGGTCGGCGATCGCGCCGTCGATGATCTTGCCGTCACGGGCGGCCTCGCCGACACCGGTGTTCACGACGACCTTGACGAGGCCGGGGATCTGGTGCGGGTTGGTGAAGCCGAACTGCTCCTTGAGAGCAGGCGCGATCTCGCTCTGGTACTTCTGCTTCAGGCGGGGCTGGATCTTGCCAGCCGCCGCAGCAGTGGTGTCGGTCATTACAGGTCCTTACCTGACTTCTTGGCGTAGCGCACGCGGACGTTCTTCGTGATGCCGTCCTTGGTGACCGCCTCGACCCGGTGGCCGACGCGGGTCGGCTTCTTGGTCTCGGGGTCGACGAGCGCGACGTTGGAGATGTGGATCGGAGCCTCGACGGTCTCGAGACCGCCGGTCTTCGAGCCGCGCTGGGTCTGGCCCACCTTGACGTGCTTCGTCACGAAGTTGATGCCCTCGACGACGACGCGGTTCTCCTCGGTGATGACGCGCAGGACCTTGCCCTGCTTGCCACGGTCGCCGCCGCGCGCCTGCGTGGCGCCGGCGATGACCTCGACGAGGTCGCCCTTCTTGATCTTGGCCATGGGGACTAAATCACCTCCGGGGCGAGCGAGACGATCTTCATGAACTTCTTGTCGCGAAGCTCACGGCCGACCGGCCCGAAGATACGGGTGCCGCGCGGCTCGCCGTTGTTGTTGAGCACAACCGCGGCGTTCTCGTCGAACTTGATGTACGAGCCGTCGGCGCGACGGGTCTCCTTGACGGTGCGGACGATGACCGCCTTGACGACGTCGCCCTTCTTGACGTTGCCGCCGGGGATGGCGTCCTTGACGGTAGCCACGATGACGTCGCCCAGGCCGGCGTAGCGACGGTTCGAGCCGCCGAGCACGCGGATGGTCAGCAGCTCCTTGGCGCCGGTGTTGTCGGCGACCTTGAGACGCGATTCGGTCTGGATCATTACTTCGCCTTCTCCAGAATCTCGACCAGGCGCCAGCGCTTGGAGGCGCTCAGCGGGCGGGTCTCGTTGATGATGACGAGGTCGCCGATGCCTGCAGTGTTCTGCTCGTCGTGCGCCTTGACCTTCTTCGTGGTGCGCAGGACCTTGCCGTAGAGCGGGTGCTTCTTGCGGTCCTCGACCTCGACGACGATGGTCTTGTCCATCTTGTCGCTGACGACGTAGCCGCGGGCGGTCTTGCGGTAGTTGCGCGCCTCGGTGGCCTGCTCGGCGACCTCGGCCTCAGCCTTCTTGGTAGCCATGCCTATGCCTCCTCGGTCTCGGCAGCGGGCGCCTCAGCGGCCTCTGCCTTGTTCTCGGTGCTCTTGCCTGCGCCGGCGGGCTTCGAGCTCTTCTTGGCGGCCTTCTTCGCCGGGGCCTCGACCGGAGCCGGGACGGCGCGGATGCCGAGCTCGCGCTCACGGATGACCGTGTAGATGCGAGCGATGTCGCGCTTCACAGCGCGAAGGCGGCCGTGGCTCTCGAGCTGGCCGGTGGCCGACTGGAAGCGCAGGTTGAACAGCTCTTCCTTGGCCTTCTTGAGCTCGTCGGTGAGACGAGCGTCGTCGAACGTGTCGAGCTCGGCGGGTGCGAGCTCCTTGGAACCGATCGCCATTACGCGTCGCCCTCCTCGCGCTTGATGATTCGTGCCTTGAGGGGCAGCTTGTGGATGGCACGGGTCAGGGCCTCACGAGCGAGTTCCTCGTTGACGCCCGCGACCTCGAAGAGGACGCGACCCGGCTTGACGTTCGCAACCCACCACTCGGGCGAGCCCTTACCGGAACCCATGCGGGTCTCGGCCGGCTTCTTGGTCAGCGGACGGTCGGGGTAGATGTTGATCCACACCTTGCCACCACGCTTGATGTGACGGGTCATCGCGATACGAGCGGACTCGATCTGACGGTTGGTCACGTAGGCGGGGGTCAGGGCCTGGATGCCGAACTCGCCGAAGCTGACCTTCGTGCCGCCGGTCGCCTGACCGGAACGGCCCGGGTGGTGCTGCTTGCGGTGTGCAACCTTACGGGGGATCAGCATTATGCCGTGGCTCCTTCCGCGACCGGGGCCTCTGCCTGCTGGCCACGGGGGGCACGGCGCGGGCGGTCGTTGCGGTCGTTACGGTCGCGGCCGGGCCGGGAGGCCTGCTCGCGAGCGAGTTCCTTGTTGGTGATGTCGCCCTTGTAGATCCAGACCTTCACGCCGATGCGGCCGAAGGTGGTCTTCGCCTCGTAGAAGCCGTAGTCGATGTTCGCGCGCAGGGTGTGCAGCGGCACGCGACCCTCGCGGTAGAACTCGGAGCGGCTCATCTCGGCGCCGCCGAGGCGGCCGGAGACCTGGATGCGGACGCCCTTGGCGCCGGCGCGCTGCGCGCCCTGCAGACCCTTGCGCATCGCGCGGCGGAAGGCCACGCGGGCGGAGAGCTGCTCGGCGATGCCCTGGGCGACGAGCTGGGCATCGGCCTCGGGGTTCTTGACCTCGAGGATGTTCAGCTGGATCTGCTTGCCGGTGAGCTTCTCGAGGTCGGCGCGGATGCGCTCGGCCTCGGCGCCGCGGCGGCCGATGACGATACCCGGGCGGGCGGTGTGGATGTCCACGCGCACGCGGTCACGGGTCCGCTCGATCTCGATGCGGGCGACGCCCGCACGGTCGAGGGTGGTCGTCAGCAGCTTGCGGATCTTGATGTCCTCGCCGACGTAGTCGGCGTAACGCTGACCAGGCTTGGTCGAGTCCGAGAACCAACGCGACACGTGGTCCGTGGTGATGCCCAGACGGAAGCCGTAGGGGTTGACTTTCTGACCCATTACTTCGTCCCTTCGTCCGGAGTGGCCAGGACCACGGTGATGTGGCTCGTGCGCTTGTTGATGCGGAAGGCACGGCCCTGCGCACGCGGCTGGAAACGCTTGAGGGTGGTGCCCTCATCGACGAATGCGCGCGAGATGTACAGGTCCTGCTCGTCCAGGTACTGGTTCGAGGCATCCGCCTTCACGCGAGCGTTGGCGATGGCCGAAGCGACCAGCTTGTAGATCGGCTCGCTCGCGCTCTGGGGCGCGAACTTCAGGATGGCGAGCGCCTCCTGCGCCTGCTTGCCGCGGATCAGGTTGACGACGCGACGAGCCTTCTGAGGCGTGATGCGGATGTGTCGCACGCGTGCGATCGACTCCACCATTTCTTCTCCTCCTAACGTCGCCGCACTCAGCGGCGACGACCCTTCTTGTCGTCCTTCTCGTGTCCACGGAAGGTGCGGGTCGGAGCAAACTCGCCGAGCTTGTGACCGACCATGGTCTCGGTGACGAACACCGGGATGTGCTTGCGACCGTCGTGCACCGCGATGGTGTGGCCGAGCATGGCCGGGACGATCATCGAACGACGCGACCAGGTCTTGATCACGTTCTTCGAGTTGGCCTCGTTCTGACGAACCACCTTCTGAAGCAGGTGCTCGTCGACGAAGGGGCCCTTCTTGAGACTGCGGGGCATCTTCTAGTTCTCCTACTTCCGCTTCTTACCGGTGGGACGGCGACGCACGATGAGCTTGTCGCTTTCCTTGTTCGCGTGACGGGTGCGACCCTCGGCCTGACCCCACGGGCTGACCGGGTGGCGACCACCGGAGGTCTTGCCCTCACCACCACCGTGCGGGTGGTCGATCGGGTTCATCGCGACACCGCGGACGGTCGGGCGAACGCCCTTCCAGCGGAGGCGGCCGGCCTTGCCCCAGTTGATGTTCGACTGCTCGGCGTTGCCGACCTCGCCGATCGTGGCGCGGCAGCGGGCGTCGACGTTGCGAACCTCGCCCGAGGGCAGACGCAGCTGGGCGTAGGGGCCGTCCTTCGCGACGAGACGGACCGAAGCGCCGGCGGAACGGGCCAGCTTGGCGCCACCGCCCGGCTTCAGCTCGATCGCGTGCACGACGGTACCGGTCGGGATGTTGCGCAGCGGCAGGTTGTTGCCCGGCTTGATGTCGGCGCTGGCGCCCGACTCGACGACGTCGCCCTGCTTCAGGCCGTTCGGCGCGAGGATGTAGCGCTTGGTGCCGTCGAAGAAGTGCAGCAGCGCGATGCGCGCGGTGCGGTTCGGGTCGTACTCGATGTGGGCGACCTTGGCGTTGACGCCGTCCTTGTCGTTGCGACGGAAGTCGATGACACGGTACTGGCGCTTGTGCCCACCGCCGATGTGGCGGGTGGTGATGCGGCCCTGGTTGTTGCGGCCACCGGTCTTGGACAGCGGGCGGAGCAGCGACTTCTCGGGGGTCGATCGGGTGATCTCAGCGAAGTCGGCAACGGACGAACCGCGACGACCGGGGGTCGTGGGCTTGTAGTTACGAATAGCCATAGTTCTTCCTTTGCTCCTAGCCGACAGCCGTGAAGATGTCGATGGAACCGGACTTGAGCGTGACGATGGCGCGCTTGGTGTCCTTGCGCTTGCCGATGCCGAAGCGGGTGCGGCGGGTCTTGCCCTGACGGTTCAGGGTGTTCACCGTCGCGACCTCGACCTTGAAGATCGACTCGATCGCGAGCTTGATCTCGGTCTTGTTCGAGCGCGGGTCGACGACGAAGGTGTACTTGCCCTCGTCGATCAGGCCGTAGCTCTTCTCGCTGACGACCGGGGCGATGATGACGTCGCGCGGGTCCTTGTTGGCGGCCATTACTTGGTCACCTCCTGGTTCTTCGTCTTGGCGGCGACGAACGAGTCGTACGCGGCCTGCGTGAACACGACGTCGTCGCTGCGGAGCACGTCGTAGGCGTTCAGCTGGTCGGCGGCGAGCACGTGCACGGTCGGCAGGTTGCGGACCGAGAGCCAGCCGGCCTCGTCAGCGGAGTCGAGCACGACGAGCACGTTCTTGCCGACGCCGAGACCGGCGAGCAGCGCCTTGGCGGTCTTGGTCGACGGGGTGTCGACCGCGATGGCCTGGACGACGTGGACGCGGCCCGCGCGGGCGCGGTCGGAGATCGAGCCGAGCAGAGCGGCGGCGATCATCTTCTTTGGGGTGCGCTGGTCGTACTTGCGGGGCACGGGGCCGTGGACGACGCCACCGCCGGTGTGCTCAGGAGCGCGGACAGAACCCTGGCGGCTGCGGCCGGTGCCCTTCTGCTTGAACGGCTTGCGGCCGGCACCCGAGACCTCGCCACGGTTCTTGGTCTTGTGCGTGCCCTGACGCGCTGCGGCGAGCTGGGCGACGACGACCTGGTGGATCAGCGGGACGTTGGTCTGGACGTCGAAGACCTCGGAAGGCAGCTCGACGGAGCCGGCCTTCTTACCCTTCACGTCGAGGACGTCGAGAGTAGCCATGGTCTTAGGCTCCCTTCACTGCGTTGCGGACGAAGACGATGCGGCCGCGAGCACCGGGGACGGCGCCCTTGACGAGCAGCAGACCCTTCTCAGCGTCGACCGAGTGCACCGTCAGGTTCAGCACGGTCACGCGCTCGCCGCCCATGCGGCCGGCCATGCGCATGCCCTTGAACACGCGGCTCGGGGTCGACGAGGCGCCGATCGAACCGGGCTTGCGGTGGTTGCGGTGCGAACCGTGCGAAGCGGAGACGCCCTTGAAGTTGTGGCGCTTCATGACCCCCGCGGTGCCCTTGCCCTTGCTGGTGCCGACGACGTCGACGAGCTGGCCGGCCTCGAAGGTCTCACCGACGGTGAGCTCCTGGCCGAGCGTGTACTCGGAAGCGTCAGCGGTGCGCACCTCGGTGAGGTGGCGGCGCGGGGTGACGCCGGCCTTCTCGAAGTGGCCGGCGGTGGGCTGGTTGACCTTGCGCGGGTCGATCTGGCCGTAGGCGATCTGAACGGCGTCGTAGCCGTCGACCTCGGGGGTACGGACCTGGGTGACCACGTTCGGAGTGATCTCGACGACGGTGACGGGGATGAGCTTGTTGTTCTCGTCCCACACCTGGGTCATCCCAAGCTTCTTGCCCAGCAGGCCCTTGACGTTCTTGGTCTTTGCAGACATATGTACCGGGCCCCCTTACAGCTTGATCTCGATGTTGACGTCAGCCGGCAGGTCGAGACGCATGAGCGAGTCGACGGCCTTGGGCGTCGGGTCGATGATGTCGATCAGCCGCTTGTGCGTGCGCTTCTCGAAGTGCTCGCGGCTGTCCTTGTACTTGTGGGGCGAACGGATCACGACGACCACGTTCTTCTCGGTCGGAAGCGGCACCGGGCCGACGACGGTCGCACCCGCGCGGGTCACCGTGTCGACGATCTTGCGTGCCGAGGTGTCGATGACCTCGTGGTCATACGACTTCAGTCGAATGCGGATCTTCTGTCCCGCCATCACTGACTCGCTCTCGTGTAAGGCGTCTTACGAGCTTCCGGCTCGCATTGGACGCGACGTGCTCCGAACGGACTGCCGCTCGAAGCTCGTGGTGTAGCACCACTGTTCGGTTTTCAACGCTTGGCCCCGACGCAGTGCGGCCCGGGCACAGATGTGTCCGGGACTTCCGGTGTCGGATTTTGGCGAGGTGTTCTGCTGCCCGCGGCCTAACCTGAACCGAGCGACTCGGCGGCTATGCACTGCCTGGCAGTGATTCGGCGAGAGCTGAGCCCGTCGGCCGAAATGTTGAACCATACAAGTTTGCCAGATGAACAGGGATGCTGCAACCCGGGCGTGTCGCGGATCAGCCCCGGCATCCGGGCATGGAAGAGGGGCTGAGCCCCGACCGACTCAGCCCCGACTGCGTGCGGCTACTTCCGCGATTCCACCACTGCCGGCTGCGGCTTGCGCGCAGCCATCAGACGCGCCGTGACGATTCCGCCTGCGCCGACGGTGAGCGCCGAGACGACGAAGACGGACAGCGCCAGCGGGCGCGTCGTCTCGGTGGGCTCGGCGATGGGAATGAGCGCATCCTCCATCACCGGAACGACCTCCTGAACGACGGCGATCGGCTCCGGCTCAGCGGCCGCAGCCGCCGCAATGGCCGGACCGCCCATCAGCACACCCGTGAACAGCAGTCCCGTCGCGGCGATCAGCGCGCCCACTCGGCGCACAAGCCGACCCCGTCGGCCGGAGCGCGTCGATGTCTCAGTCATTGGAATGTTCCCTTCCTCTACGTTCGAGAACATCCTAACACATGTTGTATCTATGTCGCATGCCTGCAACGCGCAAAGAGAAGGGGCCGGGCCCGAAGGCCCGACCCCACTCAGGAGATCGAAGTAAGAGGACTTACTTGATGATCTTGGTGACGGTACCGGCGCCGACAGTGCGGCCACCCTCACGGATGGCGAAGCCGAGGCCCTCCTCCATGGCGATGGGCTGGATCAGCTCAACGTGGAGGTCGGTGGTGTCACCCGGCATGACCATCTCGGTGCCCTCGGGGAGGGTGATGACGCCGGTCACGTCGGTGGTGCGGAAGTAGAACTGCGGACGGTAGTTCGCGTAGAACGGGTTGTGACGGCCACCCTCGTCCTTGGACAGGATGTACGCGGTGCCCTCGAACTCGGTGTGCGGCGTGACCGAACCCGGCTTCACGACGACCTGACCGCGCTCGACGTCCTCGCGCTTGGTGCCGCGGAGGAGCAGACCACAGTTCTCGCCGGCCCAGGCCTCGTCGAGCTGCTTGTGGAACATCTCGATACCGGTGACCGTGGTCTTCTGCGTCGGGCGGATGCCGACGATCTCGACCTCGGAGTTGATGGCGAGCGTGCCACGCTCGGCGCGGCCCGTCACGACGGTGCCACGGCCGGTGATGGTGAAGACGTCCTCGATGGGCATGAGGAACGGCTTGTCACGGTCACGCACCGGGTCGGGGATCGACTCGTCGACGGCGTCCATGAGGTCGAGGATGGACTGGGTCCACTTCTCGTCACCCTCGAGGGCCTTGAGGCCCGAGACGCGCACGACGGGGGCGTCGTCGCCCGGGAAGCCCTGCGAGGACAGCAGCTCGCGGACCTCGAGCTCGACGAGCTCGAGGATCTCCTCGTCGTCGACCATGTCGGCCTTGTTCAGCGCGACGAGCAGGTAGGGAACGCCGACCTGCTTGGCGAGAAGAACGTGCTCACGGGTCTGAGCCATCGGGCCGTCGGTGGCGGCCACGACCAGGATCGCGCCGTCCATCTGGGCAGCACCGGTGATCATGTTCTTGATGTAGTCGGCGTGACCCGGGGCGTCGACGTGAGCGTAGTGACGCTTCGGCGTCTCGTACTCGACGTGCGAGATGTTGATCGTGATACCGCGCTGGCGCTCCTCGGGAGCTGAGTCGATCGAAGCGAAGTCACGCTTCACGTTCACGGCCGACGGGTACTTCTCGGCGAGAACCTTCGAGATCGCGGCGGTCAGAGTGGTCTTGCCGTGGTCGACGTGACCGATCGTACCGATGTTGACGTGCGGCTTGGTCCGCTCGAACTTGGCCTTAGCCACTGTGGGTCCTCCTCAGGACTCTCGTGTAGAAGCTGCGGCCGACGCGCGCCGACCGGACATTCTACGGGGATCTTCTCTATGTTACGGGATAACTACCGGGCGTTTCAGCGCCCGGTTCGCGGCATCCGCCTGGCCTCGATCTCCGTCGCGCGAGCGAGTCGATCGGCGGCTGAACGGATGCCGCGCCGGGGCTTACTCGCCCTTGGCCTTCTGGACGATCTCGTCCGACACGTTGCGCGGAACCTCGCCGTACGTCTCGAACGTCATCGAGTAGACGGCACGGCCGGCGGTGCGCGAGCGCAGGTCGCCGATGTAGCCGAACATCTCGGACAGCGGGACGATCGCGCGGATCACCTTCACGCCCGCGGCGTCGTCCATCGACTGGATCTGACCGCGACGGGAGTTCAGGTCGCCGATGACGTCGCCCATGTACTCCTCAGGGGTACGGACCTCGACGGCCATCAGCGGCTCGAGCAGCACGGGCTGAGCCTTGCGCGCAGCCTCCTTGAAGCCCATCGAGCCGGCGATCTTGAACGCCATCTCGGACGAGTCGACCTCGTGGTAACCGCCGTCGGTGAGGGTCGCCTTGACGCCCACCATCGGGAAGCCGGCGAGGATGCCGCCCTGCATGGCCTCCTGGAAGCCGGCGTCGACCGACGGGATGTACTCGCGGGGGACGCGGCCACCGGTCACGGCGTTCACGAACTCGTAGGTCGTCTCAGCGGTGACCTCGAGCGGCTCCAGCTTGAACTGGATCTTCGCGAACTGGCCGGAGCCACCCGTCTGCTTCTTGTGCGTGTAGTCGTGACGCTCGACCGTCTTCTTGATGGTCTCGCGGTAGGCGACCTGCGGCTTGCCGACGTTCGCCTCGACCTTGAACTCACGGCGCATGCGGTCGACGAGGATGTCGAGGTGCAGCTCGCCCATGCCCTTGATGACGGTCTGGCCGGTCTCGGGGTTGAGCTCGGTGCGGAACGTCGGGTCCTCTTCGGCGAGCTTCTGGATCGCGGTGCCCAGCTTCTCCTGGTCGGCCTTGGTCTTCGGCTCGATGGCGACCTCGATGACGGGCTCGGGGAAGGTCATCGACTCGAGGACGACGGGGCTCTGCGGGTCGGCGAGGGTGTCACCGGTGGTGGTGTCCTTCAGACCGATGACCGCGTAGATGTTGCCCGCGGTCAGCGACTCGACCGGGTTCTCCTTGTTGGCGTGCATCTGGAAGATCTTCCCGATGCGCTCCTTCTTGTCCTTGGTCGCGTTGATGACCTGCGCGCCCGACTCGAGGTGGCCCGAGTAGACGCGGACGTAGGTGAGGCGGCCGAAGAACGGGTGCGCGACGACCTTGAACGCGAGAGCCGAGAACGGCTCGTTCGCGTCGGCGTGGCGCTCGACGATCTTCTCCTCGTCGCGGACGTCGTGGCCCTGGATCGACGGGACGTCGAGCGGCGACGGCAGGTAGTCGATGACCGCATCGAGCATGGGCTGCACACCGCGGTTCTTGAAGGCCGAGCCGCAGAGCACGGGGTAGACCTCGGAGGCGATCGTGAGCTTGCGGATCGCGCCCTTGATCTCGGCCTCGGTGAGCTCTTCGCCGCCGAAGTACTTCTCGAGCAGCACGTCGTCGCTCTCGGCGACGGTCTCGAGCAGCTTCTGGCGGTACTCCTCGGCCTTCTCGGCGAGGTCGGCGGGGATCTCCTGGACCTCGTACTTCGCGCCCATGGTCACGTCGCCCTTGGCGTCACCCGGCCACACGAGGGCCTTCATGGTGATCAGGTCGACGACACCGATGAAGTCGCTCTCGGCGCCGATCGGCAGCTGCAGCACGAGCGGCTTGGCGCCGAGGCGGTTCACGATCGTGTCGACGGTGAAGTAGAAGTCGGCACCGAGCTTGTCCATCTTGTTGACGAAGCAGATGCGGGGAACGTCGTACTTGTCGGCCTGACGCCAGACGGTCTCGGACTGGGGCTCCACGCCCTCCTTGCCGTCGAAGACCGCGACCGCGCCGTCGAGGACGCGCAGGCTGCGCTCGACCTCGACGGTGAAGTCGACGTGGCCGGGGGTGTCGATGATGTTGATCTGGTTCCGGTTCGCGTCGTTGTTCGCCGCGTACGTCGGGGCCCAGAAGCAGGTCACGGCGGCGGACGTGATCGTGATGCCGCGCTCCTTCTCCTGCTCCATCCAGTCGGTCGTCGAGGCGCCGTCGTGGGTCTCGCCGATCTTGTGGTTCACGCCCGTGTAGAACAGGATGCGCTCGGTCGTGGTGGTCTTACCGGCGTCGATGTGCGCCATGATGCCGATGTTGCGGACCTTGTGCAGGTCCGAGAGCACGTCTTGTGCCACGGGGTTCCTCCGGATGGATGGTGAAGGGGGAAGTTTGGTTTCAGGCGGGTGAGCGGAGCTCGTGGCATCCGCCCACCCGCCCGATCGCTGTTACCAGCGGTAGTGCGCGAAGGCCTTGTTCGACTCGGCCATCTTGTGCGTGTCCTCGCGGCGCTTCACCGCGGCGCCGAGGCCGTTGGACGCGTCGAGGATCTCGTTGGTGAGACGGTCGGTCATGGTCTTCTCACGGCGGGCCTTGGCGTAGCCGGTGAGCCAGCGCAGCGCCAGGGTGTTCGCACGGTGGGGCTTGACCTCGACCGGGACCTGGTAGGTCGAGCCGCCGACGCGGCGGGACTTGACCTCGATGGTCGGGCGGACGTTGTCGAGCGCCTTCTTGAGCGTGGCGACCGGGTCGTTGCCGGTCTTGGCCTCGACGGCCGAGAGCGCACCGTAGACGATGTTCTCGGCGAGGCCCTTCTTGCCGTCGAGCAGGATCTTGTTGACCAGCTGCGAGACGACGGGCGAACCGTAAACCGGGTCGGCGACGACCGGGCGCTTAGGAGCGGGACCCTTGCGAGGCATTACTTCTTCTCCATCTTCGCGCCGTAGCGGCTGCGAGCCTGCTTGCGGTTCTTGACGGCCTGGGTGTCCAGAGCGCCGCGGATGATCTTGTAGCGGACACCGGGAAGGTCCTTCACACGACCGCCGCGAACGAGCACCATCGAGTGCTCCTGCAGGTTGTGGCCCTCACCGGGGATGTACGCGGTGACCTCAGTGCCGTTGGAGAGCTTGACGCGAGCGACCTTGCGGAGCGCCGAGTTCGGCTTCTTCGGGGTGGTGGTGTACACGCGCGTGCACACGCCACGCTGCTGGGGGTTGGCCTTCAGGGCCGGCGCCTTGGTCTTGACGACCTTGGGGGTGCGACCCTTGCGGACCAACTGCTGAATAGTTGGCACAAATGCTCCTTGTTAGTGCTGCACGGTGACAGCGGGTTGATGGTGTTTTTCCATCGGGATCCACCGGCGAATTCGATCGAATTCAACCTGCATTGCGTGGTGGATATGCCGTGGGAGACCCTGGACTGCGCCCAGGCGTTCTCTGAGTCGTGTGACCAACACTGCGTCGTTTGACGGACACTGCGTCGCTTGGTGAACGGAGCTCGGACACGCCGAGCGCGCACGCCAAAGCGCACACCCGATCAATGGTATCAGGTCAGCGACCCTGACGTGTCGGTGTCGGAGTAGTTCGCCGAGGGCACGAAATGGACCGTGCCCGATGCGTCGGGGACGATGGTGCCCGCCACGCTGAACGGATTGGAGCCCGTCGTCGCGGTGCCGCTCAGGCCGCCCTTCGAGGCGTGCGCCGTGAAGGTGATGTAGCCGGGGCTGCTCGTCGTGACCGGCCAGCCGGCGAGCTGCGCGCTCCACTCCCCCACGCGGACCGACGGCTGGCCGTCGATCGTCCAGTGCCCGTCGGTGTAGGTGACGGATTCCTCGGGCACGGCGCGGAACGGGCATCCATCAGGCCGCAGCTCGCTCGACGCGGCGCACTGCGCGATCCACTCGGCCACCTGCTCGCGTGCTGCGCTCTCGCCGCTGTCGGCGAGGGTGAGCCGGATGACGGCAGGTGCGGGTCGCGCGGCGGCGAAGGTCGCGAGGGCGGTTGCGGGGGTGCCGGTCACCTGGCCGCCGCCCGCGAGCGCGGCACGGTAGGCACCGGGGAGCACGTGCTGGGTGACGGTGCCGTGCGACGCGGTGAGCGCGACGCCGGCGACCGTGACGCGCAGGTCGACGGATGCCTCGAGCGAGACCGTGATCTCGGGAAGCTGCTGCTTCGCGAGTCGCCACGGGGCGAAGGGATTGTCGTCGGCGCGCTCGACCTCGAAGGAGGCGACGTAGCTGCCGGTGCCCTGCGTGATGCGGGCCCGAACAATGCCGCTGTCGCCTGCGGAGCTCGCGTCGAGCACCGTGAAGGCGCTGGGGCGCTGTGCGGCAGCGCGGTACGCCGCATCCGTCAGCAGCTTGTCGCCGTCGGCCGGCGTGATGCGGCCGAGACGCAGCGCCCGCGCGACGTCGCCGGCGGTGACGGCCTGCAGATAGGCGCGAACGGGGCGCTCGGGCGACGCCTCGCGCACGGCGGGCGGCAGCACGACGACCGCAGCGAAGACGGCGGCGACCACGGCCAGCACGGCGACGATCACGACCGCCAGCTGGCTGCCGGTCAGGGGGCGCGCGCGCGAGGAGGACACCCAGCCATCATGGCCGCTTTCGCGCGGCCGGGGGCTCATTCGTCTTCGTCGCGCTCCCACGGCCAGCGGGGGCGGCCCCGCTCGGCGACGCGCGAGGCGAGCACCAGCGTGTAGAGCAGTGCGACGACGAAGGCGATGATTCCCGCGCAGATCGCGAACGGGCCCGTGAGCAGGCCGCCGAAGAAGATGAGCGCCCCACGGGGTCGCCACGGCCGAGGAGGAAGGCGAGGGCGGCGAACAACGCCCAGGCCAGGTACGCGCCGACGCCGATGCCGGCAGCTGCGAGTGGGGCGACCCGCTGGCGCGACTCGGGGACGCGCAGAGCGATCAGCAGCAGGCATCCGATCACCAGCAGCGTCGCGGCGGCGGCCGCGACCGGCCCCGCCAGCTCGCCCGCGCGCCGGTCGGCGATGACCTCGGTGCCGGAAAGCAGCGAGATCACGCCGAACGCGGCGATCAGCAGCGCGAGGAAGAGACCGGAGGCGAAGATCGCGACCGTCGCGGCGTACTTCCTGAAGCCGGGCACAGCAGCGGGCGGTGCGAGCTACGGGCGAGCGGTCGACGCCTCGAGGTCGGCTTCGTAGGCCTGGCGCGCCTCGAGGTTGCGGCGCTTGGCGACCTGGCCGTGGAAGGCGATCCAGGCGCCGAACCACGTGACGACCTCGAGTGCGATGAAGCTCACGACGGTGGCGACCCAGAGGTAGGGGATGTTCGACTGGAAGTAGTCGCGGGTGAAGGTCTCGAACTCGCCCGGCGTCAGATTCCAGGCGCGGTTCGTCAGCAGCGCCGCGCCGTAGTAGGAGGCGAACACGAGGGCCGCGACGAAGACGCTGCCGAGGACGTAGCCCCACCAGCGGCCGCGATTGACGATCGCGACGAGTGCGATGAAGGCGGCGGTGAAGACCGCGAGCGGGACCCAGAAGTCCCAGCCCTTCGCGTAGCTCTCGAGGTAGTTGACGGCCCGGTCGCCGCCGTAGCGGATGAGCAGGATTCCGTAGGTGGCGCCCAAGTCGGCCGCGGCGAACACGACCGCGGCGAGGACGGCGATCAGGATGCCGAGGCCGCGGTTCCCGCGCTTCTTCGGCGGCGTCGGGGTCTGCAGGTAGGTGGGGCCGCCGTAAGGCGCCGGCGCGGGGGTCTGAGTCGGCTCGGCGACGACGGCCGGTGGCGCGAGCTGGGTGTGCGCGGGCTCTGCCGACTCTGTGATGGCGCCGGCGGCGGCCGCGTCGTAGCGCGGCTCGGCCCCCGGCTCGCCGGCACGGACGGTGTCGGCGGTCTCGGGCGCGGGGGCCTCGTCGGCTGCGGTGGTGACAGGGGCGGCGGTGTCGTCGGCGGGTGCGTCGACAGACTCGCCCGCGGGGGCGGCCGGCACCTCGGGCTCGGGGGCGACGTGATCTGACGCGGCGACCGGCTGGTAGTCGGGCGGCAGCGTCGGAGCGACGCCGGTGTCGGTATGGTCGGCCGGGTCCGAGCTCGTCGTCAGGGGCTGCTCGCCGGTGTTCAGCTCGCGTGCCGTCTCATCGGCGAGAGGGGTCGGCTCGTCGGGACGCGGCGTCGGCGTGGTGTCGCTCATGGGGGTCACAGTAGCAATCACCCCAGGTGGCGCCAGGGATTGACGCGTCTAGCCTTCGAGCGGGGCGGCGAGGACGAGCAGGTCCATGCGCCCTTCCTGAACGACCTCGCCGGTCTGCTTGCGCAGGGTCAGCCGGCGCTCGAGCACCCCGTACTCCCCCGAGCTCGTCGGTCGCGCCGACAGGATCTCGACCGTGAGCGTCAGGGTGTCGCCGATGAAGACCGGCGCCGTGAACTTCCACTCGTCGATGCCGAGCAGGGCGACCGCGCTGCCCTCGAAGACCCCCGTGCGGGCGATCAGGCCGAGGCAGAGCGACGCACCGAACATGCCGTGCACGATGCGCTGGCCGTAGCGGGTGCCCTTCGCGAACTCGGCGTTGGTGTGCACCTCGTTGTTATCGTTCGTGAGCGCGGCGAACTGGTAGACCTCGCCCTCGGTGACGGTGTGGCCGGGCGTCGTGAAGGTCTGGCCTGCGTGGAAGTCGGGGAGGTACAGCGGCATGCCCCTACCGTAGCGAGGCGGGCGGCGAGCCATCGGGCCCGACGCGCACCCGGTCAGACGGCCAGGCCGAAGAGGGCGAGGTAGGCGTCCGTCAGAGGCGCGCCGGCCGTGATGCCGGCCCACGCGCCCGCGAGCATCCAGGGGCCGAAGGGAATGGCTGAGGCGCGCCCCGCACGACGCGCGACCAGCAGGGCGATCGCGAACAGGCCGCCGAGCAGGAACGCAGCGAAGGCGCCGACGATCAGCTGCGGAACGCCGAGGTGGCCGAGGAACAGCCCGAGCACACCGGCGAGCTTGACGTCGCCGAAGCCCATGCCGCGCGGCGAGCCGACGGCCACCGCGAAAAACACCACGAACAGCGCGGCTCCCCCGGCGGGCATGATGACCAGTGCGGCCCAGTCGCACGCGATGGCGGATGCCCCACCCAGCAGCGCCCCGCCGACGAGATAGCTCGGCAGCACGATGCGATTCGGCACCCGGTGCACCTCGAGGTCGATCAGCGCGAGCGGGACCGTGATGACCGCGAGGTAGAGGAACGCCGCGAGCTCGACGATCGAGGCGGCGAGGTGCGCGGCATCCCCCGATTGCCAGCGCGCCAGCGCGAACCAGACGGCGACGGCTGCGAGCCCGAGTACGACGCCGAGCTGGGCGAGCGGGCGGCGCGCCACGCTCGGTTCGGCGGGGGCGCGGCATGTGCGTCGCAGCATGGACCCCGACAGTAGCGGGAGTGGTCGAAGCAGCCGCCGCGTTCTCCACAGGGCGCTCGGGACGCGGTCTAGAGGCGCTGCAGAGCCCAGATGCCGGCTGCGGCCGCCACGATGACGGCCAGCCAGATGGCCCCGACCATGATCAGAGCGCGGCGGCGCCAGGCGCGTCGCCCGTCGTTCTGATGCGCGACGATCTCATGCGCGGAGAGCTGCCGCGGCGCCCGCTGGCGGACCTTCCACGACGCGTCAAAGTCGGGAACCTGCGTGACCTCGATGTTCGTGCGCGCCTTGTAGCGCACGATGCTGCCCGACGGCACCTCGGGCGGGCGGAAGTCGAGCAGGTGGATGTCAGTGACCGGCGGCGCCTGCGGGGGGAGCGCACGGCCCACGGTGAACTTCGCGGCCGCCTCGGTCTGCGCCACCCGGCGCGCGACGACCGGCGCCGTGTCCTCGATCGTGCCGTGGCCCTCGGTGACGACCGTGTCGTCGTTGTCAGGCATCTTCAGCGCCTTCCTGGTCTCCATTCGGCTGCGCCGAGTCGACCGGCGGAGCGGCCTCCTGCGCCGAGTCGACCGGCGGGGCAGCCTCCTGCGCCGAGTCGACCGGCGGGGCAGCCTCCTGCGCCGAGTCGACCGGCGGAGCGGCCTGCCGCGCCGCCTCGGGGGCGACATCGACGAGGACGACCGTGATGTTGTCGTGGCCGCCGTGGTCGAGCGCGAGCTGCATCAGCGCGTCGACCGCCTCGCCCGGGTCGCCGTGCTGGGCGAGCACGTCGTAGAGCTCGGGCTCGCTGAGCTCGCCGTGCAGCCCGTCGGAGCAGATGAGGATCCGCTCCCCCGGCTCGACGGGGTGCACCCAGTAGTCGGCCGGGCTGTCGGGGGCGCCGACGGCCCGCGTGATGACGTTGCGGTGCTCGAAGGTCTCGGCCTCCTCCGGGGTGAGGTTGCCGGCATCCAGTTGCTCTTGCATGTACGAGTGGTCGATCGTCATGCGCTCGAAGCGGGCCCCGACCACGCGATAGACCCGCGAGTCGCCCACGTTCAGCACGAGCCAGTACGGCGCCCCGTCGTGGCGGACCTGCACGACGCCGGTCAGCGTGCTGCCCGCGCCGCGGCGGGTGCGGTCGCTCAGCGCGGCGACGGTCTGGTGCGCGCGGCGCATCGCGTCGGCGACCTCGTCGGGCCTGACGTCGTCGCGGCCGACCAGCGGCGAGAAGGCGCGCACCACGGCAGCGCTCGCCACGGCGCCGGCGTCGTGGCCGCCCATGCCGTCGGCGACGATGTAGACGGGGAAATCGGCGAGGAACGCGTCCTCGTTGCCGCGGCGGTGGCGGCCGGCGTCGGTGCCCGCGGCCGTGCGGAGCTGCGGATCGGCGCCCGTCACGACGACGGTCTCATGGCGGTGGCGGCGGTCAGGCACCCTGCACCACCTTCACGCCGAGCTCGCCGAGCATGAACTGCGGGGTCACGCGGGCGCGGTTGCGTGCGCCCAGTTCCGATTCTTCGTTGGTGCGGGGGTCGATGAGCCAGACTCCATTGGTCGAATCGAGGTCGGTGATGTGCCAGTCTCCTCCGACGAACTCGAGCACCGCATGCGTCGCCGAGACCGAGAGCGCGTCGTCGGTCACCGCGATCAGCTGGGCGCCCGGGTAGAGCGGATGCGCCGAGGGACGCCGCCCCAGGATCGCAGACGCCCCCGTGAGCTCGACGCGCGCTCCCATCGTCGTGTGCACCCACCACCGCGGGCGGCGGCGGGCCGAGATCACGGTCGCGTCGGCGTTGCCGGTGATGATCGTCTCGTCGTCCTGCGGGCGGCGGATGATCGTCGCATCGTTGTCGAGTTCGAGCTCGGGGGTCACGGATGCCGGGGCGGCGGGGTCTCCATTCGGCTGCGCCGAGTCGACCGGCGAGAGCGGGGTGGGCGCGTCGACCTGCGAGGGCAGGGCGGGGTCTCCATTCGGCTTCGCCGAGTCGACCAGCGGGGGCTGGGGCGCGGAAGGGACGAGCGGGACAGGCTGCGGGGCGCGGGTGGGCTCGGCCGGGGCATCCGGCGCCGCCATACCGGGCATGGGTGCGATGAAGCCAGCAGCGCTGATCGGCGTCTCGTCGAGGGGCTGCTGCGAGTCGTCGCCCGTGGGAATCGTGAGCGGTGCCTGCGGCGGCCGCTGCGCCGACCAGACGAGCGGTTCGGAAGAGGCGCGCAGATCGATGCGGCGCTGCAGGCCGAGGGCGAGGGTCCACACCCACCAGGCGACCACGGCGAGCACCGTGTACCAGCCGCTGCGACCCAGCTTGCGGTTGATGCGGTGCGTCGCGATGAACAGCATGATCGCGCCGACGACGTTGACGATCGGGATCACGAGGGCGATCAGCCAGAACTCGCTCATGCCGCCCAGGCGGTAGACGGTGGCGATGTTGACGAAGGGGATCCAGGCGCGCGAGCGGTCGACGCTGAGCGCCTCGAAGATGCCGCGCAGGCCGAGCGGTACCACGATGAGCCAGATGGCGAGCGCGACGACGAGCGGTGCGAGCAGCACCGCAAGTCCGGCGCCGCCGCCGAGCGGCGTGGAAACGGCGTCCGTGTAGGACGGGGTCATCTTTCTCCTCCACCGGTGCGGAAGGACCGCAACGAGACCAGGGCGAGCAGCCGGCGCCACCGCGGAAAGGCGGCGGCGAGCTTGTCGCGCTGCTCGTCGAGCTGCGCCCAGAACCGCTCCGCCTCGTCGGGGGTCGGATCGAACGCGCCGAAGACGGCCTCGTCGGCACCGTGTGCCAGTGTACGCAGGGTCGCGGAATCGGCGGCGCGGGACGCGGCGGCGTAGACCGCCGCGGCTTCGACGCGCGTGCGCACCCCGGGCGACGGCAGGCCGAGATCGACCGCGGTGTCGACGAGCTCGTCCCAGCCGGAGGCGATGCTGGCCGCTGCGGACTCGGCGGCTCGGCGCTCGCGGCGCCGCGCGGCCTTGACGATCACGAGCGCGATCAGCGGCGCGACCAGCACCAGCAGCACGAGTGCGATCGTGCCGCCGATGCGCAGAACGGGCAGCCACACGCCGGGGCCGAGCGGCGACTTCGGCGTGTGCTCGTTGTTCTGGTGGTTGCCACCGCTCGGGTTCGCCTCGGGCGGCGGCTGCACCGTCGCCGCGTGCTGCTGCACCTGGGTCGGCACCTTGGGCACGCTCGACGTCACGGTGTGGTCGGCGAGCGGCAGCTTGCTCTGCGGCGTGGTGTCGAACGGCACCCACTGCCCGTCGGCGCCCTGCACCTCGACCCAGGCGGTGAGGTTCTTGCCGCGGCACACTCCCCCATCGCAGGCGGGGATCGCATCGGCATCCGCCCCGCCCCCGGCGATCGTGAAGCCGAGCACGACGCGCGCGGGGAACCCGAGCGATTGGGCGATGAGAGCGGATGCCACCGCGAACTGCTCGTCGTCGCCGACGCCGGCGACCAGCTCGGCGGCGGGGGCGCTGTCGCCCTTCTCCTGTTGCTGGCGCAGCAGGTCGCTAAACAGGTCGCCGATGCGGTCCATCGACTCGCCCGCGAGGCTCTGCTTGAACTTCGGGCCGGGCGCGCTCACGGACTCGAGCCAGGTGGGCGCCGTTGCGGTGCCCTTGCCCGGGTTGACGAGCGAGTGGCTCAGATACCCGCGGGCGCGCAGCCGCTCGATCAGCTCGGAGAGCGCCTGCCCGTCGCTGCCGAGCCCCTGAGCCTGCACCCACTGCGTGAGGCTGTCCGGCACGTTGTCGGTCACCGGCACGGCGCCCTGCGGCGGGGTGAGCGCGGCAGGGTTCGCGGACGCCGCCTGCGGCTGCGCGAGCAGGGTGTAGCGGTCGCCAGAGGACAGGGCGCCCAGCTCGGCACCGGCCTGCAGCGAGGTGTTGTAGTAGAAGCCGTCGGTCAGCGCGTTCACGTCGCTTCCCTCGAACCCGATCGCCTTGAGTCCCGACACCGTGGGCAGCCACACACCGGAGCCCAGTGCGTCGCGGAAGGCCGGGCCGATCGTGACGTCGAGCTCGGAGAGGCCCGCCGAGTGGTGCGAGCTTGTCAGCTGCGGCAGGTGCTCGAACGCGCTGCTGCGATCGGAGTCGTTCGGCAGCACGGTGTACTGCTGGCCGTTGTAGAAGCTCATCGTCGCGATGCGCAGCCGGCCGAGCTGCTTCGCGTCGCCCGAGTAGCTGAGCACGGCCGAGTTGTACGGGTCGCTCCCGTCGGACGAGAACGCCGCCCGATACGTCGTCAGCGGGCTCGTGTACTGGCTGAGCTGCGCCGTCGGGTCGACGGTCGAGCGCAGCACATGGCGCTGGCTCGGCTCGAGCGCCGTCGACGAGAGCGGCACCGCGACCGCGAGACCGACCAGCGCCACCGCCACGGCGCCCGCGATGCGCCGCACGTTGCCCGCCGCGGCGCCGCCGGGGCGACGGATGCCCGAGGCGGCGGCCGCCTGCCGAAGAGCGACGGTGCGCGCGTGCTGGCCGCGCCAGACGAGGAATCCGCCCGCGATGCCCACCGCCATCACCCCGACGATCGTGTGCAGCAGCGCCGCCACGTGGAAGGCGCCGATGGTGAGCCCCTGGCCGTTCGCCGTCGTGCCGAACACGATCGCGAAGGCCGTGGGCACCAGCATGATCGGCACGAGCGCGCCGTAGCCGCGCACGCGGCCGAAGACGATCGAGAACGCCGCCGTCGTGCACACGAGCATTGTGATGAGCAGCGGCACGAGCAGGGTCTGGAAGTGGCCGACCGGCGCCGCCACGGTGACCAGCTTCTTCCAGTCGCCGACCGTCGCCGCCAACAGGTCGCGATAGGCGCCGAGGAAGTCGGCGCGCGAGGCGAAAGCGCTCGGAATCGCAAGGGGAACACCGAAGACGAGGTATGCCGCGGCGGTGCAGCCCGCGATCGTCAGCCACGACCACCGGCGCAGCCTGCCGAGCAGAACGACGGATGCCGCGATCACGACCGCCCCGCCCACCGTGATCAGCAGGTACCAGGTCTCATAGATCGGCCAGGCGGCGAACGCGCCGACCGCGACGAGGGCGAGCACGAAGCCCAGGTCGACGATCAGCGCCGCATCGGGGCGCGTGGAGCGCCGGCGCCGCGCGGCCATCAGGCGGCCCTCCGCAGCATCGACCGGAAGTCCTCGAGCAGCGGGATCGTCAGCACGCCGACCTCGCCGAGGCGGCCGTAGCCCGGCCGCGCCTCGGGGTCGGCGACGATCGCCACCACCTGCACGCCGGGGTCGAAGCGCAGCGGCAGCTGCATGAGGCGAGTGCGGTCGACCGACGATCCGCACACGACGAACGCGATCGACAGGTCGCTCATGGCTCGCGCCGCCAGGGTGCAGACCTCTTCGAACGGCATCGCCGAGGGCGAGCGCTCGACCGTCGAGAGATCGTCGAGCAGCGCGGTCGGTGTGAGGACGGAGAGCGAGCGGATGGCGCGCACCGAGTTCTTCGCCACGTCGAGGATCTGATCGCTCGCGACCACCGCGATCTGGCGCCCGTCGCGCACGGCGCGGATGCCGAGGGAGCCGACGATGCTGACGGCGAGCTCGTATTCGTCGTCGGTCGCGAACTCGTCCTCGTGCATGCCGAGCACGAGGGCGAGACGCGCCCGGCGGGTCTCTTCGAACTGGCGCACCATGAGCCGCCCGGTCTTCGCCGTGGACTTCCAGTGCACGTGACGGCGCCCGTCGCCGGGCTGGTACTCGCGGATCTGGTGGAAGGCGATGTCCTCGGCGACGACGTCGCGACTCGGCGTGCCCTCGAGGTCGCGCACGAAACCCGAGCTGGTCGACGGCACCGCCACGGTCTTCGGGTGCACGAACAGCCGGTGCACGTCGGCCCAGGCCGCCTCGCGCTTGAGCGTTCCGAGCGGGTCGGTGCGCACGGTCGTGACGGGGCCGATGTCGATGATGCCCCGGCGGTAGGCGGGCACGATGAGGTCCTCGCCGTGGGTGTGCCCCTGGCGCAGCAGCGGCACCCAGACATCCGTCAGCCCACTGCCGATCGGCACGTCGATGCGGCTCGGCAGCGCGATGCGCCGCGACGTGTTCGTCACGGTGAGCGTGCCGACCACCTCGGACCCCGCCACGACGCGCTCGACCGGAAGGCTGAAGCCCACCTGATATGCGAGCGAGCCGGCCAGGAACGGCACGGCGATGATCAGGATCGTCACGGCGATCAGGCCGGCGACGATGAACTCCATCCAGCCGAGGGCGAGACCGACGGGCAACAGCACGAGCGCGCAGGCGAGGGCGAGCCAGCCGACCGGCGTGACGGTGCCGGAGACCCGCGACCAGGCGGTGTTCGCCGCCGTCTGGATCTCGCGCCCGGAGCGCACCGCCCACACGGCGAAGCGCGTGCGGGCGCTCCACGACTCCGAGACGAAGTGCGTGGTGGTTCCGGTGCCGGTGACGGTGGCGCCGCTGCTGCCGGTCGAGTCGAAGGTCACGCCACGGTGCTCCTCACCGGCGGCACGACGTCGAGCAGGATCTGGCCGATGACGGCCTCGGGGGTGACGCCGTCGAACTCGGCCTCGGGGTCGAGCACGAGGCGGTGCGCGAGGGTCGGCACGGCGAGCGACTTCACGTCGTCGACGTTCACGTAGCCGCGGCCCTGGCCGGCCGCCCAGGTCTTCGCCGCCTTGGTGAGGGCGCGGGCGCCGCGCACCGAGACGCCGACCCGGGTCTGCGACGCCGTGCGGGTCGCCTCGACGATGCGGCCGATGTAGTCGAAGATCACCGGGTCGGCGTGCACCGCGCGCGCGATGGTCGACATGCCGACGAGCGCCTGCGGCGTGATCACCGGGTTCAGCTCGTGCGGCACCTCGCTCGTCGCCTCGAGGATGCGCACGGTCGCGGCGAGGTCGGGGTAGCCGAGGCTCGTCTTGATCATGAAGCGGTCGAGCTGCGCCTCGGGCAGAGGGTAGGTGCCGGCCTGCTCGATCGGGTTCTGGGTCGCGATGACAAGGAACGGCGCGCCGGTCGAGCGGGTGACGCCGTCGATCGTGACCTTGCCCTCTTCCATCGCCTCGAGCAGCGCCGACTGGGTCTTCGGGCTCGCGCGGTTGATCTCGTCGGCGAGCACGACGTTCGCGAAGATGGGGCCCGCGTGGAACTCGAACTCGCCGTTCTTCTGGTCGTAGACGGTGATGCCCGTGACATCCCCCGGCAGCAGATCGGGCGTGAACTGGATGCGCGTCGAGGTGCCGTGCACCGTCTCGGACATCGCGCGCGCAAGGCGCGTCTTGCCCGTGCCCGGCAGGTCTTCGAGCAGCAGATGGCCTTCGCTCACCATCGCGGTGAACGCGAGCTCGATGACGTGACGCTTGCCGAGCACCACCTGCTCGACATTGTCCGCCAGCGCCTGGAACGTGGATTGGAACCAGGTCGCCTGCTCAGAGCTGATCGCCATTGCTGTGCTCTCGCCTTCTCTCGTGTCTCTCAGTTGCAGCTGGGGTCGGGCGACACAGGACCGCCCGCATACGGATCGCCGAAACCCTGGGGCAGGTTGATCCGGTAGTCCGTCACCCGAAATTGGGTCGCTCCGGGCGGCAGCGTGACCGTCGCGTCGACGCCGTTGCCCTGCCCCGCGGTGGGCGTCGTAGCGCCGGGCATGACGTAGGTGTAGGCCACGATTCCGATGGATGCCTGACCGACTCCCTGCCCCTGCATCGTGATCTTGCCCGTCAGTGTGGTCACCGTCTGTCCCGTGCCCTGGTCGGTGCTCTGCTGCGCCGTGCACATAGCCGCGACCGCGCTCACCCTGAGCTGATAAGGCGCCGAACCATCGGCTGCGGCCACCTGCTTGGGCGCACCGCAGAAGTCATTCCCGCCGAAGGCGCAATAGCGCGCGGTGAAGCTCGGCTGGGCGCCGAACTCGTCCTGGTCGCTGCCCGTGATCTGCAGGCTGTAGACACCCTGCTGCGAGCCGCTGCCGCAGTCCGGCTTTCCATCGCGGCCGTACTCGAAATCGGGCAAAGTTGCGCTCTGCTTCGTGATGTCGTAGTTGCAGTCACTCGGCGTCGGCGCGTTCGACTGGTCCCACACGATCTGCTGGCCGAGGTCGCCCATGGCAACGCCGTACTGGTTCGTATAGCAGACGAACACTTCGTAGCGCTGGAACTGATTCAGGGAGTGGATCGTGGTTCCGTCTCCGATACGGCCACCCTGCGGAAGTGAGGTGTCGATGGTCGCACTGCCGCCCGAGTTCGAGCACTGGGGCGCGGCACCCGCCGGCACCGCGATGTAGACGTAGGCGTCGGACTTGTCGCTGCCGTTGCGCACACCTTGAGCGGGCGAGGTCACCGTGATGGAGTCGTCGGTCGCCGTGAGGCCGCCTCCACCGTTGACCGATGGCAGGCCGGCGGGGGTCACCGAGGTCGAAGTCGGGCTGGCGCCGACGCTGTCGCCCGGCGGCTGATCGAAGCGGCTGACGGGCGTGACCGTGACCTCGGTCGGCTGGCCGGCGGCCGCCGAGAGCCGCACCGTCGTGTGGTCGCCGCCGCCGACATTCACCGTCTGGGTATTGCCGCTCCACTGCACGGTGTAGGCCGAGGCCGTGCTGTCGGTGTTCGGAATCGTCAGGTCGAAGGCGCCCGTCGTCGCCGTCGTGATGTTGCCGTCGAAGACGGGCTTCGCGCTCACGCCGCCGATGACGGGCTGCGCGAACGCCCAACCGGCGGTCTGCACCGCCGTGCGCGATTCGCCAACGCTGTTCACCGACTTCACCTGGAAGGTGTGCTGGTCGCCGTTCTTCAGCCCCTTCACCGGCGGGCAGGCGCCGTTGGCGTCGCAGCTCACCGAGGCGCGGCCGTCGACATAGACGTGGAAGCCCGTGAGCGCCGGGTACGAACTGGCGGCGTCGCCGGGCGAAACGGCGAGCGTCACGCTGTCGCCTGAGAACGCGACCTGAGAGACGGATGCCGGCGCTGCCGGATACCCCTTCAGCTCGAACGACAGCGTTCCCGCTTCGGCGCCGGAAGCGCTGCGCTTCCCCTGCGCGTCCTGCACGTCGAACGGCACGGTGCACCGGCCGCCGGGGCTGTCGGCCGCCCAACGCGCAGAGACGGTGCGGCTGTCTGACACGGCGAAGGTCACGCCGGTGCAGCCGGTCACCGTGTCGGCGACCGAGACGACCTTGAGCGGGGTGCCGGGGTATGCGTTCACCTCGTCGTGCAGGCCGACGACCGTGGTGCTGCAGCTGCTGCCCTGCGCCTCGGAGCAGCTGAGCGCGACCGAGCCGCCCGCGGGGCGGGTATTCGGCGCCGGGCCGACCTTCAGGGTGATGTCGGCGGTCGTGCCCACACCGCTGTACCCGCGGATGCTGACCTGCGCGACCTCTTCCAGGCCCGGCTGAGCCGTGTCGTTGGCGCGCACGGAGATCGTCTGACCGCCCCGTGTCACGCTGAACAGGTGGCCGCCGTACGCGACGTTGAAGTCCAGGCCGCTCAAGTCGCTGTGGCCGAGCCACGTCGTCATCTGACGCAGGTCGAACTTCACGGCGCCCTGCCCCGGGCTCACGGTCAGCGACGCCGGCCGCAGCTCGGGCAGCGGTTTCTTCGGGATCACCTGCACCGGCACGGCGATCATCGTGTACTCGGACTGACCGCCGAGGCGCACCGGGGCGAGGCACGCGTCCGTCCACGGCGCGCCGTCGCCTGCGTCATACGTCAGGTTGTTCTGGCTGTCGATCGAGCAGGTGGCGTTCTTGCGCACCTTCGTCGTCTTGATCTCGCCGCTCTGCGCGTTCAGCACCTGGCCTGACGGGATGCTCACGATCGACCGCAGGTCGACGCTCTTCGTGCCGCCCTCGGCGACCTTGAGCGGCTTCGCATCGGATTTGAGGGCGAGGATCACGTCGGCGAGGGCCGGAACTCGCAGGAATCCGTAGGTCGTCGCTGGCTGCCCCGTGAAATCGTCGCCCGTCAGCTTGAACGGAACCAGCAGACCGGCGCTCGGCACGTGCGTCACCTTGATCGCATCGCCGTCGACCGAAACCCCGTCGATCTTCTTGTAGAGCGACAGCTTGAGACCCGCGATGTCGCCCGAGCCCCACGAGACCTTGCCGGCCACGACATCAATGCCCTGGGCGAGACGACCGCGGTTCTGCGCATCGACGACCGTGTCGACCGCGATCGGGTAGTCGGGCACGTGCCCCACGACCACATCGACGACGATGAGACCCGCGCTCACGTCGCCCTGCGCGTTCTTCACCGAGTAGGTGTAGGTGAGCGTGCGCGCGAGCGGGGTCGACGTGATGACGACCCGCGACGAGTTCTGCGAGCCGATGTGCTGCTGCAGCAGCTCGTACGCCGCGGTTCCCTTCGGCGCGTCGGGCGTGACGCTCACGAGCTGCAGCTCGCCGCCGGTGGGGTCGACGTCGTTCGAGGCGGGCTGCACGACGACCTGGTGCCCCTGCCCCGCCTGCACCTGGACGTAGTCGCTGAAGGTCACCGGCGCAGGGTCGGTCTGAGCATTCAGCACACCGACCATGACGGTCGCCTGCCCCGTCTCACCCTGAGCGTCGCGCACGCGGTAGGTGAAGCTCTGCTGGCCCTGGCTGTCGGCGAGGGCCGTGAAGACGATCGCGGTGCCGTCGGCCGAGATCTGCGCGGTGCCGTCGTCGGGCTGCGTCATGATGCGGTCGAGCGTGACCATGTCGCCGTCGGGGTCGACGCCGTACGGGTTGAAGGGGATGCGAACGGATGCCCCCGCCGTGACGCGCCCCGTCAGCGTCTGCGGCTGCGGCGGCCGGTCGCCGTCCTTGCTGAGGATGGTCACGCTGACCGTGGCCTCGGACTTCGCCGACGGATTCCCCGCCGAGTAGGCCGAGTAGCGCAGCGTGATGGGCGTCGACCCCGGCGAGGTCTGAGGCGCGAGGTAGCGCAGCACCTGCCCCGAGGCGAAGGCGAGGCCCTGGTGCGAGGCGTTCTGGATGCTCGAGGGGTCGAGCTCGACGATGTCGCCGTTCGGCCCCACATCGTTGGCGAGCACGGGGATGTCGACCTGCGCGCCGGCCCGCACCGTCACCGAGTCGTTGATCGCCACGGGCCGCGTCGGCGACTTCTCGGGCAGCAGGTACACGGTGGCGACGCCCGCCACGGTCATGTTCTGCGCGTTCGTGCCGTCGCTCACGGTGTAGTCGACCGTGCCGAGCAGCCCCGGCGAGCCGGTGCCCGTCGTGCCGCGCACCCGCAGCTGCGACTGGCCGACGACGTCGACATCGAGCGAGGCCCCGTCGGCCGGCTTCGGGCTCGGGTCGCTGAGGAGCAGCACGCGGCCCGTCGGGTTCTGCACGGCCGAGAACACGTCGACGGAGGTGTCTGTCTGCGGTCGCACGAACACCGTCACGGGCGAGGTGGACAGCAGCGGCTGATCGGGCGGCACGACGGTGATGCGCACCGTGCCGGTGACCGTCGCCTTCGTGGCCGAGTCCGACACTGTCATCGTGACCGGGTAGCTGCCCGGCTGCTTCGCGGTGAAGTCGAAGGTCGAGCCCGAGCTGTCGACGTTCACCGTCGCCTCGGCGTCGGCCCCGCCGCCGTTCGCGGAACCGGAATCGGCGAGGTTCGAGGTCGCGAGGGTGGCACTCGTGATGCGCGGCGTGCCCTTCGCGCCGCGGATGTGCGAGCTCGGATCGACGGTGAGGGGCACGCCGGCGGCCGTCATGAGCCCGAAGTTCTCGACCTGGAGCGTCGGCTGCGCCGTGATCGTGATCTGCAGGTCCTTCTCGGCCGTGGCGCCGTTGACGTCGGAGATCGTCACGGGAATCGGCACCGTCCTCGGCTGCGCGGTCGCGAGCGCCTGGAACACGACGGTGCCGTCGGGCGAGACGCTGACCGTGTAATCGGTGCCCGTCGCCGTCGACTGCGCGAACATCGGGTCGCCGTCGGGGTCGACCCAGCCGCGCAGCACAGGGACCTTGACCGACCCGCCCGGCGCGACGCTGACGCCGCTCGGCCACTTGTAGAGGCAGTTGCGGTCGTTGTTGCACCACGCGGGCGCCCGGTTCGCCCCTGCCGGGCTCACGGTGAGGGTCACCGTGGCCGGCTTCGACTTGAGGCCGCCGCCGCCCGCCGTGCCGTCGGTCACGGTGTACTGGAACGTCGCGGTTCCCGTCGCGCCCGGCTTCACCTGAACCGTCACAGCTTGGGCGTTGTTCGCGATGGATGCCGTGCCGAAGCCCGGATCGAGGCCGGTGAGCGACCCCGGCACGATCGAGATCACGTCGCCGTTGGGGTCGGAATCGTTCAGCATCACGGGCAGCGAGACGAGCGAGCCGGCGCGCACCCCGAAGGCGTCGTCGACGGCCACGGGCGGCTCGGGGTTCGTCTCGCGCTCGGTCGGCTTGTTCTGCGGGTCTGGAGCAGTGACATCCTTCTGGTTGAGATCCCAGTTCTGCGAGCCCTGCACGATCTTGCCGGAGGGCACCGACCAGATCCACCCGCTCGTGGTGTCGTTCAGGATCTCTGAGCTGCCGTTGCCGCGGAACACCGGCGTCGCCGCCGCGCGCAGCGTCTTGCCCGCGTAGTCGAGCTTCGCGGTCTTCGCGCGCAGCTCGCCCGAGAGCCCGGGGCGCCCGGTCCAGAGCGTGCCCTGCCCGCCGCCGGTGGGCACCCACGCGGCATACAGCGTCGATCCCTGCCAGGCGGGAGCGGCCGGAGTGCCGCTGAGCTGGTCTGCGAGCCGGGTGCGCGTTCCGTTCTTCAGCTGGAACGAGACGAGCCGGCTCGCGTCGGCAACGACCACGACCGCCCGCTTCGCCGACGGCTGCTGCAGCACCGGCTTGCCGCTGAGCGAGGTCGGCAGCGCGCCGCGCACCCCTCGGATCCACAGGCGCGCGCCACCTGGTGCGAGCAGCGCCCACGTGTCGCCCACGGCGGTGATGGTCGCGCCAGGTCGATCGGGGCCCGTCGCGACGGCATCCGTGCCCAGTGTCCTGCCGGTCGTGATGTCGTAGCGCAGCACCGCATGCGTCGTGTGCGAGTAGGCATACAGCACGCCGTCGGTTCCGATCGCGACCGTGTCGGCGCTGAACGCGCGCGTGCCGCCCTTCCCCGGCGACGTCACCGTCTGCGGCGTCTTGGTGCCGTCCTCGATGCGGCCGGCGCGCACCGCGCCCGTGTTCGACAGGTACGCCACGTAGTCGCCCGTGTGCACGACCGACACCGTGCCCGCGGGCGTGTCGCTGAAGCCCGACGAGGTCGCCGTGTAGGCGGCGGGCTGCGCGAGATCGACGGATGCCACCTTCGCATCGCTCTGCGAGTAGAGGAGCACGTGGCCGCTCGACTGCACCAGGTCGCTCGGGCTCGTGACGCTCTTCACCGTGTCGAGCTCGCCGAGGGCCGTGTCAACGCGCGCGTAGCGCTCGCCCTGCCCCGTCTGCAGCGCCCAGACCGAGCTGTCGTCGACCTTCGTCTGCGCGACGTCGTAGCCGCCGGCCGCGAAGGCGCCCGCGACGAGGGCGCCGGCGGCCACGACGGCCGCGCCGACCTTGAACCACGTACTGCGCAGCGTGACGCTCCATCGCGCCCGCCGCCCGCCGGGGGCTGCCACTTACAAGACCCCCGAATACACCAGCCAGATCGCCGCCCCGACGACGGCGACGGCGATCGCGCCGCCCACGATGCCCGCCACGCCGGCGGCGCTGAGCCGTGCCCGCTCGGTGACGGCCTCACCGCGAGAGGCGACGATCGTGTTGCCGCCGGTCTCCATGCGGCCCACATGGGCCTGCCTGCGGGTGCGATTGCTCTCGACCGGGACGGTCGAGACGACGGCGCCGCGCACGCCCGTGTTCCCGAAGTCCTCGGGGCGCGACTGCGGCGCCCATTCGTCGACGGCGAGCTCGAGGGGGGTGATCGGGAGCCCGAGGTCGGTCTGAGCCTGCTGCAGCTCGCGGGCGAGCGCGAGCATGCTCTGCTGGCGGGCATCCGGCGACTTCGACATCGCTTTCATCAGGACGCGCTGCACCTGGTCGGGAACGTCGTCGGGGAGCGTGCGGGGGCGCTCGCGGATGATGCGCATGCGCTGCTTGGCGCGCGAGTTCTCGCTCTTGTCGGGCTTCTCGAACGGCGCGTGGCCGGCCAGCAGGGTGTAGACCGTCGCCGCCAGCGACCAGACCTCGCTCGTGACCGTGCCCGTTGTCGTCTCGTTGAGCACCTCGGGGGCGCTCCACGGCACGCTCATCGCGAAGACCTCTTCGTGATGGCTGCTCGCGAGGCTGGTCGCGATGCCGAAGTCGCCGAGCACGGGGGCGCCGAACGCGGTGAGCAGGATGTTCGACGGCTTGATGTCGCGGTGCAGCACGCCCGCGCGGTGCGCCGTCTCGAGCGCGCTCGCCATCTTGATCGCGACGTGCAGGGCGCGGTCGACGGCGACGCGCTCACTCACGCCGTTCTCGTCGCGGCGGATGAGCGGCGACGGGCAGTACTCCATGACGAGGTAGGGGCGGCCGTCGGCCGAGATGCTCGCGGCGTGCACGGTGAGGATAGAGGGGTGCGGGCTCAGCTTCGCCATCACGTCTGCCTCTGCGTTGAACATCCGCAGCACGTCGGAGTCGACGAGGTTCGCGAGCAGCACCTTCACGGCCACCGAGCGGCGCGGCATGTCCTGCTCGTAGAGGAACACGTCGGCGAACCCGCCGGTGCCGAGCGGGAACCTGTAGTCGTAACCCGAGAGTACGGGGGGCTGCGACGGCGGCCGATGAGCCATCCGGATCTCCCCCTCCTCTCAGGCGCGTGCAACAACGATAACCGAGGCAAGATGTGGTATCGCCCGCTGCGCCCCCGAAGGTGTCACACGCGGCTCGTACGCCGATTCCCGGTCACCACAGCTCGGGCGGCAGCGGGTTCTTCATCGCTTCCGGGTCGGCGCGGCCGGTCGCCACGTAGACCGCGTCCGCAAGCATGCCGCGCAGACCCGAGATTCCGGCGCCGTGCCGGCTCGGGTGCACGCGGTTGGTCAGCAGGGCGATGCTGATGCCGGCGTCGCGGTCGGTCTGCAGCGACGTGCCGGTGAACCCGGTGTGACCGCGCACGTTCCAGCCGTTGCGGCCCATCATGTTGAGCTGGCCGATGCGCGGGCCGAGGCTGTGGTCGTAGCCCGACGGGGTGTCGCGCTCGCGGCCGGCGCCCAGCATGCGGCCGAGCTGCGGCGCCCACATCCACTCGCCCAGGATCTCGCCGCCGCCGACGCGCAGCGCCTCGGCCAGCGCCAGCAGGCCGGCGGCCGTGCCGAACAGCCCCGCGCTCGCGCCGCGGCCGCCGAACACCCAGGCGGTCTCGTCGTGCACGACGCCGCGCAGCAGGCCGCGGCCGAAGCGCGTGTCGTACTCGGTGGCGACGGATGCCTCGGCCGGAGCACCGAAGGCGAGGTCGGCCTCGAGGCCCAGCGGCCGCAGGGTGCGCTCGGTCACGAGCCGCTCCCACGGCACGCCCGTCACCGACTCTGCGAGGGCCATGGCCGTGTTGTAGCCGGCGTCGGAGTAGCGGAAGTGCTCGCCGGGGGCGGAGGCGAGCGGCGTCTCGAGCAGCCCCGCGAGCAGGGCCTCGCGATCGTCGAAGGGGGTCGCCGCGAGCGGCGGCGCATCGGCCGGGCGGTGGGCGAGGTGGTCGAGCAGGGGCTGCTCCCAGCCGTGCCAGCTGGCCGGCAGACCGCTCGTGTGCGTCAGCAGATGGCGCAGCGTGACCTGCTTCTTGGCGCCGGCCCGGTAGGCCGGCAGCTTCACCCCCAGCGGCTCGTCGAGGTCGAGCGCGCCGTCTCTGACGAGCGAGAGGATCGTGTGGGCGCTCGCGAGCTTGGTGACGGATGCCAGGTCGAACCGGGTGTCGCGGGTGACCGGCTCGCCGGCATCCGCCCCGACCCTGTCTCCGTTCGCGTCGACGGATGCCTTCACGCCGACTTCGAGCTCGACGACGGTCTCTCCGTCCACGCTCACCGCGACCGCTGCACCCGAGAACCCGCCGAGCGCGAGCCGCTCGTCGAGAAGCGCGCGGACGCTCTGCTCGACGGTCGTGTTCACGCGGCCAGCCTATGCGGTGGGTTCGCGTGCGCGCGGGGCGCACCTCCCCGTGCCCCTCGGACGCGAGAAGGCCCCCGCCGAAGCGGGGGCCTTCCTGTCGCACTGGCTGCTACTAGTTGTAGGTGCCGGGCGTGTAGTCGTCGCTCGAGAAGGAGTCGAAGTCCACGAAGGACAGCGAGTTCTCGTCGAACACCGAGTCGTCGGAGAAGATGCGGTTCGGGTAGCGCTCCGCCTTCGCCTCCTCCGTCGCGTCGACCGTCACGTTGCGGTAGCGACCGAGGCCGGTGCCGGCCGGGATCAGCTTTCCGATGATGACGTTCTCCTTCAGGCCGATCAGCGGGTCGCTCTTGCCCTCCATGGCGGCCTGCGTGAGCACGCGGGTGGTCTCCTGGAAGGAGGCCGCCGACAGCCACGACTCGGTCGCGAGCGAGGCCTTGGTGATACCCATGACCTCCTGGCGGGCGGCCGCGGGCTTCTTGCCCTCGGCCACCGCGGCGCGGTTGACCTCGACGAAGCGCGAGCGGTCGACCAACTCGCCGGGCAGCAGCTCGGTCTCGCCGTGCTCGACGACGGTGACCTTGCGCAGCATCTGGCGAACGATGACCTCGATGTGCTTGTCGTGGATCGGCACACCCTGCGAGCGGTAGACGCCCTGCACGCCGCCGACGAGGTGCTCCTGCACGGCACGGACGCCCATGACGCGCAGCACCTCCTTCGGGTCGACCGAGCCGATGATCAGCTGCTCGCCGAGCTCGACGTGCTGGCCGTCCTCGACGCGGAGGGTCGAGCGCTTCAGGACCGGGTAGACGTGCGGCTCATCGCCGTTGTCGGGCGTGAGGATGACCTTGCGGCTCTTCTCCGTCTCCTCGATCTTGATCGTGCCCGCGGCCTCTGCGATGGGCGACGAACCCTTCGGGGTACGCGCCTCGAAGAGCTCCTGCACACGGGGCAGACCCTGCGTGATGTCGTCAGCACCGGTGGTACCGCCCTGGTGGAAGGTACGCATCGTCAGCTGGGTGCCGGGCTCACCGATGGACTGCGCCGCGATGATGCCGACGGCCTCGCCGATGTCGACGAGCTTGCCGGTGGCCAGCGAGCGGCCGTAGCACTTCGCGCAGACGCCGACCGACGACTCGCAGGTCAGGACCGAGCGCACCTTGATGCGCTCGACGCCGGCCTCGACGAGCTTGTCGATGAGCACGTCGCCCACGTCGGAGCCCGCCTCGGCCACGACGGTGCCGTCGGCACCGACCGCGTCGACGGCCAGGGTGCGGCCGAACACCGAGTTCTCGACGTTCGGGTCGCGGGTGAGCACGCCCTCGGCGTTGTTCGCCGCGATCGCGAGGTCGAGGCCCTTGTTCGTACCGCAGTCGTCCTCGCGGATGATGACGTCCTGCGAGACATCCACCAGACGACGGGTCAGGTAACCCGAGTCGGCGGTGCGCAGAGCGGTGTCGGACAGACCCTTACGAGCACCGTGGGTGTTGATGAAGTACTCGGCAACGGTCAGGCCCTCGCGGTAGCTCGAGAGGATCGGGCGCGCGATGGTCTCACCCTTCGGGTTCGTCACCAGGCCGAGAAGACCCGCGATGTTACGGATCTGCAGCCAGTTACCACGGGCGCCGGAGCTCACCATGCGGTAGATGGTGTTGTCCTTCTCGAAGTTGTCGCGCATGGCCGCCGCGACCTCTTCGGTCGCCTTGGTCCAGATGTTGACAAGCTCGAGACGGCGCTCGTTGTCGGTGGTGAGACCGCGGTCGTACTCGCTCTGGACCTTGGCGGCCTGCTTCTCGTACTTGGCGATGATCTCCTTCTTCTGGGGAGGAGTCGACACGTCGGACATGGCCACCGTGACGCCCGAGCGGGTCGCCCAGTAGAAGCCGGCGTCCTTGACGCGGTCGAGCGTCGCCGCGACCTCGACCTTCGGGTACCGCTCGGCGAGGTCGTTGACCAGCTGCGAGATGCGGCCCTTGTCGGCGACGGCCTCGACGTACGGGTAGTCCGCGGGAAGCGCCTCGTTGAAGAGCGCGCGGCCCAGCGTGGTCTCGATCGTCGCGGTCGAGCCCTGCACGAAGCCCTCGGGCGCGGTCTCCTCGTCGAGGTAGAGGTCCGTGAGACGGAGCTTCACCTTGGCGTTGAGGTCGAGCGTGCCCTGGTCCTTCGCGAGGATCGCCTCGGCGACCGACGAGAACGCGCGGCCCTCACCGAGCGCACCCTCCTTGACGGTGGTCAGGTGGTGCAGACCGATGATCATGTCCTGCGCGGGCAGGGTGACCGGGCGGCCGTCGGAGGGCTTCAGGATGTTGTTCGAGGCGAGCATCAGGATGCGGGCCTCGGCCTGGGCCTCGACCGACAGCGGCAGGTGCACGGCCATCTGGTCGCCGTCGAAGTCCGCGTTGAACGCGGCACACACGAGCGGGTGCAGCTGGATGGCCTTGCCCTCGACGAGCAGCGGCTCGAAGGCCTGGATGCCGAGACGGTGCAGCGTGGGCGCACGGTTCAGCAGCACGGGGCGCTCGCGGATGATCTCCTCGAGGACGTCCCAGACCTGCGGGCGCGAACGCTCGACCATGCGCTTGGCCGCCTTGATGTTCTGGGCGTGGCCCAGGTCGATCAGGCGCTTGATCACGAACGGCTTGAACAGCTCGAGCGCCATCTGCTTGGGCAGACCGCACTGGTGCAGCTTCAGCGTCGGGCCGACGATGATGACCGAGCGGCCCGAGTAGTCGACGCGCTTGCCGAGCAGGTTCTGGCGGAAGCGACCCTGCTTTCCCTTCAGCATGTCGCTGAGGGACTTGAGGGCGCGGTTGCCGGTGCCGGTGACGGGGCGACCGCGGCGGCCGTTGTCGAACAGCGCGTCGACGGCCTCCTGCAGCATCCGCTTCTCGTTGTTCACGATGATCTCGGGGGCACCGAGGTCGAGCAGACGGCGCAGGCGGTTGTTGCGGTTGATCACGCGGCGGTACAGGTCGTTCAGGTCGGAGGTCGCGAAGCGGCCGCCGTCGAGCTGGACCATCGGGCGAAGCTCGGGCGGGATGACCGGCACGACGTCGAGCACCATCGCGGCCGGCGAGTTGCCGGTGGCGAGGAACGAGTTGACGACACGCAGGCGCTTGATCGCGCGGATCTTCTTCTGGCCCTTGCCCGTGGCGATCTGCTCGCGCAGCGTCTCGGCCTCGGCCTCCAGGTCGAAGTCCTGCAGGCGACGCTTGATCGCCTCAGCACCCATGTGGGCCTCGAAGTAGAGGCCGTAGCGGTCGACGAGCTCGTTGAAGTCGGCGTCCTCGGGCTTGAGGTCGCCGACCTTCAGCGTGCGGAACGACTCCCAGACGCGCTCGAGACGAGCGATGTCCTCGTCGAAGGACTTGCGCAGCTGCGCCATCTCCTTCTCGGCGCCGTCCTTGACCTTCTTCTTCTGGTCGGCCTTGGCGCCCTCGGCCTCAAGGGCCGCGAGGTCGGCCTCGAGGCGGCCGAGGCGGTCGGCCACGGCTGCGTCGCGCTGGTCGCCCAGCGTCTTCAGCTCGAGACGGAGCTCGTTCTCGAGACCGGGCAGGTCGGCGTGACGCCCGTCCTCGTCGACGAAGATGACCATGTATGCCGCGAAGTAGATGACCTTCTCGAGGTCCTTCGGCGCCATGTCGAGCAGGTAGCCGAGGCGGCTGGGCACACCCTTGAAGTACCAGATGTGCGTCACCGGGGCGGCGAGCTCGATGTGGCCCATGCGCTCACGGCGCACGGACGACTTGGTGACCTCAACGCCGCAGCGCTCACAGACGATGCCCTTGAAGCGGACACGCTTGTACTTGCCGCAGGCGCACTCCCAGTCGCGGGACGGGCCGAAGATCTGCTCACCGAACAGACCGTCCTTCTCGGGCTTGAGGGTGCGGTAGTTGATGGTCTCGGGCTTCTTGACCTCACCGTAGGACCACTTGCGGATGTCCTCAGCGGTAGCAAGGCCGATGCGAAGCTCGTCAAAGGTAGTTGCGTCGAGCAATTTCTCTCCTACTTAGAAAAGTTCTCTGTTATCGGCCTGGCTTCAGATCTCTTCGATCGAAGAGGACTCGAAGCGGGCGGAGATGTTGATGCCGAGCTCTTCCGCAGCGCGGAAGGCCTCGTCGTCGGTGTCGCGCAGGCTGACCGCGGTGCCGTCTGCCGACAGCACCTCGACGTTCAGGCACAGCGACTGCATCTCCTTGATGAGGACCTTGAAGGACTCGGGGATGCCGGGCTCCTGGATGTTCTCGCCCTTGACGATCGCCTCGTACACCTTGACGCGGCCGAGGATGTCGTCGGACTTGATGGTGAGCAGCTCCTGCAGGGCGTATGCCGCGCCGTATGCCTCGAGCGCCCACACCTCCATCTCACCGAAGCGCTGGCCACCGAACTGCGCCTTACCACCCAGCGGCTGCTGCGTGATCATCGAGTAGGGGCCGGTCGAGCGGGCGTGGATCTTGTCGTCGACCAGGTGGTGCAGCTTCAGGATGTACATGTAGCCGACCGACACCGGGTCAGGGAACGGCTCGCCGGAGCGGCCGTCGAACAGGACCGTCTTGCCCGAGGAGCCGATCAGGCGCTCGCCGTCGCGGGTGACGAGAGTCGAGTCGAGCAGACCCGAGATCTCCTCTTCAGAGGCGCCGTCGAACACGGGCGTCGCGAGCTTCGTGTTCGGAGCCACCTCGCGCGCCTCGGGCGGCAGGCCCTTGGCCCACTCGGGGTCGCCCTCGATCTTCCAACCGGTCTTCGCGACCCAGCCGAGGTGCGTCTCGAGCACCTGGCCGAAGTTCATGCGACCGGGGATGCCGAGGGGGTTGAGCACGACGTCGACCGGCGTGCCGTCCGCGAGGAACGGCATGTCCTCGACGGGAAGGATCGTCGAGATGACGCCCTTGTTGCCGTGGCGGCCGGCGAGCTTGTCACCCGCGGTGATCTTGCGCTTCTGGGCAATGTAGACGACCACGCGCTGGTTGACGCCCGAGCCGAGCTCGTCGTCGCCGTCCTGCGCGTCGAACACCTTGACGCCGATGATCGTGCCCTCTTCGCCGTGGGGAACCTTCAGCGAGGTGTCGCGCACCTCGCGGCTCTTCTCGTTGAAGATGGCGCGCAGCAGGCGCTCCTCGGCGGAGAGCTCGGTCTCGCCCTTCGGCGTGACCTTGCCGACGAGGATGTCGCCGGGGCGGACCTCTGCGCCGATGCGGACGATGCCGCGCTCGTCGAGGTCGGCCAGCAGCTCCTGGCTGACGTTCGGCAGGTCGCGGGTGATCTCCTCCTTGCCGAGCTTCGTGTCACGGGCATCCACCTCGTACTCCTCGATGTGGATCGAGGAGAGGGTGTCGTCCTTCACGAGGTTCTGGCTGAGGATGATCGCGTCCTCGTAGTTGTAGCCCTCCCACGGCATGAACGCGACGAGCAGGTTCTTGCCGAGCGCGAGCTCGCCGTTCTCGGTCGCCGGGCCGTCGGCGATGACCTCGCCGACCTCGACGCGGTCGCCCGCGTTGACGATCACACGGTGGTTGTAGCTCGTGCCCTGGTTCGAGCGGTCGAACTTGCGCAGGTAGTAGTCCTGCGTGCCGCCCTCGTCGAGCTGCACGGTGACGACGTCGGCCGACACCTCGGTGACGACGCCGGCCTTCTCAGCGGTGACCACGTCACCCGCGTCGATCGCGGCGAAGCCCTCCATACCGGTGCCGACGACCGGGCTCTCGGAGCGCAGCAGCGGCACGGCCTGACGCTGCATGTTCGCACCCATCAGGGCGCGGTTCGCGGCGTCGTGCTCGAGGAACGGGATGAGGGAGGTCGCGACCGACACCATCTGGCGCGGCGAGACGTCCATGTAGTCGACCTGCTCGGCGGGGATCAGGTCGACCTCGCCGCCGACCTCACGTGCGAGCACGCGCTCCTCGGCGAACGAGCCGTCGGCCTTCAGCGGCGCGTTGGCCTGGGCGATGATGAACTCGTCCTCTTCCGCGGCGGTGAGGTAGTCGACCTGGTCGGTGACCTTGCCGTCGACGATCTTGCGGTACGGCGTCTCGATGAAGCCGAACGAGTTGATCCGCGCGAACGACGCGAGCGAGCCGATCAGACCGATGTTCGGGCCCTCAGGCGTCTCGATGGGGCACATGCGGCCGTAGTGCGACGGGTGCACGTCGCGGACCTCGACACCGGCGCGCTCACGCGAGAGGCCGCCGGGGCCGAGCGCCGACAGGCGGCGCTTGTGGGTGAGCCCGGCGAGCGGGTTGTTCTGGTCCATGAACTGCGAGAGCTGCGAGGTGCCGAAGAACTCCTTGATCGCGGCCACGACGGGGCGCACGTTGATCAGGGTCTGCGGGGTGATCGCCTCGATGTCCTGCGTGGTCATGCGCTCGCGCACGACGCGCTCCATGCGCGACAGGCCGGTGCGGACCTGGTTCTGGATCAGCTCGCCCACGGCGCGGATGCGGCGGTTGCCGAAGTGGTCGATGTCGTCGACGTCGAGGCGCACCTTGACCGGCTGGCCGTCGCGGATGCCGTCGAACTCGGTCTCGCCCGAGTGCAGCGACACCAGGTACTTGATCGTGCGAACGACGTCCTCGACGGTCAGGACCGAGTCGGTCAGCGGCTTGTCGAGGCCGAGCTTGCGGTTGATCTTGTAACGGCCGACCTTGGCGAGGTCGTAGCGCTTCGGGTTGAAGTAGAAGTTGTCGAGGAGCGCACGGGCGGCCTCGGCGGCCACCTGCTCGCCCGGACGGAGCTTCCGGTAGATGTCCTTGAGCGCCTCCTCCTTGGTGAGGATGGCGTCCTTCTCGAGGGTGGCGGCGATCGACTCGAAGCCCTTGAACTCCTCGAGGATCTCCTCGCTGGTCATCCCCAGGGCCTTGAGGAACACGGTGACCGACTGCTTGCGCTTGCGGTCGATGCGCACGCCGACCTGGTCGCGCTTGTCGATCTCGAACTCGAGCCACGCGCCGCGGCTCGGGATGATGCGGGCGCTGTAGATGTCCTTGTCGGAGGTCTTCTCGGGCGTGCGCTCGAAGTAGACGCCCGGCGAGCGGACCAGCTGCGACACGACGACACGCTCGGTGCCGTTGATGATGAACGTGCCCTTGTCGGTCATGAGCGGGAAGTCGCCCATGAAGACCGTCTGGGTCTTGATCTCACCGGTCTGGTGGTTCATGAACTCGGCCTCGACGTAGAGGGGGGCCGAGTAGGTCTTGCCCTTCTCCTTGCACTCGTCGATCGAGTACTTCCGCTCCTCGAGGAACGGGTTCGTGAACGAGAGCTGCATGGTCTCGCCCAGGTCCTCGATGGGCGAGATCTCCTCGAAGATCTCCTCGAGGCCGGTGCGGGTAGGAAGATCCTGACGACCCTGCGCGAGGCCTTCGGCCACACGGGCCTTCCACGCGTCGTTGCCGACCAGCCAGTCGAAGCTCTCGGTCTGGAGAGCCAGCAGGTCAGGAACGGTCAGGGTGTCGGTGATCTTGGCGAACGAAAGACGAGAGTGGTCTCGTCCGTTCTTCGGGTTGGTGGTCGATGCGTTGCGAGCAGCAGCCAAGGAAATAACCTCCGAAGGCCCATCGCGAATTGGGCCTCAAGTTACTGACGGTCTGGACGAGAACTCCCCGCGTTTCAGCTGCTCTATCTGACTCGCCCCGCCGATAAGGTGGGACTGCCCGGAGCACGCTTTGGTCACGCAGTGCCGACCGCAATATGAAGGCATGACGTTAGAGGGAGCGCAAAGGTCAAGTATATGGTGCGGCGCGTCGCCGTGTCCACCCGATTCTTGACTCGAATTGCTTCAAGGGGTATAAGTCCGCGTCATTCCGGCTTATTCCCCCGGATTCTCGCGTGCGATCGCCAGCGTCTGGATGCGTGCGGGGGCCACGGGAGCGAGCGAGATGCGCACGCGCACGGGCCCGTCGGCCGCCTCACGCAGCCACGACACCGACGCGGGCGACGCGGATGCCTCGAGCCGCGGCTCCTCGCCCGCGGCGACGATCCCCAGGCCGCGCACCAGCTCGGCGCGCTCGGCGATCGGCACGTCGGCGGCGACGTTGGCCGACAGGATCTCTTCCGCGAGCGCCTCGCTCGGGGCATCCGCCGCCCATGCGTCGATCAGGCGATCGGCGGCGCGCGCGAGCGCGACCGTCTCGGGCCAGGGCTCGGGCCGCGGGGCGGTCACCCCGCCCTCGGCGATGAGCAGATCGACGAGGGCGGTCACGGGAACGCTGACGCCGGCATAGGTGGCGTTCTCGAAGGCGACGACGCCGAAGCCGCCCGGCGCGTTCCAGCGCACATGGGCGCTGAAGCCCGGGTAGCCGCCGGAGTGCCCGACCGTGTGGCCGATCGCCGTGCCCTTCTCGACCATGAGGCCGAAGCCGTAGCCGTGCTCCTCGACCCCGGCGCGTGCCGTGGGGATCGTGCGCTGCACCTGCTGCAGCTCGCGGCGGCTCGCGGCGCGCAGGACCTCGACGCCTTCCGGGGCCCCCTTGGTTTCCGAGGCGGCCTGGGCCGCGCGCCGCGTCGCCTCGCCCCGCGGCTGCGTCCCCTCGAGGGCACGCGCGAGCCACGCGGCCCAGCGGGCGAGGTCGCGCGCGGTGGTCACGACACCGCCGATGGGCGAGAACGCCCCTGGGCCGGAATACGGCAGCGCGTGCCATGCGCCGTGCGCGTCACGACGATGCCCGACGGCGGTGCGGCCCGAGCGGCCGGCGACCGTGAACCCCGTGGCGGTGAGGCCGAGCGGTGCGAGCAGTTCGGCCGTGACGAAGTCGATGAAGGTCGACCCCGATGCCTGCGCGATCGCCTGGCCGAGCAGGGCGTAGCCGAGGTTCGAGTAGCGGAAGGTCGTTCCGGGGGTGCTGTCGCGCGGCGTGCCCGCGGCGAGCACCGCGCGGAACTCGACCTCGCTGAGGCCCTCCTGCCGGTCGGCCCACGGGTCGTCGGTCGCGAGGCCGCCCGACATCGAGAGCAGCTGGCGCAGTGACGGCGCCTCGGGGAAGCCGTCGGAGAAGCGGAACTCGGGGACGAAGTCGGTGATCGGCTGATCGAGCACGAGCGCCCCGCGGTCGCGCAGCAGCAGAGTGGCCGCCGCTGTGAAGCTCTTCGTGCAGCTCGCGACTCTGAAGGCGGTGTCTGCGTCGGGGGCGGCACCGCCCTCATCGAGCCGGTCGAGGCCGAAGCCCCACGAGCGCACCAGCTCGCCGCTGCGGTCGAAGACGGCCACGACCGACCCCGGCGCCACCCCGTCGGCGATGCGCGGCGCGAACAGCTCGCCGACGGCGGCGTCGAGGAACGGCAGGTCGGGAAGCTCGGTGCTGCTCACCCCTCAAGCATGCCCGGTTCGCAGGCATCCCCGGTCGTCGCGAATGCGGCTCATGCGGCGCGCTGAGCCCGAAACGCGACGACCCGGCCCGGGTTCAGAGCTCGGCGGTCGAATCCAGCGCGAGCACGTACGGGCCCGCGAGCGGGCGGAACCCGAGCCGCGCGTAGAAGGCTTGCGCCGCGTGGTTCTCGGGGCCGACGCCGAGCTGCACGCCGGGGATCCCCCGCTCGCGCAGCTGCCCGAGCAGCCGGCGCATGAGCGCGCGCCCCATGCCCTGACGCTGCAGCTCGGGCAGCAGGTCGATGTGCAGGTGCGCGGGGTAGCGGCCCTGGTCGGGGCCGATCATCCTCTCCGGGTGGTGCCCGAGCTCCACCAGCCGGTCCTCGGCCGAGTCGATGCGGGCGGGCAGGGGATGCCGCGCGGCGAAGCCCGGCAGCCACTCACTGCGGTACCTCTCGACGAAGCTCGCGGTGTCGGCCGCGGCGAGCAGGTACCCCGCCACCCGGCCGCCGACGTCGACGACGGTCGCGAGCTCGGGCTCGAGCGCGACATAGGGACCCGCGTAGATGTCGCCGAGCAGCGTGTCGTCGCTGAACTTCCCCGTCGCGTCGCGGCCGCTGTCACCCGTGAGCAGGCAGACGCGGTAGACGTCGTCGCGGTCGTCCGGGCGATAGGGGCGCAGCTCGGGCATCCTCACCGCCCCTCCCCCGTGCTGCCCGGCGCCGCCGAGCCGAGCGCGAGCGCGATCGCCTGCGCCCGCGTCTGCACGCCGAGCTTCGCGAACAGCGAGTTCACGTGCGTCTTGACGGTCGCCACGCTCACGAAGAACCGCTGCGCGATCTCGGGGTTGCTGCGCCCGCGCGCGATCTCGGCCAGCACCTCGGCCTCGCGTGATGTGAGGGTCGGGAACCTCTCGACGAGCAGCGACCCGTCGAGACGCGGCGCCTCGCGGCGCTCGTCAGCGGCCGGCCCCGCGCTGGTGAACGAGCCGATGAGCTTCGCGCCGACCTCGGGCGCAAGCGTCGTCTGGCCCCGCGCGACCGCGCGCACGGCGGCGGCGAGCTCGGCGCGCCCCGCGTCCTTCGTGAGGTAGCCGCGCGCGCCCGCCTTGAGCGCGGAGACGATGGAGGCGTCGTCGGCGTAGGTCGTGAGCACGAGCACAGCGACCTCGGGGTTCTGGGCGAGGACCCGCTCGGTGGCAGCGGCGCCGTCGAGCTCGGGCATCCTCAAGTCCATCAGCACGACGTCAGGCGCGAGCTCGGCGGCGAGCCTGACCGCGTCGAGGCCGCTCGCCGCCTCGCCGACCACCTCGAGATCGGGCAGCAGCTCAAGCACCGTCACGAGCCCGTCGCGCACGATGGCCTGGTCGTCGGCGACGAGCACGCGGATGAGATCGGATGCCACAGGCTTCAGCCTCTCGCAAGAGACGCCGTCGCCGACACCACGAAACGGCCGTCGCGTTCCCCCGCGGTCACGCGGCCGCCGGGCAGCTGCGCGAACCGCTCCGCCATGCCGGTGAGCCCGTGGCCGCCGCCGGCGTCCGACTTCGCACTCGCCGCCGCGAGCCCGTTCGACACCGTGAGCTCGAGCCGGTCGCCGCGCGCCACCAGCTCGACCGCGACCGGCTGGCCCGGCGCATGACGGCGCGCATTGCTGAGGGCCTCCTGCAGGGCGCGCTCGAAGGCGTTGGCGACGAGCGGGGCCAGAGGCTCGGGCGCCCCGCCGAGCTCGACGCGCGCCGCGGCCGCTCCCCCGAGCTCGCGGTGCGCGCGCAGCAGCCGCTCGGCGGCGCCCGCGAGGTCGGCCGAGGACGCTTCGACGACCCCGTCGTCGGGCGACCGCAGGGCGGCGACCGCCCGGCGGGCATCCGCCAGCCCCTCCGCGGCGAGCGCGCGCGCCTGCGCGACCTTCGCCTGCGCGTCGGCGGTGCGCCCGGACTCGAGCAGCGCCTCTGCCGCATCGAGCTGGATCACGAGGCCCCCGAGGCTGTGCGCGAGGACGTCGTGGATGTCGCGGGCCACGGCCTCGCGCGCGGCGAGCGCGGCCGCCCGTGCCTCCTGCTCGTACCGGGCCGCCTGCTGCTCGGCGAGCTCGCGGCTCTGACGTGCGGCGGTGCGGGCCTGCCTGCGTGAGATGCCGATGAGCAGCCAGATCAGGTTGCTCGCGAGATAACCCAGCAGTGCCGCCGCGCCGAGCCCTGCGGTGAGCGCGCCGATCGGCGTGAGCACGAACGAGAGCGCCGAGAGTGCGGCGCCGAACCAGATCGGCTCGCTCTCGTCCGACACGGCGAGGACGATCAGGATCGCGAGCGGGGCGAGGTGCACGCCGTTGCTCGGCGCGACCGTCAGCGACGCCGCGACCACTCCGATCACGGTTGCCGCGCGCCGCACCCGGCGCAGCGCCGCAAGCCGCCGCGGCGGCCCGACGAAGCCGCCCTGCAGCAGGACGACGATCGCCCACGTCAGCAGAGCGAGCACGGTCGCGACGATCAGCCAGCCGCTGCGCGGGATGGCCGTTCCCCCGAACGACGCCCACGCGACCGCCACCATGCCGACGGCGTTGAGAGCCAGGGGCAGCGGGCGGCGGTCGGCGAGGTTCATCATCGCAATCTTGGCTGGTCGGGAAGGGGTCTCGATACGGCGGCTTCGCGGGGCCTACTCGGCCAGCGGGCGGGCAGTGATGCTCTGGCGGTGCTGATCGAGGCGCCAGGCGAGCACGCCGACGCGGGCGGCGCGGTTGGCGGCGAGCACCAGCAGGATGACGCCGGTCGAGGCCGTGGCCTCGGCACCGAGGTGCCTGGCGAAGATCTCGAGCCCGACGCGCACGGCGATGAGCACGACCCAGAGCGCCACACCGACCCAGCTCGTGCGGCTCTCGTATTCGAGTGGGGGCAGCGCCCCGCCGTTGCGCGAGGGGCGACGGCGCTCTTCGTAGGCGGCGGCGCGCTCACGGCTCAGCAGGCGGAAGTGCGCGATCGCGCCCATGGCGGCGCCGACGCCGAGCGAGATCACCAACTCGACCGCGAGCAGTGCGATGTCGACGGCGGTGAGGGTCACGGCCTTCGAACCGGTGACGATGAGGCCCGCGCCGACGATGCCGAAGATGAGGGGGCCGCGCCACATGCGGGCGGGGTCGACGACGCGCCAGGTCATCTGGCGGTAGCAGATCCACACGATGACGGCGAGGCCGAGCACCGCGTCGAAGACGTATTGAAGGTTCAGGTTCATGACAGCAATGCTTCCGACCCGCCGGGGGCGCGCCCACCACCCCAGGGTGGAGACACGGGTGGAGATCGCGCATGACAGATGCAGGAGTTGTATCTATCATTGTGTGTATGCCTGAGAAGAATCCTGTCGCCGCGGGCGATCGCGCGTACGAAGACGTCAAGTCCCGCATCCTGAGCAGCGAGCTCGCCGGCGGCGACCTCATCAGCGAGGGCGAGGTCGCCGACCGCCTCAACATCAGCCGCACGCCGGTGCGCGAGGCGTTCCTGCGCCTGCAGGCCGAGGGCCTCATGAAGCTCTACCCGAAGCGCGGCGCCATGATCACCCCGATCGCCCGCAGCGAGGCGCGCGACGTGGTCGACGCCCGCAACATGCTCGAGACGCACGCCGTGCGCACGGTCGTCGCCAGTGAAGAGCGCACCGAGCGGCTCGTCGCGCAGCTGCGCGAGAACATCCAGCTGCAGAAGGACCGGATCGCCGACCGGAACCTCGCCGGCTACGCGCTCGCCGACGCCGACTTCCACTCCGCCCTGATCGCCGCGAGCGAGAACGCCCTGATCATCCAGTTCTACGCCACGCTCTACGACCGCCAGGTGCGCATGGCGCGCTCCTCCGTTCCCACCGACGTGGTCGCGGAGGACGTGGTCGGGGCCCACCAGGCGCTGCTCGACGCGATCGCCGACCGCGACGCCGATCGCTTCGAGAAGCTGCTGGCCGAGCACCTCAAGGTCATCCACGACGTGCTCATTCGCTGAGCGGATGCCCGGGCGGGGCATCCGCTCGCCTTAAATGGATGCTGTGACAGATGACCGCTCAGTGATCCTGAAGCACTCCGGGTATCGCGCCGTGATCGAGCCCGATCGCTTCGTGCCAGGCGCCTACGAGCTCGTCGTCGACGGCACGCCGCAGTCGCACGTCAACCTGGACGACCCGACGCAGCTGTTCTTCGAGTACATCCAGCGCATGGGGAACGTCATCGATCTGATCGGTGACCCCGGGCAGCCGATCACCGCCGTGCACCTGGGCGCGGGGGCGATGACGCTGCCGCGGTACGTCGCGGCGACCCGGCCCGGCAGCCGCCAGCAGGTCATCGAGCTCGAGCAGAACCTCGTCGAGCTGGTGCGATCGGTGCTGCCGCTGCCGCGCGGCGCCGACGTGCGGGTGCGCTACGGCGACGCGCGCGAGATGCTGGCCAAGCTGCCGGCAGGCCTCGTGGGCGCCGCCGACCTCGTGGTCGTCGACATCTTCTCTGGGGCGCGCACGCCCGCGCACGTGACGAGCCGGGAGTTCTACACCGAGGCGGCCCGTCTGCTCGCGCCGGGCGGCGTCATGCTCGTGAACATCGCCGACGGGCCACCCGTGCGCTTCGCGCGCTCGCAGGCGGCGACGCTCGCGCAGGTGCTGCCGCACGCCGCGGTGCTCGCCGAGGCGCAGGTCGTGAAGGGCCGCCGGTTCGGCAACTTCGTGCTCGTCGGGTCGGCGGCGCCGCTGCCCGAGAAGTGGCTGCCGCGGCTGATGGCGGCAGGGCCGCACCCCGCCGTCGCGGTGCTCGGCTCAGACTTCGAGGACTTCGCGCGCGGCGGCCTGATCGTGACCGACGCGACCGCGACGCCGTCGCCCCCGCCGGCCCGCTCGATCTTCCAGGTGAAGCCGGGAAAGTAGCGCGTGGCATGCCGCGCTCGCGCAGCCTGCGTGGTTAGCCTGCCCGCGTGAGCAGCATCATCCTCGGCTACGACCCTGAAACACTTCGTGAGCGCGTGGACCTGGTCGAGGTCGGCCGCCGCCTGGCCGAGCTCGGCGAGCTGCGCAGCCGCGATGCGCTGTGCGAGAAGGCGTGGCTGCTCAAGGTCGGCGGCTCGCTCGACGATGCGCTGGATGTCGCGAACGAGGCGTACCGCCTGGCGCGGTTCACGGGCGATCGACGCTCGCTGCAGCGCCCGCGGATGATCCGGGCGCAGGTGCTGCAGTACCAGGGCCGCTACGACGAGGCCGTCAGCGAGCTCACCGCCTGCATCGAAGAGGCGCGCACCCACGAGTGGCACGAGCTCGAGGCCTTCGGGCTGCAGCACCGCGGCAAGGTGCTGTTCGACGAGGGCGACGACGAGGCGGCGGTCGCCGACTTCACCGAGTCGCTGCGGCTGCGCACCGAAGCGGGCGCGCCGGCCGACCAGATCGAGTCGGCCCAGTTCGCCCTCGAGACGGCGAAGCGCCGCCTCGAATCCAATGTCGTACCTTTGTTCTAGCCTCACCGCATGGCTGAACTCTCTCGGGTGAGCGTCTGGGCGAACGCACTCATCGCCCTGCATCTCGACCCCTCGTGGACGTTCGCGTTCGACAACGCGAAGAAGCGCGCGGGGCTGTGCGACTACACGCACAAACGGATTTCTGTCTCTCGCTACCTCGCCGCGAGCTGGCCCGACGACGACGTGCACCAGACGCTGCTGCACGAGGTCGCGCACGCGCTGGCGGGGCCGGCCGCCGGGCACGGGGCGCTGTGGAAGCGGACGGCCGCCTCGATCGGCTACGTCGGCGGCCGCACGCACGACGGGCCGACGCCGACCGAGCTCGCGCCCTGGGTCGGCACCTGCCCCAACGGGCACGTGCACTACCGGCACCGCCGGCCCGCGCGCGACCTGTCCTGCGGGAAGTGCTCCCGCTCGTTCTCGCGGGCGTTCCTGATCAGCTGGACTCGGCGCGAGATCTCGGCGGCGGTGCGGAAGGCAGCCGCGCAGGCGCGCTGAGAGTCCGTGCCCGCCTGAGGCGGAGTCCGCGCTGGCTCGCGATGATGCCGGCGATGACGACGAGACCGCCGACGGGCTCGTACCACTGCACCGTCTCGCCGAGGACCAGCACCCCGAGCACGACGCCGACGACCGGCGCGAGATAGGTGACCGTCGAGGCGCGGGCGGCGCCCCACTCGCCGAGCACGCGGTAGTACCAGATGTATGCGATGCCGGTTCCGAGCACACCGAGGGCCGCGATCGACAGGACGACAGGGGCGCTGACCCCGATCGGGTCGAGCCCGCCGAAGGGAAGAAGAACCAGGGCGAGCGGCGCGGCGAGGCAGATCTCCATCGCCGAGAGCGTGAGCGATTCCACTCCCCTGCCGAAGACGAAACGGCGCAGATACAGCCCCGAGAATCCGTAGCAGAGCGTCGCCCCGAGGCAGGCGATCTGCCCGGGCAGACTGCCCGCGAGGTCAGCCGAGCCGATCAGCTGCCACGGCGCGCTCAGCACGAGCACCCCGAGGATGCCGATGACCACTCCGCCCGACTGCGCCCTGCTGAGGCGCTCCGACCGCAGCAGGAGCGGGGTCAGCAGCAGGGTCATGATCGGGGTCGTGGCGTTGTAGATGCTGGCGAGCCCGCTCGGCACGGTCTGCTCGGCCCAGGCGAACAGCGCGTACGGCGCAACACCGAACGTGATCGCGACGACGACCATGTGGCCCCAGAGCTTCAGGTCGCGCGGCCACCGGCGCCGGGTCACCAGCATCACGGCGGCGAGCGTCAGAGCGCCGAACCAGACCCGCCCGATGACGACCTGGCCGGGCGCGAGTCCCGCGAGCCCGAGCTTCATGAAGAGGAAGCTCGCGCCCCACACGAGCGCGAGCGCGAGGAACGCCACGAGGGTCCCGCGGGTGTTGCCTGCTGCCTGCATGCGGCCTATCGTCGAGGCATCCGTCGCCATGAGGCAAATGAATCTGCTTCATCGCCAGATGAGGGGTACTTATGGGCGTCACTCTGCCGCAGCTGCGCGCGCTGGTCACGGTCGTCGACCGTGCGTCGTTCACGGATGCCGCGGCGCAGCTCGGCATCAGCCAGTCGGCCGTCTCGCACGCCGTCTCCGGACTCGAGCGCGAGGTCGGCGGCCGGGTGCTGCAGCGCGACGGGGGCGTCACCCTGACCGTTCTGGGCAGGCGGGTTCTCGACCATGCGCGTGCGGCGTTGGCATCCGTCGCCGCCCTCGAGAGCGCGGTCAAGCAGGACGGCACGCTCGCCGGCGTCGTGCGCCTCGGCGCCGTCGCGACCGTGTGCCAGGGTCTGCTGCCCGAGCTGCTGCCGCTGTGGGCGGCCAAGCTGCCCAATGTCGACGTGCAGATCTACGAGGGCGACGACGACGAGATGCCCGAGTGGCTCGAGGCTGGGGTCGTCGAGGCGGCGATCCTGGTCGAGCCGTCGCCCCAGCCCGCCGGCGGCAAGCTTGTCGCGACCGACGAGTTCGCCGCGGTCGTGCGCTGCGACCATCCGCTGGCGGAGCTCGAGGGGATTCCGCTCGCGGAGCTGGCCGTCGACGGGCTGATCGTGTCGACCGGCGGGTGCGAGGGGCACGTCAAGCGCATGCACGAGGACGAGGGGCTCGAGTACGCGTTCTCGCACCGCGTGCGCGAGATGAGCACGCTGTTCCGCATGGTCGAGCAGGGCATGGGGGTCGCGATCGTGCCGTCGCTCGGTCGCGGCATGCTGCCGGGCGACCTCGTCATGAAGCCGCTCGTGAAGCCGCGGCCGCGCCGGCTCGTGCTCTCGGGGCCGGCGTCTCGGCCGTGGCATCCGCTCGCTCAGGCGCTCGTCGACGCGCTGTGAACCTGTTCCCTTTCCGGACAAACGCGCCCGCGGCAGCGCGCGCATTTGTCCGGAACGGGAACTAGTCGACGACGGTGACGTCCTTCCAGAACGCGACGTAGTTCGAGAAGTCCTTGCCGACGCGGTCGAAGGCCGTCGGGTACGGGGTCGGGTAGCTCCACGCCCGGTCGGGGTATGCCTGACCGTCGACGGTGACGGTGAAGTACTGGCACTCTCCCTTCCACGGGCAGGTGTAGGGCGTCGGGCTGGTGCTCAGGTACTGCTCGTTGACGGATGCCGGCGGGAAGTACCAGTTCCCCTCGATGCGGATGAGGTCCTCTTCGGGGGCCTCGGCGATGACGGTGTCTCCCAGAAGTGCTTTCATGCCTGCGCGAACCACTGCGCCGCGTGCGCTATTCCGGTATCGGCTCGGCGCGGAAGACGCCGTCGCGCATGACCGGCACGGTCTGCGAGACATCGAGCTGCGCGGCGATCCTGACGTCGTCGAGCTGGCCGACCGCTGCGAGCTCGCGGGCGCTGACGGATGCCGTGAGCAGATGGCGAACCGCCCCTCGCATGGCGTCGAAGGACGCCGCGGCGACGGCGGCTTCCGGCGAGCATGCGTCGATGCCCTGGGCCGCGAGCGCGCCGATGACCGCGCCGGCGGCGAGCTGATCTTCGACGGCCGGCCGCAGGGTGTCGTCGGCGCGGCGCTCGCCCGAGGCGACGACCGCGACGGTCGCGCGATGGCCGAGCTGCTGCTGGTAGGCGAGCACCCAGCGGGCGACCGCCGAGAAGTTGCGCAGGTTGGCCGCCACGACGGGGACGCCGTAGCCTGCGGCATCCGCCGCCACGCGCGACCCGTTCAGCGAGATCACCACCGCGCGCGGCGCGCCGAACTCGGCGATCTTCTCGGCCGTCATGCTCGTCGGCGACAGTGAGAGACCCGGGTCGCCGCGGCGAGCGGCGAGCTTCGCGCCGACCGTGGCCGCGTACTCAGCGGCGGCCTCGCGGTCGAGGTTCGGGAACGGCTCGATCTCGAGGCCCTGGCCCGTGGCGAGCTCGACGGTCGTCGTGAACGAGATCGTGTCGATGAAGACGATCACCCCGGCGCCCGGGGCGATGCTGCGCAGGCCCTCGATGCCCCAGTCGAATCGCACCTCGTAGCTCTGCTGGGTGTGCTCGGCCGGCTGGGGTTGGGGCATGCGTTCCAGCCTAGTCGGGCGCCCAGGGGCAGACTGAGAGCATGACGGATGCCGCCCGCACTGCGCTCGAAACCCTCGACTGGCGCCGGCTCACCTTTGAGCTCTACGAGATCACGCGACTCGCGGCCGAGAGCGACGGGCCGGCCGAGGCGCATGCGTTCTGGAAGCTGAGCCGCGACCGGATGCTGGCGACGCACCCGGCCTCGGCGATCCTGCCCGAGGAGCGGGAGTCGTTCACCGGCGTGCCCGTCGCGCCCTACGACCCGGCCTGGCGGTTCGAGGTCGAGATCGAGCCGGCCGCCGAGCCGCGGCACTGGGACGTCGAAACCGGCACCGACGGGGTCGTTCCGTTCGAGCTGCTCGGGCGGGCCGTGCTGCCCGGCGTCGGGTCGCTCGACGTGTGGCGGCTGCGGTCCTACGGCGGCGGGCTGTTCATTCCCGTCAAGGATGCGCTGGCCGGGAAGCCCGGCGGCACCTATGGGGGCGGGCGCTACCTCGTGGACACCGTGAAGGGGGCGTGGCTCGGCGGCTCCGCGGGAGGAGGGGGTCTCGATACGCCCGGCTTCGCGCGGGCTACTCGACCAGCGGAGGGAGGCGCAGAGCGGGCTACTCGACCAGCGGAGGGAGACGCAGAGCGACCTACTCGACCAGCGGAGGGGAGGCCGACCGTCGTGCTCGACTTCAACTTCGCCTACAACCCCTCGTGCGCATACGACCCGGCGTGGGCCTGCCCGCTCGCGCTGCCGAGCAACACGCTGTCTGTCGAGGTTCCGGTGGGCGAGCGGATGCCGTAAGCGGCCGCCGTCCGGCCGCACAGCTTCCATCACCTAGACTGAACCAGTCGCGAGCGAAGTCTTCGCCCGCACCCGCGTCGTGATTCGACCCTCAGTCTTTTCAGACGGCGCACCGCGCTGGCACCCGCCCGCGTGCGACCGAACCTCCCCGCTTTCTGCGCCGACCTTGGCGTGCGCGGGCTTATGCCCCGAAAGGCATACATCTTCATGACTTCTTTCGCCGAACTCGGCGTGCCCGCCCCCATCGTCTCCGCGCTCGCGGCGGCCGACCGCACCGAGGCGTTCCCGATCCAGGTCGCCACGCTGCCCGACTCGCTGAAGGGCCGCGACGTGCTCGGCCGCGGCAAGACCGGCTCTGGCAAGACCATCGCGTTCTCGGTTCCGCTTGCGGCACGGCTGGGCGCGGCATCCGACACGAATTCCGGCCGGCCCGCGCGCGGCCGCACGGCGCGCGGCCTCGTGCTCGCGCCGACCCGCGAACTCGCGACGCAGATCGACAACACGCTCGCTCCGCTCGCGCAGAGCGTCGGGCTCACCACGACGGTCATCTACGGCGGCGTCAGCCAGAAGCGACAGGAGGACGCGCTGCGCGCCGGCGTCGACATCATCGTCGCGACGCCGGGCCGCCTCGACGACCTGCTGAAGCAGGGGGTGCTGTCGCTCGACGGCATCCGCATCACGGTCCTCGACGAGGCCGACCACATGGCCGACCTGGGCTTCCTGCCCGTCGTCACCCGCATCCTCGACAAGACGCCCAAGGGCGGCCAGCACATGCTGTTCTCGGCCACGCTCGACAACGGCGTGGACAAGCTCGTGAAGCGCTACCTGCGCGACGAGATCCTGCACTCGGTCGACGAGGCCACCTCGCACGTCTCGGCCATGACGCACCACGTCTTCGCGGTCGAGTCGACCGCGGGCAAGGACGCGCTCGTGCGCACGCTCGCCCGCGGTGCCGGCAAGCGCATCCTCTTCATGCGCACCAAGCACCAGGCCAAGAAGCTCGCGAAGAAGCTGACCGAGGGCGGCATCCCTGCCGTCGACCTGCACGGCAACCTGTCGCAGAACGCCCGCGACCGGAACCTCGCGGCCTTCCACGACGGCTCCGTCCGCGTTCTGGTCGCCACCGACGTCGCGGCCCGCGGCGTGCACATCGACGACGTCGAACTCGTCGTGCACGTCGATCCGCCCATGGAGCACAAGGCGTACCTGCACCGCTCCGGCCGCACCGCCCGCGCCGGCTCGGCCGGCGATGTCGTCACGATCGCGCTGCCCGAGCAGCACCGCGACCTGCGCGACCTGCTGCGCAAGGCCGCCATCAAGGTCGATTTCGAGCAGGTGACGGATGCCTCACCGCAGGTGCTCTCGCTCGTCGGCTCGCCGGTCGCGCTCGTTCCGTACGTGAAGCCCGAGGCGCCCGTGCGCGGCCAGTCGCAGGGCGGCACTTCGACCGGCGCGAACGCGCAGCGGAAGCGTGCGCGGCGCGGCGGAGCGGGTGGCGCGGGCGCTGGCGGTGCCGGTGCCGGTGCCGGTGCGCAGCAGGGCGAGCGCCAGGGCGGCTCGCGCCGCGGCGGTCGCGGCGGCCAGGGCGGCCAGGCTCAGGGCGGCGGCCAGGCTCAGCGCAGCGGCCAGGCGCGCGGCGCGGGCGCGTCGCCGTCGCGGGGCGGCCGTGGTCAGGCATCCGCTCGCCGTGACGGCGCAACGCGCGGCGGCTCGACGACCAGCTACTCGACCTCGACCGGCGGCCAGGGCGGTTACGTCGGCGGGTCGGCTGCCGGGCGCTCTCGCGCTCCCCGTCGTGCCTCACGACCGTAGCGCGCCACGCCGATAGCTCACCGCGCCCCAAGCGCTGCGCATCTCACCGAGAAGTGCTGTGATGGCGGTCCCGTTCAACCGGAGCCCCATCGCGGCACTTCTCGCTGTATGGCCGCGTGCGCGCGGCACGCGCGCACGCGCGGCCCGGGCATGACGTGCAGGACGTGCACCTCACTTGTTTCGCGTCGTACGAATTGGGCGAATCGCCCCAATTCGTACGCGGACGAAAAGGGAGACATGCGACCCGCTAGCGTCGACGCATGAGCGAGATCGTCGTGCGGGCTGCAACGCAGGCCGATGTCGCCGGCATGGCACGCGTGCATGTGCTGGGCTGGCAGGAGACCTACCGCGGGCTGGTATCGGACGAGGTGCTCGATGCGCCCGACTTCGTCGAACGGCGCGAGCAGATGTGGACGAGCGTGCTTGCGGACAGTGCGAACGGATGGCGCTCAGCCGTCGCCGAGCGCGGCGGTCGGATCGTCGGAATCGCTGCCGCCGGGCCGGCGCAGGGGGAGCGCCCGCCGCGGGATTGGGAGCTCTACATCCTTTACCTGCTCGCCGAGCACCACGGCAGCGGCGCGGGCCAACGGCTTCTCGACGCGGTGCTGGAAGATCGGGCATCCGTATTGCGGGTCGCCGATCCGAATCCGCGCGCGCAGGCGTTCTACCGTCGCAATGGGTTCGTGCCGGACGGCAGCCGCGAGCCGTTCGGCACGGGGCACGAGATCCGCATGGTGCGCTCGGCCGTCAGAGGCGCTTAGGGCAGGGCCCCGACCGAGGCGAGCGCCGCTCGCACGAGGGCGCCGCGGCCGCCTTCGAGCTCGTTGCAAACCGCATCGGATGCCGCCTCGGCGGGCGTGAGCCAGGTGAGCTCGAGGGCGTCCTGCCGGGGCTCCGTGGTCCCGGTCACGGGGACGACGTAGGCGAGCGAGACGGCGTGCTGGCGCTCGTCGACGAACGGAGTCTCGCTCGGAGCGGGGAAGTACTCCGCGATCATGAACGGCACGGGCGAGGCGGGCAGCTGCGGGAACGCCATCGGCCCGAGGTCCTTCTCGAGGTGGCGGAAGAGCGCGTCGCGCAGCGTCTCGCCGTAGAGCACGCGGCCCGAGACGATCGTGCGCGTGATCTCGCCGAGCGGCGTGCCGCGCAGCAGCAGGCCGATGTCGATGACGCGACCGAGCCCGTCGACGTGCACCGGAACGGCCTCGACGTAGAGGATCGGCATACGGTGCCTGATCTGCTCGAGCTCGATGTCGCTCAGCCATGCGGGGCCGTAGCTCGGCGGCTCCTCTTCCTCAGGGCGGCCGTCGGGGTACGGGTCCGGGGTACGCACTGCCATACCGAGACAATACGGCCCTTGAACCGCACCCTGCCCGATGTCGGACCCCTGTGATCGAATGTCTGACGATGACCGACACGCTCGAGCGCTTCTCGGCCGCGACCCGGCAGTGGTTCGCGGGGGCGTTCAGCGCGCCGACCGCCGCGCAGCTCGGCGCCTGGGAAGCGATCTCGTCGGGCCGCAACACGCTCGTGATCGCGCCGACGGGGTCCGGCAAGACCCTGGCCGCGTTCCTGTGGGCGATCGACCGATTGATGAGCGATTCGAGCCATACGGATGCTTCGCGGGCCGGCACTGCGAAGACGAAGGTGCTCTACATCTCGCCGCTGAAAGCGCTCGGCGTCGACGTCGAGCGCAACCTGCGCAGCCCGCTCGTGGGCATCGCGCAGACCGCGAAGCGCCTCGGGCTCGACCCACCCGAGGTGAGCGTCGGGGTGCGGTCGGGCGACACGCCCTCGAGCGAGCGGCAGCGTCTGCTCAGGCATCCCCCCGAGATCTTGATCACCACGCCCGAGTCGCTCTATCTCATGCTCACCTCCGGTGCGCGCGAGACCCTGCGCGAGGTCGAGACGGTGATCGTCGACGAGGTGCACGCGGTGGCCTCGACCAAGCGCGGGGCGCACCTCGCGGTGTCGCTCGAGCGGCTCGACGAGCTGCTGGCGCGCCCCGCTCAGCGCGTCGGGCTGTCGGCGACGGTGCGGCCACCCGAAGAGGTGGCGCGGTTCCTCTCAGGCACGACCCCGACGACGATCGTCGCGCCCGAATCGCAGAAGCGCTTCGATCTGCGGGTCGTCGTGCCGGTCGACGACATGCGCGAGCTGCAGACGGCTCCGGGTGGAGACAAAGTGGGCGGCACGATCTGGACCCACGTCGACGAGGCCGTGCTCGACGAGGTGCTCGCCCACCGCTCGACGATCGTGTTCGCCAACGGGCGGCGCACGACCGAGCGGCTGACCGCGCGGCTCAACGAGCTCTATGCGGAACGACTGGGGTACGAGCCAGAGCCCGTGACATCGTTCCCTGCGCAGCTCGTCGGCGGTTCGGGAACGACCGGTGGGGTGTCGACCGAGGCGCCTGTGCTGGCACGCGCCCACCACGGCTCGGTGTCGAAAGAGCAGCGCGCCGCGATCGAAGACGACCTCAAGACCGGTCGTCTGCGGTGCGTGGTCGCGACGAGCTCGCTCGAGCTCGGCATCGATATGGGCGAGGTCGACCTGGTGGTGCAGGTCGCCGCTCCGCCGAGCATCGCGAGCGGGCTGCAGCGCATCGGCCGCGCGGGCCATCAGGTGGGCGAGGTGTCGAAGGGCATCCTCTTCCCCAATCATCGCGCCGACCTCGTGCAGTCGGCTCTGGCCACCGAGCGCATGCGGGCGGGGCTCATCGAGAAGATCGGCGTGCCGCAGAATCCGCTCGACATCCTCGCCCAGCAGACGGTCGCGGCGGTCTCGGTCGGCCCGGTCGACGTCGACGGCTGGTTCGACACGGTGCGGCGCTCTGCGCCGTTCGCGACGCTGCCGCGCGGGGCATACGAAGCCGTGCTCGACCTGCTCTCGGGGCGCTACCCCAGCGAGGAGTTCGGCGAGCTGCGCCCACGCCTCGTGTGGGACCGCGAGCGCGGCATCCTCACCTCCCGCCCGGGCGCGGGCCGGCTGGCGGTGACGAGCGGGGGCACGATCCCCGACCGCGGGCTGTTCGGGGTGTTCATGGTCGCCGGGGCGGAAGACAAGGCCCCGCGCCGCGTGGGCGAGCTCGACGAAGAGATGGTCTACGAGTCGCGCGTCGGCGACGTGTTCGCGCTCGGAACGACGAGCTGGAAGATCGCCGAGATCACGCACGACCGGGTGATGGTGACCCCGGCCTACGGCGAGCCGGGGCGCGTGCCGTTCTGGCACGGCGACGGCATCGGGCGCCCGGCCGAGCTGGGCGAGGCACTCGGCGGGTTCGTGCGCGAGCTGGGCGCGAGCGACGCCGCGGATGCCGTGGCGCGGCTCGCCGGCGACGGACTGGACGAACGGGCATCCCGAAACCTCTTGACCTATCTCGACGACCAGAAGACGGCGACAGGGCACCTGCCGACCGACCGCACGCTCGTCGTCGAGCGCTTCCGCGACGAGCTGGGCGACTGGCGCATCGTGCTGCACTCGCCCTATGGGCAGATGGTGCATGCGCCCTGGGCGCTCGCGGTCGGGCGGCGCGTGCGCGAGAGCCTCGGGCTCGAGGGGGCGGTGCTGGCCGCCGACGACGGCATCATCGTGCGGCTGCCCGACTCCGACGCCGAGCCGCCGGGCGCCGAGCTGTTCGTCTTCGCGCCCGACGAGCTCGAGGCGATCGTGACGGAAGAGGTCGGCGGCTCTGCGCTGTTCGCCGCGCGGTTCCGCGAAGCCGCGCAGCGCGCGCTGCTGTTCCCGCGGTACGACCCGGGGCGGCGCAACCCGCTCTGGCAGCAGCGCATGCGCTCGGCGCAATTGCTCGAGGTCGCCCACAAGTACCCGCAGTTCCCGATCATCCTCGAGACGATGCGCGAGTGCCTGCAGGACGTCTACGACCTGCCCGCCCTCGCGGCGGTGGCGCGGCGCATCGAGCAGCGGAAGATCCGCATCGTCGAGACGACGAGCGAGAAGCCGTCGCCGTTCGCGTCGACGCTGCTGTTCGGCTACATCGCCGCGTTCATGTACGAGGGCGACTCGCCACTCGCCGAGCGACGCGCCGCGGCTCTTACCGTCGACACCGAGCTGCTCTCGCAGCTGCTCGGGCGCTCCGAGCTGCGCGAGCTGCTCGACCCGGCGGTGATCTCGCGCGTCGAGAGCGAGCTGCAGCGGCTGCCCGAAGAGCGGCATGCGCGCGGCGTCGAGGGCGTCGCCGACCTGCTGCGCGTGCTCGGGCCGCTGTCGCTCGACGAGCTCGCGGCGCGGTTCGCGGGGTCGGGTGACGAGGCCGAGGCCGCTGTCGCCGAGCTCGTCGCGGCCAAGCGCGCACTGCGCGTATCGATTGCGGGCATCGAGCGGGTCGCCGCCATCGAGGATGCCCCGCGCCTGCGCGACGCCATCGGGGTGCCCCTGCCGATCGGCGTGCCGACGGCGTTCATCGAGCCGGTCGCCGACCCGCTGGGCGACCTCGTCGGCCGCTACGCCCGCACGCATGGGCCGTTCGCCGCGGACGAGGTCGCCGCGCGGTTCGGGCTCGGCACCGCGGTCATCACCGACACGCTGCGCCGGCTGTCGCATGAGCGACGCGTGGTCGAGGGCGAGTTCCGCCCGCACGCGACCGGTGCCGAGTGGTGCGACGCCGACGTGCTGCGCCGGCTGCGACGGCTCTCGCTCGCGGCGCTGCGGCACGAGGTCGAGCCGGTCGAGCCGTCGGCGTTCGCGCGGTTCCTGCCCGAGTGGCAGCACGTCGGAACCGGCACGCTGAAGGGCGTCGACGGGGTGGCATCCGTCATCGAGCAGCTGGCGGGTGTGCGCGCGCCGGCATCCGCGTGGGAATCGCTGATCCTGCCCGCGCGCGTCGCCGACTATGCGCCCGTCATGCTCGACGAGCTGACGGCGAGCGGCGAGGTGATCTGGGCCGGTGCTGGCACGATTCCGGGTCGCGACGGCTGGCTCAGCTTCCACCTCGCCGAGAGCGCGCCGCTGACGCTCGCCGAGCCGATGGAGTTCGAGACCGACGAGCTGCAGCGCGAGGTGCTCGCGACGCTGGGCGCGGGCGGCGGGTTCTTCTTCCGGCAGCTCTCCGACGCGGTCGGCTCGCAGGACGACGCCGCGCTCGAGACCGCACTGTGGGATCTCGTGTGGGCGGGTCTTGTGACGAACGACACCCTCGCCCCTGTGCGTGCGCTGACCGGCAGCAAGGCCGCTCATCGGCGGCCGGCGCGGGCGCCGCGCACGCGCGTGTTCCGCGGTGGCCGCATGCAGCTCGCGGGCTCGCTGGGCGGCGGGCAGGGCGCCTCAGGCGGCCCCGGCGTCGTGCGGCCGAACGTGCCGACGCGCACCGGGCCGCCGACCGTGGCCGGGCGGTGGTCGCTGCTGCCTCTCGGCGCCGCCGACCCGACACTGCGCGCACACGCCGCAGCCGAGAACCTGCTCGACCGCTACGGAGTGGTGACGCGCGGGTCGGTGCAGAACGAGGGCCAGCCCGGCGGCTTCGCGCTCGCCTACCGCGTGCTGGCCGAGTTCGAGCAGACGGGCCACGTGCGCCGTGGCTACTTCATCGAGACGCTCGGCGCGGCGCAGTTCGCGAGCTCGCCAACCGTCGACCGCCTGCGCGGATTCACGGCGGATGCCACGGCCGAGCCCCCATTGAACGCGGTGGCGCTGGCGGCGACCGACCCCGCGAACCCGTATGGCGCGGCGCTGCCGTGGCCCGATCCGCCGATGACCGCCGAGGGCGTCTCAGGCCATCGCGCGGGCCGCAAGGCCGGGGCGCTCGTCTCACTGGTGGACGGCGCACTCGTGCTGTACATCGAGCGCGGTGGGAAGACGGTGCTCGCGTTCAGCGACGAGCCCGCTGTGCTGGGCGCAGCGGCGGCAGCAGTGGCGCAGCTCGTGCGCCGTGGCGGCACCGACCGGCTCGCGATCGAGTCGGCGAACGGGGCGTTCGTGCTCGGAACCTCGCTGGGCGAGGCCCTGGCGGCGGCCGGTTTCAGCGAGACGCCGCGTGGGTTGCGGCTGCGGTACTGACGGCCGTCAGACCGTGATGCTCAGGGCGCGGATCAGTCCGTCGGGCGTCAGCTCGAACGCGTAGCGCAGCTCGACGCGACCGCCGGGGAAGTCGCCTTCGAGAACATTCACGACGAGCGCGGTCTCGCCGGTCTGCTCGGCCGATACCCGCGTGGTGGTGAAGGTGAACTCGCTGGCGGCGCCGGTCAGCCAGCCGAGGATCTCGGCGCGGCCGCGATAGCGGCGACCGTCATCGGCGACCACGGCGTCGGGCGCGAACACGTCGATGACCGCGGCTTTGTCGGTGCCGGCCATGAGGTCGAAGTAGCGCGTGATCACCGGTGCGACGGCGTTCGAGGGGTGGGCGGCGGCGTGGGCGAATTCGTTCATCGCCCGAGCCTCGCGCTTTCCGTTAGGGGAAGGTCAAGCCGACAGGGCCGCCTCAACGCGCGGTGCGGAAGATCGGCCAGCCGACCTCGGTCACTGTGCCGAGGTAGGTCTCGCGGATCGGCCCGTCGACGCCCATCTCGTGCTCGGCGACGTACGCGCCCAGACGCCCGTAGGTCTGCGCCATCGTGGCGTCGGGCCCGCGGTGGGCGACGATCGCCAGTTCGACGGCGGGCAGCAGTTCGGCGCGCGCCCGAGTCGGCCCGATCGTCGCGTCGTCGAGTCCCTCGAGAGTCGCCACCGGGGTGAACACCGTCGCCTCGCCGCGCTCGTCGAGCACGAGCCGGGTGTCCCAGATGCCGCCGCGCGGGCCGGCCGCTTCGGCGCCGCATGCGTCGATCGCAGCATCCAGCTCGCTCATCGCCGCGTCGTACCACGGGCCGAGCTCGCTGAGTTCGATCAGCTCGCGGATGGCCAGCACGGGCATCGGGGGAACGCTGCGGTGCTCGACCTGTCGTTCCGCGGAGGGCTCGCTGAGCAGCCCGCGCAGCGACAGCACCGCTGAGCGAGTCGCCTCGAGCCGCGCCTCCAGCCGCTCGAGATGGTCGGCGATCAGTGCGTTGCGCGCCGCGACATCCACTCGGAGGATCTCGCGGATCGTGTCGACCGGAACCTCGAGCGAGCGCAGCTGGCGGATGATCTGCGCGGTGACGATCTGCTCTGCCGCATACAGCCGGTAGCCGTTGACCGCGCCGACCTCGGCGGGCTCGAGCAGGCCGACCTGGTGATAGAACCGCAGCGCCTTGGCGCTCAGGCGGGTCGCGCGCGCGAAGTCGCCGATGGTCATCAAGGAGGTCACGACAGCATCTTCAATGGGATGCCTGGGAGCGCGTCGTCGTGAGGGGTGCTCCGAAGGCCGATCGATCAGCCCAGGGGTGAGGCGAGGATCTGCGCGACGGCGTCGGCGACAGTCGCAGCGATGACGTCGGGGGGCGGCTGTGCCTGCGGCTGCGCTTGTGGAGAAGTATGCAGACGTGATCGACCTGTGGATATCTGTTCTATAGTAGCTATGGCTTTTCCTAATCCAGTCTCGTATACTCATTCCATGTCAGAAGTCGGGTCCGCCGCATGCGGGGCGCTGTCGCGCCTGAGCGCTGCACTTCCGGTCGACCCTGCCACCCTCAGCGACGGGCAATTGGTGCGGCTCGCGGAAGATCTTGCCGCGGCCCACCGACACCTGGGCGCGCTCGACCTTGCCGTTGCCGGCGAGGTGGAGCGGCGCTCCGACCCCGAGTCGCCCAGCTCCTTGGCGAAGCGCCTGGGATTCAAGACCGCGGCGGCCGCCCTGCAGAACCTGACGAAGTCCTCAGGCAAGGAGGCCCAGAAGCTCGTCACCCAGGTCACCGATCTGAAGCAGCTTCCTGCCGTCGAGGCCGCCGTGCTCGACGGTCGCATCGGTCGAGACGCCGCAGCAGCAATCAGCGGAGAGCTGAAGAGGGCCGCCGCCACCGCTGATACGGCGGAGCTCACAACCGCGCAGACCGAGCTGGTCGAACTCGCGGTGGCCGCGGACGCAGACGAGGTGAAGGCGAGGGCCGCCGAGACAGCCGCGCGACTGTCTGTCCACATGGTGGAAGACGCGGCGAAGAAGGCCATGAAAGAGCGGTACTTCTGGGTCGGCCCCACGGTCGACGGTGTCGCGAAGGTGTCCGGGCTGCTGCCCGCCGGGCACGCTGCCGTGGTGCGGGGCCTGTTCGACGCGTTCGTGAACCCGAAGGGGAAGAAGACCGTCGCGTTCCAGCCCGCGAACCACGGTGGAAGCGAGAGGGCGCCGAGTGACGAGCGCACGGCCGGGCAGAAGCGCGCCGACCTGCTGCGAGACGTGTGCGCCAGTCAGGCTCGCTCCGCGGAATCTCCCGACATGGGCGGGGACCACCCCACCGTGTGGCTCTCGACCACCGTCGCAGAACTCCATTCGGGCACCGGGCTCGCCTTCTATGCCGGAACAGCAGAGCCGGTCCCCGTCGCTGAAGCGGCACAAGCCGCTTGCACCGGCGGCAGCCAGACGGTCGTTTTCGCCCCCGACGGCGACGTGCTGCGGCTCGGCCGTGACGTTCGCGGGTTCACCAAACGGCAACGCCGCGCCATCGCCCTGCGCGACGGCGGCACCTGCCTCATACCCGGCTGCACCGTGCCCGCTCAGTTGTGCGAAGTCCACCACGTCGTCCCCTACAAAGACGGCGGGCCGACCGACGTGTGCAACGGCGTCTTGCTGTGCTGGTATCACCATCACGACATCGACAGCGACCCCTGGCACATCAGAATGCGCAACGGCACCCCCGAAGTCCGCTACGCCGCCGCCGGAAAGGCCCTCGACTGGCAGCCCACCGGCGACGGCGCCGCAACGCGCATCAGAGCCGGCGCGCCATCCGGAGCACCACCCGGAGCACCCCCCAACGACTGAGACGCCGGACCGGGTGGCGCCACGAGGAGCGCCACCCGGCGACGAAGACAACCCGGCGCCGGGCGCGGGGTGGCCGGTCAGGCGGATGCGGGCGCGGGGCGGCCGGTCAGACCGTTGCGGGTGCGGGGCGGGCAGTCAGACCGTTGCGGGTGCGTCCAGATCGGCCAAGTCGAGCACGAAGCGGTAGCGCACGTCGCCGCGCTCCAACCGGTCGAGCGCCGTCGCGACCTCGGCCGACGGCACCAGCTCGATATCCGCCGTGATGCCGTGCTCAGCGGCGAACGCAAGCATCTCGGCCGTTCCCCGGCGACCGCCCGTGCCCGACGACGTCAGCTTCCGGCGACCGCGGGTCAGCAGCATGAGCGGCACCTCCGTAGGCATCGGCAAGCCGACCACACTGAGCGTTCCGTCGAGACCGAGCAGCCCGATGAGCGGGGCGAGGTCGTGCGGAGCCGAGATCGTGTCGAGGATGAAGTCGAATCGACCGGATGCCTGAGCCAGCTGCGCCTCGTCGGTGGTGTCGAGCAGCCCGACCGCACCCAGTGCGCGCGCGTCGTCGCCCTTGCCAGGCGTGCGGCTCAGCACCGTGACCTCGGCGCCGAGCGCCGCCGCGAACTTCACACCGAGGTGGCCCACGCCGCCGAGCCCCGCGACCGCTACCCGGCTGCCGGCGCCGACACCCGCCGCGCGCAGCGGCTCCCAGACCGTGATGCCGGCGCACATGAGCGGTGCCGCCGCAGCGGCATCCAGGCCCTCGGGCAGCGGGTAGGCGAAGTCGGCGCGCACGACGTACTCGCGGCTGTAGCCACCCATCGTCGTCGAGCCGTCGATGCGGTCGGTACCGCCGTAGGTCGTGACGACGCCGTTCAGGCAGTAGTTCTCCTGCCCCACACGGCACATCGCGCACTCGCCGCACGAGTCGACGATCGTGCCGACGGCGACGCGGTCGCCCACGGCGAACCCCGTCACGGCCGAGCCCAGCTCGCTGACGGTGCCCGTGAACTCGTGGCCAGGGACGAGGCCGTCCGTCGGCTTGCCCACGAGCCCGTGGAGCGCGTGCAGATCACTGTGGCAGACGCCGCAGAAGTCGACGCGCACCGCGATGTCGTCGGCACGCAGCTCGCGGCGCTCAATGGCTGCCCGCTCGAGCCCGGTCGACGTGTCGCGGCTCTGCCAGGCGGTGGTGGTTCGCATAGATGCTCCTCAAAACAGACTGTTCGGTTTGTTTCGACGCTAACCCGGCGCAGTCAGAAAAGCAAACCGTTCGGTCTGTAAAGTCGATGCATGCCCGTCACAGCCGTCAAACCCGCAACGAAGAAAGGCGCGGCCACCAGCCGGCGCATTCTCGACGCCGCGGCTGCCGAGTTCGCCGAGTTCGGCATCGCCGGCGCGCGCGTCGAACGCATCACCGCTGCGGCTCAGACCAACAAGGCGCAGCTCTACGGCTACTTCGGCAGCAAAGACGGCCTCTTCGACGCGGTCATCGCCGACCGGGTCACGAGCACGACGGCAGCCATCCCGTTCGACGTCGAGCGGATCCCGGAATGGGCCGTGCAGGTCTACGACGAGAACCTGCGCCACCCCGAGCTGACGCGGCTGATCGCATGGGTCCGGCTCGAGCGGCGCCGCAGCGGAACCTGGTTCGATGGCAGCGACCACGATGCGAAGCTCGCCGCCATCACGGAAGCCCAGGCCGAGGGCCGCATTCGACAGGGCGACCCCTTCACGCTGCTGACCATGATCATCTCGATGGCATCGACGTGGTCCGCGGCGAGCGAGGTCTACACCGCGACGGCCGACGAGCCCGAGTCGGTCCATGAGTCCCGTCGAACCCTGCTGCGTGAGAGCGTCGCCCGTCTGCTCGCGCCGTGAGCGCCGAAGGCGGCCGCTGCGAAGGCCGGCGCTGAGCGCAGCGGCGCACCGCACACCACTGCACCGCACCGCGCCGCACCGCGCAGCACCGGAGCCCTAGGCCGCCGGCCCCTGCGTCAGGGTGACCAACGCGGTGTGCGACTGGCCCGCCGTGTCGGTCCAGGTCAGCGACACGTCGTCGCCCGGAGCGTGGGCCGTGAGCACCGATTGCAGGGCGTCGGCCGAGTCGACCGCCGTGCCGTCGATCGCCGTGATCACGTCGCCGGCCGAGAGGCCCGCTTCCTCGGCGGGGCCGTTCGCGACGACGCCGGCGATCTGAGCACCCGCGCTGGACGCGTCGCCCTGCGCGGAGCCGAGGCCCGAGGCATCCGTCTCGCCCAGCTCGATGCCCAGGAAGGCCGGGTAGCCGATGTTGATGTTGCCGCCCGCATTGCCCGCTTCGATCTCCTTCGCGATGACGAGCGCGGTCGTGATCGGAATCGCGTATCCGTCTGCCGCCCCGCTGCTCGAGGCCGCCGTGTCGATGCCGATCACCTTGTTCGACGAGTCGAAGAGGGGGCCGCCCGAATCACCGGGCTCGATCGCGGCATCCGTCTCGATGAGACCGTGCAGGGTTTCGGATGCCGCCGACTGCTCGGCCTCGGTTGTGATGGTCTTGTCGAGCCCCGTCACCTCGCCGGTCGCGGCGACGAGCGTGCCGCCGCCCTCGGCGTTCCCGACTCCGGTGACCGCCTCGCCCTCGCTGACCGAGTGCGTCGTGTCGAGCCTCGCCGTCGCCAATCCACTGGCTCCCTGCAGTTGCAGTACCGCGATGTCGTCGGTGGGGTCGTCGCCCACGACGGTCGCGGTGTAGGTCTTCCCCGCGTCGGTGACCGTGATCGAGGTCGCGCCCTCGATGACGTGGTTGTTGGTGAGGATCTCGCCGCTCGCCGTGAGCACGATGCCCGTTCCTGCCGCTTCCGCGCTCTGATAGCCGAGCTGGGTGTCGATCAGGACGATGCCGCGCGACTGCGCCGCCGTCGCGGCCGTCGTGGTGCCGGATGCCTGACCGTAGGCGTTGCCGCCGAAGGGGTCGGCGTCGCTGCCGGACTCGGACGCCGAACCTGAGGCCGAGCCGGCGGAACCCGAGCTCGAGCCCGACTGGCCGGAAACGCCGCCCCCGTACCCGCCGCCATACCCATACCCGCCATGCAGCCCCGCGGCCGGCTGGCCCGTGTACTGCTGCGCGCTCGACGCGTCACCCGCCGCGAACGCGTCCTGCACAGCGAAGACGCACCCGACGCCGAGCGCCGCAGCGACCACGGTGCTCGCCGCGACCAGCAGCGTCTGCCGCTTCGTGAAGTGGTCCTTGCCTGCACCGCTACCGTTGATCTCGCTCATGACAGCCATCACAGCCCTGCTTCCCGAGCCGGGCCCATGGCGCGCTCATGGGTTTCCTATGAAGAAACCGTGGACATTCCGCACGCCGACCTGATCGCCGATAAAGATCTCGCCGAGCGCCTGGTCGCGGCGCAGTTCCCCGAGCTCGCCGCCCACCTGATCGAGCATGAGCAGCAGTGGCTGCCCGTCCTGCAGCGGCGGGTCGAGCTGCCGCTGCCCGTGCCGGTGGCGATCGATCAGGTGCTCATCGACTCCTGAAGCCGTCGCACGAGACCACGGGCGCCCGAAGCCCGCGACTACGCCGTGCTCGAGAGCACCGCAGCGCCCGCCGCACGGGCCTCGCGCGGGCCCGAGGCGCCCGCCGCGGCCGCGGCCGCCGCCACGCACTGTTCGCGCGAGACCGCACCCAGCGCCGCCGCCACGGCGTCCAGAGCCCGCGGCGCCATCGACAGCGAGGTCGCCCCGAGGCCCACGAGCACCGGTGCGAGCGCCGGGTCGGACGCCGCCTCGCCGCACACCCCGACCGGCTTCCCGGCCGCCGCACCGGCGACCCCCACGAGGCGGATCAGCCGCAAGACGGCCGGCTGCCAGGCATCCGTCAACTCGGCGAGCGGACCCGATTGGCGATCGGCGGCCATCGCGTACTGCGCGAGGTCGTTGGTGCCGATGCTGACGAAGTCGACCTCGGCCAGGATCTCGTCGGCGCACAGCGCCGCCGCCGGGGTCTCGATCATCACACCCGCCTGCCTGAGACCGTGTGCGCGGCATGCCGCCGCGAAGTCCCGCGCCTCGGCGGCGGTCGCGATCATGGGCGCCATCACCCAGGCATCCGCGCCCTCGGCCTGTGCCGCGGCGGCGATCGCTGAGAGCTGCCGCTCAAGCACGTCAGGGCGAGCGCGCGCCGTGCGGTACCCGCGCACGCCGAGGGCCGGGTTCTGCTCACGCGCAGCCGGCAGGAACGCGAGCGGCTTGTCGGAGCCCGCATCGAGCGTGCGCACCACCACGTGCCGGCCGGGGAAGGCGGCGAACACCTGGCGGTAGGCGGCGGTCTGCTCGGCGACCGACGGCTCCTCGTGCCGGTCGAGGAAGACGAGCTCGGTGCGGAACAGCCCGACGCCCTCGGCGCGCGCGGCGTCGGCCGCTTCGGCACCGCCGGAGACGTTCGCGAGCAGCTCGATGTGGTGGCCGTCCGAAGTGCGGCCGGTGCCGTCGAAGGGCGCGACGTCGACGTGAGCGGATGCCTCGGCCACCCGCTCGGCAGAGGGGGCGACCTCGACCTCGCCGCGCGTCCCGTCGACCAGCACGGTGTCGCCGTCGCGCAGCTCCCGCGCGCCCGCCCAGACCACGGCCGGCAGCCCGAGCGAGCGGGCGAGGATCGCCGTGTGAGATGTCGGCGCCCCCGAAGCGGTGACGAGCGCGACGCACGGAGTCGTGCCGAGCAGCGCCGCATCGGCCGGGGCGAGCTCGTCGACCACGAGCACGAAGGGGTCGCTGCGATCGGGCAGCCCCGGGGCGATCGCCCCGGTCAGCTGCGCGACGATGCGGCCGCGCAGGTCGCGCACGTCGGCGGCGCGCTCGGCCATGGCGCCGCCCTGCGTCGTGAGCAGCTCGGCGAGCGCACCGAGCACGAGCCATGCCGCGCGTTCGGGGGTCGCCCCGAGGCGCGTGACCAGCTCGGCCGCCTGCTCGGGCAGCGCGGGGTCGGCGGCCAGCACCGCCGTCGCCTCGAGCACCGCGCGGGCGTCGCGGAAGCGCTCGTCGGTGAGGCGGTCGGCCCGCTGCGTGAGGCTCTGATGGACGGCTGCGAACGCAGGAGCGAGGGATGCCGCAGCCGCGGCCCGCTCGGACTCGGTCAGCGTCGCCTCGTCCGGCGGTTCGACCGCCGCGTCGGGCATGCGCACGACCGGGCCGACCGCTGTGCCGGGGCTGATCGGGATGCCGGGCCGGCCCGCCGAGCTCGGCTGTGCTGCCTCGGCCGGCGCCGCGGTCTCGCCGGCCGAGACGCGCGCAGCGGGAACAGGGCCGTCTTCCTCGCCGTCGAGCTCGCCGAAGCCGTCGGCGGCGAGCTGCTCGAGGTGGGCGAGTGCGGCCGCGGCATCCGTGCCCTCTGCGCTCGCCTCGACCTCATCGCCCTGGCGTGCGCCGAGCGTGAGCAGCGCGCTCATGCTCGCCGCGTTGGCGACCTCGGCGCCGGTGCGCCGATTGCGCAGCCGCACCGTGGCGTCGAAGCCCGCGAGCTCTGCGGCGAGGGTCGCAGCCGGGCGGGCGTGCAGGCCCGCGGGGTTGATGAGGGTGACGACAGCGGTCGCGGTCGGCGACGCGTCGGCGGGCGACGTCGCGGGCTGCCCGCCGGCGACCGCGGCGGACGACCCGGCCGGCTCGTCGCCCAGATGCGCCAGCTTGGGCGCGAGCGAGCCCTCTGCCTCGGCCGCGACGGCGTCGAGCGACGCGCCCCCCGCTGCGGTGACGAGCGCGGCGACGAGCCCCTCGACGAGCGGGGCGCTCGTGAGACGCACCGGGGCGTCCGACATCCGCAGCTCGAGCGCGAGCTCGGCGCTGATCACCGCCGAGCCGAGGTCGACCAGCACGAGCACGCCGTCGGGCGCCGCCTGGGCGACCTCGTCGATCGCGGCGGCGACGCGGGTGGCATCCGTGCCGAGTCCCCCGTCCTCCGTCCCTGCGGCGAGCGCGACACGCGGCGCGTCGCCGTGCACCATCTGCCCGGCGAGCTCGAGTGCCGCCTGGGCGAGCGCAGCGCTGTGCGAGACGACGACGATGCCGATCATCGCGGGCTACTCCGCCGCAGCGGAGCCCGCGAGCGTCTCGTCGAGCGCCTGGAACAGCAGCGCCGTCGAGGTCGCGCCCGGGTCGAGGTGCCCCGCGGAGCGCTCCCCCAGGTAGCTCGCCCGCCCCTTGCGCGCGACGAGCGGCTCGGTGGCGTCGCGGCCGGCCACGGCCGCCTCGAACGCCGCATGCGCCGCCTGCGCCGCGGTGCCCCCGCCCGCGGCGACGCCGTCGAAGGCGTCGAGCGCCGGGGCGAGCGCGTCGTACATCGTCTTGTCGCCAGCCTCGGCCTTCCCGCGCTGCAGCACCCCCTCGAGCCCGGCGCGCAGCCCCGCGCCGAGGGCCTCGGCGGTGACGGACGACTCGGCGCCGAGCGACGTGCCGAGCCGCAGGAAGAACGTGCCGTAGAGCGGCCCGCTCGCCCCGCCGACCGTCGACACGAGCGTCATGCCCGCGCGCTTGAACAGGTCGTCGACGGCGGTCGGCGGGGCCTCCTGCAGTTTCGCGACCACGGCCGCCATTCCGCGGTCCATGTTCGCCCCGTGGTCCGCGTCGCCGATCGCCGAGTCGAGCTCGGTCAGGTACACCCGGTTATCGGCGACGAGGCTCTGGAAGCGGCGCAGCCACTCGGTCAGCAGGTCCAGCGAGACATCCGCCACGGCTCAGGCCCCCCAGCGCAGGCCGGGCGTCACAACGGGCGCGTCCCACAGTCTCAAGATCTCGTCGTCGGCTCGCAGCAGCGTCAGCGAGCAGCCCGCCATGTCGAGCGAGGTGATGTAGTTCCCGACCAGCGGCCGGGCCACGGTCACACCGGCGGCCTCGAGCAGCTTCGCGACCTCGCCGTACATCAGGTACAGCTCGATGAGCGGCGAGCCGCCCATGCCGTTCAGCATCGCGATGACCGGCGCCCCCGTGAAGTCGAGGTCGGCGAGGATCGGCTCGACCAAGAGCTGGGCGATGTCGGATGCCGGCGCGAGCGCCTGCCGATGCCGCCCCGGCTCGCCGTGGATGCCGATGCCGATCTCCATCTGGTCGTCGGGCAGGTCGAACGTCGGCTTGCCCGCCGCGGGCACGGTGCAGCTCGTGAGCGCCATGCCCATCGAGCGGCCCGCCTCGTTCACGCGATGGGCGAGCGCGGCGACGGATGCCAGATCGCGGCCTTCCTCGGCCGCGGCGCCCACGATCTTCTCGAGCAGCACCGTGGTGCCCACGCCGCGCCGCCCTGCCGTGTAGAGCGAGTCCTGCACGGCGACGTCGTCGGCGACGACCACCGTCTCGACCTGCACGCCCGACTCGGCGGCCGCGAGCTCTGAGGCCATGTCGAAGTTCATGACGTCGCCCGTGTAGTTCTTCACGATGTGCAGCACGCCGGCGCCGGTGTCGACCGTCTTGGTCGCCTCCTGCACCTGGTCGGGCGTGGGCGAGGTGAACACCTCTCCGGCGACCGCGGCGTCCAGCATCCCCAGCCCGACATAGCCGCCGTGCAGCGGCTCGTGGCCGGACCCGCCGCCGGACAGCACGGCGACCTTGCCGGCCTCCTTGGGCGTCGCGCGGTAGACGATGCGGTTCTCGGGGTCGACCCTGACCTCGGGGTGCGCGGCGGCATAGCCGGCGAGCGAATCGGCGAGCACTCCGTCGGGAGTGTTGATGAGCTTCTTCATTGGAGCTTCTCTCTGGTATCCGGCTCACATTCGACATCGCCGAATATTCCGCGGCTACTATCGGGTGTCAAGCGCCCGCACGAATGTGCAGCCCGAGGCGCGTGCGTCGATGAGGAGGCACGGTGATTCAGGCGATCGACCGCGCGGCGCGGGTGCTGACGTCGCTGCAGGGGGCGCGCCATCTCGGCATCGCCGAGCTCGCTGCCGCCCTCGAGCTGCCGCCCTCGACCGTGCACGGCATCGTCAAGTCGCTGCAGAGCCACGGCCTGGTGGCGAAAGAGCCGCACGGCAACCGCTACATGCTCGGTCCGGCGCTGCTCAAGCTCTCGAACGTCTACCTCGACACGCTCGACGTGCGCGCCCGCGCGCTGCGCTGGACCGCCGAGCTCGCCCGGCGCAGCCGGTTCGCGACCCGGCTCGGCGTCGAGCTGTTCGACGAGGTCATCATCATCCACCACGACCCGCGGCCCGATGGCACCGAGCAGATGCCCGAGACGGGGCTCTCGATCCCCGCGCACGCCTCGGCGCTCGGGAAGGTGCTGCTCGCCTACAACGCAGAGCTCGCGCAGACGGTGCTGGGCAGCGGCAGCGGTGCCGCGCGGCAGCTGCGGGCCCTCACCGGCGACACCCTCACGAGCCCCCGCGAGCTCGAGCAGCAGTTCGGGCAGATCCGCGAGCGCGGGCTGGCCGACGAACTCGACGAGGCGGTGCTGGGCGAGGCATCCGTCGCCGCCCCCATCGCCGATCGCTCGGGCACGGTCGTCGCCGCGCTGTCGGTCGTGCTGCCGTCGAGCGACTGGCCGGCCGACGACGCGGTGCGCAACGCGCTGCGCGAGACCGCCCGGAACATCTCGAGGGAGCTCGGCGCGACCCGCTGGCCGAACTAGTTCCCGTTCCGGACGCGTGCGCCCACGGCCGCGGGCGCAGCTGACCGGAACGGGAACTAGTCGCTGCAGGTGCGGGCTACTTCACGTCCTCGTCGACCCAGTCGAAGGTCTTCGTGACGGCCTTCTTCCACTGGCGCAGCTGACGCTCGCGCTCCTCGGCGTCGAGCTGCGGCTCCCAGCGCTTGTCCTCCTGCCAGTTGGCGCGCAGGTCGTCGAGATTCGACCAGAACCCGACCGCGAGCCCTGCGGCATAGGCGGCGCCGAGCGCGGTCGTCTCGGCGACAACCGGGCGCACGACGGGCACGCCGAGGATGTCGGCCTGGAACTGCATCAGAAGGTCGTTCTGCGTCATGCCGCCGTCGACCTTGAGCTCTTCGAGGTCGACGCCCGAGTCGGCGTTGACCGCGTCGAGCACCTCGCGAGTCTGGAAGGCGGTCGCCTCGAGCACGGCGCGCGCGATGTGCCCCTTGTTGACGAAGCGGGTGAGGCCGACGAGCGCACCGCGGGCGTCCGAGCGCCAGTACGGCGCGAACAGACCGGAGAAGGCCGGCACGAAGTACGCCCCGCCGTTGTCGTCGACGGTCGCGGCGAGCTGCTCGATCTCGGGGGCGGAGGAGATGATGCCGAGGTTGTCGCGCAGCCACTGCACGAGCGATCCGGTGACCGCGATCGAGCCCTCGAGCGCGTAGTGCGGCTTCTCGTCGCCCAGGCGATAGCCGACGGTCGTGAGCAGCCCGTTCTTCGAGCGCACGATCTCTTCGCCGGTCTGGAAGATCAGGAAGTTGCCGGTGCCGTAGGTGTTCTTCGACTCGCCGGGCGTGAACGCCGCCTGGCCGAAGGTCGCCGCCTGCTGGTCGCCCAGGATGCCGGCGATCGGCACCTCGCGCAGCAGGCTCGACGACTCGACCTGGCCGTAGACCTCCGACGAGCTCTTGATCTGGGGCAGCATCGAGCGCGGCACGCCGAACACCTCGAGGATGTCGTCGCGCCAGTCGAGCGTCTCGAGGTCCATGAACAGGGTGCGCGAGGCGTTCGTGACGTCGGTCACGTGCACCCCGCCGTCGACGCCCCCTGTCAGGTTCCACAGCACCCAGGCATCCGTGTTGCCGAACAGCAGGTCGCCCGCCTCGGCCTTCTCGCGCGCGCCCTCGACGTTGTCGAGGATCCACTTGATCTTGGTGCCCGAGAAGTAGGTCGCGAGCGGCAGGCCCACGATCTCCTTGAAACGATCGAGGCCGCCGTCGCCGGCGAGCTCATCGACGATGTTCTGCGTGCGGGTGTCCTGCCAGACGATGGCGTTGTAGATGGGCTTGCCCGTGTTCTTGTCCCACACGACCGCGGTCTCACGCTGGTTGGTGATGCCGACCGCCGCGATGTCGTGCCGGGTGATGTCGGCGCGCGAGAGCGCCATGCCGATCACCTCGCGCGTGTTGTTCCAGATCTCGAGCGGGTCGTGCTCGACCCAGCCCGCGCGCGGGAAGATCTGCTTGTGCTCGAGCTGGCCGGTCGAGACGATCGACCCCTTCTTGTCGAACACGATGGCGCGCGTGCTCGTGGTGCCCTGGTCGATGGCGATGACGTAGTCGCTCATGTGGGATTGACTCCTTTGTCTGGTGTGACTTCGTTGACGTTGACGGCGGATGCCTGAGCCGGCCGCCTGAGAGGGGGTGCGCTACTTCCCGAGCGCCGGAAGCAGGACGATCGAGAGCCACCCGGCGAGCAGGCCGCCGATGACGGGGCCCACGACGGGGACCCAGGCGTAGCTCCAGTTGCTGCTGCCCTTGCCCGGGATCGGCAGGATCGCGTGGATGATGCGGGGGCCGAGGTCACGAGCCGGGTTGATCGCATACCCCGTGGGGCCGCCGAGCGACGCGCCGATGCCGACGACGAGCAGCGCGACGGGCAGGGCGCCGAGGGCGGCCAGGCCGCCACCCGCGGTGTTGTGGCCGAAGGCGATGACGACGAAGACCAGCACGAAGGTGGCGATGACCTCGGTGACGACGTTCCACGCGTAGTTGCGGATGCCAGGGCCGGTCGAGAAGACCGCCAGCTTGTTGGCCGGGTCCTGCTCGAGCTCATCGAAGTGCTTCTTGTATGCCAGCCAGCAGAGCACGGCGCCGATCATCGCGCCGATCATCTGGCCCAGGATGAATACGATGACCGACAGCGGGGTCACGTCGACCACCGCCCCCGGATTGCCGAAGGTCTTCGCGCCGCTCGCGACCAGGCCCAGCGTCACCGCCGGGTTGAGGTGCGCGCCGGAGGCGTACGCGGCCTCGACACCGGCGAAGACCGCGAGGCCCCAGCCGAAGTTGATCATCAGCGCGCCGCCGTTGAAGCCGTTCGTCTTGATGAGCACGACGTTGGCGACGACGCCCGTGCCCAGAAGCAGGAGCAGCGCCGTGCCGACGATCTCCGCCATGAAATCGATACCCAGATTGTCCACGTTGACCTTCCTCGGTGTTCTTGCCCGGCGGAGCCGGCGTGACGGCCCGGCGCGACGACTGGGTCGCGGGCCGCTGTTGGCACGCTAGCCAGGCCCTCGCGCACTCTTCAAGAACCGGCGGGTGCACATTCGTGCAATCTGCCGACTCTTCGGCCATGGCGAAGGCCGTTCGGGGCGCCTGGTCACGCGGCGGCGAGCCCGAGGTCGACGCCGTGCTGCTCGTACAGCTGCGTCGCGGCATCCTTCAGCTCGTCGTCGCGCCGTGCCTCGTCCCAGCCGAGCTCGGCGGCGATCACGCTCGCGATCTCGGTGACGCCCTCACCCGTCGCAAGCCCGCGGAAGGCGATGCTCGTGCGCCGAGTCAGCACGTCGATGAGGTGCACGACCTGCTCCTCACGGGCGATGAAGGCGATCTCACCGCGGCTGTAGCCGGGCACCGACGCGAGCGGCTCGTCCTCGGCGCCGAGGGCCTCGATGATGCGCGCGGCCTTGGTGCCGTAGCGGTTGAGCAGCACCCGCGCGCGCTCGGCGCCGACGCCGCCCGCGTGCTGAGCACCCCAGGCCGCCTTGCCCTCTGGGGTCGTCGGGTAGTCGACGCCGCCGCCGATCGCGACGCCCTCGGTCGACCGACGCCGCGAGCGCCCGAGGCGGGCGAGCGTCTCGTCGGCGAGCTGCTGGCCGAGCGCGCGGAACGTCGTCCACTTGCCGCCGACGAGGCTCAGCACCTTCGTTGCGCCGAGGCCGGGGATCGGGGAATCCACGATCCGGTAGTCGCGCGAGACGAAGCCGGGCTGCGTGTCGTCGTGTCGCGGCAGCGGCCGCACGCCGACGAAGCGGTAGATGATCTGCGAGCGGTCCACGGGGACGGACGGGAACACGTCCTTCACGAGGTCGAAGAAGTAGTCGATCTCGTCCTCGGTGACCTCGATCGGCTGCGTCATGTCCTGCTCGAGGTCGGTCGTGCCGATGATCACCTTGCCGTGCAGCGGGTAGACGAGCACGATGCGGCCGTCGCGGTGCTCGAAGAACAGCTCGCGGCCGGCGCAGGCGCGGAACAGCTCGGGGTTGTCGACGACGATGTGCGAGCCCTTCGTGCCGCCCATGAAGCGGGTGGCGGCGCCGAGCGCCTGGTTGGTCAGGTCGGTCCACGGGCCCGACGCGTTGACCACGACGTCTGCGGTGAAGTCGAACTGCTCGCCAGAGACGTTGTCGCGCAGCTGCACCTTGCCGTCGGCGGCGCCGGTGGCCTCGACATAGTTCACGGCGCGGGCGCGCTCGCCGCCCGCCGCGACGCCGTCGAGCAGCACGTCGAGCGCGAGCCGCTCGGGGTTCACGAGCGAGCCGTCGTAGTAGGTCGTCGTGTACTTGACGTTCGGGTTGAGCTTGGGCAGCGCCTTGAGCGAGGCGCGCTTGCCGATGAAGCGGTGGCGCGGCACGACGCCGCCCCCGCGCGAGAACGAGTCGTAGATCGTCAGGCCGACCTTGATGAGCGCGGCGCCGCGCTCCTTGGGCTTTCCCTGCCTGTGAGTCAGCATCCGCAACGGCGCGGAGGTGATGCCCGAGAAGGTCGAGAAGATCGGGATCGTGGTGGGCAGCGGCTTCACGTAGTGCGGCGCGATGCGCAGCAGCCCGTTGCGCTCGTTCACGGATTCCTTGACGAGGCGGAACTCGCCGTTCTCGAGGTAGCGGATGCCGCCGTGGATCATGTGCGAGCTCGCGGCGGATGCCCCAGAGGCCCAGTCGCTGCGCTCGATCAGCACCACGTCGACGCCCTGCATGGCGAGATCGCGGAAGGTGCCGATGCCGTTGATGCCGCCGCCGATGATGAGGACCTCGGCGTGCGGGCGGGCCTTCAGCGCGGCGAGCTGCGGGCGCTCGGCGGAGTGGGCGGGAGAAGAAATGCTGCTGTTCTCTGTCACGGATTCACCTCTGCTATCTACTGTGGCGACTGCTTGCAGCATTGGGCGAAGCAGGAGAGGCTATTTGCACAAACGTGCACAACCCGGAGGTGCCCACGGACCGCAAGACACAGGAAGCGCTGACGGCCGCCAACCTGTACTACCTGCAGGACCTCACGATGGAGGCCATCGCCGACGAGATGCACACCTCGCGGTCATCCGTCTCGCGCCTGCTCAGCTATGCGCGCCAGTCGGGCCTCGTCACGATCACGGTCCGCTCGCCCGAGGAATCCGTGCCCTCTCTGCAGAAGGAGGTCGACGAGCGCTTCGGCATCGCGAGCCTGATCGTGCCCGTGCCCGCCAATGTCAGCGAGATCGACCGGCTCGAGCGCGTCGCCATCGTCGCGGCGCGCTCGCTCGATCGGTTCATCGACTCGAGCATGACGGTCGGCATCGCGTGGGGGACGACGATCAGCGCGGTCTCGCGCCACCTCGTGCCGCGCAAGCTGCACAGCGTCGAGATCGTGCAGCTCAACGGCGCCGGCAACCAATACACGACCGGCGTGGTCTACGCGAGCGAGCTGCTGCGCCGCTTCGGCGAGGCGTTCTCGGCCGTCACGCACGAGTTCCCCGTGCCCGCGCTGTTCGACCACCCGCGCACGCGCGAGCTGATGTGGCAGGAGCGCAGCATCCGGCACATCCTCGAGATCCAGCACCGCATGGAGGTCGCGGTGTTCGGACTCGGCGCACCCTTCTCAGACGTGCCCGGCCACGTCTACTCGGGCGGCTACCTGAACGCCGCAGACTACAAGGCGCTGGATGCCGCGAAGGTCGTCGGCGACATCGCGACGGTGTTCTTCCGCGAAGACGGCACCTGGAACGACATCCCCCTCAACCGCCGCGCGAGCGGGCCCGACGTCAGCCTCATCAAGCGCACCGCGCGGCGCGTGTGCATCGTCGCGGGGCGGTCGAAGGTGCGCAGCCTGCACGGCGCACTCAACGCGGGGCTGATCACCGACCTCATCATCGACGAGGCGACCGCCTTCGCTCTGCTGCAGGAGACCGGCGGCTGATCGCGCCCGCCGAGCGCGCCCTCTGAGCGCGCCGGAATCATGCGGATGCATGGTTGTGCGACATTTGTCGCAATACCCCCTTTTCTGGGGCCAGCTCCTCCCGTACCCTGAAGGTGCCGTGTCGGATGGCTCGTCGACTCCATGTGGGGAGGCAAGCGGCGACGCGTTCCCGATGCAGGCGTGCAAGGGGCCTGGTGGAAGGTGTTCGGGTCACCTTCCCCCAGGCCCTTTTCTTGTGCTCGCGCACCTTTGCACGCGTCGTTGCATGCAAGGCGTAGACTCGAAGGATGAGCGCTGCCTCCCCCGCCCCAGACCCCGGCTCCGCCGCCGATCGGGCATACGAGTACACGAAGGACGCGATCATCCGCGGCGAGCTCGAATCGGGCGCGATGATCAGCGAGAGCCTCGTCTGCCAGGCACTCGGCATCAGCCGCACCCCCGTGCACGAGGCGTTCCTCAGGCTCGACACCGAGGGCTTCCTGACGCTGGCGTCGCGCAAGGGCGCGATCGTGCGCCCGATGTCGCCGCAGGAGTCGCTCGATGTGCTCGAGATGCGCGAGGCGGTGGAATCCTCCGCCGCCGCGCGCGTGATCGCCGAGGGCCGCTCCGCCGAGCTGAGCGAGACCCTGCAGCCCCTGCTCACCCAGCAGGAAGAGGCGCTGCAGGCGGGCGACCTCGACCGCTACGCCACCGCCGACGACGACTTCCACACCGCGGTCGTCGCCGCGTCCCGGAACCCGATCGCCATCCACTTCGCCCGCATGCTGCACGACCGGCAGCACCGGCTGCGACATCAGCTCTACCGCGTCGCGCCCGAGCAGATCGAGACCGGCCTCGCCCAGCACCGCCGCATGGCCGAGGCGCTGGCCGCAGGCGACGCCGCGGCGTACCGCACGGCGCTCTTCGAACACGTGTCGCTGCATCGGGGCGCGCTGTGAGCACGGAAGTCATCGACGTCACCTCGGCGGCGCACGCGGATGCCGCGCCGGCGCGGCGCCGGCGCGCCTGGCTCGCGCTGTGGGGCGCCGTGCTCGTGTGCTCGTGGGGCGGCAACCAGTTCAGCCCGCTGCTCCTGATGTACGAGAACCGCGACCACTACTCGGCGCTCACGGTGAACGCCTTCCTCGGCGTCTACGTTCTCGGGCTCGCCCCCGCGCTGCTCGTCTCGGGATCGCTCTCTGACCGGCACGGGCGCCGACCCGTCATGCTCGTGGGCCTCGCGGCGGCGATCGCGGGAAGCGCGCTGCTCGCGTTCGGGCCGTTGGGCGCGGGATTCCTCGCCGCCGGCCGCCTGCTCTCAGGGGTGACTGTGGGCGTGGCGATGGCGGTCGGGAACGCCTGGATCAAGGAGCTCTCGAGCCCGCCCTACGACGGCGCGGATGCCGGCGCGGGGGCCCGGCGCGGGTCACTCGCCTTCACGGTCGGCTCGGGCGGCGGCGCCGTGGTCGCGGGGCTCCTCGCCCAGTGGGGCCCACTGCCCGAGGTGCTGCCCTTCCTGCTGCACATCGCGGCGTGTCTGCCGTTCGTCTTCATCGTCGCCCGCCTTCCCGAGACACAGCGCGCCGGCGGGCTGCCCGGGCCGTGGTGGCGACAGCTCGCGATTCCGAGCGCCGGGCACCGCCGGTTCCTGCGCGTCGTCGCGATCGCCGCGCCGTGGATCTTCGCCGCGGCCGGCATCGGCTACGGCTACCTTCCGACGGCGCTGCGCACGGCGACCGGCTCGTGGGGGCTGGTCTTCGCCACCGCCGCGACGGCGGTCGCCCTCGGGGTGTCGAGCCTCATGCAGCCGATCGCGAAGCGCCTGCACTCCGTCGACTCCGCCCGCGGGCTCGCGAGCGCGGTCGGCCTCATCGTGATCGGGATCGCGGCCGTCGGCGTGGCCATCTGGCAACAGTCCATCTGGATCGGCCTCGCGGCGAACCTCGTGCTCGGCGCCGGCATCGGCGTCGCGCTCGTGTCGGGGCTGCTCGAGGTGCAGGCGATCGCCGGCGCGAAAGACCTCGCGGGCCTCACCGGCGTCTTCTATGCGATCGCGTACGTGGGATTCCTCGCACCGGCCGTCATCGCCGCGATCGCGGCCGTCGCGCCCGTCCTCGCGATCCTCGCCGTCGTCGTCGCGCTCGGCCTCGCGAGCTGGGTCATGATCTCGGCCGCATCGCGGAAGCACCTGCCCACGCACTGACGGCCTGCGCCGCGACTCAGTTCTGCGGGAAGCCGAGGTTGATGCCGCCGTGGCTCGGGTCGAGCCAGCGGCTGGTGACGGCCTTGAGCTGGGTGAAGAACTTCACGCCCTCTGCCCCGTGCGCCTTCGTGTCGCCGAACAGCGAGTCCTTCCAACCGCCGAACGAGAAGGTCGCAACCGGCACCGGGATCGGCACGTTGATGCCGATCATGCCGACCTGCACCTCGCGCTGGAAGCGCCGTGCCGCGCCGCCGTCGTTCGTGAAGATCGCCGTGCCGTTGCCGAAGGCACCCGAGTTGATCAGCTCGACGCCCGCCTCATAGCTCGGCACGCGCACGACCGACAGCACCGGGCCGAAGATCTCCTCCCGATAGACGCGAGAGCTCGTCGGGACCTTGTCGATGAGGGTCGGCCCGAGCCAGAATCCGCTCGCCTCGCCATCGACCTCGACGTCGCGGCCGTCCACGACGACGCTCGCCCCGTCGGCCACCGCGATGTCGATGTAGGAGGCCACCTTGTCGCGGTGCTCGCGCGTGACGAGCGGGCCCATGTCGCAGCCGCGACGGCCGTCGCCGATCTTCAGCGTCGCGATGCGCTCGCTGATCTTCTCGACCAGGGCGTCGGCCACCGGCTCGACCGCCACGACGACCGAGATCGCCATGCACCGCTCCCCCGCAGAGCCGAACCCAGCGTTCACGGCGCTGTCTGCGGTGAGGTCGAGGTCGGCATCGGGCAGCACCAGCATGTGGTTCTTCGCCCCGCCGAGCGCCTGCACCCGCTTGCCGTTCCTCGTGCCGTTCTCGTAGACGTAGCGCGCGATCGGCGTCGACCCGACGAACGAGATCGAACGCACGTCGGGGTGCTCGAGCAGCCCGTCGACCGCCACCTTGTCGCCGTTCAGCACGTTGAAGACCCCGTCGGGAAGGCCCGCCTCACGCCACAGCTGCGCGAGCCAGAGCGCGGCGCTCGGGTCCTTCTCGCTGGGCTTCAGCACCACCGTGTTGCCCGCAGCGATCGCGATCGGGAAGAACCAGGCGGGCACCATCGCCGGGAAGTTGAACGGCGAGATGATGCCGACGACGCCGAGCGGCTGCCGGATCGAATAGACGTCGATGCCGGTGGATGCCTGCTCGCTGAACTCGCCCTTGAGGTGATGCGCGAGACCGCACGCGAACTCCACGACCTCCTGACCGCGGCTGATCTCGCCGAGCGCGTCGGAGAGCACCTTGCCGTGCTCGCTCGTGATGATCTCGGCGAGCTCCTGCTTCCGCGCGTCGAGCAGCTCGCGGAACCGGAAGACCACCGCCTGCCGCCGGGCGAGCGAGGTGTCGGCCCATGCGGGGAACGCCGCCTTCGCACTCGCGACCGCCGCATCGACCTCGGCGCCGTCGGCGAGCGCGACCCGCTTCGTCGCGACGCCGAGAGCGGGGTCGTACACCGGCGCCGTGCGGCCGCTGCTCGACGCGTAGTCGGCTCCGTCGATCCAGTGCCCGACGATGGGCAGGGTGGCTTCAGCTTCCGTCATGAGACGAAGGTTACGACCTGGGACGTGACGGTTGCGTTTCGTGGGTGATGATCGTGAGGCATCCGTCATTCACCAACGTGCAGGAGACAACGTGACCGGCTACCTCGACAGCGACGACAAGAAGTACACCCGCGTCTACAAGGAGCAGACGCCCGACATCCTCAAGGCGTTCGCCGACTTCGACAACGCCGTCTTCGCCGCAGAGGGGCGCGAGATCCCCCTCAAGTACCGCGAGCTGATCGCGCTCGGCGTCGCCCTCACGACGCAGTGCACGTATTGCATCGACGGGCACTCGAACAACGCGGTCAAGGCAGGCGCCACCGAGGCAGAGCTGGCGGAGGCCGCGTGGGTCGCCGCGGCGATCCGGGCGGGCGGGTCGTACGCGCACGGGCGCCTCGCGTTCAAGCTCACAGAGGGCGCGCACCAGCACTGACCGAAGCCGACACACAGCTGTTACACAACGGCGCCCCCGAATCCACTAGCGTCACTTCCCATCTGCGTGCCCCGCCTGGGGCACAACTCGGAACTCGCACCCGAGACCTAAGAGGAGAAGTGAATGAATCCACGGTCCGCACGCCGCTGGAGAACACTCGTGACCGGCGTGGCGTCATGCGCGGTCCTGGTGTCCCTCGGCATGTCCGCACCCGGCCTCGCGGCCACGGGCGCACCCGCGGCGCCCGTCGCCACCCCGCATGCGGATGCCGCGAAGCTGAAGCTCGCGCCTGAGCTGCAGTCGGCGCCCGGCACGAAGCGCAGCACGGTCTTCGTGCAGCTCTCGGGCGACGGAGCCGTCGATGCCGGCACGGCCGGAGCCGCGAAGACGCGGCGCAGCGACGTGAGCAAGGCGGCCGGGGCCGCGTTCGCCGCGGCGAAGGCGAAGGATGCCAAGGCCGCGCAACTGTTCACCGTGAGCAACGCCGTTCCGGGCTTCGCCGTCACGGCCGACAGCGCCGGCATCGACGCCATCGCGGCGCGCACGGACGTCGTGAAGATCACGCCGCTCACGCCGAAGACGCTCGAGAACGCCAGCACCGCACAGCTCACCAAGGCGGTGAACGAGTGGCAGGCCGGCAACCTCGGCAAGAGCGTCAAGGTCGGCATCATCGACACCGGTGTCGACTACACGCACGCCGACTTCGGCGGCGCGGGCACCGTCGCCGCATGGGACGCCGCCCACGCCGACTCGGCCGGCGCATTCACCCCGACCGCGAAGGTCGTCGGCGGCTACGACTTCGTGGGCGACGACTACGACGCGAACCCGCAGAACGCGACCTATCAGCCGATTCCGCACCCCGACACGAACCCCCTCGACTGCAACAGCCACGGCACGCACGTCGCCGGCACGATCGGCGGCTACGGCGTGAACGCCGACGGCTCGACGTTCCGCGGGGACTACGGCTCGCTCACGAGCGACGACCTCTACGACATGAAGGTCGGCCCGGGCATGGCGCCGCTCGCGTCGCTGTACGCGCTCAAGGTGTTCGGCTGCGCCGGCTCGACCGACGAGGTCATTCCCGCGCTCGACTGGGCGCTCGACCCGAACGGCGACGGCGACTTCTCCGACCACCTCGACATCGTGAACATGTCGCTCGGCTCGGATTACGCGCCGGCCGACGACCCTGAGAACGCGGTCATCGACACCCTCGCCGCACACGGCGTGCTGCCCGTCATCGCGATGGGCAACGCGGGCGACATCACGGATGCCGGCGGGTCGCCGGGCAACGCGGTGCGCTCCGTCGCCGTCGCGTCGACCGTCGATGCATACCAGCTGCGCGACGGCATCAAGGTGAACGCACCCGCGGACCTCGCGGGCACCGCCGACGGCCAGTTCTCGATCGCCTACCCGTGGCTCGGCTCGTCGCCGGTGACCGCGCAGGTGGTGGCGAGCCCCGCCGACAACGCCGACGGCTGCGCCGCCTACAGCGCGACCGACGCAGCAGCCATCGCCGGCAAGATCGTCTGGCAGTACTGGGACGACAACGACTCGACCCGCGCCTGCGGCTCGGCTGCGCGCGGGGCCAATGCCGCCGCGGCCGGCGCAGTCGGGGCGATCTTCACCTCGCAGCTCGACGTCTTCGCTGCGGGCATCACGGGCGACCCGACGATTCCGATCATCCAGCTGCCGAAGGCCCAGACCGACCGACTTCAGCCGGCCGTCGACGCCGGAACGCTGAACGTGACGTTCGACCCGGCGCTGCAGGCATCCGTTCAGTCGGTCACGCCGGCCATCTCGGACACGCTCAGCTCCTTCAGCTCGCGCGGCACGCACGGATCGATCGGCGTCGTGAAGCCCGACCTGGCCGCCCCGGGCGACACCATCGCCTCGGCCGGAATGGGTTCGGGCAGCGGCGTGCTCGTCGACTCGGGCACCTCGATGGCCACCCCGAATGTCGCGGGCATCGCGGCCCTCGTCAAGGTCGCGCACCCGAAGTGGACGACCGAGCAGCTCAAGGCCGACCTGATGAACACGGCGGGCCACGACGTGTACGCGGGCGACGGTCAGACGGGCCCGATCTACGGACCCGCCCGCGTCGGTGCCGGGCGAGTGGACGCGAAGGCCGCCGTCGACAATGACCTGCTCGTCTACGACAAGGACACCGCCGGCGCGGTCTCTGCCTCGTTCGGTGTCATCACGGCGCCGGTCACGAGCAAGACGGTCACGCAGAAGCGCACGCTCACGGTGCAGAACACGGGCCGGTCGGCCAAGACCGTCTCGCTCTCGTACGAGGCGATCACGGCCGAGCCCGGGGTGCGCTACACGGTGTCGCCGTCGCGTCTCACCGTCGGCGCAGGTCGCTCGGCGACCGCCACTGTCACGGTGACCGTCACGCCGAGCCAGCTGAAGAAGACGATCGACCCGACCCAGGACCCTGAGGCCGGGATCGGCGTGCCGCGCTCCTTCGTCTCCGATGCGTCGGGCCGCGTGCTCGTCGCCGAGGCCGGGAAGACGGCGCTGCGCGTTCCCGTCTACGCGGCGGCCAAGCCGACCTCGGCCACCTCGACCAAGGTCGTGACCTCGGGGCGGGGCTCGTCGGCGACGTCGTCGTTCGCCATCTCGGGCCGCGGCTTCGACCAGGGCTCGGGCACCGAGAAGTTCCAGTCGCTGGCATCCGTTCTCACGCTGGGCGCGACGAGCCCGCGCGAGTCGGCGTGCACCGACACGCAGACGAGCGGATGCCTCGGCGTGCCGTCGGACGGCGCGGGCGACCTGCGCTACGTCGGTGCCGGGTCGTCGCCCTCGGCGAGCGGTTCGTATGCGGACGGCTGGCTCTACTTCGGCGTGAACACGTGGGGCCAGGGGGCGACCATCGGCCACGACGTCGTCCCCTACGTCGACATCGACACGACCGGCGACGGCGTGCCCGACTACGAGGTGGCGGCGCTGTACTACGACTCGACCGACGTTCCCGTCGCCGAGCTGTTCGACTACGCCACCGGCGCACTGGTCGACATCGAGCCGATCAACGTGAACTGGGGCGACGTCGACACCAACGAGTACGACACCGACACCCTGCTGATTCCGGTGTGGCCCGCCGCGATCGGTGTGACGGACGACGCAACGTCGTTCCCGATCACCTACGCGGTCGGAACGGCGGGCAGCTACACGAGCGGCGACATCGACCGCTCGGCCGCCGTCACCTACGACGTCGTCGACCCGGCTGTGTCGGTGACCTCGCCGCTCTACGCCGACCAGGCCGGCACGTCGATCCCGTTCCGGCTCGGCGCGGACGCCACCTCGGCCACCAAGGCGCTCGTGCTGCACCTGCACGGCGCCCCGGGCAAGCGCGCCGAGGTGGTGAGCCTGAGCGGCGGCTCGCACAAGCCGACCCCGCCGGGCAAGAAGCACGGCAAGGGCTCGCTGCCGCCGCACAGCAAGTGGGGGTACCCGCACTTCGGTGGCGGCCACTCGCGCGGCTAGGTGATTCGCCGGCCGCCTGACACGATGGGCGGCCGGCGCGGCGGGCCTCGGACTCCAGGAGTCCGAGGCCCGTCGCCATGTGCCCGGCGCCGCGCCGAGACGACCCGTGATGCGGCATCCGGCGCCGATTCGCACACCTGGGGTCGTCTCGCCGCCGCAAGGCACCCCGAGACGACCCCAACCGCCGCAATCCCACCGCGAAACCGCACCTCGAGTCGTCTCACCGCCGGAAGGCGCCGCGAGACGACCCCAACCGCCGGAATCCCACCCCAGAACCGCACCTCGGGTCGTCTCGCGGCCCGGGACGAGGGGGGAGGATTCCTGTCGCGCCGGGCGCGGCCGCGGCATCCGCTCAGCCCCGCCACCCGTTGGCGACGAGCGCCGCGCGCACCATGCGCTCGACGTCCTCGGCCGTGTGGTGCCGGCGAATGCGCACGATGGTCCAGCCGAGCCGCGACAGGGTGTTGAACCGGTCGACGTCGATGATCGACTGCGCGTCGGCGTGCCAGCGCTCGCCCTCGTACTCGACGAGGGTCATGTACTCGTCGTACACGAGGTCGCCGATCGCCACCCGCTTCCCGCGCGCGTCGTAGATGTCGCGATTCCGCGCCGGTTCGGGCAGCCCGGCGCGCAGCAGCACGAGTCGGACCCAGGTCTCCTTCGGCGACCACACGTTCTCGCGCAGCTGCGGCAGCGCTTCGCGCAGCAGGCGGGCGCCCCGCCGGCCGCCGTGCGCACGCACCACCTGCTCGAGTCGCTCACGAGAGGCGAGCCGCACCGGCTGGTCGGAGATGATTCGGTCACCGGCCTGGATCAGCTCGTCGAGCGTCAGCACCGTCGCAAGCTCGCACCACAGCTCGGCGGGCTCGCGAACCTCGTGCCCGTTGAAGTTCCGGGTCGCGGCGCCGGGTGCGCAGTGGCCCCGAACATGTCTGCCGCGAGGGCGCAGCTTGGGTGTCGGCGCGCTGACGTGGACCTCAAGCACCTCGAGGCGCCGCGGAACGGGAACCCCCAGAATGCGCGCTGCCGTCGCGCCGCTGAAGAACCACCCCTTCGGCAGCTTCGCGCGGTAGGCCTGGCACAGGATCCAGAACTTCCGCTCGGGCGATGCCTCGCGAAGCAGCGCAAGCGGCACGCGCACCGCCCGGAACGTCGCCGTCAGGTCGCGAGCGCGCAGCCGCCCGCGTGGGATGCCGTGCGCATCGGCCTGGTGAACAGAGAACGGGGCCGCCTCAAGCGCAGGCGGCAGCGGCGTCGGATTTCGCATGCCGGCGAGTGTCGCCGAGCACCTCGGTGCGGCCATGAGCGCCTGGGGCGAATCGTGCACAGGGTGGGCAGCTCGCGGCCTGTGCTGGGGAAGATCACTCCGTCTGCCCGCGGCGGAGCAGCCAGTCGACGGTTCCACGCGCGGTCTCATGCAGGGTGCGGCCTCTGCGCCACTCGCGCCAGGTGAGCCAGATGATCACGGCGTCGAGCGCGGTGAGGATGCCCACGCCGGCCCCCGGAGCCGTGAACAGCTCATAGACCTGGAAGACCAGGAACAGCACCAGCACCAGGAGCGCCCAGGGGTACACGCGGCGCGAGCCGAGCAGGAGCGCGATGACGACCGCGAGCTTCACCGCGCCGTGCACCAGCAGGTAGGCGGCGAGGAAGGCCGCCGCCGCGGAATCGAGCTGCGCCGCCCCGTGCAGCGCGCTGGTGGCGATCAGGTCGCCCGGGTCCTGCGCGAGCTCGTGCGCGAACAGCGCTCGTGTGGCGCCGAGGATCTGCCCAGGGGTGACGAACAGCAGGACTGCTCCGGCAGCGAACTCGAACAGCCCGTCGATGCCTTTGACCACGACACCGATCAGGAAGACGAGGTCGAGCAGGCGCTCGCGCACGGGAGTCACCCGGCGGGTGCCCGCCTCTGTCACGCTCATGGGCCCAGGGTGCGGCGGTGCCTCCAAGATCCGGCTCAGAATTGCCGATGGGTCGTTTCGCGGCCGCGGGCCCCCGCGAAACGACCCCACGTGCGGGAATACGCCCCTGATTCGGCACCACGGGTCGTCTCGCGCGCGCCGGCAGGGCTACGACGCGCGAAGCGCGGCGAGCGCGTCGGCGAGGGTGCGGTCGCGGAAGCGGAAACCGCTCTCGATCAGCTTCGCGGGGACCTGCAGCTGGTCGGCGAGCAGCAGCTCGCGCGCAGCGTCACCGAGCGCGAGCGTGAGCAGGGAAGCCGGCGCCGGCAGCCAGTACGGGCGCTTCTCGTCGCGCGCGATCGCGCACACCAGCTCACCCGCCGTCGCCGGCGTGGGCCCGGCGAGATTCACCGGCCCCTCGAGCCCGTGGTCGATCAGGTGAACGAGGGCGGATGCCTCATCGTGCAGGCTGATCCAGGGCCAGTGCTGCCGACCGCTGCCCAGGGGGCCGGCCACGCCGAGTCTCGCGAGCAGGCGCAGCGGCTTCACGGCGCCGCCGTCGCCGATGACCACCCCGGTGCGAGCGAGAGCCACACGGGTGCCGGGCTGAGCCGCGGCGTGCGCGGCCGCCTCCCAGCTGCGGACCACATCGGCGAGGAATCCCTCGCCCTCCTGCGACACCTCGGTCAGCCGCTCGCCGGGCCGCGAGCCGTAGATGCCGACGGCCGACCCGTTGACCAGCACGGGCACGCCCGCCGCGCGCACGCCGCGCGCGATCGTCGCGGTCGCGTCGATGCGCGACTTCAGGATGCCGTCTTTGCGCGCCCGGGTCCACGGCAGGCGGCTGATCGAGGCGCCCGCGAGGTTCACGACGGCGCCCGCGCCGGCGAGCGCGGCGGGGTCGAGGTCGCCGGATGCCGGGTCCCACGCGCGCTCGTCGAGGGTGCGCGCCGCACGCCGCACGAGCCGCACGACCTCGTCGCCGCGCTCGGTCAGCTGACGGGTGAGCTCGGTGCCGATCAGACCGGAGGCGCCGGCGATGACGATGCGCATGGTCCATCGTCGCACTCGCGCCTGCGGTCGCGCGGCGCGCGGCGCGCAGCGCGCGCCGCCCAGCGCCCAGCGCCCAGCGCGCCGCCCGGCGCGCTCACCCGGCCGTCGCGTACGGCCGATCCCTGAAGCGCTCGACGGCGTCGGCGGTCTCGGGGGTGAAGAGGCCGACGAGGTTGCGGTCGGGGTCGCGCAGGAAGAAGACGCGGTTGCCCCACGGCATGAGCGCCGGCGCCGTGACGAACTCGAGCCCCGCCTCGCCCAGCCGCACGTACTCGGCATCGACGTCGTCGACAAGGAACTCGAAGATCGCCGAGCGGTTGGCGGCGGGCTCGGCCGCGCCCGGTGCGAACACCGGCACCGTGCTCGCATGGCCGATCGCGAACGTGGCCGTCGGCGTGACGAGCTCGGCGAACACCGGTGCGGGGCGGATCGCGGTCACGCCCGTGACCAGTTCGTAGAACGCGACCATGCGGTCGAGGTCGGCCGTGACGACGCGGGTGGAGACGAACTTCATGACTCTGGTCCTTTCCGTTCGGCGCTGTTCGGCGCCGCAGGAGCGACGCTAGAAGCAATACCGGGCGGAATCCGCCCTGTTATGAAAAGATGCGCGAGTGACCCGGCCCACCGCGCGCGTGCTCGCGCTGCTCGAGATCCTCGAGCGCGGCGGCACGCACCGCGCCGCGCAGCTCGCGGCCGAGCTCAGCGTCGACGAGCGCACGGTGCGCCGCTACATCGAGCACCTCGTCGACATCGGCATTCCGATCGAGAGCGTGCGCGGGCGCTACGGCGGCTTCCGGCTGACGGTGGGCGAGCGGATGCCTCCCCTGATGCTCACCGAGGACGAAGCGCTCGCCGTCTCGCTCGGCCTCGTCGCCGCCCAGCGCTCGGGACTCGTCGGCGCCGCCGGCGCGGCCGAGATCGCGGGCCGCAAGGTGCGCGGGTCGCTGCCTGCGCCGAGCGCCCGCCGGCTCGAAGCGGTGCTGCAGGGCGCCGCCTTCACGGAGCCCGTGGTGCCCGCCGCGGCGGCCGAGACCCGGGTGCTTCTGCTGCTCGCCGAGGCGGCCCGCAAGCGGCGGCCGCTCTGGTTCCGCTACACGGCGCGCGACGGCCGCGCCAGCGCACGCACGCTGCTGCCGTACGGCGTGGTGGCTCACGCCGGCCGCTGGTACGCGACGGGGCACGACTCGCTGAGCGGGCAGGTGCGCACCTTCCGCCTCGATCGCATGCTCGACCCGTCCCTGCTGCCCGGGGCGTTCGACGTGCCGCCCGGCTTCAACCCGGTCGAGGCCGTGCTCGGAAGCCTCGCGACGACACCGTGGGCGCACGATGTGCGGGTCGTGGTGCGCGGCGCGGTCGACGAGGTGCGGCGCGCCGTTCCCCGCGATCTCGCCACGGTCGATGAGGTGGCGGATGCCACCCCCGACGAGCCGTGGACCCGGGTGCGCCTGCGCGCCGAGCGGCTCGACTGGGTGGCCGCGCTGCTCGCCGGTCTGAATCGCGAGTTCGTCATCGAGAGCCCCGACGAGCTGCGCGCGGGCATGCGCGGGCTCGCCGATCGACTGGCCGCGGCGGCCGACGGGTCAGGCGCCGATGCCGATGCCGCCCCCGGCCCCGCCCCCAGCGCCGCCGCCAGCCTCAGGTGACTGCGCCGAGCTCGGCCGGCAACCGCGCGGAGAGGTCTCGCGCGAGATAGCCGATCGGGGCGAGCTCGGCGGCGAGCGTCTTCCCGGCCGCGGCGTGCAGGTATGTTCCCCAGACGGCGGCCTGCAGCGCGGGGCATCCCCTGCCCGCCAGCCCCGTGATCGCGCCCGCGAGCACGTCGCCGCTGCCCGAGGTGCCAAGCCCCGGCCCGGCCTCGTTGACCCGGTACGCCGTGCCCTCGGCGTCGGCCACGACGCCCATGCAGCTCACGACGGCGCCGTAGCGCCGGGCGAGCTCGACCGTGTCGTCGACCAGCTCGCGCAGCGGGCGCCCCAGCAGGACCTCGGCCTCGCTCTCGTTCGGCTTCATGATGGCGTTCGCGAACGGATTCCCCGCGCGGCGAGTGGCGAGCGCGCCGAGCGCGTAGGCGTCGAGCACGACCGGCTGCGCCCCGCGCACGACGTCGCTCAGCGCGGCAAGCATGCGGCGAGCCTCGCGGATCTCGTCGAGACCCGGGCCCACGAGCACCGCGTCGGCGCCTCGCAGCTCGGTCGCGAACGACCGCACCGAGCGGCCGCGGACATGGCCCTCGGCGGTCTCGTCGAGCGCCAGCACGCCGCTCTCGGGCACCGCGACGGCGACCGTCTGAGCGACCGACGCGGCGACCGCGAGCGTCAGGCGGCCGGCCCCGACCCGCAGCGCGGAGAGGCCCGCGAGCTGCGCCGCGCCGGGGGTCGCGCGGGCGCCGCCGACCACGACGATGTCGCCCCGCGAGCGCTTCGACCCGTTCGGCTCGGGCAGCGGCCACGAGCGCAGCAGCGCCTCGTCGACGTCGATCACGTCATGCGCCATCGGGGTCCGTCCCTGCGTGCTCGGTCGCCGGCACCCCGGCCGACACGATGTGGCTGGCGTCGCCGAAGGCCTCGAGGGTCCAGGCTCCGCCGGCATCCCTCGTGAAGCTCGTGATCGATGCGTTGCCGACGGCGCGCTCGCTCAGGAAACGGGCGAGCTCGGCCTCGTCGAGGCCCAGCAGCACGTATGCGAAGAGGCTCACGACCGCGTCGTGGGTGAACACGACGAGGGGGCCGGATGCCTGCTCGTCGGCGTCGCGCAGGAAGGACCGCACCCGCAGCGCGACGTCGGCCCACGACTCGCCGCCCGGCGGCCGGTAGAAGAACTTGCCGAGCCAGCGGCGGCGCGCCGCCTCGCCCGGAAGCCGCACGTCGACGCCGTGCGAGGTGAGCGCGTCGATGATGCCGAGCTCGCGGTCGCGCAGGCGCTCGTCGACGCGGATGCGGCCGACGTCGCCGCCGCCGTCGGGCCCGGCGCCCGCGGCAAGACGCGCAGTGTCTCGCGCGCGGCGGTAGGGCGAGCTCCACACCCGAGCGGCCGCAGCCCAGTCGGGGCCGAGCTGCTCGCGCAGCGCATCGCCGAGGGTCGCCGCCTGGCTGCGCCCCAGCTCTGAGAGGCGGACGTCGGCGTCGCGCGCCTCGACCTCGATGACCTCTGCTCCGGCGCGCTCGGCGACCGCCGCGGCGACGTTCGCCGTGCTTTCGCCGTGCCGGATCAGCAGTATCCGCGCTTCATCGCTCACAGGAACTCCCCTCGTGCTCTGCAGCTACGGTTCCCGACCTGCGCTCACTCCAAGCCGATCGCCGTCCAGGACACGGGCGGCAGCTCGATCGTGAGCACGCCGTCGGCGAGCGTCGCAGTGGTGTTGGCCCGCGGAACGACGCGGTTCTGGTCGCTGAGGGTGTTCTGGGCGTACACGTCGGCGTCGGCGAGGGTGGTCGCCTCGGCGACCCGCGTCGCCCCGAGGGCGCGCACGTCGATCGTGATCTGCGCGGGCTCGCTCTGGTCGCGATTGACGAGGAACACGGCGGCCCGGCCCTCGTCGACGGTGGCGACCGCATCGATGACGGATGCCCGCCCGTGACGTGCCGTGTCATACGTCGGCGCATCGATCACGGGCCGGATGACCTCGCCCGAGGCGAGCCGGCTCGTGATCGAGAACGGGTAGAACGTCGTCTGCCGCCACGCCGGGCCACCCGGCTCGGTCATGATCGGGGCGATGACGTTGACGAGCTGGGCGAGCGAGGCCGAGGTCACGCGATCGCTGTGCTTGAGGAGCGTCATGAGCAGGTTGCCGACGACCACGGCATCCGCCACCGTGTAGACGTCCTCGAGCAGGCGCGGAGCGCGGCGCCATTCGGAGGATGCGGCGGCGGCCGGGTCCGGGTTGTCGCCGTCGGCATCGGACTTGTGCAGGTACCAGACGTTCCACTCGTCGAACGAGAGGTTGATCTTCTTGCTCGACCGCTTCTTGTAGCCGACGTGGTCGGCGGTCGCGACGACGGTGTCGATGAAGTAGTCCATGTCGAGCGCGGAGGCGAGGAACGAGCCGAGGTCGCCGTCGTACTCCTGGTAGTACGCGTGGCACGAGACATAGTCGACGAAGTCGTAGCTGTGCTCGAGCACCGTGCGCTCCCAGTCGCCGAAGTGCGGCATGCCCGAGCCCGACGAGCCGCAGACGACGAGCTCGAGGTCGGGCTGGGCCGTCTTCATCGCCTGCGCGGTGCGCGCGGCGAGCTTGCCGTAGTCGTCGGCCGACATGAAGCCCGTCTGCCAGTGGCCGTCCATCTCATTGCCGAGGCACCACATGCGCACGTTGTGCGGTTCGGGCGTCCCGTTCGCGATGCGCAGGTCCGACAGCGCCGTGCCCGACGGATGGTTCGCGTACTCGAGCAGGTCGAGGGCTTCGAGGATGCCCCGCGTGCCGAGGTTGACGGCCAGCATCAGCTCGGAGTCAGTGAGCTTCAGCCACCGCGCGAACTCGTCGAGGCCCACCTCGTTGGTCTCGATCGACCGCCAGGCGAGATCGCGGCGGACCGGTCGGGTCGCCCGCGGCCCGACCGAGTCCTCCCAGCGGAATCCGGAGACGAAGTTGCCGCCCGGGTAGCGGACCGTCGTGCTGCCGAGCTCCTTGACGAGCTCGACAACGTCCAGGCGGAACCCGTCGGCGTTCGCCGTCGGGTGGCCCGGCTCGTAGATCCCGTCGTACACGCAGCGCCCGAGATGCTCGACGAACGAGCCGAAGGTGCGACGGTTGACGGGGGCGATGACGGCATGCGTGTCGAGCTCGATGTGGGCGCGGGGCACCTGGGGCCTTTCGTCGTGGGTGAGGGGCGACAGGAACTCCTAGCCTTTCACGGCGCCGGTCAGGCCGCCGACGATGCGCTTCTGGAAGACGGCGAAGAAGATCAGCGCGGGCAGCATGGACAGTGAGGTGAACGCGAGCACCTTCGCCGTGTCGGTCGAGTGCTCGGACGAGAAGGCCTGCACTCCGAGCGGCAGCGTGTAGTTGGAGGCCGAGTTCAGGATGTACAGCGGCAGCACGTAGTTGTTCCAGCTGCCGATGAACCCGAGGATCGCGACCGTCACCACGCCCGGGATCGATAGCGGAATGGCCATGCGGAAGAAGAACCCGAGCCGGCTCGCGCCGTCGATGGACGCCGCTTCCTCCAGCTCGTTGGGGATCGCGCGCAGGAACGGCGTCAGGATGATGACGGTCGTGGGCAGGCCGAAGGCGATCTGCGGAATCGCGATGCCCATGAGGTTATCGACCAGGCCGAGATCCTTGATGATGATGTACAGCGGCGTGATCGCGATCACCAGCGGGAACATCAGCCCCGCGGCGAACAGCGAGTACATGGCGCCCTTGCCCTTGAAGTTGTAGCGGGCGATCACGTAGCTCACGGCCACCCCGAGGACGACGGTTCCCGCGGTGCTCACGACCGCCACGATGACCGAGTTCGCAAACTCGCCCCAGAACGTCGTCGAGGTCAGCACGGTGAGGTAGTTGCCGAACTCCCAGGGGTTCGGGAACCCGGCCGGGCTCGTCGTGAACTGCGAGTTGGTGCGGAAGCCGCCCAGCACGATGTAGAGCACGGGGGCGATGCACACCGCGATCAGCAGCAGCGCGATGAAGTAGGTAACCGGATTCCCCCACTTCTGCGGCGTATCGCGGTCGACGGTGCGCCGGAACAGCCTGCGCGGCTGCGGTGTCGCGGCGGTCATTACTGCACTCCTTCGGTGACGGCGCCCTGCAGGTCACGGCGCAGGACGAAGCGCTGGTAGATCAGCGCGACGATGAGAGAGATGAGGAACATCACGACGGCGACGGCCGAGCCGTAGCCGTAGTTCCCCGCCGTGCGCCCCTGGGCGACCATGTAGGTCGCCATGGTCGAGGTGCCGGCGGTCGAGGCGATGTACTGGCCCCAGATGATGTAGACGAGGTCGAACAGCTGCAGCGAGCCGATGATCGACAGGAACGCCCAGATCCGGATCGTCGGCCCCAGCAGCGGCAGCGTGATGCGCCACTGGATCTGCCAGTAGGACGCCCCATCGATGGCGGCCGCTTCGAACAGCTCCTCGGGGATGGACTGCAGACCGGCGAGCATCAGGATGACCGCGAAGCCGATGTACTTCCACGAGATGATGCCCATCAGCGACCAGATCGCGATGTTGGGGTCGCTCAGCCAGTCGGCCGCGAGGAAGCCGAGTCCGATGTTGTGAAGCAGGTCGTTGAGCGCCCCCTGCGACTGCAGCATGAGGCTGAAGCCCGTGCCGACGATGACCTCAGAGATCACGTAGGGCACGAAGATCAGCACGCGGATCACCGCGCGGCCCCTGATCTTCTGATTCAGCAGCAGCGCCAGAACGATCGCCAAGGGGCCCTGGATGACCAGCGACAGCACGACGATCTGCAGGTTGTGCCAGAGCACCTGCTGGAAGGCGGGGTCGGTGAGGATCAGCTTGTAGTTGTTCAAGCCGACGAAGTCCGTGGCGGGGCCGTAGCCGTGCCACCGGAAGAATCCGTAGTAGGCGGCCAGCGCGACCGGGAAGATCACGAGGCCCACGAAGACGATGATCGCGGGGCCGGAGAGGACGGCGATCTCGAGGCGCATGAGGGCACGGCTGCGGCGCTTGCGCGCCGGCGGCGTCGAGGACGCGGCCGAAGCCGCGCCCTCGACGCGAGTCGTCCCCTGCGAGCGGCCGCCGGCGACGGCCTCAGTACCCAGGGTGCTGCTCATGTTCTGACTACTCAGCCCTTCGCCGCTGCCGCGTTCGTGTCCTTCGGGATGTCGGCCGCGGTGCCCTTGCCTGCGAGCAGGTTGACGACCGCGGTGTTGAGCGCGTTTCCGACGTTCTGCCCGTACTGCGTGTCGAGGAAGTTCACCGTGTAGGCCGCCTTGTTGAAGGCCTGCAGCGACGACACGTTGTAGGGCTGGGTGACGACGGACTGCGCGTCCTTGTTGACGGGGATGGACTGGAAGGCCGTGGCGTAGGCCTTCTGCTGCTCGGGCGTCAGGAGGAACTCGAGGAACTCCGTCGCCTCTTTCGGGGCGTTCTTCGACAGCGAGTAGCCGCCGCCGCCGGCCATCAGGGCACTCGGGTCACCCTTGCCGCCGGACACCGACGGGAACGGGAACCAGCCGAGGTCGGGAAGCGGCTTCTTGTTGGGCGTCAGGCCGCCGACGACGCCGGGCTCCCAGTTGCCCATGAGCTCCATCGCCGCCTTGTGGTTGGCGAGCAGGCCGGCCGAGGAACCCGCACCCGTCTGACCCGGCGTGGTGAGGAATCCCTTCTGGAAGGGGTCGGTCTTGAGCAGGTCTGCGACGTCGTCGCCCGCCTTCGTCCAGCACTCGTCGGTGAACTTGAGCGACTTGGTGACCTTGTTGATGGTGTCCTGGCTGCACTCGCGCAGGGCGAAGTTGTAGTACCAGTGGGCCGCCGGCCAGGCATCCTTGGCGCCGACCGCGATCGGCGTGATGCCCGCGGCCTTCAGCTTCGCGACATCGGCGTTGAGCTCGTCCATCGAGGTCGGCGTCGTCGTGATGCCCGCCTGCTTGAACAGGTCCTGGCTGTAGTAGATGCCCTCGGGCTGCGTGTCGGTCGGCACGGCGTAGACCTTGCCGTCGACCGTGTCGGAGGCGAGCGCCGCACCGGCCGCCGTCTTGGTCGCGTCGTCGAGCTCGATCGGCTGCAGGTAGCCCGCGTCGATCATCGCCTGCATCTTGCCGCCGCCGCGCTGCATGAAGATGTCGGGGGCCGAGTTCGAGTTGAGCGCCGTCTGCAGCTTTCCGTCGAAGTCCTCGTTCTGGATCGCCTGGAGCTTGACCGTCACGTTCGGGTGCGCCTTGTGGAAGGCCTCCGCCGCGCTCTTCCAGTACGCGGCGCCGTCGCCGTCCGTCGCGTTCTCCCAGAGGGTGAGCGTGACCTTCCCGTTGGATGATTTGCCGGTGCTGCCGCTGTTGCCGGCGCACCCGACGGTCGCGAGCGCGACCCCCAGGCCGAGCGCGACCAGCGCCGCGCCTCGTGATTTCCGCATCATTGTGGAAACTCCTTGATTGTCGTCATTGACACAGGTGGTGAGAGTTTTGTTGCGCAAACTTCCGCTCCGCTGCGGAAGTCGATGCCTTTCATACACCGAACCCGCGGCGGCTGCAAAACGTTTTCCGCGCTGAGTTGCAAAACCGTTAGCGGCCAATACTCTTGCCGTATGTCCCCACGGCCTGCCGGCACCCGACCGACGCTGTCGCTGGTCGCGCAGGCCGCAGGCACGAGCGTTCCCACAGTTTCGAAAGTTCTGCGTGGCGGCACGGATGTCTCGGCCGAGACGCGCGCGAAGGTGATGGACGCCGTCCACTCGGTCGGGTACACGAGGCGGCCGGGCACCAAGGTCGAGACCGCCGTCGACGAGGGCACCTCGTCGACGGCTCTGAACCTCGTCGTGACGCACCTCGAGGGCTCGTGGGCGAACCAGGTGCTCGTCGGCGTGGGAAGCGCGGCCGCGGCATCCGATCTCGACCTCATCATCACGCTCGCCCAGCCGAACACCGACTGGGCGTCCCGCATTCTGCGCAGGCGCGGCGTCGGTGTCGTCGGTGCGCTGCTCGACCCGGCATCGCCGCAGTTCAGCACGCTCGTCGCAGCCGGTGTTCCGATGGTGCTGCTCGAGCCGATGAGCGCGCCGCCCGCGGGCATCCCCGCGATCGGCGTGGCGAACTGGGATGCCGGCAGGACGGCGGCCGAGCAGCTGCTGGCCCTCGGGCACCGGCACATGGGGGTCATCGCCGGCTATTCGCGCCACATCTACAGCCGGGCGCGCGTCGACGGCTTCCGCTCGGCCGTCGATGCTGCAGCCGGCGACACGCGGGTGACGGTGGCGCCCGGCCAGTGGGACGAGGCGCGCGCGGCGGCCGACACCCATAAGCTGCTCGATCGCGACCCGGCCATCACGGCGATCTTCGCCTGCTCGGACCCGATGGCCCTCGGCGTCTACAACGCCTTGGCCGAGCGCGGACTGCGCATCCCCGACGACGTGAGCGTCATCGGGTTCGACGATCTGCCGGAAGCGCACTGGATCAGCCCGACCCTCACGACGATGCGCCAGCCCAGCCGCGAGATGGGCGACAGCGCGGTCAGGATGCTGCTCGACCTCACCCGCCCCGAGAACCCGGTGCGATGGGCGCGCCCGCGCATCGAGATGTCGGCGGAGCTGGTGGTGCGCGCATCGACGGGCCCCGCGCGGGCGGCGGCGGCCGGCTCTCAGTGACCGCCCTGCCCCGCGCTCTGCGCGGGGTGGTCACGCGCGGGGGTGCCTGTGGCTGAGCGCTCGCTCGCTTCATCCCCTCGAAGAGGGCGGGGCGGGTCGTCAGAGCGAGTGCGTCAGCGCCTGCAGGCCGAGCGAGGCCAGCGCCACCATGAGCCAGAGGATCGCGCCGAGCGCAAGCGGGCGCAGGCCGGCCCGCCTCAGCACCTGAACGCGGGTGCCCAGGCCGATTCCGGCGAGCGCGACGGTGATCAGGAAGGTGCCGAGCTGGCTCAGGGCGGGGTGCCAGGCCGCGGGGATCGCTCCGGCGGAGTTGACGGCCGCGGCGACGACGAACCAGATCAGGAACTGCGGCACGATCGACCGCCAGGCCCACGCCGGCGACGTCGAGGTCGCCGACGTGGGCGTGGCGCCGACCGGGCCGGTCGCCCGCATGGCCGCCCTCCGGCGGTGGACGGCGATCGCGACGGTGATCGGAATGATCATGAGGGTCCGGGTGAGCTTCACGACCACGCCGTACTGCCCAGCGGCGGCGCTGAAGCTGAATGCCGCGGCGACCACCGACGAGGTGTCGTTGATCGCGGTGCCCGCCCACAGCCCGAACGCCCGATCGCCGAGCCCGAGGGCGTGGCCGATGAAGGGGAAGGTGAGCACCGCGACCACGTTGAAGGTGAAGATCGTGCCGATCGCATAGGCCACCTCGTGGGCTTTGGCGCGGATGACGGACTGGGTGGCTGCAATCGCCGACGCACCGCAGATGGCGGTTCCGACCGCGATCAGCGTGCGCGTGTCCGGAGCGAGTCCGAGCGCCCGGCCGATCAGCAATCCGCCCGCCAGGGCGACGGCCAGCGTGCCGAGCATCACGGGCAGCGACTGCCACCCGGTGCGCACGATCTGGCTCAGCGACAGCCCCGATCCCAAGACGACCACCGAGGCCTGCAGAACGTACTTGCCTGCCCACGCGGCACCGCTGTCGACCGGTGCGCCCGGGCGCATGAGTGCGGCGAGCGCGGCCCCGATGGCGATGCCGAAGACGGGCGCGCCCACGACAGGGGCGAGGCGGCCGAGCGCGGTCGCCGCGACGGCGATGGCCACGGCCACGGCGAGGCCGGGGATTCTGGCGGTGATGCGGCTGACAGGCATACCTCGAGGCTCTCGCCCGCGCGGCAGGGCGAGTAGCGTCACGTGATTGTGGATATACAAGCGACCGTTGTAGCTCAAGCCGCCGGCTCGACGGCCGACCTGCTCTCGATGCGACTTCTCGCGGCCCTTGCGGAGGCCGGCTCGATCTCGGCGGCGAGCAGGCGGCTGGGGGTCTCGCAGCAGGCGGCATCCATGCGGATGCGTCAGCTCGAAAAGCGGCTCGGCATCCCGCTGCTGCATCGCACGGCGCGCGGCGCGACGCTCACCGGCGAGGGCGCCGTGGCCGCCGAATGGGCTGCCGACGTCGTGCATGCCGCAGACCGCTTCGAGGCAGGAGTGGCCGCCCTGCGCGAGCAGCGGGCACCCGTCGCCGTCGCGGCGAGTCTCACCGTGGCCGAGTACCTCCTGCCGCGCTGGCTGATCGCCGCGCGCGCCGCCGCCCAGACCCGGCCGGTCTCGGTGACCGCGACCAACAGCACGCGGGTCATCGAGCTCGTCGCCGACGGGCCGCACGGGCTCGGCTTCATCGAGTCGCCGCAGTCGGTCGGAGCCCTGCGCTCGGAGGTCGTCGCGCGCGACGAGCTGGTCACCGTCGTTCCGCCGGGGCACGAATGGGCCCGGCGCGGGACGATCTCGCCGAGCGTGCTGGCCCGGACCCCGCTCATCACGAGAGAGCGCGGCTCGGGAACGCGCCTCAACGCCGAGCAGATCATGGCGGACGCCGGCCACCCGCCGGTCCCCCCGCTCGTCGAGCTTCCGACAACTGCGGCGATCCGAACCGCGGTGCACGCAGGGGCCGGCGTCGCGATCCTCAGCATTCTCGCGGTGCGCGACGACATCGCCGCGGGCCGGCTCGTTCGGGTTCGCGTGCGCGGGCTGCGATTCGTTCGTGAGCTGCGCGCCGTCTACGCGCGGGCCGACGAGCTCGCGCCCGAGCTGCGCACCCTGCTCGCGGTCGCGACGCGCGGGGCCTGACGGCGCGGCGACGTCAGGCGCTGCTCAGCGAATCTCCGCGCCCAGCGCGACGTTCCAGCCGGCGCCGTTGCGCGCGAGCCCCATCAGCAGGATCGCGGCCCACTCGAGGACGTAGCTCGCCTCCAGTCCGCCAGCATTGAGGGGGCGGATGCCGATGCTCTGCAGGAATGCCGCGGACTGTGCCCGCACCTGCGCGTCGCCGCCCGCGAAGAGCACATCGAGGGAGGGGCACTCGCCCAGTAACGGCGACCACGGCAACCGGCCCGACCCGGCCGCCGTGCCGCGAGCGTACGAACCTGACGATCTCGTGCCGGCCCCGGGCTTCGCCTGCCTGCCCGGTTGGCGTCACCTCGCCGGTTGTTCGAGGTTCTCGCTGATGTACGGCCTCCCTTGACAGAGCACGTCAGATAACAGGAATCCCTGCGAGATCAGCCAGATCTCGCACAGTGGAGTCCCGCACTCCCCATCGAACGGAACGGCGTGCCGCGAGACCTCGGTCGCTCTTCAGAGCGCGCTGGGCTGCCTTCTGCGTTCTCGACGCGTGAAACGGCGAAGGGGCGTAGTGTCACAACTGTGCCCACCACGGGGCACACTGGGCTACGTCCCAACCAGGCCGCGACCCCGCAGTCGGAAAAGCGCCGACAAACCAGCTAGGTCTTCCGTTCGCTCGAACACTGCGGGACTCCGTAACCCCGTCAGGACATTCGATGCACGACAACACCTCAGTGACCCCGCAAGCCTTGCAAGGCACGCTCTATGACCCGGATACACTGACCCCCGGTCGGCCCCGCGAATTCACCATCGCCGACCGCGCCATCTCGGCTGAAAGAACCGCCGAGGGCATCACAGTGATCTCCGAAAACCACTACGCGGTCGTCATCAGACCTACCGAAGATGGGCAATACATCGTCACCGGAGCCAGCGAGACCACTCACCGATCGCAGCCGGGAAGCTACGGCGAAGCCGTGCAGACCGCTCTGGATCGCCTCCGCGAGCTCACCGACGCGGCGAACCGAGGCGCCACCACGTGACCCGTGGCCGGCTCCTTGAGCGCCGATGAAGTGCGGTCACTTGCCGACCCTGGCGGCCAGTATGCCGTCCGAGGTCGGCCGCACCGACCAAACGCTTCCTTTGCCTTCAACGTGAAGCCTTCCCGCACTCACAATGAGTGTGGTGCGCTCGTCGATCCCGAGCCCTCGCGCGACCAGCCCCGACTCAACGGCGGCGACCAATCGCGACAGCATGCCGCGCTGGGCCACGTGCACCTCAATGGCCGTGTCGACGAGGCCGATGCCAGCCTCGATCTCCAGTTCGTCGCCGACTTCGCCCGGCTCTTCAGGTGAGACGACCATGCCGCCGATGCGCGAGCCGCTTCCAAACGCACTCTGCCCGGCGACCATCGCACCGGCCGAGACCCCGAGGTACGGCACTCCAGCGGCGACTTGCCGACGCAACTCACCGAATACCGGCTCGAGTCCTGTGCGTACGTCCTCGACGAAGCCGCCCCCTACCGCAATGCCATCAACGTCGGCAATCGCAGCAGGCGCGATCGGCTCACCGGGCCGCCCCACAGTCAGGCGCAAGTCGATAACGGTCCCCGTTCCGGCCAGGAGCTCACCAAGCGCGACCGCCTTCTCCTCTGCCTCGGGGTGCAGGGAGATCACGGCGATATTTGGCCGCGTGCGGCCAGCTTGACGCGCCTTCAGAGCCGCTTCGGCGACGAACGGAGCATATAGCGGGGCGTCCACGCGAGTGGTTGCGCCGCCGCCGAGGAGATGCACGCTCACGCAGCCTCACCCCCCGTCTTGACGACAGACAAGCATGCTGCGCACTGGCGCCGAGCGCAGATCCTGCGGCTGAACCGGCGGGCACCGATGCCCGCGACGCGCGCCTTCAAGGTCATCAAGAGACACTATCCTGCCGGGAGTCCACCCGATACCTGGCTCGGATGAACTGCCCGATCGCGTATGTCTCAACCAGGGTGAGCTGCGCGGAGTCGAGGCGCGCCGGAAACAGCGGGGAGCCGGCGCCGAGTGTTGCGGGGGCGATGGAGAGATGGATTTCGTCAAGATGCCCAGCCGCTGCGAATTGGGTGGCTAGATCGCCGCCTCCGATCAGCCAAATGTCTCTCGAGCCGGCTACGGCGCGGATTCGGTCGATGTGGCGCGCCGGAGGACCTTCCACAAACTCGATGTCGGCGCCCGGCACGGCGGGCAAGTCACTCCGGTGCGTGAATACGAACATCTTCTTGCCGCCGAAGTAGGTGTGCCATCTCTCGGGGTTGTCAAGAAGGTGCTCGTGCTCCAGAACCCAACGATACGTTCCTGAGCCTGCGACAATCGCCCTCACGCCAGACGCGAAAATCTCCCCTTCTGCCAGCGAATCCGCCCCGCCCTCGACGCCGTCGAGCCAGTCAAGCGAGTTCTTCGGGTCGGCGATGAAACCGTCCAGTGAGGTGGAGGTGTAGTACACGATCCGCGTCATGCGTTTACCATTCGTGGCGTCGTCGTCGGCGGGAAGAGTTGTCGAGCTGCCGCGCGCGCGAGCGCGAGCGGGTCGGCGTCGCCAAGCGCGCCCGCCTGCGCCAAGGATGCAAGGCCATGGACCAGACTCCAGGCAGCTCGGCGTGCCACATCGAACGGGACGGTCAGCGCCCCCTCGGGCAGGGTTGCCAGGCCCGTCTCCAACGCAGCTGCAGCGCGCTCGCGCTGCGTGCGCAGCTCAGCCGTTTCCTCAAGGAGATCCGCTCGGAACATCACTGCGTAGTTCCCCGGGCGAGCAAGCGCGAACCGCACATACTCAACAGCAGCTTCAGCGAAGTCGCCCTGCTGATTCGGGGACTCTAGAGCGTCGGCAAGACCAGCGAACCCCTCTACGGCCAGTGCGGTGAAGAGCCCGCGCCGCGAGCCGAAGTGGTATGCGGGCGCGCCATGAGTCACGCCGGCAAGACGCGCGAGCTGCCGAAGCGAAAGGGAGTCAGGGCCGCTTCGGGCGATCGCATTCGCCGCGCTCTCCATCACCTGTTGTTTGAGACTGCCGTGGTGATACGAGTCCGCCATGCGATTCAGCATACGCGCAATCTAGACATTGACTAAATCCGGCACGTCTGCGCATTATCTATTCATTGACTAGATATTGGACGGTGTGATGGTTCCGTTGGTGGTTCTGATGGTGTCCGCATTCACTGCGCGAGGCATTGGGTTGCTCGGCGCCGGCTTCTTCGGGTCATGGTCGGCGGCACTCGCCGCGGGCCTCGCCGCTATGTTCTTCCTGACCGCCTTCTCGCACTGGGCGCGCCCCCGGCGCGACGGCCTGATTGCGATCGTTCCGCCATGGATTCCGGCCCCGCGACAGATCGTCACAGTCACCGGAATCCTTGAGGCGGCAGGTGCCCTCGGCGTGCTCGTCCCGGCCACGCGGTTCGCGGCCGCCTCGTGCCTCGCAGTGCTGCTCATCCTGATGTTTCCGGCGAATGTCCGCGCCGCACGCGGCGTCGACCATCCTGCGGCGCCGAGCACACCGCTTCCGTTACGCACCATGCTGCAGGTTGTCTTCGTCTCGGCTGCCGGCTTCGTTGCTTACACATCGGCGGGCCTGTGACGGCGGCAGCGGTCCGACTCCGGCCAATGTCGGTAGCTGATGTACCCGCAGTCGCCGTCATTTGGGGGCAGGGCTGGCACGATGCCCACAGCGGTCTCGTCGCACCCGCGCTTGAGCTGATCCGGACTCCCGCGTCGTTCACCGCGCGCGCGATGCAGCGAGTCGAAAAGACTGTTGTGGCGGTCGTTGACTGCGAGGTGGTTGGGTTCGTGACAGTCATCGCTGACGAGGTCGAAGAGCTCTTCGTTGAGCGCGCAGTGCGGGGACGCGGCATAGCGGCCGCCCTGCTGCACCACGCAGAGGCAGCTATCAGGGCTGAAGGATTCATTGAGGGCTGGCTGGCGGTGATCGCCGAAAACACCCGAGCTCGACGCTTCTATGAACGCGAAGGTTGGGTCGACCGCGGCCCTTTCGAGTACCAGGCTCAGGGCGCTGATGGCCCCCTCCTCGTTCCCAGCCACCGCTATGCGCGACCACTAGGCACCTGACGACGCCATGCGAGCGAGCGTCGACCGACGCTCGCAGCGGATGCCGCTGCTCTGGCGTTCGCGGCGGCGCGGCGTTGCAAGGCGAGTTGTTCTCTGTCGGTCCGGCGGTCGCGTGCGATGCGGAGCGCGAGCGCGCTCGCTTCTGCCTGATACCGGCCGAAGGCACGAGCCGCCTGCCACCCTGAGTTGCGTCGGAGCTCCGCTCGTCGTTGCCGCCGTGCACGCAGACTGATCAACGGTTCTGCTTCCTCGAGCGAGATGTCCGCGTCGCGAACCAGGCTCGGGACGCCTGCGGCGATCAAGCGTGCCTCCCGGTGACGGAGCACGGCCGCGGAGATGAGGACGGCGAGGAAGACAGGGACCATCACGGTGCCGTAGATCCTGAAGATCAGGAGTTGGTCGCCGCTCGCAAGCCCGGCCCAGTCCCAGATCCCATGCAGGAAAATCGCCGCGAGCAGCCCGGTCGCCACAGGCAGCGCCCAGGTGCCCCGGCCCCGCGATCTCGTCGCGATGCCGACACCGATGGCCGTCAGCGCGACCATGAGGGAATGAAAGAAGGGCACCAGGAGCACCCGGATGAAGAGCGTCACGCCGAGAATCGAGATCGCCGCGGCATCCGTCCCCCCTGACCGAACGACATCGGCCAACGGTCGTCCCAGATACAGGCTGTTCTCCGTGAACGAGAACCCGGCGCCCACCAGCCCTGCAACGACGATGGCATCCACAACGCCTGCGATCTCCCGTCGCCTGTACACCAGAAGCCAGAGGAGGAACAGCGCCTTCAGCACCTCTTCGGTGACCGGGGTGATGATCAGAGGCCGCACCCACGCGCCTGTATCCGGACCCCATGCAGTGTCGACCAGAGCCTGCAGCCCCTGCTGCGACCAGATCGCACCGAACGCCGCGACGCTCGCACCCCACACGAAGGCCGACACGAGAATTCGGGGGCGTCCCCGCTTCCACCGGTCGAGCCAGAGGAACGCCGACACCGTCACTGTTGTGATGACAGCCGACAACGCGAGCCCCATCGCCACCCCGCCGATGCCGGCCTGGCTCGACGCCCACACGAGCGAGCCCACCCACGTCACCGCCGCCCCAATGGGCCAGATCACCCAGGCTCGTCGTCTGTCTGTCTTCATGTCCGTTGCCATTGCGCCTGCCTCCAAGAGTCGATCCGTCGCGGGTTCACGACAGCCGCATCAGTGGACACCATGCCGTCACGGCATACTCAAGAGCTGAGGAGAGAGGGCCCCTGATGACGTGGAGCACACGAGAGATCGCGCAACTCGCCGGCACAACCCTGCGCACCGTGCGGCACTACCACGAGATCGGGCTGCTTCCCGAACCCGAACGGATGTCGAACGGCTACAAGTCCTACCGCACCGACCACCTGGTCCGTCTCCTCGAGATCCGCCGACTGGCACGAATCGGCCTGCCGCTGTCCACCATCGCGACCGTCGTCCAGGGCGCCGGAGACCTGGACAGCAGCACCCTGGACGCGGTCGAGGCCGATCTCGCCGCGACCATCCAGCAACTGCAGCAGGCCCAGAAGGAGATCGCCCAGCTGCGGCGCACCCCGGTCAAGACCGACCTGCCATTCGCTGCGGCAGTGGCAGCGCAGGAGGCCGAACTGTCCGCAGCGGACCGGTCGTTGTATGCCGTCATCACGCAGGTCGCCGGAGACCGCGGCATGTCCCACTGGGACTCCATTCTGCGCGGATTCGCACGCACTCTGGCCTTCGACGAGTTCGACGTCCTCCGCGCAGACGCTGACGAACAGACCCGGCAGAGCCTCGCGGAGCGGATGACACCTCATACGACCGAGCTGCTCGCGCAGAACCCGCTCCCCGACGACGCCCTCCCTCCTAGCATCCGAGAGCAATCAGCATTCGCCCAGACAGTGATCGACGCGATGATCGATCTCTACAACCCCGCCCAACTCGACGTCATCGCACGAATCTGGCGCGCCATCGGCATCGTGTGACGCTCACGCGGCGAAGGACGGCGCCGGCATGGACACTCTGCTACCGTGCAGCCCGGAAATGGAAGGCGGTTCGAAGCTCACACAGCCACGAGCCTCCGCAAGCATGTCATCACCTGACGCCGCGGATGTGCCAGCGCGGCCTTGCCCGGCACCGATACCTCGGCCGAGCGCGACGCCTGTAGCTCCGTGGCCGGGAGCGCTCCTAGCCAGTGACGTGAGCGACGGTGATCGAGACGGCCGCATCCGTGTGTCCGTTGGCCCGCAGCCAGGTGAGGATCGTGTCGTAGGCGAGGCGGCAGGTCTCGGTCGCTGAGCGCTCGTCGACGCCGATCGTGACGGTGATGCTCGGGTGCGCGCCGGAGTCCGTGAGCTGGACATACGGGATCGACTCGCGTTCGGGGCGCAGCAGTTCTTTGCCTGCGGCGACGGCTTGGCCGAGCAGTCCGCCGGTGCGGTAGAGGGCGGTCACGCCGGGCACGTCGGCGATGACGCGGTCGAGGGCGGCCGCCATGCTTTCACTGGTCGCGGTCATGACGGTTCCTCCTCGGCGGGCAGCTGGTGGATGTCGTGGATGGTGACGTCCACTGCCTGGACGTTCAAGTCGGTGTGCGCTGCCAGACGGCGCCGGATCGCGGTTCGCAACGCGTCCGCGATAGTGGGCAGGCTGGTGCCCCATAGCACGCTCGCGTCCACCACGATCCCGATCGGCTCGTCGGGCACGGTCACGTCGCCGGTGAAGCGGCAGCGGCCGATGATCACGCCGTCGATCTCGTCCTCGGCGGCCCGGATGATGCCGCGGACAGCGCCCTCGGTGATGCCGAGGTCCGCCATCGGGTCGGGGTGAGCGATCGGGATACGCCGGCCAGCGCGCGCGTCCACGGCGATGGCGCCGAGGATGCGCGAGATCCACCCTTCGTCTCGTGCCGACTTCTCCTCGGCCTCGGCGTCAGCCTCGGCGAGGGCTGCGGACAGGCCACGCAGCCGCTGCATCGCCTGCAAGGCCAGCTGACAGCCGGGCGACTCATCGATGGACGGGTCCGGCGGGGTGCGGTCGGCATCCAGATAGGCGCTGAGCTCCTCGACCGTGTGCCCGTTCAGGTCGTCGGGCTCAAGGGCCAGGCCGTTTAGCTCGGGGAGGTCGTCCTGGGGGCTCATCGCCAGGCCTCCATTCGCACGATGAGGTATTTCCGGGCGCGTGCCAGCAGTCCGCGCACGGTGGAGAGGGGGATGTCGAGTTCGCCTGCGATGTCGTCGTAACTGTACCCGGCGACTTCCCGCAGCACCCAGCACTGCCGTTGCGCCTCGGGCAGTTCGCCGAGCGCGGCCGAGAGCTCCTCGAGCTGCGAGCGCTGCTCCGTGATGCGCTGCGGCGAGGCGGTCTCCGGTGCAGGCGGCTCGATCTCGGTGATGTCCAGCTGCGGCCGCCGGGCCCTGAGCCGCCCGATGGCCTTGTGAGCGACGATCCGCATCAGCCACGAGCGCACGGCTTCGGGCCTCTCCAGGTTCGGCAGTTGCTGCCACGCGGTGATGAACGCGTCCTGCACGACATCGTCGACCTCGTCGCTCGAATTCAGGATGCGGCGCGCATAACCGCGCATCAGCGGCCCGTACCGGAGGATGAGGACGCGGAACGCGTCCGCATCCCCGTCCGCTGCGCGCCCCGCGACGATCCGGTCATCGGCCGTTTCCACCGGGCGTCGGTGGTGCTCACCTGCCATAGCTGCAGTCCCCTCGGGTGCGTCCTCACCGTTGAGGACGCCGCAAGCCGTGCTCGTGGCACCGCCTGCTCACGACGAGCGTGTCGCTGAGCGTCCTGCCGGTCCAACATGGTTGTACGTTTCCTCAACTCGCGCGGTGACGCCCGAAGATCAATCCGTAGATGAGCAACACGATCACGGCCCCGCCGACGGCCAGCAGCCAGGTGGTCAGAGAGAAAAAGGAGGTGAGGCTCGCGTGGAACAGGATGCCGCCGAGCCAGCCGCCGAGCATCGCGCCGATGACGCCGAGCAGGAGGGTGAGGAACCAGCCCATCGGCTGTTTGCCGGGGATGATGAGCCGGGCCAGCGCGCCGGCAGCCAGGCCGAGGATGAGGAAGCCGAAGAATCCCATGGTCGGAGATCTCTCTTTCTGCTGAGGTGAGTGCGTTACCTAGAGGTGTGCGGCTCGGCCCTCGCGTTGGAGCGGGGGCCGAGCCGGATGGTCACTTCTTGAAGACGCCCTTGACGTCTTCAACCTTGTCCTTGACGGCTGCCGTGGCCTGGTCGGCCTTGCCCTCGGCCTCGAGGCTCTCGTTGCCGACGGCCTTGCCCGCGGTCTCCTTGACCTTGCCGCCCAGGTCCTGGGCAGCGTTCTTGATCTTGTCCTCTGCGCTCATCACGAGCTCCTTTCCTGGTAGTAGGTGTTTCTTTCATGGTTCGACCCGGTGGGTCGAGATCTGGTCGGGCCGGTTCAGCTCCACCGTTTCCGGGCGGCTCTGGCCGCCTGACCGGCGGCTTTGCCGGCCTTCTTCGCGAGCTCCTTGCGGGACTTGCGGGCGTGCGGGTCGTTCCACAGCCGCTCCAGCTGGTGCCGCAGATCCTCGTAGTTGCGTCCGCGCTTGGCCGCGGACTGCTGGCCGATCAGATAACCGGCCACGCCGACGATCGCGAGGATCAGGATGTTCTTGCGCATCTGTTCTCTCTCACCTCATTCCACAAGCGACAGTTCGCGCCGCCCGGCGGTCAGTGCGCGAAGCGGCGCGCGCACGCCCTCGCCGATGGCGGGCGTGAGCTGCAGGTAGACGGGGACCTCTTCACCGAGCAGCCCGTCCCATTCCCGCAACGCGGACTCCAGCGGCTCCACCAGCGTGGCGGCGTCGATACCGTCGGTGATGCTGACGGTGACCTTCAGCGCGGGTTCGCCCTTGACGCGATAGGCGGTCACGGCGGGCTCGGAGATGCCGCGGATGCCGCGAGCGGCCTGCCGGATCGCATCCCGTGCGACCTCGACGTCGACCGTCAGGAAGGCATCCGTCTCGCCGTCGGCGACATGCCATCCGTCCACGACCCGGCCGAGCCGGCCCCAGCCCTGCGCGAAGACGAAGATCAGCAGCAGCACGATCACGACCAGGGCGATCACAGGCGTCGCGGCGAGGAACCACGGCACCGGACGCGGCACCCCGATGCTCGCCAGGCCGAGCTGCTGGGCGTGTTCCAGCGTGGATTGCCAGCCGGGTGCACTCCGCTTCCACAGGTGAGACCAGGCCGGCACCGTCGTCACTGCGACGGCCGTAGCGCCCGCGATTAGCACCACGAGCCCGATGACGAGCAGGAACAGCCGGTTCAGGACACGGTTCGTGCTGTTCATCAGCCCACCACCGCCTTCTCGGCGATGACGACACGGGGCCGACGTGTCAGCCCGTACGAGGCTCCGGCGCACAGCACCGCGTCCTCCACGGCGGAGCGGTCTATGCTCACTCCCGCTGTGGGCGTGACGTGCACCGCAGCGCGACGACGCGCGACGACGACGGAGAGCTGCGCGCGGGAGACCCCGGCCGCCTCCGCCCCCTTCTTCGCCAGCGTCCGGGCGATGACCTTGTCATCCACGGCGACCGCAGCACGGGACGAGTCCACCCGGCGGCGCGGGCGTCGTCCCGGAGCCACCGCGAGGATCACCAGCAGGATGCCGAGAAGCCCGGCCACGATCCCGGCAGCCAGGAGCGCGTACCGCACCGTCGAGCGGAAGCCGGCGAGCTCCCGGAACCCGGCCTGGATCCCCGCCCACAGCGGCGGGTGAACGATCGCATACACGGCGGCGCCCCCCGCTGCGACGGCGAGCAGCATGATGACCACGGCGACCGTGATCGCAGCCCCGGCACGCGATGAGTGCGTCTCGCGCCGCACGATGCGCCGGTACACGGATGCCTGCGACGTCATCCCACCCTCCTTACGGCACCAGTTACGTCCAAGTGGGTGAACCGGACCTCGACGCGGCCCACCCTCCTGTCTGCAAGCTCGGCAAGCCGGCGCGCGACCTCCTCGCCGATGCCGACGGCACGCTCGATGAGCGTGCCCGGAACCCGCGCCACCCGCAGACCCAGCGGGGTCGCAGCCGTCACGGCGAGCCGACCCTGCACGCCAGACAGCTCGACGCTCACCTCGGAAGGGTCCACCCCGACCAGCTCCGCCACCACGGCCTCCGCGATGCGCCGCAAGGCGCGCGGCTGCACGATCGTGCGACCGGCCGGCGACGAGCCCGGCACGAGCGCGACGGCAGCGCTCATGACGACGAGCGCTTTCCTCGGAAGGCATCCGTCAGCGTGCGCACGTCCAGGCGGCCGTCCATGATCCGGCCGACACCCGCGCCGACCGCCATAGCGAACAGCACGAGCACGAAGGCCCAGAATCCCAGCGCGGCCCAGCTCAGCGCGAGGACCGCGCCGAGAGCCATGCCCACGACTGTCTTGCTCACAGGACTCGCGCCCCCTGAGAACCGTCGCCGTTCTCGTCATCGTCGTCGGAGGGGATGTGCACGTCATTGACCGTCACGTTCACCTCGGTCACCTCCATGCCCACCAGGTCTTCCATGGCCCGGTAGACCGCAGCCCGCACCTCGTCGGCGACCTGCTGCAACGCGACCGGGTACTCCGCCACGATGGTGACGTCCACCGCGACCTGCCTCTCCCCCACCTCGACGCTCACGCCCTGAGAGTGATCCGTGCTGTTCAAGGCATCGCGGATCGCCCCGATCGCGCGCGCCGCACCGCCGCCGAGCGCATACACGCCCCGCACCTCACGGGCCGCGATGCCCGCGATCTTCGCGACCACACCGTCCTCGATCGTCGTCTTCCCCGCACCGGAAGCCCCCACGTTGCTCCCCTTGGCCACGGACACGGGAGTGCTGCTCTTCCCGGAAACGCTCGGCTGAACATTCGACATCTCGAACTCCTTCACCACTGATCCACAGCGCAACCCACGCGCCGGCCGCTCTACAGCGACACCCCTCAGACGCGCCCAAGCCGCGCAACGTCACAAAAAAGTCATGACAAGCACCCTGGCCAACCGTCTACGCGAGCGAAGGGGCCCCAACTCGCATCCGCCGAGAACGTTCCGCCCGGTTTTCCGGGCGGAACGCTCCTCGGGGTGAGGAGACGGACCATGAGATCCGTCATGAGAAGGAGGTATGCGAGCCTCGCACCGTCATGCGCTGTCAGTGTTTTCCGAGGAACAGACGCTCGACGCAGATGCCGTAGGGATTTCCCTACATAGGCGCTTCGCGGGTTGTGGGGCCAGCACAGTATTCGTGACTCATGGTCTCGGACACGCTTGCCAGTGCAGGCATCACCCCACAACCATCCGAAGGGAAACCGATCATGGGCAAGTATGTGCTTGAGCCGGAAGCGCAGGAGATCGCTGATGCGACCTCGAAACCTCCTTTCCTGTATGAAATCGGGCCCGAAGCAGCTCGTAAGGTCCTCGACGACATCCAGGCGGCGCCCGTCGACAAGGTTGAAGTCGGCGAAGACAAGTGGCTGACGGTCGCCGCGGAGGTCGGCGATGTGCAGGTCCGCGTGATAAAGCCCAAGGGCGCGGAAGGCGTCCTCCCGGTCATCCTGTACATGCACGGCGGAGGCTGGATTCTCGGCAACTCCGGGACGCACGACCGTCTCATCCGTGAGCTTGCTGACGGAGCACATGCCGCTCTCGTCTTCGTCGAGTACGACCGCTCACCGGAAGCGCAGTACCCGGTGGCGATCGAGCAGGGCTTCGCCACAGCGAAGTGGATCGTCGCCAACGCGCAGGCGGAAGGCTTCGACACGTCACGGATCGCGGTTGCCGGCGATTCGGTCGGCGGCGACATGACCGCCGCCTTGACCCTCATGGCGAAGCAGCGCGGGGACGTGGCCTTCATCCACCAGCTGCTCTTCTACCCCGTGACGGACGCCGGCCAGCAGACCGACAGCTACAAAGAGCTCGCTGACGGGCCCTTCTTGAGCGCGAAGGCGATGGAATGGTTCTGGGACGCCTACATCCCGGACAAGAACGACCCGCGACGCAAGGAGATCACGGCGTCGCCGCTACAGGCGACTCTCGAGGACCTCAAGGGTCTGCCACCCGCACTCGTCATCACTGACAACGACGTCCTGCGGGACGAAGGCCAGCAGTACGCCAACAAGCTGATTCAAGCGGGTGTTCCGACGACGAGCGTTCACTACAACGGGGTCACGCACGACTTCATGATGCTGAACCCGGAGCGCCCGACGCAGGCTGCGACTGCGGCGATCGAGCAGGCGATCAGCGTGCTTCGAAAGGCGTTCGGGACGAAGTAGCCGGCGCAGCTTCAGTGCGCGTGCGGGGTTCGGTATATCGCCGGGCCCCGCACTTCTGCTGAAAGGCGAATGGCGACGGAAGACAATGATGAATCCGTATCTCGGCGGGCGCACGCGCCTGAATCTGTTCGGCATCCCGTTCGGGCTGGCAGGGCTGGCTGGCTTGTGGACGGAGACGGCGCAGTTCGTCCACCTTCCTGATGCCGTGCCAGACGCTTTCTGGGTGATCGCGATCATCGCCTGGCTCGTCGTCGCCGGGCGGTACATGGTCAGTGCGTCATCGTTCCGCGCTGTGCTGTCGGACGTCAGGGATGCCGCGCTTGGCCCGTTCGCGGCACTCGCGATCGTGGTGGCAACTCTGATCGGAGAGCGCGTCTACGCCGAAGCGCGCGTGGTGGGCGAAGTGTGGGTGCTCTCAACCTCCACAGCCTCGCTTCTGTTCGGGGCGTGGTTCATCGCGGAACTCGCAACCGGCGAGCGTGAGATCGACCAGCTTCACAGCGGATACTTCCTGCCGACGGTGGCCGCGGGCCTTCTCAGCGCGCAGGCTCTTGCGGCTACCGGATTCCATCTGCTGGCGATGGCTGCCTTCGGAACCGGCATCCTCTCTTGGATGCTGATCGGCTCGGTGACCCTGCATCGGCTCGCCTTCCGTCCGCAACCGCCGGCAAGCCTCATACCGACATACGCGATCTTCTCTGCGCCGCCTGCGGTCGCCGGTAACGCCTGGTTCGAGATCACCGCGGCCTCCGGGACGGAACGACTAGATGCGTTTCAGGAAGTGCTTCTCGGAACGTTCCTTCTTCTGATCGCCTTCCAACTCCTTCTGATCCCGACCTACCTGAAGGTTCCGTTCTCCCTGGGGTTCTGGGCGCTCACCTTCACAACCACTGCCAGTGGGCGATATGCCATTCGCGTCGTTGCCGACGTCGATGTCCCATACGGCGAGGTTGCGGAGTGGCTCATCGCTCTGGCAGCCACCGGACTGGTCGCGGTCATCGCCGTCGCATCAGTCCACATGACGATCCGCGGCCGTTCACGTGTGACGGCAGGATCTGCCCTTCATTCGAGCAAGGAGAGACCATGAATGACACCATCGGAAACGCGCGTCGCGGTGAGGACGCAGCGCCATTTCAAGGATCGGAGCGACTAACGGCCTCCCTGCAGCAGTGCCTCACCGACTTGCTCGAACTGCAGTTGCAGACCAAGCAGGCTCACTGGAACGTGGTCGGGTCTGGTTTCCGGTCGCTGCACCTCCAGCTCGACGAGGTCGCGGACAGCGCGCGCGATCTTGCCGATGCGGTGGCGGAACGGCTGCGCGCCGTGGGATCGGTCGCCGATGGCAGGAGTGACAGCTTGGTGCGCAACACCACTCTTCCCGCCTTCCCCGTCGGAGAGATGACCGTGTCAGACACGGAGCGGCTGATCCTGGGGCGTCTGCGGTCAGTCGCGGAGGTCGTCCGCTCGATCACGCTCACCGTCGATAGCGAAGACGCCCCGAGCGGTGACGTCTTGAACGGTGCGGTCGCCACGCTGGAAAAGCACGCCTGGATGCTTGCGTCCGAACAGCGTCGGCGCTCAACGTGGCCCGTTGATGGCAGCTGATAACGAATACGGGCGCCTCCGTGCGAATCGGGAGGGAGACCGCACCGTTTGGACGAAGAGCGTGGCGGAGCAGCTGCGTCGTTTCCTCAGCACCGAATCGGCAAGCTCCCTCGTCCTGGTAGCCGCGATTGTCGTTGCGTTTGCGTGGGCTAACACCTCACCGACGACCTACACAGGGTTCTGGGGGACGCCAGTGGAAGTCGCGCTTGGCGATATCCGCATCGAGATGGATGCCAGGCAATGGGTCAGCGACGGACTCATGACCCTGTTCTTCGTCGTCATCGGTCTGGAAGCGCGACGAGAGATCGACCTCGGAGCTCTCCGAGACCGGCGCAAGGTCGTCCTCCCGGTCGTTGCGGGTCTGACGGGAATGGCGCTTCCCATCGCCATCTTCGCCGTCGTCAATCGAGGTCTCAGCAGCGCTGGTGGATGGGGTGCCGCGATGTCGACTGATACCGCTCTCGCACTCGGCCTGCTCGCGGCAGCCGGCCGGAATCTGCCGGCCCGACTACGCAGCTTCCTGGTCACTCTGTTCATCGTCGACGACATGGTCGCCCTCGTCGTCATCGCCGTGGCGTACACCGAATCGGTACGCCTCGTCCCTCTCCTCATCGCAGTAGCGGCCGGAATCGCCGTGTGGGCCCTCTCAAGAACGAACGGACCGGGACGCGCGGCTCTTCTGATCGCCGCGGTCGTCGGATGGGGAAGCCTCGTGTTCAGCGGCGTCGACGCGGTCGTTGTCGGGCTTGCCGTGGGGCTCCTCGCCCCCGCGTATTCGCCAGCACGCAGGAATCTCGAGGAGGCGTCAGGGGCTTTTAGGCAGTTCCGCGAACAGCCGACAGCCCGCCTCGCTCGTAGCGCCGCAGCCGTGCTGGTTGCCACGACATCGCCCAACGAGCGGCTTCAAACCGCCTTGCACCCGTGGTCGAGCTTCCTCATCGTTCCCCTGTTCGCCCTGGCAAACGCGGGCGTCAGGGTGGATGGCGACGTTTTTTGGACTGCTCTCCGCTCGCCAGTGGCCCTCGGGATCGTGGCCGGCTACGTCGTGGGAAAGCCGGTGGCGATCATCGGCACCAGCGCGCTCGTGGCGCTGCTCTCGCGCGGCCGATTGCGGGCACCTGTCGGCTGGGCGGCTTTGTCTGCCAGCGGGACGATCGCCGGCGTTGGCTTCACGGTGTCGATCCTCGTGGCAAGCCTCGCGTTCCGAGGACCCCAGCTGGCAGAAGCCAAGCTCGGTGTCGTGGCTGCTGCGGCACTGTCGACGGTGCTCACGTGGGGAGTTTCGGGCGGCATTCGGTTGCTCCCTGCAAAAATGCGAGGGCGCGCGCTACTCGGGAAGGAAGAGTTCTTCCCGGACCTCGCCGATCCTGTCGATGACGCGCACGACCACATACGCGGTGCAAGTGGCGCCCCCGTCACGGTTGTGGAGTACGGGGATTTCGAATGCCCGTATTGCGCTGCGGCCGAGCGTGCGCTCCGCGAGGTCCTCACGGACGAGGATGCCCGGATCGTGTGGCGCCACCTTCCGATCGCAGAAGTCCATCCGCACGCGGAACAGGCGGCCCTCGCCGCCGAGGCCGCTGCCGAGCAAGGAGCATTCTGGGCGATGCACGACCTCCTGCTGGAGCGCCAGGAACGCCTCGATTACGCCGCCCTGCTCGACTACGCTCGCGAGCTCGGCCTGGACACCGAGAGGTTCGCCCACGACCTAGAGGACAGCATGCGGTGGGGACGAGTGGTCGAGGACATCCGCTCTGCGGACGGGAGTGGTGCCTCAGGTACCCCGACGTTGTTCATCAACGGGCGCAGGTATCGCGGAGCCTACGACGCCGATTCTTTGCGCCGGGCAATCAACGAAGCCCTCGAACAACAACGCGTCACAGCAAGCGCCGCTACGTGAGCCCGAACAGCGCCTGTAGATCCGCTCGCGCCAGATCTTCCTTTCGGATGAACGCTTCAACTCCAGCTTCGGCGAGCCGGGCCGCACTGAAGGCCGGCTCGCCTGCGGAGGTCAACACCACACGCGGGGGCTGCGGTAACCGACGCAGACAGCGCGCCAGTTCCACGCCATCCATTCCCGGCATGTCTACATCGACGAGGGCCGCCTCGGGGACCAGCGCACGGATGGATTCGAGCGCTTCTGCGGCGTCACGGCTCGACGAGACGACATCCATGCCGCGCGAGATGAACAACATCGCGGCGACGCGGCGGAAGCCATCATCATCATCGACAACCGCGACCCGGACGCTCACTCGCTTATCATCGCGGACGGCGGGGAGCGCTGGGAGAGGGTTGGCCCTCCGTACTCAATAAGTCGTCACGAAACGCAATGCGCCCGTAACGCGATGGTGCAAGAGTGTGCGCCATGACGGATGTCGCTGACGACCGCACACATCTCGTCGAGGAACTGGTTCCCGTGATCCTCGCGAAGGTGCCGCAGCCCGTGTGGCTCGTCGATGCGCTCGGCAACCTGCAGTACTCCAATCCTGCAGCCCTCGCCGCTGTCGGCTATGCGAGTCTGGACGAAGTGATCGGCCGCAATAGCCACCAGCTCGTGCACCACTCACATCGTGACGGAAGTCCATACCCGGTTGAAGAGTGCCCGATGCTCTCTCCCTCACGAAACGGACGTGTGAGCCGTGGAGAGGAATGGTTCATCCGAAAGGACGGAACGTTCTTCCCGATCTCTTACGTGTCGGCACCCATCGAGTTGCCCGGCGGGCGAGGAACGGTTCTCTCTTTCGCGGACGTGACCGAGCGCTACGCCCTGCAACGCTCGATCCGCGAACGCGACGCCGCCGAGGTCCGACGACGGGAAGCGGCGCAAAGCCACCGGAGATTGATGGAAGAAGTCGCGGCGGCACGCAAGCAGATCGTGCGCGACCTTCACGATGGAGCACAGCAGCGACTGGTCAACCTCACCATCTCACTCGGCCTTCTCTCGGAGAGCCTAAACGAACCCAGCCCACACGCGGCGTTGATCGCCTCCGCGATGGAAGATGCCCAGGCAGCGATCGTTGAACTGCGTCGACTCGCCGCAGGCATCCACCCTCCTGCCCTCAGCTCGGACGGTCTGCTCGCCGCGCTCGAAGCGCTTCGCGACCACTCTCAACTTCCTGTTCACGTCAGGGGGGCACTTGGGACGCGGCGTCTGCCGCCCGTGGTTGAACTGAACGCATACTTCATCGCTTCAGAGGCACTGACTAACGCCGCCAAGCACGCCCGGGCCACCTCGGTCTCCATTGCCGCAGATGTCGTTGATGGTGTCCTTCGTCTGGTGATCTCTGATGACGGAGTCGGGCTTGGCGAGGCGACGCCCGGCTCCGGCCTCACCAACATGCGCGACCGCGCTGCTGCCCTTGGCGGACAAGTAGAGATCCAGTCGAGGCCAGACGAGGGCACCCGCCTGACGGTCCGGATTCCCGTCTCCGGATGAATTCCCATCTCCGGACGAACGGTCTCACTTACGCAAGTATCTGAGCACCGCCAAGACGCGCCGGTGCTGCCCTCCATCGGCTTCTTGCAGGCCGAGCTTGCCGAAGACGCGCGTCACGTAACGTTCGACGGCGCTCACGCTTACATGGAGTTTGGATGCGATTCCCGCGTTCGAGTGGCCCTCAGCCATGAGCGCGAGCACGTCGCGTTCCCGTGGCGTTAGTGTTTCGAGCGCATCCGGCTCTCGCCGTCGTCCGATGAGCAGACTCACGACGTCTGGGTCTAGCGCGGAGCCACCGGCGGCGACGCGCTGGACGGCATCGGCAAGTACACCCCCCTGCGCGACCTTCTCCTTGAGGAGATAGCCGACACCCTCCGGCCGATCCGCGACAAGCTTCAACGCGTAACCCGCATCGAGGTACTGGGAGAGAACAACGACTCCCAAACCGGGGAACGCGTCACGCAGTTCCCGTGCCGCGTCGATGCCGTCATCACCCATCATCGGCGGCATCCGGATATCCGTCACGAGAACATCCGGCGGGCTCTCCGCCGCACGGCGCCGGAGAGAATCCGCATCACCTACAGCATCAGCTTCCATCCCCGCATGCTCGAGCACACGCAAGATGCCTTCGCGCACGAAGGTCTGATCCTCACCAACAAGCACGCGCAATGCCCTGGCGCCATGACCCGACCCCGCCGCTCGCAGACCCGCACCTCGCACCCCGTGCTCACGTAGAGAAGCGCTCACGGCGTCACGCTACATCTGCGGAGCCCTGTTGGCTGCAGCCCTGATGACATGCCGTGAGACTGATCACGATTCGGTCATACCACGCCAGAAACGACTGAAGCCCCTCCTCGCGGAGGGGCTTCAGTAAACGATGACCCGAGACAGCTGTAAACGATGTCCCGACACATCACACATGGCGGTACCGGTGGGATTTGAACCCGCGTACTAGCCCCGGAATCACGCGGCTTGCGGTCTTTTATTCCCGGTCAGACCTGTTTTCCTGATCTGCGCGCATCAGGCTGATCAGGTTGTGCCGCTTTGAATTGGTACATCGAATGCGCTCCCGATATCAGCGGCGTCCCCTCGCCCGAGAGCTATCGCCGACGCTGAGCTGGCGCCAGCTCGTGCGCTCCGTAGCTGTTGTCATCGGGGTTCACGGTTACACCGGGCGCGACGAGCTCGTCGATCCGGCCGAGCACGTCGGCATCCAACTTCACCTCGACCGCCGGCAGGTACGACTCGAGTTGCTCCATGGTGCGCGGGCCGACGATGGCCGAGGTGATGCCCGGGTGGTTGATGACGAAGGCGATCGCGAGCTCGATCAGGCTGATGCCGCTCTGCTCGGCGAGCACCGCGAGGTCTTCGACGATGTCGAGTTTGCGTTGGTTCGCGGGGCTGCTCATGTCGAATCGGGCGCTCGGGCGCACAGACGAGGTCGGCGCTGATGCGGAATCCTTGCGCCATCTGCCCGAGAGCCAGCCGCCGGCGAGCGGGCTGTAGCTCAGTGCGCCCATCCCGTGCCGCAGGACGGTCGGAAGGATGTCTTCCTCGATGCCCCTGACGAGGATCGAGTAAGGCGGCTGCTCGGTCACGAATCGCTCGAGGTGACGTTCGCGGGCGGCCCACTGAGCCTCGACGATCTGAGAGCCCGAGTACGACGACGAGCCGAGATATCGCACCTTCCCCTGGCGAACCAGGTCGGTGAGGGCGCCGAGCGTCTCTTCCACGTCAGTGTCGGGGCTAGGGCGATGCACCTGGTAGAGGTCGATGTAGTCGGTGTTCAGACGCCGCAGCGAGTTCTCGACCTCCTGCATGATCCATCGGCGCGATCCGCCGCGGTGGTTCGGCGCGTCGTCCATCGGCATGAAGAACTTCGTGGCCAGGAAGACGTCGTCGCGGCGGCCGCCGAGGGCCTCGCCGATGATCGCTTCTGAGACACCGCCGGAGTAGACATCGGCCGTGTCGATGAAGTTGATGCCGGCATCCAACGCGCGGTGGATGATGCGAATGGAGTCGTCGCGGTCGTCGTTGCCCCACGGGCCGAACATCATCGCGCCGAGGCACAGGGGGCTGACGTGCACGCCGGTGCGGCCTAGAGAGCGATAGTCCATCTTCCAGTCCTTTCCGGTCAGGGGCGCCGGTACTCGGCGTCGCTCAGGTGTTCCAGCCACGTGGTGGTTGTGGCCGGGTCGTCGCCGTTGTCGAGCATCGCGAGGTGCTCCATGAAATCGTCCGGCGTTGCGCCATGCCAGTGCTCTTCGCCCGGTGGCGTGTAGACGGTGTCGCCCGGGCGAGCTTCGATCACACGGCCGTCGCGCGTCCCGATCAGGGCGACGCCCTCTGTGATGTGGAGCGTCTGCCCGAGCGCGTGCGAGTGCCAGGCAGTGTGCGCTCCCGGAGAGAAGCGGACTCGACTGACCACCATTCGCTGGCCAGGCTCGTGGGGCAGGGCGATCGCGTCGACCCAGACATCGCCGGTGAAGGTGGCTTGCGGCCCCTTCGAGGTCGGCCTCTTCGGTTCCAGTTCCATCGCGTGGCTCCTTTCGCGCTCAGGCGTCGGGGATCACCATGTCGAAGCGCTCCGGCCGCGGCACATCCGGGTCGGGGCCGTTCCGCACCCCCGTGTTGAGCCCGTCAATGCGCGCGAGCTCCTCTGCCGAGAGCTCGAAGTCGAAGACGTCGAAGTTCTCGGAGATGCGCCCGGGGTTCGTGGACTTCGGAATCGCGGAGCGTCCTTCCTGCAGGTGCCAGCGCAGCATTACCTGCGCGGCACTCTTGCCGTGCGCCGCGGCGATCTCCTGCAGGGTCGGGTCGTCCATGACACTGCGGCGCTCGTCACCGAACCCGGGGTAGAACGTGATGCCGCCGATGGGCGACCAAGCTTGATCGAGGATGCCGTGCGCGGCATCCGCCTCGCGCACCTCCGGCTGCGTGAAGTAGGGGTGCAGCTCGATCTGATTTACGGCGGGCACGACGGATGCCTCGCCAAGCAGTCGCTCGAGGTGGTCGGGCATGAAGTTGCTGACCCCGATGGCTCGCACCTTCCCGTCGGCATACAGAGTCCCGAGCGACTTATAGGCGGCGATGGTCTTCTCGAACCGGTCGGTGGCCGGCTGGTGAAGGATCAGCAGGTCGAGCTGCTCGACGCCCAGCTTTCCGACCGCCTTGTCGAACGCGTGCAGCGTCTCGTCCTGGCCGTAGTCGGAGACCCATACCTTGGTCTCGATGAAGACGTCGTCGCGCGGGATTCCGGAGCGGCGGATTCCTTCGCCTACCTCCCGCTCGTTGCCGTAGGCGGCCGCGGTGTCGATGTGCCGGTACCCGGTCTCCAAGGCGGTCTGCACCGCCTGGATCGTCTCCTCGGGTGGGGTCTGGAAGACGCCGAAGCCGAGTGCCGGCAGTTCGACGCCGTTATTCAAAGTCAGGGTGATCATGATTCTCCTCAGAATTCTTCGACCGGGATAAGGCTCAGGGTGACGTCGTAGACACTCTCACCCACGACGCCGCTGACGATGCGCTGCCCATATCGGTCGTACTTCCGGTGATATGCCTCGTCAATCCCGGCCTGGTCGCTAGCGCTGGGGCGGCCGAATTCGACGTTCTTCTCGACACCGCCGGCCCGGATACGCCCGCGCCCACTGCGCAGGGCGCGCGCGAACCATGGGTTCGCCGCTCCGTACGCCGAACGCACGAAGATGTCGCCGCCCACTCGCACCACCCAGATGGTCACGTAGGGGCGCAGCGTGCCGTCTCGCCGGTACGACGCGATGCTCAACTCGTCCGCCTGCCCGATTCCGGCCAGTTCGGCCTCCGACCAGCCGCTCAACTCGGCGCGCCATCCTCGGCGAAGACGGTCTTTGCGACCTGAATGGCGGACATGGCCTTCGGCCACCCTGCGTAGAACGCGAGGTGGATGATCTCCTCCTTCAATTCCACCTCGGTCAGCCCGTTCTGCTTGGCGAGCCGCAGATGTGACACGAGCTGCTCGGTGCTGCCGGAGGTGACGAGGCTCGCGACGGTGACCAGGCTGCGATCGCGGCGCGAGAGCGCCGCGCGAGACCAGACGTCGCCGAACAGCACATCGTCGGTCAACTCAGCAAGCTTCGGTGCGAAGTCACCAACCGCCTTCTGCGCGGGGCTCTGAGGCTTGTCTGACATGTCGTCTTCCTTCCCGGTCACGGCTTGACCATGACCTTCAACGCGGTGCGCTCGTCCATCGCGCGGTACCCGTCCGGCACGTCGTCCAGGCCGATCTCGCGGTCGAAGACGCGACCGGGCTGAACGGTTCCGTCGAGCACTGCCGGCATGAGCTGCTCGATATACGCGCGCACCGGCGCCGGTCCGCCCGTGAGAGTGGTGTTCTTGCCGAAGAACGGCCAGCCGATCTCGGCATCGCGATACTGCGGAACGCCGACGCGAGAGATGACACCGCCGGGCCGCACGATGCCGACCGCCTGCTCGTAGGCGGGCAGGTGCCCGACGGCTTCGAGCACACGCCGCACGCCGCGGCCCCCGGTGAGCTCACGGACCCTGGCAATGCCTTCCTCGCCGCGCTCTGCGACGACCTCAGTCGCGCCGAACTCACGACCGAGATCGGTGCGCACCCGGTGGCGCCCCATCAGGACGATCTGCTCTGCGCCGAGCTGCTTCGCCGAGAGCACCGCGAGGAGCCCGACCGCGCCATCGCCAATGACGGCCACGCTGTCGCCCGCGGTGACTCCGGCGCGCACCGCGGCGTGCCACCCCGTGCCGTACACGTCGGAGAGACTGAGCAGCCCGGAGTAGAGGGACTCATCGACGGCCCCCGGCACCTTCACGAGCGTCCCGTCTGCAAGCGGAACGCGCACGGCCTCGGCCTGGCCACCGCCGGTCCCGAGTTCGGTGTCGTTCCAGAACCCGCCGTGTTCGCAGGAAGTGTGCAATCCCTCTCGGCAGTACTCGCAGGTGCCGTCGGAGACTGCGAACGGGGCGATCACGAAATCGCCCTTCTTCACGGTGGCGACATCCGCCCCGACCTCTTCGACGACTCCGATGAATTCGTGGCCCATCGTCGTGCCGCCGGGCGTCTCCGGTAGGGAATGGTATGGGTGCAGGTCCGAACCGCAGATGCAGGCCCTGACGACCCTGACGATCGCGTCGGTGGGGTAGCGCAGCACCGGATCCGGCGTGTTCTGCACACGCACGTCGCCGGCCCTGAACATGAACGTGGCTCGCATGGATTCCTCTCGTCGAGCGAAGCTGACGGAATTCAGTCAACGCGGCGGCCGAGATGTGCGGGAGTGCACGGTGTTCCAGGTACTGGCAGTGCCTCCCGCGTCCTCGGTCGCAAGGCGTAGCGTCGAGTGCATGACTGGGCGAGACGACGTGCGAGAGTTCCTGGCGTCCCGTCGCGCACGCATCACGCCGGAGGCCGCCGGGCTTCCGGTCTATGGCGGAAACCGCCGAGTGAAGGGCCTGCGGCGCGAAGAAGTCGCCATGCTCGCTGGCATGAGCGTCGACTACTACGTCCGCCTCGAGCGGGGCAACCTCGCCGGTGCATCCGAATCCGTCCTCGACGCCCTCGCCAATGCCCTGCAGCTCGACGAAGCCGAGCGCGAGTACCTCTTCGACCTGGCCCGCGCCGCCGGACCCGCACGGCGAAACCTCAAGTCCGGCGCCGAGGGCATCCGGCCCTCCGTTCGCCAGATCCTCGACGCGATCACCGACGCCCCGGCCTGGGTGCGCAACGGGCGCCACGACATCATCGCCGCCAACGTCATGGGACGCGCGCTTTATTCTCCGGTGTTCGACGGCGCGCACCGTCCCGTGAATACAGCGCGCTTCACCTTCCTCGACTCCGCCGCGAAGACGTTCTGGCGCGACTTCGACCGCATCGCGCACGACGCGGCGGCAATGCTCCGGCTCGAAGCCGGGCGGCACCCTCACGACCCCGAGCTGATCAAGCTCATCGGTGAGCTGTCGACGCAGAGCGAGCTATTCCGGCAGCAGTGGGCGTCGCGCGACGTGAAGTTCCACCGCAGCGGTGTCAAACGGCTGCACCACCCCGTCGTCGGCGACCTCGACTTGGACTACGAGTCCATGGACCTCTTCGGGCAGCAGGATCTCGCGCTCAACGTCTACACGGCGCGCGAGGGCACAACGACATCCGATGCACTCAAGCTGCTCGCCTCATGGGCGGCTGATCAAGCCGAGCACTTCGTGCTCGAGGAGTCACCGACGCGCAACTAGGTTGGAGGGACGATCCGCGCCGTATAAGCAAATTGCAGAAAATGTGCAATACACTTATACACGTGATTTCGAGCGTGGTGCTGCAACTGCTTGCCTCAGGCGGGCTGCGAGCTGTGCCATTTGGCTCCGAGGCGCTGCGCACGGATGACGGACAGGAGTTGTGGATCGCGCGGGGGTCACGGAGGCCCACCCCCAGCGACGTGGAAGCTGAGCTCCGCCGGCTCGAGGACCGTCCTGGGCGTGTGCTGGTGACGACGACGGCCGCATCGAGCGGGCTGGCGAAGCTCGCCACGGCCCAGCCGCGGCTCGTGGTCGTCGAGACTCTGCCCGGCGCCGTATGGGTGGACGGGGTTCGTCGGCAGGCCGAGCCACTCGACCCTGGTGCCGAGACAGCGCCGCGGCGCCCCCGTGGACCCCGACCGTATTCGGCTTTGGCGATCGCACGGCTTCTACTGGCATCCCCCCTGCCTCGCACACAAACGGCGATTTCGGCATCGCTCGGCGTTTCGCAAGCAGCCGTGTCGCTCGCGTTCCGGCGCTTGGGGTCTCTCGTCATTCACGAACGAGGTGGGTGGGTCGCAGCCGACCCCGGGGCCCTCTTCGACTGGGCGGTAGACGAGTACCCCGGCGCCGGCGGCATCGCGACTTACTGGTGGAGCGATCGGCCGCTGACGGTGCAGGCAGACGACGCAAGTTTGGGTACCCGCTCGCTCATCTCTGGGGACCTTGCCGCCGATCACTGGAACGGATGGCGCGTGTCTGAGCACGCAGTCGTATACGCCGCCCACGGGCTCGATCCCGCAAAGTACGGCTTCGCTGCCGCCAGTCCCGACGACTACACGATCGAGATCACGGTGCCTTCCGACCCGACGCTCTGGACAACGGCCCACGCGTTTCGTGCTGGCGATCCGGTCTTCGCGGATCCCGTGGTCGCGAGCTTCGACGTACTGCGCACCGGCTCGACGGGAGACCAGGCCGACGCCGTGGCGCGCCTGCGCGAGTGGACCCTCCAAAATCTGGCGCGTCAGAGGCGCAGCAATGGCTAACGCCGCCTACCTCTTCGCGCAGAGCGCGACCGACGACGCGGCCTATGTCGCGTTGGCCGACCTTGCCGAACTGCTCAAAGATCGCCCCGCGGCTCGCATCATCGGTGGTCATGCCGTCTCGTTGCTGTCTGCCGCGTTCCCCGCGTCGGGGATGGTAGAACGCCGGACAGGCGACGCAGACGCGGGAATCCCCGTCGAACTGGCCGACACCGGCGAGCTGCATGTTGCCCTCGAGAGCGCGGGGTACAGCGCGGTCAATTCGAACCGATATGTCAAGGATGGTTGGGATCCGCCAGCGCCGACAATCGACGTGCTGATCCCCAGCCTGGGCGGACACTTCCGGCCGGAAGTGCGGGCAGGGCGCGAGTTCGATGCCATGCCGGGTCTGAACCTCGCGCTGGGCGACGGCGGAATTCCCGTCGACACCGTCGCCAGGCTCCGCGACGGAACCGAGCTTGCCTTCACTGTCACCGTTCCCGAGGTCGAGCTCATGGTCGTCCTGAAGGCCATCGCGTGGGCCGGCCGCGGTGCACAAGGCCCGAAGGACGCGATCGATCTCGCCAATCTGTTCGCGGTCGCCGACAACTATGACGCAGCCGACATCGGCGGATGGCGCCTCGGCGAGACCGCTCTGATCGGAGCAAGGAAGGACGCTGCAGCATCGTTGCACCGTCTGGCTGACCACGCCGATGCGGGTTGGCTGGCGAGAACGCCGATCGACGCCCGCCTACTCACAGTTCGCATCCGCCGCCGGGTGACCCGCCCATAGCTGCGCGGTTCCGGTGGGCATCCCCGAGTCGCCACCAATTGGTACATGAAACGTGTTTGTGCCAGCAAGACAAAACCCCCGATGCCAATGAAATCAAGGCATTCGGGGGTTTTGTACCAGCGGTACCGGTGGGATTTGAACCCACGGATGGCGTGAACCATCACATGTTTTCGAGACATGCTCCTTCGGCCGCTCGGACACGGTACCGGGATCGATCTTACGGGAGCACACGCCGCGAAGCGAATCGGGGGCGCCGACCCGCCGCGCGCCGTCCTACTTCTTCAGCTGAGACGTGAGCGTCGACTGCAGCTTCTTGAGCGCTTCCTCCGGCGTCGACTTCAGCGAGAGCACCTCCTGCGCGAACGTCGTCATCGCCGGCGTGCTGTCGACGAGCGTGACGTTCGCGAACAGCGCGCTGCCGCCCGGCGCCGCCCAGGTCTTCGCAATGGGCTGCCAGGCCGAGATCATCTTGGCGGCGTTCTTGTCCGACTGGAACTCAGGCGTCGCGGCGATCGACTTGAGAACAGGCAGGCCGATGCCGGTGTTCTTCGTCCACAGCGGCGCCATGTGCTTGTAGTAGTAGGTCAGGAAGGCCTCCGAGCCCTTCTGGCTCGGAGTGTTCTTGTACATCATGATGTTGTTCGGGAACGAGAGCGTACCCTTGGCGCCGCTCGCCGACGTGAGCGGGTCACCCACGTACATGTCCGGCCCGACGTCGCCGGCGACCTGCTGCGCCAGGCCGGGCGCTTCGAGGCCCATCGCGAACTTCCCCGCCTTCCACTGCGCGTAGGCGTTGCTCGTCGTGTACCCGACCGTTCCCGGGTCGGCGTAGCCCTTGCGCACCATCTCGACCACGAAGTCGAGGGCGTCGATGTTCGCCTTGGTGACGCAGTTCGGCTTCTGCTCCTCGTCGAACAGTCCCCCGCCGTTGTTGATCATGAGGCTCACGAGCGCCTGGAACGCATTCCCTTGCGCACCGGATGCCGCGCCGAAGCCGTACGCGCCGATCTTCTTGAGTGCCGCACATGCGTCGAGGTACGACTGCCAGTCCGTCGGCGGCTGCACCCCGGCCTTCTCCAGCAGCTCCTTCCGATACCAGAGCACGCGCATGTCGAGGTTGTAGGGCACGGCCGCGTAGCCCTGGGGCGTCTTCATCGTGTCGATGAGCCCCGGCAGGAAGTCGTCGAAGAGGCCGTTGTCCTTCCACGCATCGAGCAGATCATCCGCGTAGGCGATCTTTCCCTGCGCCGCGAACTGGAAAGCCTGCGTCCCGCTGCCGCTGCTCACCGCAGGCCCCGTTCCCGAGGCGATGGCGGAAGAGAAGGTCTCGGTGAAGTTCGCCCAGGCGATCGACTGATAGATCACGCCGGGCAGCGAGCCGGTCGGGCTGTAGCCCTCGGTGATCTTCTTGTCGGTCGGGGCGAACTGCGTTCCTCCCCACGGCATGTTCCAGAACTTGAGCTGCTTCGAGCTCGAACGCGACGGCGTGCAGCCGGCGAGAGCAAGCGCCGCGGCCGCACCCCCGGCTGCGAAGAGAAGACTGCGACGCGACAGCTGTGCCGACGGGGACTGATTCATGGCTTACTCCGATCCGGCGGTGGCCGGCGCTCGACGTTGAACGAAACATGGTGCGGGATAGTTTGCGCAACTTTTCGGCGCGGGAACCCCAGCAATGCTCAACCTACAACGATGAAACCCGAAGGCAACAGCAACTTTCGGGTCGAGTTGCGCAAATTTTCGTGGCTTCCGGCGAGCACCGCGGGGCGGCGGCCGAATGTCGGTGGCCGCGCTTAGCGTGAGGGCATGCCGAAAACCGCGACGACATTCGCCTGTACCGAGTGCGGCTGGTCCACCTCGAAATGGGTCGGCCGCTGCGCCGAGTGCGGCGAGTGGAACACCGTCGTCGAGGCGGCGACGCCGAGCGGCGTGCTGCGCGCGGTGAATCCCGTCGCGATCGGCGGGGCACGTCGCGCACGCCCCATCGTCGAGATCGAGGCGGATGCCGCGAGCCACTGGCCCAGCGGGATCGTCGAGTTCGACCGGGTGCTCGGCGGGGGCATCGTGCCCGGCGCGGCCATCCTGCTGAGCGGCGAGCCCGGCGTCGGCAAGTCGACTCTGCTGCTCGAGGTCGCGTCGAAGGCCGCCGCCGCATACGACCGCGTCCTCTACGTCAGCGCGGAAGAGAGCGCGAGCCAGGTGCGCCTGCGCGCCGAGCGCACGGGCGCCCTGCACGGCAACCTGTACCTCGCCGCCGAGACCGAGCTCGGCGCGATCATCGGGCAGATCGACGCCGTGGCGCCGGGGCTCGTCATCGTGGACTCCGTGCAGACCGTCTCGAGCGAGAACGTCACGGGCCTCGCCGGCGGCCCCGCGCAGGTGCGTGAGGTCGCCGTGACGCTGATCCGGGTCGCGAAAGAGCGCAACATCCCGATCCTGATCGTCGGCCACGTCACGAAAGAGGGGAACGTCGCCGGCCCGCGCCTGCTCGAGCACCTCGTCGACGTGGTGTGCCAATTCGAGGGCGACCGCCAGACGCCGCTGCGCTTCGTGCGCGCGCTCAAGAACCGCTTCGGGCCGACCGACGAGGTCGGCTGCTTCGAGATGACGGGCGACGGCATCGCCGAGGTGCCAGACCCGAGCGGGCTGTTCCTCTCCCGCTCCGTGATCCCCGTCTCCGGCACATGCGTCACGATCGCGATGGAGGGAAGACGGCCGCTTCCCGTCGAGGTGCAGGCTCTCGTCGTCCCCACCGAGGCTTCCAACCCGCGCCGCATCACGAGCGGCGTCGACCCCGCCCGCGTCGCCATGCTCGTGGCCGTGCTCGATCGCCGCGCCGGGCTCGAGGTGCTGCGCAAGAGCGATGTGTATGTCTCGACGGTCGGTGGGGTGCGCGTGACCGAGCCGGCGGCCGACCTCGCCATTGCTCTCGCGATCGCGAGTGCGACCAGCGGCGGCACCGTCGCGAACGAGACGGCCGCCTTCGGCGAGATCAGTCTTGCGGGCGACATCCGCCCCGCTCCATCGGCGAAGCAGCGCGCCAGCGAGGCCGGGCGGCTCGGCTTCACGACGCTCATCGACTCCGATGCGCTGCACGTGAGCTTCGCGATCCCCAAGGCCGTGACCGCCGCGCCGTCGCAGCGGGGGTGAGCGCCCATGGGGAGCACTCCCCACGCCGACGTGTCCCCCAAGCAGGCTACGATTCGTAGAACCGTCGGGAGGGGTAGGGATGACGCACGGAGTCGACGTCAGCGCGCACAGCGCGACCGGCCGCGTGCGCTCCATCAATGAGGACTCGTTCCTCGCGAGCGACCCCCTCTTCTTCGTCGCCGACGGAATGGGCGGTCACGCCTTCGGCGACCGCGCCAGCCAGGCCGCCGTCGCCACCCTTGCCGAGCGGGTGCCAGAGGGCAGCGAGCCGACGCCCGACGACGTGCTCGAGGCCGTCACCGACGCCAACCTCGCCGTGCGGTCGCTCTCGACGCACGGCGAGACCGGCATCGCCGTCGCCGGCACCACGCTGGCGGGCGTCGCCCGGGTCGTCACCGAGACGGGCCCGCACTGGATGGTCGTCAACGTCGGTGACTCCCGCGTCTACAGCTGGGACGGGCGCTCGCTCACGCAGCTCACCGTCGACCACTCCGCCGTGCAGGAGCTCGTGGATCGCGGCACGATCACCGAAGACCAGGCGGCGCACCACCCCGAGCGCAACGTCATCACGCGCGCGCTCGGCGCCGACGACGTCATCGAGCCCGATGTGTGGGTGCTGCCCTACGACCAGGTGCGCACCTTCCTCATCTGCACCGACGGCCTCACCAAGCTGCTCACCCGCGAGATGATCAGCGGCATCCTCGCGGGCGACGTCGTCTTCGGCGACGAGCCCGAGGGCACCATCGCGCAGCAGCTCGTCGAGGCCGCCGACGTCGCCGGTGGATATGACAACATCACCGCCATAGTGATTGAATCGCACGCGAGCGACGCCGGCGGCGACGCAGACCAGACACACGAGCGGGGGCTCGGTGTCTTGGAAGAGACCAGGCCGAGGGGGTAGAGCCGCGTGTTGAGGGTCCACGCGACCGCACCCGGGGGGTGGCTGACGGTCGCGATTCCCGGCGCTGTGCTGCTGGTCGAGTCATCGCCCGCGCGCACGCCCGACGCCGACGCGCTGCTCGAGGCCCTGCGTTCCGGCGACCCGATCCCGGCCGCGCTCGACCTGCTGACCGCAGGCGGCTTCAGCGCCATGCCGTCATTCGCTCTGCTCGAGTACCGCGGCCAGAGCGCGCACTACGTCGTTCGCGGCGGGGTCGAGCTGAGCTTCACGGGGCCGGGCGGGGAACGGTCCGCCACCGGCGCCGGCATCACCACCTGGAGCGAACAGCCCATCTCGGGCGTCGACGGCTTCCGCGCCGCCGCGAGCGGAACGCCGGCCGGCGGCGGCGCGCTGCCGCTCGGCGAGGGCGCGGTGTGGGCGGCGCACGTCGAATATGCACGAGCGGATGCCTCGGCCGATCTGGCCCCTGCAGAAGAGGGTCTCCATTCGGCTTCGCCGAGTCGACCCGCGGAGACGGCGCCGAGTCGGGCCGCGGAAGCGGCACCGAGTCGACCCGCGGGGGCCGCGCCGAGTCGACCCGCGGAGGAGACGATCATGCCGGGCGAGGTGGACGAAGAGACCATCGTGTCGCCGCTGCCGGCACTGGCACCCGCCGAACCCGCCACCGCCGCCGCCGCGGCGGCGCACCCATCGCAGACCGTGCCCGAAGAGTCGATCCCGTTCCCCGAGGGGACGACGGGGTACGACCACCTCTTCGGCGTGACCCAGCTGAAGAGCGTCGAGGCTGCGGCGGTGCGGCCGCAGGAGGACGATGAGGAGCCCTCGGCGCAGGCATCCGCCGCCCCTGCCACGGTGTCTGCCCCCGCAACGGCTCCCACGCCCGTCGGCGCCGACGGCGAGGTCGACACGGTCGGCGACCACGACGGCTTGACGATGATGTCGGGCGACATCGCCGAGCTGCGCAAGCGCGCGCTCGCCGCCGAGGGCGGCGACCCGGCCGGCTCCCCGGCGGCAGCCGAGCGGGCGGAGCGAGGGCGCGAGAGCTCCCAGTTCGCCCTCAGCCTACCCGACGGCCGCAGCGAGCCGCTCGACCGCCCCGTCATCATCGGGCGCAGCCCCAGCGCGAACAAGGTCAGCGGCAGCGAGCTGCCGCGGCTCGTGACCGTCGGCGGCAACGACCCCGACATCTCGCGCAGCCACGTGCGCTTCACCGTCGAGGGCGACACTGTCGTCATCACCGACCTGCACTCGCGCAACGGCACGCTGATCTCCCTTCCGGGCCGAGCCCCGCAGAAGCTGCGCGAAGGCGAGCCGACGAGCGCGCTGGCGGGAACCGTCGTCGACCTCGGCGGCGGCGTGCGCATCACCGTCACCGAGACGAGCCAGGCGGCGGGCAGCTGATGCGCCGCGCGGTCTCCACGCCGCCGGCGCTGCCGGGGTTCGAGTACGTCAAGCTGCTCGGGTCGGGGGGCTTCGCCGACGTCTTCCTCTACAAGCAGAACCTGCCCCGACGCGACGTCGCAGTGAAGGTGCTGCTCGCCGACGGCCTCGAGGGCGAGGCGCGCAAGCGCTTCGTCGCCGAGGCGAACGTGATGGCGCAGCTGTCGACCCACCCCTACATCGTCACGATCTACCACGCCGATCTCGCCGACGGCGCCCGGCCCTACTTCGTCATGGAGTACTGCCCGGGCCAGAGCCTCGCCGAGCGCTACAAGGTGAGGCCGCTCGACGTGGCGGATGCCCTGCGCACCGGCATCCGCGTCGGAAGCGCCGTGGCCGCCGCGCACGCGCAGGGCATCCTGCACCGCGACATCAAGCCGGCCAACGTGCTGACGAACGGCTTCGGCTGGCCGGCGCTCACCGACTTCGGGATCGCCTCGACGCTCGAGGGCGACGTGCCGACGCACACCACCTCGCTGCCGGGCGGCGAGGGCACGGCCTCGGTCGGGCTCTCGGTGCCGTGGTCGCCGCCCGAGATGTTCCAGGACGACCCCGACCCCGATGTGCGCAGCGATGTCTTCTCGCTCGCCGCCACGATCCACACCGTGCTCGCCGGGCGCACCCCGTTCGAGCTGCCCGGGAAGAGCAACGGCACGCTCGACATCATCGGGCGCATCGAGCGCGGAGCGATCACGCCCATCGGGCGTGCCGACGTGCCCGCCTCGCTCGTCGCGGTGCTCAACAAGGCGATGTCGCCTCGGCGCGTCGATCGCTACACGAGCGCCGTCGACTTCGTGCGCGCGCTGCAGCGCATCGAGCTCGAGCTCGGATATTCCCCGACGGGCATAGATCTGCCGAGCTTCGGCGCCGAGGCGCTGGGCCGGCCCGAGAACGACGGCGGTGACGAGACCCGCTTCCGACCGATCGCCACGGTCGAGGCGCAGGCCGCGAAGGCGGCTCCTGGCCCGATCTCGGCGCCGCCCGGCGCGGCGCAGGCGGCCGCGCCTGCCGTGGAAGAGCAGGCGACGCGGGTACGCGGCATCACCCCGCTCGCACCGACCGCCGGGGCATCCGCGTCGGCCGCAGCGGCAGCGGCGCCCGCGCGTGCAGCCGACGAGGCGCACACGATGCTGCGGCCACGCACGATCGGCGCGCAGTCGGACGCTGCAGGCGCCGCACCCGCCGCCGGCGAGGGCGAGGCGAGCGGGCCACCTGCGGCACCGAAGCGGCGCGTGCTCATCATCGGCATCGCCGCCGGCGTCGCCGCAGCCATCGCCGCCGCCGTGATCATAGGCGTGGTCGCGCGCCCCGAGCCCGAGCACCACCGCTCGCAGGCGACCGCCGACCCGGGCGGCGGCGCAGGCGGCGGCCCGCTCGTGCAGGTCGTGCCCGAGCCGAAGCAGGGCGCGGTCACGCGCCGCGGCAGCACGGTCACCTTCACGTGGACGAACCCGTCCCCGCAGAAGGGCGACCAGTATGTCTGGACGCTGCACGCGACGAACCCGAGCAACGAGACCGTCGACCAGCCGAAGGCGGTCGTCACGGGCACCGACCCGAGCTCGCAGGTCTGCATCGACGTGCGCATTCTGCGGGCCGGGCGCACCTCGCCCAATGCGCTGACGGAGTGCACGTCGTGAACCGGCTGCGGGTCGAATACGTCGGCGAGTGGTACGACGTGAGCGAGGACGCGCCGTTCATGATCGGCCGCGAGGCCGACCTCTCCATCGACGACAATCCGTACCTTCACCGCCACTTCCTGAGCCTCTATTCCGAGCACGGCATGTGGTGGATCGCGAACGTCGGCAACCTGCTCACGGCGACCGTCGCGGACTCCTCGGGCGCGGTGCAGGCCTGGCTCGCGCCGGGGGCGCGGCTGCCGATCGTGTTCCAGAAGCTCAACGTGATGTTCAGCGCCGGGTCGACGACGTACGACTTCATGGTGCACAGCGAGGGCAACGTCTACGAGACCTCCTCGGTGATGACGCGCGAGGCCGGGTCGACCACCGTGCTGCCCGTGACCCTGACGAGCAGTCAGAAGCTGCTCATCGTCGCGCTGGCCGAGGGCGTGCTCACCGAGCGGATCGCCGGCCGCGGCTCGATCCCCACCTCGGCGGAGGCCGCGGAGCGGCTGGGCTGGAACCTCACCAAGTTCAACCGCAAGCTCGACAACGTCTGCGACAAGCTCGACAAGCTCGGCGTCGCTGGGCTGCGGGGCGGCCCCGGGAAGCTCGCGACGGGGCGTCGCGCGCGGCTCGTCGAATATGCCGTGACGACCCACCTCGTGAGCGTCGAGGATCTGCCGCTGCTCGATGCGCCGCAGGAGACGGACAGTGACTGAGGGGGGCCGATGAGCGGCGGAATCCTGACCCGGCTGAAGAAGCACAGGACGATCGCGTCGGTCGCGGCGCTCGCGATCGTCGCGGGCGTGCCCACGGCGTTCGCCGTGCTGCACAAGGGGTTCCCCGTCACCGACGTCAACCTGAACGCGGCCGACGTGTGGGTCACCAACGGCGCGAAGCTGCTCGGGGGCCGGCTGAATCACCAGATCGATGAGCTGGATGCCTCGGTCAACGCCACCTCCGAGGACCTCGACGTGCTGCAGAACGGCTCGGCGTACTTCCTGACGAACGCCTCCAAAGGCACCGTCCAGAAGATCGACCCGGCCTATGTCAGCCTCACCGACCAGATCACCATTCCCGACGACTCGTGGGTGGGCTACGGCGGCAACACCCTCGCCATCCTCTCGCCCAAGGGCTCGCTGTGGTCGATCGATGCGAGCAACCAGCTCGCCTTCGACGCCTCGAAGACCAAGCCGGCCGCGAAGCTCGGCAAGGACGCCGTGGCCGTGGTCGACCGCTCGGGCACGGTGTTCGCCACCTCGCCGTCGACGGGCGCGCTCTACACCGTGGCCCGCCCCGGGGCGACCGCCACCAAGACCAAGCTCGCCATCGACGGCGACCCGCAGATCACAGCCGTCGGCACCACGCCCGTCGTGCTCGACAAGGGCGGGTCCCGGCTGCGCACCCCCAGCAAGACGCTCAAGCTACCCGACCCGGGCCTGCGCATCCAGCAGCCGAGCAGCGCGTCGTCGAACGTGGTGGTCGCGGCATCCGATCGCCTCTATCGCGTGCCGCTCGACGGCGGCGACGCGACGACGATCAAGGCGGGCGGCACCACGCCGACGGCCGTCACCTCGTCGGACGTGTCGGCGCCCGTGCAGCTGAAGGGCTGCGACTACGGCGCGTGGGCCGCGAGCGGTCGGTACGTCTATGCGTGCGAGGGGCGGCAGCCCATCGCCCAGGACATCGGCACGGCGGTGACCGGCGACGACCTCAGGTTCCGCGTCAACCACAACGTGATCGCGCTCAACAACGTGCAGAACGGGGATGCCTGGATCGTCTCGCAGCACATGAAGCTCGTGCGCAACTGGGAGACCCTCGAGCCCCAGAACACGCAGAAGAAGCAGTCGAACAAGGGCAAAGAGCAGCCCGTCATGCAGTCCTTCCAGCAGACGCTCGCCAAGCGCACGACGCAGAACCACCGCCCCGCGCCCGAAGACGACTCCTTCGGCGTGCGCGCCGGTCGCACCACGATCCTGCCGGTGCTCGACAACGACCAGGACCCCGACGGCGACGTGCTCACCGTCAAGGCGCCGATCAGCGTGCCGCCCGCCGCCGGCAGGCTCGACGTGATCGACGGCGGTCGTGCGCTGCAGTTCACCGCGGCGCCGGGGTCCTCCGGTGCGTCGTTCCGCTACACCGTCACCGACGGGCGCTCAGGCGGTGAGGCATCCGCCAACGTCCAGGTCGCGGTCCACGCGGCTGCGCAGAACGCGGCACCCAAGGCCAACCGCGCCAGCACGAGCCAGGTCGAGGTCGGGCAGTCGATCACCTACAACGTGCTGCAGGACTGGATCGACCCCGACGGCGACTCGATCTTCCTCGAGGGCGCGGCGGCCACCAGCCAGGACGACGTCTCGTTCACGCCCGACGGCGACGTGACCTTCACGAACACCTCGAACCAGGTCGGCACCAAGACGGTCGAGTTCACCGTCTCGGACGGGAAGCTCAAAGCCTCGGGCAAGCTCGAGGTCACGGTGAAGGCGAAGGGCCAGCTGCCGCAGGTGGCCGTTCCCGACTTCGCCGAGGCGACGCTCGGCCAGCCCCTGACCTTCGACCCGCTCGCGAACGACGAGTCGCCGTCGGGCGACACCCTCTCGCTCGACGACGCGAGCTCGACCGACCCGTCGCTCTCGGTGCAGGCCGACCCGCAGCAGGGCACGGTGAAGATCCTCGGCCAGGCGACCGGCACGTACTACCTGACCTACAAGCTCGGCGCGGGCACGCGGAAGGACGTCGACGGGCTGATCCGGGTCGACGTCGTCGAGCCGCAGGCGAAGAACGCCCCGCCGCTGGCCGTGGGCGACGTCGCCTACGTGCATCCCGGCCAGACGACGAGCGTGACGCCGCTCGACAACGACGTGTCGCCGTCGGGGCGCGTGCTCGCGGTGCAGCAGGTGACGGGAGGGGCGGATGCCGGCGCGCTGAACATCCAGCTGCTGGACAACACCGTCGTGAAGATCACCTCGCCCGGCGTGCTCGAGAAGCAGGTGCAGCTCGACTACACCGTCAGCGACGGGGTGAAGAGCGCCAAGGGCACCATCACCGTCGTGCCGGTGGCGCCGCTCGTGAACTACCAGCCGCCGGTCGCCGTCACCGACGCGGTCAACGTGCGCGCGGGCGACATCGCCACGGTCGACGTGCTCAAGAACGACTACTCGCCCGACGATCAGCCGTTCGCCCTCGACCCCGTGCTCAAGTCGACGGCCCACGCCGGCGGCGGCACCGCCTTCGTCAGCGGCTCGACGGTGCGCTATCAGGCGCCGGCGAAGGCGGGCGCGTACAGCGTCGCCTACACCGTCACCGACGAGCACAAGCAGACGGCGACCGCCAACGTCGTCTTCAACGTGCTGCCGGCCGGGCGCGACCAGGCGCCGCAGCCGCAGACCATCACCGGGCGCGTGTTCGCCGGCAGCACCGTGCCGATCACGGTGCCGCTCGACGGGCTCGACCCCGACGGGGACTCGGTCTTTTTCGAAGGCGTCACCGACGCGCCGAAGCAGGGGAAGGTCTCGGGAACGACCGCCACCGGATTCCAGTACCAGGCGGCTGAGTCGGGCTCGGGCACCGACGAGTTCCACTACCGGCTCGAGGACGCGCTCGGGAAGACGGCGACGGGGCTGATCCGCATCGCCGTCATCCCCCGGCCGACCAACCTGCAACCGCCGACCGCGGTCAACGACAAGGTCGAGGTGCGGCCGGGGAAGACGGGCTCCGTGCAGGTGCTCGCGAACGACTCGGACCCCAACGGCTACCCCATCACGCTCCAGAAGAAGCTCGACCAGGTCGACGACCAGCTCACCGACGTGAAGGCCGACGGCTCCGCGGTGCTCTTCACCGCGCCCAAGACCGAGGGCGTCTACACGCTGCACTACACGATCAGCAACGGCCACGGCGGCCACGCGAGCGCCTACGTGCAGGTCACCGTGTCGAAGACCGCGAAGCCCCGCTACCCGACCGCGATCGACCACTACGTCGCGGCGAACGACGCGAAGAGCAAGTCCGCCGTCGTCGTCGACGCGCTGTCCGGCGCGACCAACCCCTCCGGGCCGGTCGCCGACCTCACGGTGCAGACGACCGGGGCCAACGCGAAGCTCGCGAAAGTCGGCAAGGACGGCGCCGTCACGGTGCAGACGCAGAGCAAGCGCACCGTGATCGCCTACCAGGTCACCGACCCGGCGACGAAGCTCACCGGCAAGGCGTTCCTCGTGGTGCCGCCGAAGGCGATCAAGGCCACCCCGCCGCCGAACCAGAACAAGAACGCGGTCGCGCGCAAGGTCACCGACGCCCCGCGCATCAAGCCCGGGCTCGGCGAGCAGGTGGTCGAGATGAACGGGTCGAAGACGTTCAGCTTCGGCGCGATCCTCGACGTGCCCTCCGGCCGCCCGGCGACCCTGTCGGGGGCGCCGACGACCGACCACGGCACCGTCACCGGCAGCGGCACCTCGTTCACCTTCACCCCCGCGAAGGACTATCGCGGGCCGGCATCCGTCAGCTTCAGGGTCGACGACGGCAAGGAAGACGGGCAGGCCAGCGATCGCATCACCCCGCTGACGCTTCCGATCACCGTCGGGTCGAAGGACCAGTCCGACGTGCCGCCGACCTTCACGCCGCCCAAAGTGCAGATCGAGCCCGGCGAGGACGCCAAGAAGGTCGACCTGCGGGCCGCGAGCTACCACCCCAACCAGCAGATCCTCGACAGCCTGCAGTACACCGGGCTGCAGTCCTCGAGCGTCGGCGGGGTGACGGCGACCCTCAGCGGGTCGACGCTGTCGGTGAAGGCGCCCGTCGACCAGAAGCCGAACACCACCGCCGTCTTCAAGTTCACGGTCAAGTCGGCGAACTTCTCGATTCCCGGCGAGGTCGACGTCACGGTCACGAGCTCGACGCGCCCGCTCGCGCAGCAGAAGAACCCGCCGCAGGCGAAAGAGCTGCAGCGCAGCCACTCGGTCACGCTCGACGACGCGGTGGGCACCGAGTACTGGACGAACCCGTTCCCCGACACCCCGCTCAAGATCACGGATGCCACGGTCGTCAGCTCGCCGAAGGGCGTGACGGTCGAGCACACGAACGACTCGATCACGGTCGCGGCCTCGAGCGGCGCCGACCCCGGCAAGGTCAACGTCACGTATCACGTGCAGGACGCGACGAAGGACCCGGCCAGAACCGAGCAGGTGATCGGCCAGTACGAGGTGACGATCCACGACGTGCCCGATCAGCCGCTCGCGCCGCAGAACGTCTCGGCCGACAACACGCAGGCGACCATGTCCATCAAGGCGCCGACCGACAACGGCAAGACCATCGACGGCTATCGCGTCACGTCGAACAACGGCAAGACGTGGAACTTCGGCGCCGCGGGCGACGTCACCCTCAGCGGCCTGACCAACGGCACCACTTACACCTTCACGGTCGCAGCGCACAACGCCGATGGCTGGTCCGACGAATCGGCGAGCAGCGCCGCGGTGACCCCGTACGGCACCCCCGCCGCGCCGACGAACGTGAAGATCAGCGGCGACAACAACCTGCATTCCCCGTCGAACATCACCATGACGTGGTCGCGGGTCACGGACACCGGCGGCGGCAGCATCCACTACGAGTACCTGTTCGACGGCGACCACACGACCACCGCGACCTCCGCCTCGGGTGGCCCGCGCACGACCGACCCCCAGGGGAACAAGGTGGGCTACTCGTTCCACGTGCGCGCGGTCAGCGACGCGACCGGCCGCGCGTCCGAGTACGTGATGTCGAACACCGTGTACGTCACGCCGCCGCCCGCGTCGCTCGACCTGAGCAAGGGCGCCAACACCGGCTACAAGGACACCTGCCGCACGGGCAAGTGCTACTACTACCACGTCGTCGCGAAGAACTACGACCCGGGGAACTACTCGCTGCAGGTGTACTGCCAGGACAGCCTGCTGCACACCTTCTCGGTGCACGTCACCGGCACCACCTGGACGTTCGACACCGGCGAGCAGGCCTACAACGAGTACTGCGGCTTCAACCCCGCCCGGGTCACGCTGGGAAGCCTGAGCGCATCGGCGAACTTCGCCCCCTAACGAGAAAAGGACCATCATGCCCGTAAGCCAGGAACAAGCCGACTGGTTCGCCGACGCCGTGGCGCAGCTGATCGCCAATCTCGACCAGGCGATCCTCGGCAAGCACGACGTCATCAAGCTGGTCGTCACGAGCATGCTCACCGGCGGGCACGTGCTGCTCGAGGACGTGCCGGGTACGGGCAAGACGGTGCTCGCGAAGTCACTCGCCAACAGCATCGAGGGCACGCAGTCGCGCATCCAGTTCACCCCCGACCTGCTGCCCTCCGACGTGACGGGCGTCACGATCTACGACCAGTCCACCGGCGCGTTCCAGTTCCACCCGGGCCCCGTGTTCGCGTCGGTCGTGCTCGCCGACGAGATCAACCGCGCGAGCCCGAAGACGCAGTCGGCGCTGCTCGAGGTGATGGAAGAGGGCGTCGTGACCGTCGACGGCACGCCGCACCCGGTCGGCACGCCCTTCATGGTGATCGCCACCCAGAACCCCGTCGAGCAGGCGGGCACCTATTCCCTGCCCGAGGCGCAGCTCGACCGCTTCCTCGTCAAGACGAGCCTCGGCTACCCCGACCGCCAGACGACGGTCAATCTGCTGCTGGATGCCTCCAACCGCACGCGCTCCGACGCGGTGAAGCCCATCATCCAGGCATCCGTCATCGCCTCCATGATCCAGCTCGCGGCCGAGGTGCACACCGACGCCGCGGTGATGACCTACCTGAGCGACATCGTCGACCGCACGCGTCAGGACTCCGACGCCTCGCTCGGCGTCAGCATCCGCGGTGCGCTCGCGCTCGCCCGCGCGGCGAAGGTGTGGGCGCTGGCCGACCGGCGCACCTACGTGACGCCCGACGACGTGCAGGCGCTCGCGGTGCCGGTGCTCGCGCACCGCATCATCCTCGACCCCGAGGCCGAGTTCACGGGCGTCACGACGCAGAACATCGTCGAGCGCGCCCTGGCGGCCGTCGCACCGCCGACCACGCGAGTCGCCTGACATGACCTCGACCCTCGGCGACCTCGCCAGCAGCGCGACCGGCACGCTCACCAGCCGGCTCGCCGCCCTGTCGACCCGCTCGATGCGCTACATCGAGCCGGTGACGCGCGCGGCGGCGCCCGTCGCGCGCGCCGGCAAGGCGGCGGCGAACGCGGTGCCCGTCGCCGGCCGCATCGTGATCGGGGCGGCGATCGGATGCCTGCTCGTCGGCTTCCTGCTGCACTGGTCCGAGCTGGTGTTCATCGGGGTCACCCTCACGGCGGCGCTCGCGATCGCGTGCGGGTACGCCATCGGCCGCACCACCTACGCCGTGACCGTCGAGCTCAACCCCCGCCGCGTGGTCGTCGGGGGCCGCGCCCTCGGCCGCATCGCGGTGGCCAACTCGGGTCAGCGGCCGGTGCTGCCGAGCCGCATCGAGTTGCCCGTCGGCGCCGCGCACGCCGAGTTCCAGCTGCCGCGGCTCGCCCCCGGGCAGGAGCACGAGGACCTCTTCGCCGTGCCGACCCACCGCCGCGCGCTGATCCTCGCCGGCCCCGCGACCTCGGTGCGCGGCGACCAGCTCGGGCTGCTGCGCCGCACGCAGACCTGGACCGACCGCATCGAGCTGTTCGTGCACCCGCAGACCAGCAGGCTCAAGGCGTCCGCCCAGGGTCTCGTGCGCGACCTCGAGGGCCAGCCGACCAAGACCATCACCAACAGCGACCTGGCCTTCCACGCCCTGCGCCCCTACGAGCAGGGCGACTCGATGCGCAATGTGCACTGGCGCACCTCGGCGCGCACGGGCCAGCTCATGGTGCGGCAGTATCAGGAGACGCGGCGCTCGCAGATGCTGCTCGTGCTCGGCGCCGACGCGGCGCATTACGCGAGCGACGACGAGTTCGAGCTCGCTGTCTCGGTGCTCGCCTCGGTCGGCGTGCACGTGATCGGGGAAGAGAACCAGATCGTCGCGGGGTGGGACGGCGGCGCAATGCACACCGTGTCGCCGGTGTCGCTGCTCGACGACTCCTGCCGCCTCGAGCCCGTGAAGCGCGGCGCGAAGCCGCTGCGCGAGGTGGTGCGCGGTCTCGCCGCACGGCAGTCGCAGCCGAGCGTCGTGCTGCTCGTCGTCGGCTCGCAGACGCCGGCCGCCGATCTGCGCGCGGTGGCGACCCTGTTCAACCACGACACGGTGTTCACGGCCGTGCGCGCCGATGTCGCCGGCGAGGCGGTCATGCGCCGCTCGGGGCCGGTCACGGTGGCATCCGTCACCACCCTGCGTGAGCTGCCGCTCATGCTCTCGCGATTGGGAACCAGGCAGTGACCCCCGCCGTGGGCCGGCGCCCGCTCATCGAGCTCGGCACCGTCGCCGCGCTCGTGGCGCTCGCCACGCTCGGCTTCCAGCCGATGTACGGTGGCGCGGCGTTCGCGGTGCCCGCCTTCGGCGGCCTCGCCGTGGGTCTGGGCGCTCTGCTGCTGGGCCGCTGGCTGCGGCAATCGCTCGTCACCTCGATCGCGCTCGCGATCTTCGCGTACTTCCTGCTGGGCAGCGCCCTCGCGATGCCCGCGGTCGCGACCTTCGGCGTGCTGCCGAACCTCGAGACGCTCGACGGCCTCGTGCGCGGCGCGGTGTTCGGCTGGTCCGATGCCGTGACGCTCACGATCCCGCTGCAGGCGCCGCCGTACATTCCCGTGCTGGCATATTGCGCGAGCTGGGCGGCGGCGGCCATTCCGGCGGTGATCGTGCTGTACTGGCCGGTTCGCGTCGGCTCGGGCTCGACGCTGCGCCGCGCGGTCGCGGTCGCCACCCCGCTCGCCCTGCTCGTCGCGACGATCATCCTCGGCACGCGCCTCACCTTCCTCGCGGGCGTGCGCGGCATCCTGTTCACCGCGATCGCGCTCGTGTGGGTGTGCTGGCGCTCCGCGACGGATGCCGCAGCGAACGTCGCCGAGAGCACGCTGGCCACCCGCCGGAAGCTCACCGGAATCGCGACGGTCGTGCTCGGCGCCCTGCTCGCGGGGGGCCTCGTCGGCGCCGTGGTGCAGCCCGCGACGGCCGACCGAGTGGTGGCCCGCGACGAGATCGTGCCCCCGTTCGACCCGCTCGACTACCCGAGCCCGCTCGCAGCCTTCCGCAAGTACGTGAACGACGAGACGAAGACGACGCTGTTCACTGAGCAGGGCCTGGCTGCGGGCTCTTACGTGCGCCTCGCGACGATGGACAGCTGGAACGGCGTGGTCTGGGACGTCGCCCGCAATGCCGGCACGGCGACCGGCTCGGGAGCGTTCCGGCTGCTCGGCACCGACCTGCCCGCGCCCAAGCTGTTCAGCGCGGGCGCCACCTCGCACGCGCGCATCACGATCAAGGGCTACTCGGGCGTGTGGCTGCCGAACGCGAGCTACCCGACGGGCCTCACGATCGACGGGCCCGACGCGGCGAAGCTCTCGCAGAACGTGCGTGTGAACACCGAGACCGGCACCATCGCGCTGACCTCCGGCGTGGAATCCGGCCTCGGCTACGACCTCGACGTCACGGCGCTGAAGGTGCCGACCAGCAAGGCGCTCACCGCGATCCCGGCCGCGCGTGTCGACCCCGCCCCGATGGCGAGCGTGCCCGATGTGGTCGCGAGCACGGCGAAGCAGTACGCAGGGGGCGCCACCACCGCCTACCAGACCATGGTCAACCTGCAGAAGTCGCTCGTGAACCAGGGCTACCTCAGCCACGGCCGGGCGAGCGACCCGGTGCCGTCGCGGGCGGGCGAGGGCGCCGACCGCATCGAGCAGCTGTTCACCCAGGACCCGATGGTCGGCGACCAGGAGCAGTACGTCACCGCGTTCGCGCTCATGGCGCACTCGCTCGGCTACCCCGTGCGCGTCGTGCTCGGCGCGAAGGTGCCGAAGGGCGCCGGTCAGGTCGCCGTCAGGGGCAACGACGTCACCGCATGGGCCGAGGTGGCGTTCGAGGGCGTCGGTTGGGTGCCGTTCTTCCCGACGCCGACGAAGACGGATGCCCCCAAGGAGCAGACCGTCAAGCCGAAGATCATCCCGCAGCCGCAGGTGCGCCAGCCGCCGCGCGACCACCCCAAGGACGACCAGCTGCTGACGCCGGTGCAGACCAAGGACCAGAACAAGAAGAAGAGCGACCACGGCTTCCAGATCCCCGCGTGGGCCTACTGGGCGGGCGGCGGGCTGCTGCTTCTGCTCGCGATCGTCTTCCTTCCGCTGCTCATCGTCTGGCTGCTGCGCAGGCGGCGGCGAAGGAGGCGCGCCACGGGTCCCGTCGATCGGCGCGCGGCGGGTGCGTGGGCCGAGTTGACGAGCGGATTCCGCGAGCTCGGCCTCGACCGCCCGGGGCACGTCGCCACCCGCACTCAGCTCGTCTCCCATTACGAGCGCGCCGGCGAGGAATCCGGCGTCGCCGTGCAGCCCGGGGTGCTCGGGCCCCTCGCCCGCCGCGTCGACCACGCGGTGTTCGCGGCCGGGCAGCTCGCCGATGACGCGGCCGACGCGCTGTGGCACGACGCCGACGCGGTGCTCGAGCACGCCCGCGAGGGCATGACGTGGCTGCGCAGGCGGCTCTCGGACTACCGGTACTCGCGCATATAGTGGGCCCGATGTCTGAGGACGGATACATCAAGCCGCCGCCCGGGCTGCTGCCGCCACCGCCCGAGCCCGAGGGGGTGCCCGCGCGCGAGCAGGTTCCCGCGGCGCCCGGCGGCCTGCCGTTCTTCACGCCGAACCCCGGTCCGAACCCCGCAACGGGCCCGACGATCCCGAGCTTCCGACCGGCCCAGCCGCCTGCAGGCCCGGTGCCACCCGCGCCGCCGGCACCACCGGTGCCGCCCGCGCCTGCCGCCGTGCCCGCTGAGCAGGCACCCCCGACGCCTTCTCAGGTCCAGCAGGTGTCGCGGCCGGCATCCGTGCCCGCCCCGAGCTGGTCCCTGCTTCTCGCGGACGGCTCGCGCCTCACGCTCGACGGCGCAACGTATGTCGGCCGGAATCCGGCCGCCTCCGTGGCGGCGCCCGGCGCACGGCTGCTGCCGCTCGCCGACCCGGCGAAGTCGCTCTCGAAGACGCACGCGCTGCTCGTGCCCGAGCTCGACCACCTCATGGTCACCGACCTGCATTCCACGAACGGCATCGCCGTCGTGTCACCGGGCGGCGGCGTCACGGTGCTCGAGCCGGGGCGCACCTCGCCCGTGGCTCCCGGCTCGCAGCTGCAGCTCGGCAGCTTCGTCGTCACCGTGCAGTCGGCCGGGGCATCCGCTTAGCCGAGCGAATCTGCGCACGAAAAAGCGGGCCAGGCGAACCTGACCCGCATTTTCGGGTGCGTGCTGCTCAGCCGCCGATGCCCTGGGCGAGCTGCTGGTCGACGTTCTGCAGAGCGTCGGCAGCCTTGGTGAGGAACTGCGACATTCCGTCGAGGCCGTTGACCGCCTGCGTCGTGCCCTTGGTGAACTGCTCGTAGGAGCTGTGGAAGGCGCCCGACGCGGTGTCGGTCACGAAGCCGCCGCTCACGAGGTTGTTGACGAGAGCCTGCAGCTCCTGCAGCTTCGCGGTGATGTCGTCCTTGCCGGCGTTGAGGCGCTGGGCAGCGCTGGTCATGTCGCCGTAGGTGACGTTCAAGTTAGCCATGAGATCTACTCCCCTAGTGGTTGTCGGCAAGCCCGCGGCCGAAAGACGATGATGTCTGTCGGCGACGGCCCCCTGGCCGACCGGCTTGTTGGTACCTAAGTTAGCCAACCTCGCCGGGGCGCGGAACGGGGAGCACTCCCCATGCCTAGCCCTCGTCGGCGTGAGCGGGCTGCGCTCCGAGCTTGTGGACGGTCGGCACCTGCCCGTCGACCGCGGTGACCTCGAGCTGACGCCAGCCCCGACGCAGGAAGAAGCCGCCGAGCACGACGAACGCGACGGCGAAGACGATGACCACGGCAACGGCGACCGGGCTCTCGAGCGGCCAGCGCACCCAATAGATCAGCAGGAAGTTCGCGTACCCGAAGCGCACCATGCCGAGATACCACGCGCCGCTCAAGATCCACGAGCGCAGATTGAGCGTCGCCGCCCACCGGCTGTATCGAGTGTGCCGCAGCGGTTGCAGCGAGATCGCGACAGCGGTGAGCCGCGGCGGCCCCATGACGTCGTCCCGCCATTGCGAGCCGGTGATCCTCTCGCCACGATAGCCGGGCAGCAGCGAGCGCCCCAGCGCAAGCGCCGCCAGCAGCAGCGTGCCGAACGCCATCGCGAGGACCTGGAAGACGAACCCCCAGGCGAGTGGCAACACGACAGCGACCACGACGATCATGCCGATGGCGTCCTTTGTGTCCTCGATGCCGGTGGTGAACCCGGGCTGAGTGTGCAGAGCGCCGGGTGGCACGACCCAGAACACGAACGTGAGCGCGGTGATGATCAGGAACAGGATGAGCCAGACGATCGTGACGGTGAGATAGCCGAGCTGACGCGCGGCGGGGGCGCGATAGCTCACGCGTACGACTCGCCCGAGCCGAGCGGGCGCCCGGCCTTCCAGTGGTTCGACGACATCCACCGCGCGAAGGCGAAGATGCCGGCGCCGACGACGAACATGCCGCTGAAGAGCCCGATGATGACAAAGGTGTTCACGAGCGCGACAGCGATCAGCGCTCCGCCGATCAGTGAGAGGCTCAGACCCCGCCGCGGCCGCGGCTTCACGCCTCGGCGCCGTTCACCAGCACCGGCGTCTCGCCGTCGACAGCGTCGAGCCGAAGGCGGCGCCAGCCGACGGGCAGCCTGCGCACCGCGAGCACGACGAAGCCCAGCGCCAGCACGATCGACAGCGCGATCAGGAACGGATTGTGGATCGGCCAGCGCAGCCAGCCGAGCAACAGGAAATGGGCGAAGCCGAGCCAGGCGAGACCGAGGTACCACGAACCGTCGAGCAGCCACGCGCGCGCGTTCAGTCGGGTCACCCACAGGCTGTACGGCGTGTGCCTCTTCGGCAGCAGTGAGATGGCGACACCGCTCGGGCTGATGCCGGCTGCGTCGCTGCGGAGCACACTGCCGGTGAGCTTCTCGTGCGCGTAGCCCGGTTTCAGTGACCGCCAGAAGGCGAGCGCCGCGAGCAGCAGCGGGCCCAGCGCCATGAGCACGAGCAGGTGCACGAAGCCCCACACCCACGGAAGGATCAGATACACGAGCACGAGCCCCGATACCCAGTCCTTCGGGTCCTGCAGCTTGTCGAGAATGCCCTGCTGGGTGCTGATTGGCCCAGGCGGGACCACCCAGAAGCAGAACGCGACCGCCACCGTGAGTGCGAAGACGATGAACCACGTGATCGTCACTCCCAGATAGCCGAGGGAGCGCGCGAATCTCATCGAACAGGCTCCGCCCAGACGATAGAGCTGATCACCGAGTCGAAGAGCTCGGTGAACGGACCCGGATCGGGAGCGATCGGCAGCGAGACGTTCGTCGCGAGCACGCGTGAGCCGCCCGGCGCGGGAACCCAATAGTCGAGGTCCAGCGACGGGGTGGTGGTCGTCGTGTAGGTCTGGGTGCCCGCCGTCGCCTTCCGCGCGATCGGGCCGGCGTCGGTCTCGAGCACCTCGGCCTCGGGGTAGGCGGCGGCGAGCCGACTTGCGGTGTCCTCGATGCCGGCACCTGCGGCAGGCCACGCCTCGAACACCGAGATCATGGCGCCCGACACGGGAATCCCCGGGAAGAGCTCAAGGGACAGGGAGAACGCGGCGGCTCCGGCATCCGCCGCCTGCTTGGCCGAGGCGGCCAGCTCCTCGCGGAATTGGCGCCGTCGCGACGCCAGTCGGTCGTTGGTACCGAACTGTTGCTTCACGAGCGCCGAGATTCGCGCGGCGCGCGCATCGGCGTCGGCCAGCGGGATCGACGCCCACGAACCCGGCAGTACGAAGGCGAACTCCTCGCTGTCGGATCGGGCGCTGCGTACCGGCATGCTCATTTCTCGAGCTCGACCGTCAGCGTTGCGACCCACTCCGACGTGCGCTCGACCATATCCGTGAAGCCGTCGAGGTCGTCGCTGGTGAACACGAACTCGAACATCTGCGATGCCCCGGTCGGAAACACGCCGAACAGCGTGCGTGCTTCGCTGCGCGGCGCGTCTTCGAGGAGATCGGTATACGTGATCACGTTGTACGCGCCGACTACGTCGCCGATCGGTGCCGTGCCACGCCACGTCTGCACGATGTCGTAACGCCGGCCGGGCTCGCGCCGGCCCTCGTCGGCTGCGAGGTAGCCCTCGTAAGCGCCCGGACCGCCCTCGTACGGATTCGTCAACCGGAACGACAGCACGCAGCGAACGCGAGCCTGGTCCTGCGGCGGAATCCACACGAGTGAGCCCGCGCCGTCCCGATCCGCTCCGATCTCCTTCACGCGTGCCGCGACTGCTCCGAGTTGCCCGCTCAGATTCTGGCGCTCGGCACCTGTCAGCCCGAGGTCGGCCGCCAACTGGTCGGGCCACCGGGCGTCCTCCGTGTCGACCCACTGCCAGCCGTCGACCAGACCCATGTCGAAATCTGCGATGGGCCTCGGTTTCTTCGTGCCGAAGATCATGCTGGCTCCCCTCCTGATTCAGCGGTCACCCGTTGTTCTTCCACTCGAGACTACGGATATCAGAGATGATCGAGGAAGTGGCGCCGACCGGGTCGCCACCGAGGCTCGTGGCGAGCTTCCCGGGGCTGTCCTGGCCGTCGGAGATGTAACCGGACACCGCCTTGTAGGTCTGGTCCGCCTGGTAGATCGAGGTTCCGAACAATGGCACCGCGACCTCAGCCGACTTCAGCATCTTCGGATCCATGGCGATGTACCGCGCCCCTGCCACGAAGTCGCCGTTGAGCTTCAGCAACTTCTGCGGGTTGGGAATGATGCCTTCCTCGAACGCCTTTTTGAACGTGTCTGCGAGCGAGGTCGGCTTGAGCTTCGCGATCGCCTCCATCGAAAGATCGGGGCGGAACTGCTTCGTCGAGTCCTTCAGCATGTCCAGCTCGACGTCGCGGAACGACGTCTGCTTCATCACCTTGCGCGAATCCGTGACGATCGTCGCGATCCGCTTCTCGCCGCCACTGATCGACTTGAAGGTACGGGCTGCCTTGATGTCGGTGACAGCACCGCCGAACACCTTTTCACCGGCCTTGATCGCCGTGACCGCTTTCAGTTCTTTGGCGAGGCGAGCGAATGCCGCACCGCCGACGAAGGTCAGCGCGACGCCGACCACGGCCATGATGATGTCGAAGACGCTGCCGTCACCGGTGATTGCGGCGACGACCGCGTCGATGAGGTCGAGTACCGCGCCGATCGCGGCGAGCACCAGCAGGATCTGCCCGATGATCGGGATCCAGCCGAAGAAGATCGACAGCACTCCGGCCCACTTGCAGACCTGCTTGATGATGTCGTAGACCTTCGAGCCCCAGTTGTCCCACCAGCTGTCCTTCAGGCCGTGGTTGCCCTTGCCGTTGACGACGCCGTCGATCGCTGAGGCCGCCGTCTTGGCAGCGGCGACCTTGCGATCGTGGGCGGCGTGCCAGAGGTTGTGAGCCGCGGTGAGGGCTGAGTTCGCATCATCCGCTGCGGTCTGAGCCTGCTGCGCCGTCTTCTGCGCATCGGTCTTCTGATCGTCGGTCGCGGTGTCGGCCGCGTCCTGCGCGGTGGACGCAGAGCGGTTCGCGGCATCCGCCGCCGCCTGCTTTTCCTCGATCTGCGCGATCGCGGTCTTGGCGTCGTCCTGCGCGCCGCGCAGCTCGACCGCATAGGCGGCGAGTGCCTTCGCAGTGGTGTCGTAGCGGTCGTAGGCCTTCGTGATGTCATCGGCGACGTCGCCCGAGCTCTCACGGAGCTTGTCGATCGCCTTGCTCGTCATCTTCTCGCCCTGGATCTTCGTCAGGGTTTGAACGGAGCGAGCGATCTCGGCGGCGACGGACTGGTAGTGCGCGGCCTTGGTGGCCAGCAGGTCGGGGTCGCCCTTGAGCGGTGCGTATTCGGTGTCGGCCATGGCTCAGTCCTTCGCCTTCGGCGCGGGCGCAGGGCCGGCGTCCGCCGACTCCTTGAGCGCCTTGGCGAGACCGTCGTCGACCTGGGTGAAGCCGTCGGAGACGGCCTTGATCTGGTCGCGCAGGTCCTTGACGCTCTGCGTCATCTTTGCGCGCTTGTCGTTCCAGTTGTGCGCGAAGTCGTGCACCTTGCCCGAGAGCTCGTCGTCCCCGGTGGCGTCGGCGATATCGTCGCTGAGCTTGTCGGCCCCCTCGAACTCCTTCACGACACCGTTCAGGTCGTGATAGAGCTCCTCCAATCGACCGAGATCAAGCTTGAGATCGCTCACCGGTTCCCCCCTCTAGTCCTGCGTCCCCTGAAGTCTGGAGCCAAGCTATTGCCGAAGCGGTGCGGAGGGAACGGGGAGCACTCCCCATGCGAAGCCGCAGCCAGCGGCATCCGGTCGCGCCCTCTGCTCACTCTGGCAGCGGCAGCTGCACGCGCGCATGCTGCCCGCGCGAGATGTAGACGCCGCGCCCCGGCGGGAACTCGCTGCGCGCCATGCGCGGCAGCGCCGTCTTGAGCAGGATGTCGCCTTCGACGGCCTCCGGCTGCAGCAGGATGCCGCGCCGGCCGTTCTTGACCTCGCCGAACAGCGGCCACGACGAGCCCCACGCGCTGGTCTCGCCCTCTGCGACCAGCAGGTGATCGCTGCGCCGCACCGCCTTGACCAGCTCGACGATCGGGCCGTCGGCCGCCGTCTGCAGGAAGTCGCCGATCGTCTCGATGAAGATGCCGATGCGGCCCTCGGTGTCCGGGTCCGTGACGGCCGCGAGCAGGTCGCGGGCGAGCGCCGCGACCTCGTCGGGGTCCTTTGCCGCATCGGTCCAGATCGGAAGGCGCGCGAGCGGCGAGCGGGCGTTGCCGAAGTAGTAGACCCGGTTCCCCTCGGCGGCGCGCACGAACGCCGTGGCCATCGTCTGCAGCGCCGTCGAGCGGCCGCTGGCCGGCGGACCGGCGAGCAGGACCGTGCCGAACGGGTCGAACGGGAACGGGCCGAGATCGATGTCGCTGAGGCCGAGCACGGGCTGACCGCCGACGGAGGCCGGCAGTGCGCTCTGCGCATACTCCTTCGGCAGCGAGCCGATCGCCGGCGCCGCCGCGACACCCGCGCGGCCCATCGCCTCGGCGAGCCGGCCGAGCGCCTCGGCCTGCTCGGACACCGAGGTCGTTCCGCCGAGGATCGCGATCTGCGTCTCGAGCCCGTCGACGATCGCGCGCCCGGGCGGGGACGACGGGCCGAGGATGTCGCTCGGCACCCCCAGCGCGCCGTAGCCGTCGTCGGCGAGCCGCAGCACGACCCGGCGCTGGATCGACGCCGCGACCGAGGTCGGCACGGCCCCCGCGCGATCGGCGGTGAGCACGACGTGGATGCCGAGGCGGCGGCCGTCCGCGAGGACGTCGCGGAAGACGTCGTACCACTGGGCGCGGCCCGCGGCGACCTCGAAGTCGTCCTTGAAGTTCGTGAAGTTGTCGACCAGCAGCAGGATGCGCGGCTCGCTCGGCCGCCCGGCGAGCGCGCGGTACTCGGCGATGCTCGACGCGTTCACGTCGGCCCAGGCGGCGGCGCGCCGCTCGAGCTCGCCCTGCAGCGTACGGAACAGGCGGACGATGCGCTCGGTGTCGTCGCCCGCCACGATCGCGCCGACGTGCGGCAGGCGGTCGAGGACGCGCAGACTGCCCGCACCGTAGTCGAGCCCGTAGACGTGCACGGGGCCGCCGCGCGGGGTGATCGCCGCGGCGCTCGCGAGCGTGCGCAGCACCGTGGTCTTGCCCGAGCCGCTCGTTCCGAAGACCGCGAGGTGCCCGTCGACGTCCGGCCGGTAGTACTGCGTCGTCTGCTCCTGGCGCTCCGGCACGTCGGCGACGCCGAGCAGCAGCTCGGCATCGGTGCGCTGGCGCAGCTTGGACAGGTCGTAGAGGGGCGCGAGCTCGTCGAGCCACGGGCGCCGCGGGGCCGGAATGCTTGCGAGCCCCTGCGCCTCGATCATGGTCCTGACCAGTCGCTGCTGATCGTTCGGCCCGAGATCGCGCTGATGATCGGCGACGGATGCCGGCGCTGTCCGGTCCTCCCATCGGTTCTCGCCGCCGAACCGCAGCTCGGCGACCTGGATGTCCGCGCGCTCGGGCTCGCGCGTCGTCCAGCCGCCGGCATAGGCCGACTGGAACGCCGCGAGCCGCCCCGGCCCCGTCTTCGCGTAGCCGCGGCCGGGGATCGACGGGTCGATGTGCGCCGAATCCTTGACCCCGATCACGTCCTGCGAGTCGGACTCGTCGGCCATGCGCAGCGCCACCCGCAGATTCGTGTTGGCGCGCAGGTTGTCCTTGATGACGCCGGCGGGCCGCTGGGTCGCCATGATGAGGTGGATGCCGAGCGACCGCCCGCGCTGAGCGATGTCGACCACCCCGTCGACGAACTCGGGAACCTCGCCGGCGAGCGCGGCGAACTCGTCGATGACCAGCACGAGGGCCGGGGGGCTGTCGGGGTCGCCGCGCTTCTCGAGCTCGAGCAGGTCCTTGGCCTTCTTGCGGTTGAAGAGGTGCTCGCGGTGGTGCAGCTCGGCGCGCAGGCTGGTCAGCGCCCGGCGCACGAGGTGCGGCGAGAGGTCGGTGACGAGGCCGACGCAGTGCGGCAGCTGCACGCAGTCTGCGAACGCCGACCCGCCCTTGTAGTCGACGAAGAGGAAGGTGACCCGGTCGGGCGAGTACTCGGCGGCCATGCCGAGCACCCACGCCTGCAGGAACTCCGACTTCCCGGAGCCGGTCGTGCCGCCGACGAGCGCGTGCGGGCCCTGCGTGCGCAGGTCGAGGTGCATCGGGTCGTGCCCCGCCGACCCCATGATCGCCCGCAGCTTGCCTGCGCGGCGCGGGGTGAGCGGTCCGCCCGAGCGGTCGTGGATCGAGTCGTTCTGCTTCCACCGGTCGACGATCGCCGACGACGACTCGGCGAGCTCATGGCCGAGCAGCGTCACGAGCGAGATGCTGCGCGGCAGGTCGCTCGCATCGGCGATCGGCGCGCCCGCATCGACGACGGGCGCCATCAGGTGGGCGTATGCCTGCGCGCGCTCCGCCTCGACGGGCTCGGTGACCACGTCCGAGATGTGCTCGCCGAGGCGCACGAAGCCGACCTCGGCGCGGCCGTCGGCGTCGATGGCGAGATAGGTGCGGCAGACGGCGGGCAGCGCGGGAACGTCCGGCGACACCCAGATCGGGAAGACGCCGGCGTCGGCAGCGGACTCGGCGAGCTGGATGAGGCGCCCCCGGTCAACCGGGGCGTCGTCGGAGATCACGACCACGACCGCAGGAATCGGCGACTGCGTTCCCGCGGCCACGTCGCTCTCCGCCACATTCGCCCCGCGCTCGTTCGCCGCCTTGGCCTGCACGATGGCCCCGCGGCGCTCGGCGCTCCGCTTCTCCTCCAGCCTGGCGCTGATGAGCCCCTCGAGGTCCGAGAGCAGGGCGCTCGCGCTCGACTCGCTGTCGGCGAGCTGGTTGCCCTCGAGCGGGCTGTGCGGGCTCGAGGAATGCGGCATCCACTTCAGCCACTCGACCTCGCGCGACCAGCGCGAGCTGACGATCGCCGCCACCGTCACCTCGGCCGGCGAGTGCAGCCCCGTCAGCTGCACGAGCAGCGAATTCAGGGCGCCGGCTGTCTGCCCGGGCCCGCCCGCGATGCCGATGGCTCCGGCGTCGTACAGGTTCTCGACGATCGGCACGCCGGGAAGCGTGCGGTTCGCCTCGATGACGGCATCCAGCCGCTCTTGGAACTCGACCAGCAGATTCGGGCGCGAGGTGACGTCGATCGTGTTGCGGGAGGTCGCGGCGCCGACACCGAGCCGCACGTTCAGGAACGACCAGTGCTCGGGCCGCCTGGTCCACAGCAGGGGCGCGCGACGCACCGCCGCCTCATAGACCTGCTCGGTCGAGGGCGCCTCGAGCGCGCGCTGCGCGGCTTCCTTCTCGCGTTCGCGGCCGAGCGCCGTCGTGAGACTCTCGAGCCCCTCGTCGAACCTCGCGATCGACTTCTTGAGCCGCGATTTGCGCTGCGACCGACCGGTGAACCAGTTGCCGACCACCATCAGCGGCGACATGGCCGCGAACGCCACCGACGCCGGCTGCCGCGTGATCATGTACATCACGCCGGCCATGAGGATCGGCGTCGCGAGCGCGATCATCGGAATCGGCTGCGATTCCGTCTCAGCCGGAACCTCGGGCACTTCGAACTCGGCGCCGACGTAGCGCGCCTCGACCTTGGGCGAGCGGTTGAAGAGGACAGGCCCGGCTTTCGCAGCGGGTGCGGGCGAAGGGGCGACGGATGCCTGCTGCTGCGGCTGCGCGAGCGGGGTCAGTTCCACCTCGGTGTCGCCGATCAGCACGCGCACGGCCTGCCTCACCTGCAGGCGGTCGACGATGCCGCCGTCGACGACGAGCCCGTTCGCCGAGCCCAGGTCGACGAGCTCGAGGCCGCCGGAGGCCTGGATGCGCGCATGCCGGCCCGAGACGAAGGGGTCGTCGAGCACGATGTCGCAGGCGCCGTCGCGCCCGATGATCGTCGTCGACCCGGCCTGGATCTCGTACTGCGTGCCCGCCGCCGGCCCCGTCAGCACCCGCAGGCGCCCGATCGGGTGGAAGCCGGCGGGCTGCGCTGCGCCGTAGCTCGAGGCATCCGCGAGGAGCACCGTGGCCCCGTCGCCGATCTGGGCCTCGCCGATGGGGATCTCGGGCGAGAGCACGTCGGGCTGCTGCTGCCCCGGCATGGCCACGGCCAGGGTGAGCACGCGGCCCTCGCCGCCCACGGCCCACTCCTTGCCCTTCGGGTCGAGGCGCCGGATCGCGCCCGCGACGTCGGCGACCGTCGCGACGGCATCCGTCGTCACCACGATGTCGTCGGACTGCCCCGATTGACGTGCCAGCGTCAGTTTCAGACGCACGTCATTCCCCCTGTTCCATCACCCAGCGTGCCCGCACGACGATGTTGTCGAAGAGCAGCAGCAGCGCCTCGCGCTGCTCGACGTGCGGGCTCGAGAAGCTGTACTGCGCGAGGCCGCGCCCGTCGGGGAACGCGAGCCAGTAATCGACGACGAGCAGTTCGCGATCGGCGCCCTCGAGCTCCGCCGCCGCGCGGCGCAGGCGCGTGTGCCGGATGAACGGGCCGGCCGGCGTCTCGGCGCCCACGAGCTCATCATCGGCGGCGAGCTCACCGCGCAATCGCTCGGTCATGCGCTCGAGGTGGCTCGCGTCGCCGATCGCCGGGCCGAGCTCGTGCCAGTACAGAGCGAGGTTGACGGCGGCCGCAGCCTTGTCGCTGCGGCGCACCAGGAACGCGAGGAAGCGCCCGCCCGCGCCGAGCGCCAACTCGGACGCACGAGTGAACCACGCCTCGAAGTCGGCGCGCAGCTTCCTGTTCAGGAATCCGCCCAGCTGTGCGTCGAGCAGTCTGCGCACCTGCTGCGCGCGCACAGCGGCGTCCGTGACGTCGATGACGGCCCAGTCGGTGCTCAGGGGCGTGTCGATCGCGATGGCGCGGTCGCCCGGCTGCGCGGCTTCGGGCATGCCGCCCGCGGCGGCCCACGCCACCTCGTCGTCGAGCAGACGCGGCTCGAGCGACCACAGGACGTCTTCGACCGTCGCACGCACCGGGTGCGGGCCCGCCGGATCGAAGCGCACGTACTTGATCAGGTGCTGCTGTGCGCGCAGGAATCCGCCGAGGCCGCTGCCTTTGACGACCTCGAACCTCTTGGCCGGGTCGTCGCTGAGAAATCTCGCGAGCGCCTCTGTCGACGAGAAGATGCCGAAGTCGAACGCCTTGTCGCCTTCCGGCTCGTCGGTGCGGTAGACGCGATACTGTGCGTCGCCGCCGTCGACCTCGATGAGCGGGACGATCACGTAGTCGTGGCGCAGCGCCTGGCCGATGGCAGGCACGTCGACGGATGCCAGCGCAGCGGTCAGCCGCTCGGAGCCGACATCGGGGGCGGACTCAACATAGATCGGCTCGTCGTGGTCGCTCATGTCGCCTTCCGGGAATCGTCAGCCGGCTCGAGGCGGATCGAGTGCAGCGGCTTCGCGGCGCCGGCGATGATGCGCTCGGCGAGGGCCTCAGGGTCGCCGAAGGCGCGGAAGAGCTCGACCTCTACGGGACCGTCGGCCGGGTCGGGGTGAGTCTCGTCGAACGGGTGCAGCAGATACGCGCGCCCGTCGTCCCACTCGGCGGGCCAGCCGTCGGGCGCGGTGACGCGCGGCAGTCCGGTTGTCGGCTCTTCGGTGAGCTCGACGGCGATGCGGCGGCCGTCGGCCACGGCGTTCAGGGTGGTGGCGGGTGCCGGGGCCGTCGCCGCGGCCCAGTCGGCGCGCGCGACGGGGCGGTGGGGTCGCTCGAGGGAGAGCTGGAACTCCCCGAGCAGGCGCTTGCCTGCGATGTCGGTCGTGAGCGGCTCGGCCGCCGTCTCGGCGGGAATCGCCCACACCCAGGCCTGCCCCCACCAGCGCCCGTCGAGCGCGCCGGCGGCAGCCACGGTGGCGTGCACGAGCAGCTCAGCGGCATCCGTCGTCGGTGGGTCGACGACCCGCGCCCAGGTCGAGAAGCCGCCGTCCGGCGGAATCGACGCGGCGGTGCGCACCTCGATGACACCGTCGCCTGCGCCGTCGTACAGGAAGAGCGGTTGCCGGAAGTCGAGCTCGGAGACGCGCGTCACGGCAGCTCGAAGGACTTGTCGTACAGAATGCTCAGGCCTTTGCCGCCGCCGTTCTCGTACTGGCCGGGGAAGATGTACTCGGAGGAGCCGCCCGGGCCGCCCTCGAGCGGCAGGGCGTGGCGGCTCAGCACCATCTTGCTCGGGTCGTCGACGCGTACGACGACCATGCGATCGGCCGAGTTGCCCGGCGGCAGTCCGAAGGCCGCACGCGGGTTCTCGAGCATGAACGGTGCGTCTCGCGTGAACGAGGCGCCGCTGATCGTCGAGCCGCCCGGCTGACTGCTGTAGAGGCGGTAGAGGATGTCCCCCTCGTTCAGCTCCGGCACGTCCTGAGCGTACAGTCGCATGACCTCGTCGAACTCGGACGGCTTCATCGCCGCGAGCTGCTCAGGGGTGACGTCGAGGACGTTCGTGCCGGGGCTCTTGGGCGCGTCGCGCGAGATCTGATTGATCTTCGCCGCGGCCTGCTCGTACTTGTTCGCGTTCTCGGCGACGGTGGTCGCGGTCTCGGTGACGGCGACGCCTTCCTTGCCTGCGGTGGCGAGCACGCGCAGCGCGCCGCCGATGCCGATGCACGCGAGCGCCGCGCCGATGATGCTGACGATCGCCGTCGTCCAGCTGCGGTCGCCGGTCGCGGCGAGCACGGTGTTCCCGATCGCGTTGACGACGGCCGCGACCGCGGTGACGACGAGCAGCGCCGCCGCGAGCACCTGCCCGACGACCGGAATCCAGGCGACGCAGAGCGCGAGCACGCCCGCGATGCTCGCCACGATCCCGGCGATGTCCGTGATCTTCTCGAGCAGGTCTTTGCCCCAGTTGTCCCACCAGGAATCCTTGAGCCCGTCATGGCTCGTGATCTCGTGGATCTGCGAGATCGCGCGCTCAGCCGCGGCGTCGCGCGTCGCGACGGCCTCGTCGATCTGGCTGCGCGCGCCGCTCAGGGTCGCGTTCGCATCGTCGGCGTCGTCACCTGCGCGCTTCGCGAGATTCGTGTACTGCAGGGCAGAGGCCGGGTCGGTCTCGTTCTGTGCGAGGTGCAGGTAGTACTGCTGGTTCGAGTTCGCCGAGTCGGATGCCTGGCGCGCCGAGCTCGCCCGATACAGCGCCGCCGCCGAGTCGTCCTGCGCGTTGCGCAGCACGGGCGCGTACGCCGTCAGAGCTTGACCGGCGGCCCGATAGCGCGCCTCGGCCTTGCCGATGTTCGAGGCGACCTCGCCGGTCTTCTCGAGAAGCTTGTCGACCGCCTGCGAGATCTGGCCGTCGAGTTCGATCCCGTCGAGCTTCCGCTTCGCCCCGACAATCGCCTCGGCCACGGCGAGGTAGTCGGCGCCGCCCGCAGCGACCACGTCGGGGTCGCCCGGAACCGGATCGCCGTCGTAGCCGATCTCGCGCCACTGCGCGGCCGCGGGCCTCACTGCCCGCTCACCGCATCGCCGAGTGCCTGGTCGGTCTGGCCGAAGCCCTCGCCGATCTCGGTCGCGAACTTCGCGAGCGTCTGGATGTCGCCCGTCATGGCCTTCCGCTTGTCGTCCCACTGGTGGGCGAAATCGCGCACGGCGTCGGCGAGGCCGCTGTGCCCGACGGCGTCGGCGATGCGGTCGCTGTTCGTGTTCGCGTCGGCGAACTCGGTCGCGACGCGCCCGAGCTCGCTCCCCAGCTCGGCATACATCCCGACATCGACGCGCAGGTCAGGCATCGGCTCCCCCTTGTGTTCCCCTGTGCACAGAGATTATCGGGCACTCGCGGAGCGAACGATGGGGAGCGCTCCCCACACGAGACTCAGTAGAGCAGGAACTGCTTCGAGGTCTTCGACTCGATGCCGTCGACAGAGACCTTGAGGTGGTAGGACGCGCCGCCCGCCGGAACCGCCGGGCGCTTGCCGCCGCAGGTCGACTTCGACGAGCGGGTGCGATCCCACGCGATCGGCTGCGTGGTCAGGGTCTTGCCCGGCTCGAGCTTGATGTCGGTGTGCACGGGGTTCGTCTGGCAGTCGGTCGACGTCCAGTACGGCTCGGAGCCGCTCGTGATCGTGAAGACCATGGTGGCCGTGCCCGCGTCGATCGTGCACATCGCCTGCCCCGTGTTCGTCAGCGAGAGCGAGAGCAGCGGCTGGGCGGTGGCGGCGTAGCGCGAGGCATCCGTGATCGCCTCGACATCGACGTTCGCGGGTGCGCACGGCTGCCCGGCGGTCGGCTTGGGCGTCGCGGTCGCGACGGGCTTGGCGCTCGACTTGGGGCCGGGGAGCGCGCTCTGCGAGCCCGACGGCGCCGGTGTCCCGTTCGCCACGGTGCCCGCGGCGCCGCCGTCGCCGGCCGTCGCGGGACCCCCGGAGCCCGGGCGGAAGATGAGCAGCAGAACGCCCGCGATGATCGCGAGCAGGATCAGGAGCACCATGAGGCGTCGACGCCGGTAGACGGCGGCTGATCTGCGGCCGACGGGGTGGTGGGGCGTCGACATGTGCGCAGGCTATCCCGACCGTGCTACTGTCCCTGGCATGCACACGCGCCTCGCCCAGAACTGGTGGCTCGCCTCTTAGGCGAGCCGACGCGTGACCACACGACGACCGCCTCTCGGGGCGGTCGTTTCGCGTAGCGGGGCGAAGGTCCCGACCGGCGGCAGACCACGAGGACTGCCATGGACCACCCCCTGCTCTCACGCATCGCCGCGTCAGACGGCGAACTCCCCTTCGCGCTGCTGCGCCGCCACGGCGGCCCCGACGTCGAGGTGCTCACCGGCGAGGTCGTCGACGTCGACCGGCTCGCCGACATCCCCCTCGACGGGCGCGCGGTGCTCTCGGCCGTGCCGTTCCGGCAGGTGCGCGAGCGCGGGTTCGCCGCGCACGACGACGGCGCGCCGCTGCGCAGCCTGATCGTCAGCGAGAGCGAGCGGATGCCCCTGCTCGACGTGCTCGCCGCGCTGCCCGCCGTGCCCGCGCCCGCGGAGGCGCAGGGGTTCGACGTGCCCGATGAGGAGTACGCGCGCATCGTGCGCCGCGTGATCGACGACGAGATCGGGCGGGGCGAGGGCGCCAACTTCGTCGTCAAGCGATCGTTCGTGGGGCATACGGATGCCCCGGCCGTACCCGCCCTGCTGTCGTGGTTCCGCGCCCTGCTCACCGACGAGTCGGGTGCGTACTGGACGTTCGCCGTGCACCTGCCCGGCGGCCGCGCGCTGTCGATGGTCGGGGCGACCCCCGAGCGCCACCTCTCGGTGCGCGACGGCGTCGCGATGATGAACCCGATCAGCGGCACCTACCGGCACCCCGCGGGCGGCCCCACCCGCGCCGGCGTGCTCGACTTCCTCGCCGACGTGAAGGAGAGCGAGGAGCTCTTCATGGTCGTCGATGAGGAGATGAAGATGATGAGCGCGGTATGCCCCGCGGGCGGCCGCATCCTCGGGCCCTATCTGAAGCAGATGTCGCGCCTCACCCACACCGAGTACCTGCTCGAGGGCCGCACCTCGCTCGACGTTCGCGAGGCACTGCGGCGCACGATGTTCGCGCCGACCGTCACGGGCTCGCCGCTGCAGAACGCCTGCACCGTGATCGCACGACACGAGCCGAAGGGGCGCGGCTACTACGCGGGCGTGCTCGCGCTCTTCGAGCCGAGCGCCGCGCTGGTCGACTCGGCGCAGCCTGCCGCGCTGGTCGACTCGGCGCAGCCGCGCGCCGCGCTGGTCGACTCGGCGCAGCCTGCCGCGCTGGTCGACTCGGCGCAGCCGAATGGAGACCGGCACAGCTACGCCCTCGACGCGCCGATCCTGATCCGCACCGCATACCTCGGCGAGGGCGGCCGCATCGAGGTTCCGGCCGGGGCGACGCTCGTGCGGCACTCGACCCCGGAGGGCGAAGTCGCCGAGACGGCCGCGAAGGCGTCAGGGGTGCTCGCGGCGCTCGGGCTGCTTCCGCCTGCGGGCCCCGGCCTCCATTCGGCTGCGCCGAGTCGGCCCGCGGGGCAGGCAGCGCCGAGTCGACCCGCGGGGCAGGCAGCGCCGCGTCGACCCGCGGGGCAGGAAGGGCCCGCGGATCTCGCGTCGCTCCCCGGCGTCGCCGAAGCGCTCGCTGCGCGCAATGAGCGGCTCGCGTCGTTCTGGGTGCGACCGCAGGGGGCGGATGCCGCGGCGTCGCCGCTTGCGGGGAAATCCGCACTCGTCATCGACAACGAGGACCAGTTCACGACCATGCTCGCCCATCAGCTGCGCCACCTCGGCCTCGAGGTGCGGCTCGCGCACTGGGCCGCGGTCGAGCGCGTCGATGAGGACGATCTCGTCGTGTTCGGCCCAGGGCCGGGCGACCCGCGCGACCTCTCCGAACGCAGGATCGCCCGGCTGCGCGCGCTGATGCTCGAGCGCGTGCGGGCCGCGGCCCCGCTGCTCGCGGTCTGCCTCAGCCACCAGGTGCTCGCGGGGCTCGCGGGCTACGACCTCGCCCCGCTGCCCGCACCGCGCCAGGGCGTGCGCCTCGACGTCGACGTCTTCGGCGAGCCCGCCGCCATCGGCTTCTACAACACCTTCGGCGCCCGGGCGGCGGCCACCGCCTCGCACGCAGAGGTCAGGCTCGAGGCATCCGTCGACCCTGACGGCATTGTGACGGCGCTGCGCGGGCCGGGCATCGCCTCGATCCAGGGCCATCTCGAATCCGTGCTGTCGGGCGACGGCTTCGCGACCCTGCGCCGGCTGACCGAGCACGCGCTGGCCTCCCGCAGCGACCTGTTCCCGTTCCGGACGGATGCGCCTGCGGCTGCGGGCACCGACGTCCGGAACGGGAACAGCTTGCCGGGGAGCCGGGTGCCGGGGAACCGGGTGCCGGCGCCTAGAGGTGCTTGATCATGCGGGTGTTGCCGAGGGTGTTCTGCTTGACGCGGGCGAGGTCGAGGAACTCCGCGACGCCGTCATCGGTCGAGCGCAGCAGCTCGGCGAACACCGCCGGGTCGACCGTCTCTGAGCCCATGTCGGCGAAGCCGTGGCGGCCGAAGAACTCCGTCTCGAAGGTGAGGCAGAACAGGCGCGAGAGACCGAGATCACGGGCGTCCGCCTCGAGGCGATCGAGGATCGCGTGCCCCACGCCGCGCCCCCGCCACTCGGACGCCGCGGCGAGCGTGCGCACCTCGCCGAGGTCCTCCCACATGACGTGCAGCGCGCCCACGCCGATCAGATGGCCGTTATCGTCTTCGGCGACGCGGAACTCCTGCACGGCTTCGAACAGCGTCACGAGCTCTTTGCCGAGCAGGATGCGCTGGTCGACCAGCGGTGAGATGAGGTCGCGGATGCCCCGCACGTCGCTCGTGCGCGCGCGGCGCACGCTGAATCCAGTCACGCCTCAACCGTAGCGGCGCGCCGCGGCAGGCTTCCCCGTCGCGGCGCGCAGCGCCGAGGCTCAGTGCGCCTCTTCGGTCTCGCGCGAGCCGGTCAGGTAGAGCGCGCCCCAGCCGGTGATGATGCCGACGACCACGCCGATGACGATGAAGGTGACGCTCTCGCCGTGGAAGAACGAGGCGACCAGTGAGGGGGTCCAGACGCCCGCGGGCAGAACCTTGGTGACCAGTGCGGCGATCAGGGTGCCGACGACGGCGGTGCCGACGCTGGTGCCGAGCTCCTGACCGGTGTCGCTGAGCGCGGTGCCGATCGACGTGCGGTTCTCGGGCATCGCGGCCACGAGCGCCACGCCGCAGACGGTCATGATGCTGCGCAGACCGAGGGTGAGCGTCACCATGAAGATCGCGACCGCGAGGTAGCCGTGCGAGACGCCCCAGGCGAGGCCGAACAGCGAGCCGGCGAGCAGGGCCGCCGAGATGAGGGTCGTGACCCGGTGCCCGAACCGCTTCACGAGCCACTCGGTGAGCGGCGCCGCGGCGACCATCGTCGCGATCATGGGCAGGTTGGCGAGGCCGGCGCGCACGGGGCTCCACCCGTAGGCGTACTGGAAGTGCAGGATGAGGGCGAACATGACGGCCGCCATCGCGACCGCGGCGCCGATCTCGGCGATGAACGCGCCGCGGATCGTGCCGTTGACGAACAGGCGCAGGTCGAGCATCGGCGACGGCGTGCGCAGCTCGTGCCAGACGAATGCGGCGAGCGCCGCCAGCGCGCCGATCACGGAAGCGATCGTGGCGGCCGACAGCCAGCCGTACTGCACACCGCTCGTCCCGACGAAGCAGGCGAGGCCGATCGTCACGATGCTGAGGATCGCGCCGGGCAGGTCGAGCTTGTCGGTGGTCAGGTCCTCGCGGCGGTCTGCGGCGACACCGATGCGCACGCCGACCACGGCGATGAGGGCGATCGGGGCGTTCACCACGAGCAGCCACTGCCAGCTGAGGTGCGCGAGCGCCGTGCCGCCGAGCACCGGGCCGAGGATGAATCCGCCCATTCCGACGACGATCATGAGGGTCATCGCGCGCATCCGCTCGGCCTCGCCTTCGAACAGGCGGAAGACGAGCGAGTTGGTGATGGGCGCCATGGCGGCCGCGGCGACGCCGAGCGCGGCCCGCAGCGCGATCAGCTCGCCCGTGGAGTGCACCCAGATCACCAGCAGGCTGAGCAGGCCGAAGACGGCGAGCCCGATCAGCAGCACGCGTCGGCGCCCGAACCGGTCGGCGATCGAGCCGGCGGTCAGCAGCAGGCCGCCGAAGGTGAGCGAGTAGGCGCCGGTGACCCACTGCAGAGCGGTGGTGCTGCCGCCGAGATCACGCCCGATGGTCGGCAGCGCGATGCTCAGCAGCGTGTTGTCGACCATCTCGACGAAGAAGGCGAGGCAGAGTGCCGCGAGCGGAATCCAGGCCGCGCGCAGGGAGGGGTAGCTCCGGGTGGGTGCGATGGTCGTGGTGGTCATGGCAACCAGTGGACCAGGCCCGACTTTCACGGGACTGTCGTGCCGCTTTCACGCCGCTCACGCGGCGTGCCGCCCGCGGTCGCCCACCCGCGGTCGCGCTGCTCGGATCCGCCCGACGCTGCCCGGATCCGAGCAGCGCGAAGCGGATCCGAGCAGCGCAATGGGTGCGTGCACGACGAAGGGCCCCTCCTGCCGAAGCAGGAAGGGCCCGTCGAACCGGACAGCTAGTCCGAGGTGATCGCGAGGTCAGGGGTGACACCGCCGGCGACGTGCGAGCCGCCGCCTGCGATGCTGCCGACCTTCTCACCGCGCGGCGCGATGCCGAAGGTGAAATCGCCCGACTCGAAGTCGACCAGCACGTGGTCGCCCGCGTTGAGCTCGCCCGCGAGGATCTTCTCGGAGAGCCGGTCCTCGACCTCGCGCTGCACGGCGCGGCGCAGCGGCCGGGCGCCGAGCGACGGGTCGAAGCCGATCTCAATGAGGCGGTCCTTCGCGGCATCCGTGATCTCGACGGTCAGGTCGCGATCGAGCATGCGCGTGCCGAGGCGCTTGATGAACAGGTCGACGATCTGGCGCAGCTCGGGCTTGGTCAGCTGCGGGAACACGATGATGTCGTCGACACGGTTCAGGAACTCGGGCTTGAAGTTCTTCTTCAGCTCCTCCATCACCTTGCCGCGCATACGGTCGTACTCGCTGGACTGGCCGGTGTCGCCCTCGGCCTGGAAGCCGACGGGACCGCCCGAGATCGCTGCGGTGCCGAGGTTGGTCGTCATGATGATGACCGTGTTCTTGAAGTCGACCACACGGCCCTGGCCGTCGGTCAGGCGGCCCTCTTCAAGGATCTGCAGCAGCGAGTTGAAGATGTCGGGGTGCGCCTTCTCGATCTCGTCGAAGAGCACGACCGAGAACGGCTTGCGGCGCACCTTCTCGGTGAGCTGGCCGCCCTCTTCGAAGCCGACGAACCCGGGAGGGGCGCCGAACAGCCGCGAGACGGTGTGCTTCTCGCCGTACTCGGACATGTCGAGCGAGATCATCGCCGACTCGTCGTCGAAGAGGAACTCGGCGAGCGCCTTGGCGAGCTCGGTCTTACCGACGCCCGTGGGGCCGGCGAAGATGAACGAGCCCGACGGGCGGTGCGGGTCCTTGAGGCCGGCGCGCGTGCGGCGGATCGTCTTGGCAAGGGCCGAGATGGCCTCTTCCTGGCCGATGACGCGCTCGTGCAGCGCCTTCTCCATGAAGACAAGGCGCGAGGACTCCTCTTCCGTGAGCTTGAAGACGGGGATGCCCGTCGCCTGCGCGAGCACCTCGGCGATCAGGCCCTCGTCGACCTCTGCGGTCGTCTTGACGTCGCCCGACTTCCACTGCTTCTCGAGGCGCAGCCGCTCGCCGAGGAGGTTCTTCTCCTCGTCGCGCAGCGAGGCGGCCTTCTCGAAGTCCTGGTCCTCGATGGCGGCTTCCTTCTTCTCACGAACGCCGGCGATCTTCTCGTCGAACTCGCGCAGCTCAGGCGGAGCCGACAGGATCGACAGGCGCAGGCGGGCGCCGGCCTCGTCGATCAGGTCGATCGCCTTGTCGGGAAGGAAGCGGTCACTGATGTAGCGGTCGCTCAGGTTCGCCGCGGCGACGATCGCGCCATCGGTGATGGACACCTTGTGGTGCGCCTCGTAGCGGTCACGCAGCCCCTTCAGGATGTTGATCGCGTGGGGCAGCGACGGCTCGGCGACCTGGATCGGCTGGAAGCGGCGCTCGAGCGCGGCATCCTTCTCGAAGTGCTTGCGGTACTCGTCGAGCGTGGTCGCGCCGATCGTCTGCAGCTCGCCGCGGGCGAGCAGCGGCTTGAGGATCGACGCTGCGTCGATCGCGCCCTCTGCGGCACCCGCGCCGACGAGCGTGTGGATCTCGTCGATGAAGGTGATGATGTCGCCGCGGGTGCGGATCTCCTTCGTGACCTTCTTCAGGCGCTCTTCGAAGTCACCGCGGTAGCGGGAACCGGCGATGAGCGACCCGAGGTCGAGCGTGTAGAGCTGCTTGTCCTTCAGCGTCTCGGGAACGTCGCCGCGCACGATCGCCTGGGCGAGACCCTCGACGACGGCGGTCTTGCCGACGCCGGGCTCGCCGATCAGCACGGGGTTGTTCTTCGAGCGGCGCGACAGGATCTGCATCACGCGCTCGATCTCCTTCTCGCGCCCGATCACCGGGTCGAGCTTGCCCTCGCGCGCGGCCTGCGTCAGGTTGCGGCCGAACTGGTCGAGGATCTGCGAGCCGGCCTGCGCCTGCTGCTGCTCGTTCGCACCGCCGACCTGCACCTGCTCCTTGCCCTGATAGCCGGACAGGAGCTGGATGACCTGCTGGCGCACCCGGTTCAGGTCTGCCCCGAGCTTCACGAGGACCTGGGCTGCGACACCCTCGCCCTCGCGGATCAGGCCGAGCAGGATGTGCTCGGTGCCGATGTAGTTATGGCCGAGCTGCAGCGCCTCGCGCAGAGACAGCTCAAGCACCTTCTTCGCACGCGGGGTGAAGGGGATGTGGCCGGTCGGCTGCTGCTGACCCTGGCCGATGATGTCCTGCACCTGCTCGCGCACCGCGTCAAGGGAGATACCAAGGGACTCGAGGGCCTTGGCGGCGACGCCCTCGCCCTCGTGGATCAGCCCGAGCAGGATGTGCTCGGTGCCGATGTAGTTGTGGTTGAGCATCTTGGCCTCTTCTTGAGCCAAGACGACGACCCGGCGGGCCCGGTCCGTGAACCTCTCGAACATTAGTCACCTCTCGTCACGACTGGGCTGGCAGCCGCGTTACATCGAGAGTAACCAGGGGGTCAGGGGATGCATGCCCCTGTTCGCCCCAGGCGTGATCGGGTCTCCATTCGGCTTCGCCGAGTCGACCAGCGGGAGCTACTTCTTCTTCTTGATCGGCGCGAGGTAGAAGTGCGTCTGCTGGGCCGTGAACTGGATCGTCACCTCGCGGTCGAGGTTCGGCGGGGTCTGGAAGACGGTCGTGAACGGCATGTAGCCGTCGGGGCAGTCGCCCGCCGCCTTCTTCAGCTTCATGGTGATCTGATCGGGCGCCGTGACCTTGTAGCCGGTCGCGTACGGCGGGCAGTCGGCCGAGCCGTACAGGGTGACGGCGAACTCGTCGCCCGCCTTGTCCATCCACACCGCCCAGGGCGCGCCGCCGGCGCTCGACGCCGGCGCGGTGACGCCTTTCGGCTCGCCCTTGTAGTGCTCGACCGGGTCGGGCGAGACGGATGCCTGCTGCGCGCAGCCCGCGAGCAGAAGACCCGCCGCGGCGAGCGCGGCGAATCCCTTCATCAAGCGGGGGCGGGGGCTGCGCATGCGCAACATCGTAGAGGGGCGCAGGTGTCCGAACGCCGTAGGCTCGCACGCGTGAGCAACCTCGAGCTCGACCCGACCGAGTTGCTCGGCGACTGCCGTGCGGCCGGGGAATCCGCAGCGCCCATGGTGGTGCTCCAGCCGCGTGAGGTGCCGCTCGGCGGCCCGCGCGCGATGACCGTGCACCGCACGCTGCCGCAGCGCCGCCGCTCGACGATCGGCGCCTGGTGCTTCCTCGACCACTACGGCCCCGACGATGTGTCGGCCACCGGGGGCATGTCGGTGCCGCCGCACCCGCACATCGGCCTTCAGACCGTGTCGTGGCTGTTCCGCGGCGAGATCCGGCACCGCGACTCGGTCGGGTCGGACGCCCTCGTGCGGCCCGGCGAGCTGAACCTCATGACGGCCGGCCATGGCATCTCGCACACGGAGTACTCGACGCCCCAGACGGCCGTGCTGCACGGCGTGCAGCTGTGGCTGATGCTGCCGGATGCCGCGCGCGACCGCGCCCCGTCGTTCGAGCACACCGAGCCCGAGCCGTTCGAGCTGAGCACGGATGCCGGCGCAGCGGTGCGCACCCACGTGTTCATCGGCGCGCTGCGCGACCACCCGGAGCACGCCGCCCAGGCCGGCGTGCACTCGCCTCTTCTCGGCGCGCAGCTCGAGCTGCCGTGCGGCGCGGAGCTCGATCTGGGCCTCGACCCCGCCTTCGAGCACGGAGTCCTGGTCGACCAGGGGCGCGTCGAACTCGACGGGGCTCCGCTCGCGGAGCGCGAGCTCGGCTATCTCGAGCCGGGCCGCACCCGGGTCCGCATCTATGCGACCGCCGCGACGCGCCTGCTGCTGCTCGGCGGTGAACCGCTCGGCGAGCCGATCGTGATGTGGTGGAACTTCGTGGGTCGCAGCCACGACGACATCGTGCGCGCCCGCGAGGACTGGCAGCAGCAGGCCATCGACGGGCCGCGGTCGCCAGGCGGCCGGTTCGGCTTCGTGCCCGAGTCGCGCGGGGAGGGGCCGCTGCCGGCTCCCGTGCTGCCGACCGTGCGCCTCACGCCGCGAAGACAGTAGGCCGTTGCCGTGCTCACGGGTCGGCCGCCCTCCCCGGGCCGCAGGAGCCTCCCGCTAGCCTGGTGCGCATGCGCAGAGTCCTCGTCACCGGTGGCGCCGGCTTCATCGGCTCGAACTTCGTCCACTACCTGATCGAGAACACCGACGACCACGTCACCGTTCTGGACAAGCTGACCTACGCCGGGAACCTCGCGAGCCTCGCGGGTCTGCCCGAGAGCCGGTTCCGCTTCGTCAAGGGCGACATCGCCGATGCCTCCGTCGTGGATCCGCTGGTCGAGGCATCCGATGTCGTCGTCCACTACGCGGCCGAGAGCCACAACGACAACTCGCTGCACGACCCGCGCCCGTTCGTCGACACGAACCTGGTCGGCACGTTCACGCTGCTCGAGGCGGTGCGCAAGCACGGGGTGCGCTACCACCACATCTCGACCGACGAGGTCTACGGCGATCTCGAGCTCGACGACCCGCAGCGCTTCACCGAGCAGACGCCCTACAACCCGAGCTCGCCCTACTCGTCGACCAAGGCCGGCAGCGACCTGCTCGTGCGCGCCTGGGTGCGCAGCTTCGGCGTGCAGGCGACCATCTCGAACTGCTCGAACAACTACGGGCCCTATCAGCACGTCGAGAAGTTCATTCCGCGCCAGATCACCAATGTGCTCACCGGCGAGCGGCCCAAGCTCTACGGCGCGGGCCTCAACGTGCGCGACTGGATCCACGCGAACGACCACTCGAGCGCCGTGCTGACCATCGTCGAGAAGGGCGTGATCGGCGAGACCTATCTCATCGGCGCCGACGGCGAGAAGGACAACAAGTCGGTGGTCGAGCTGATCCTGAAGCTCACCGGGCAGCCGACGGATGCCTACGACCACGTCGTCGACCGCGCAGGGCACGACCTGCGCTACGCGATCGACTCGACCAAGCTGCGCACCGAGCTCGGGTGGCGGCCCGAGTTCCAGGACTTCGAGGCGGGGCTCGCCGCGACCATCGACTGGTACCGGGCCAATGAGGCGTGGTGGATGCCGCAGAAGGCCGCGACCGAGGCGAAGTACGTCGCACAGGGCCAGTGACGCCGGGCGGCGCCTGTCACGCGACGGTAACTCGCCCTTGATCGACCCTAGATAGACTCCCCAGCGATGCCCCCGAAGCCGCTCGCGCTGCACGAGACCCCGATTCCCGGCCTGCTCGTGCTCGATCTGCCGGTGCTCGGCGACAACCGCGGCTGGTTCAAAGAGAACTGGCAGCGCGAGAAGATGCTCGCCGTCGGCCTGCCCGATTTCGGGCCCGTGCAGAACAACGTCTCGTTCAACGACGAGGTGGGCGTCACCCGCGGCATCCACGCGGAGCCGTGGGACAAGTTCGTCTCGGTCGTGCACGGGCGGGTGTTCGCTGCGTGGGTCGACCTGCGCGAGGGGCCGAGCTTCGGCTCGGTCTTCACGATCGAGATCGACCCGTCGGTCGCCGTGTTCGTCCCGCGAGGCGTCGGCAACTCGTATCAGACGCTCGAGCCCGGCACCGTCTACTCGTACCTCGTGAACGACCACTGGTCGCCGGATGCCGGCGCGAAGTACACCTTCGTCAACCTCGCCGACGAGACGGTCGCGATCGACTGGCCGATCCCGCTCGATGAGGCCGTGCTGAGCGACAAGGACAAGGCGCACCCGCGCCTCGCGGAGGTGCGGCCGATGCCGCCGCGCAAGACCCTCGTGCTCGGCGCGAACGGGCAGCTGGGGCGGGCGCTGCGCGAGGTCTACCCGGGCGCCGAGTTCGCCGACCGCGCCGCGCTCGACCTCGCCTCCCCCGGCGTCGAGACGGCCAGGCCGTGGCGCGACTACGGCCTCATCGTGAACGCCGCGGCATACACGCGCGTCGACGAGGCCGAGACGGATGCCGGGCGCCGCGCCGCCTGGGCGGCGAACGCCACCGGCGTCGCGGCGCTCGCCCGCGTCGCCACGGCGAACGGCATCACGCTCGTGCACGTGTCGACCGATTACGTCTTCGACGGCACTGCCGACGGCCACCCCGAAGACGAGCCGTTCAGCCCCCTCGGCGTCTACGGCCAGAGCAAGGCGGCGGGCGACGCGATCGTCGCCACCGTGCCGCGCCACTACGTCGTGCGCACCAGCTGGGTGATCGGCGACGGGCCCAACTTCGTGCGCACCATGAAGGGCCTCGCCGGGCGCGGCGTCGACCCCGCCGTCGTCGACGACCAGGTCGGGCGGCTCAGCTTCACGAGCGACCTTGCGGCCGGCATCCGGCACCTCGTCGACTCGGGGGCCGCCTACGGCACCTACAACCTGACCGGTTCGGGGGCGCCGCTAAGCTGGGCCGCGGTCGCCCGGCGCGTGTTCGCGGCCGTCGGCGCCGAGCCGGCGCGCGTGCGAGCGGTCACGACCGACGAGTACTTCTCCGGCAAATCGGCGGCTCCGCGACCGCTCAACAGCGTGCTGCCCCTCGACAAGATCGAGGCGACCGGCTTCACCCCGCGCGACCATCTCGTCGCCCTCGACGACTACCTGTCCCACGACTGACACCGCCCCACGACTGAAAGAGAGAAGCATCGTGCGCATCACGGTCATCGGCTGCGGCTACCTCGGCGCCGTCCACGCCGCCTGCATGGCGGAACTCGGCCACGAAGTGCTCGGCATCGACGTCGACCAGGCCAAGATCGAGGCGCTGTCGGCCGGTCGCGCGCCGTTCTTCGAGCCCGGTCTGCCTGAGCTGCTGGCTTCCGCGAGCGCGACGGGGCGGCTCAAGTTCACGACCGACTTCTCTCAGGCGGCCGGCTACGACGCGCATTTCATCGCCGTCGGCACGCCGCAGAAGAAGGGCGAGTACGCGGCCGACATGACCTATGTCGACGCCGCGGCGACCTCGCTCGCGCAGTACCTCAAGCCCGGCGACCTCGTGATCGGCAAGTCGACCGTCCCGGTCGGTACCGCCCGCCGCCTGGCCGAGATCGTGAAGGCCGCGCAGCCCGAGGCCGAGCTCGCCTGGAACCCCGAGTTCCTGCGCGAGGGCTTCGCCGTCGAAGACACGCTGCGCCCCGACCGCCTCGTCTACGGCGTGCCCGACGGCGAGGCAGGCGAGAAGGCCAAGGCGGTGCTCGACGAGATCTACGCCGTCGCCCTCGGCAACGACACCCCGCTCGTCGTGACCGGCTACGAGACCGCCGAGCTGGTCAAGGTCTCGGCCAACGCGTTCCTCGCCACCAAGATCTCGTTCATCAACGCGATCGCCGAGGTCGCCGATGTGACGGGCGCCGATGTCACCAAGATCGCCGACGCGATCGGCTACGACGCGCGCATCGGCCGCCGGTTCCTGAACGCGGGCCTCGGCTTCGGTGGCGGATGCCTGCCGAAGGACATCCGCGCCTTCCAGGCGCGCGCGGGCGAGCTCGGCGCCGACCAGGCGCTGACCTTCCTCAAGGAGGTCGACGCCATCAACATCCGCCGCCGCGTCCGCGCCGTCGACCTCACGCGCGAGCTGCTCGACGGCTCGCTGCGCGGCAAGAAGGTCGCGGTGCTCGGCCTCGCGTTCAAGCCGGACTCCGACGACATCCGCGACTCGCCGGCGCTCGACGTCGCCGCGCAGCTGCGCGCACAGGGTGCGCGCGTCGTCGCGTTCGACCCCGAGGCCGTGCCCAACGCGCAGCGCCAGCACCCCGAGCTCGACTTCGCCTCGTCGGCGGAAGAGGCTGCGGCCGACGCCGACGCCGTGGTCGTGCTGACCGAGTGGAAGCAGTTCCGCGAGCTCGACCCGGTCGCCTTCGGCGAGAGCGTCGGCGCGAAGAACATCCTCGACGGCCGCAACTGCCTCGACCCCGAGAAGTGGCGCGCCGCGGGCTGGCACTACCGGGCGCTCGGCCGGCCGTAGGGAGGGACGCGATGCGCGGAGTCATCCTCGCCGGCGGCTCGGGTTCGCGCCTGTGGCCGATCACCAAGGGCATCTCGAAGCAGCTGATGCCGATCTACGACAAGCCGATGATCTACTACCCGCTGTCGACGCTCATGATGGCGGGCATCAACGAGATCCTGATCATCACGACGCCCGAGTACAACTCGCAGTTCCGCGCCCTGCTCGGCGACGGCTCGCAGCTCGGCATCCGCATCGAGTACGCCGTGCAGCCCTCACCCGACGGCCTGGCGCAGGCCTTCATCATCGGCGAGGAGTTCATCGGCGACGAATCCGTCGCGCTCGTTCTCGGCGACAACATCTTCCACGGGGCCGGCCTTGGCACGGCGTTGCGCCAGCACACCGAGATCGACGGCGGCCTGATCTTCGCCTACGAGGTGAGCGACCCGCGCCGCTACGGCGTCGTCGAGTTCGACTCCGAGTTCCGCGCGCTGTCGATCGAAGAGAAGCCGACCGAGCCGAAGTCGAACTACGTCGTGCCCGGTCTCTATTTCTACGACAACGACGTCATCGAGATCGCGAAGTCGATCGAGCCGAGCCCGCGCGGCGAGCTCGAGATCTCGACCGTCAACGAGCGCTACCTCGCGGCGGGCAAGCTGCAGGTGCAGGTGCTGCGCCGCGGCACCGCATGGCTCGACACCGGCACCTTCGAGTCGATGATGCAGGCATCCGAGTACGTGAAGGTGATCGAGGATCGCCAGGGATTCAAGGTCGGATGCATCGAGGAGATCGCCTGGCGCGCCGGGTGGATCGACCTCGACCAGCTCGAGGAGCTGGCGCAGCCGCTGCGCAAGAGCGGCTACGGGCAGTACATCCAGCGCCTCGTCGACACGGCGCGGCGGTAGACGGGGGTACGGTCGCAGCATGCCGGAGACGCCGCACCTCGCCGTTCTGATCGACGCCGACAACGTGGCGCCCCGGCACATCGGCGCGCTGCTCGCCGAGGTGAGCAAGTACGGCGACGCCTCGGTGCGCCGCATGTACGGCGACTGGACCGGCCAGCAGCTCAAGGGCTGGAAGGACGCCGTCAACGAGCACGCCATCCAGCCCGTGCAGCAGTTCGCCTACACCGCGGGCAAGAACGCGACAGACAGTGCGCTCATCATCGACGCGATGGACCTGCTCTACACGGGGCGGTTCGACGGGTTCTGCCTCGTCTCGTCGGACAGCGACTTCACGCGGCTCGCCTCGCGGCTGCGCGAGTCCGGTGCGACGGTCTACGGCTTCGGCGAGCGCAAGACGCCGCAGGCCTTCGTGAACGCCTGCAACCGCTTCGTCTACCTCGACGTGGTCGAGTCTGCGGTGGCTGCGGCGGCGGCCGACTCGGCGAGCGATGCCGACGGCGCGGCCAAGACCGGCGGCCGGTCGAAGCACGGGGCGGCGCCTTCGGCACCCAAGCCCGCGGCGCAGAACGCGCTGCGGGGCGACGCGCGGCTGATGACCCTGTTGCGCACGGGCATCCGCGATGCATCCGATGACGAGGGCTGGGCCAATCTCGGGGCCGTGGGAAATCTCATTCGCAACCAGGCGCCCGACTTCGACTCGCGCAACTGGGGCTTCGCGAAGCTCGCCGACCTCGTGGCCGCGATCGGCCTGTTCACGGTCGAGCGGGTCGCGTCGCCGAACGGCGGCTCGGTCATCCACATCAAAGACGAGCGCCCGTAGCCCCGGGCCTCCTCTCTCCTCGGTGCCTCCTCTCTCCTCGGTGCCTCCTCTCTTACCCGAGCTCCGGTTCCCCCGAAGTGTGAGTTCGGGTCCCCTACGCCGCGCTCAAGCCGCCCAAACTCACACTTCGGGGGAAAGGAGGCGAGGGGGGAGAGAGGAGGAGATGCCGAGGAACTACAGCTAGTTGTACTGACCTGGATCGTTGTTGACGTAGGAGAGGCCTCCGGGGTCGAGTTGGAGCTGTCTAGTTCCCCGGCTCGAACCCACGGAGGTCTCTCGTGTCTCACGCTAATGCCCGGCTGACTCCGGCCGGCCGCCTGATCATGGTCCAGCGCATTCAGTCCGGCCGCCCGGCCGCGCATGTGGCTGCGGAGATGGGCATCTCGCGCCAGACCGCCTCGCGGTGGTGGCGCCGCTTCCAGCAGCAGGGGCTGTTGGGCTTGCAGGACCGTTCCAGCGTCGCGCACAGCCGCCCGCACCGCACCGGCCCGTGTCAGGAGACGCGGGTGCGGATCATGCGTGAGCTGACCCGTCGGGGTCCGGTGTTCATCGGCCGCAAGCTCGGCATGCACGCCTCGACCATCGGCCGGGTCCTGAACCGGCACGGCACCGCGCTGCTGCGCGAACTGGACCCGGTCACGGGCAAGCCGATCCGCGCGCGGCGCTCGTCGGCCAGGCGCTATGAGCACGAGCGGCCGGGGTCGCTGATCCACATCGACGTGAAGAAGCTCGGTCGCATCCCTCACGGCGGCGGCTGGCGGGCACACGGCCGCAGCGAGAAGGTGCGCGGCCGCGGCATCGGCTACGACTACATCCACGCCGCGATCGACGACCACTCCCGTGTGGCCTACGCCGAGATCCACCCCGACGAGCGGGGCGAGACCTGCGCCGGATTCGCCCGCCGCGCGATCGCCTTCTACGCGAAGCTGGGCGTGAGGGTTCAGCGGGTGATCACCGACAACGCCTTCGCGTACCGGCACTCCAACGCATTCAAGAGCGCGCTGGCAGACAACGGCATCACCCAGAAGTTCATCAAGCCGCACTGCCCGTGGACAAACGGCAAAGTCGAGCGCCTCAACCGCACCCTGGCCACCGAATGGGCCTACAGCCGCCCCTTCGCCTCCAACGAGGACCGCGCCGCAGCCTTGCCCGCCTGGCTGGACTACTACAACCTAGACAGAGCCCACCTCGGCATCGGAGGAAAAACACCCATCGACCGCGTCAACAACGGTCGAGGTCAGTACAGCTAGCGCGGGATCCGCAGCCCCGTGAAGTGTGCCGCGAAGGCCAACACGTCGGCCGCCTCGGCAGCGACCATCGCGAGCGGCTTGCCCGCGCCGTGGCCGGCCTGCGTCTCGATGCGCGTCACGATCGGGGCATCCGTGATCGCCGCCTGCTGCGCCGCCTGCAGAGTGGCGGTGAACTTGTGGCTGTGCGCCGGCACCACGCGATCATCGTGGTCGCCCGTCAGCACGAGCGTCGGCGGGTAGGCGACCGGGCGCACGTTGTGCAGCGGCGAATAGGCGAGCTCGACCTCGAAGTCGTGCGGGTCTTCAGGGTCGCCGTAGTCGCTCGTCCACGCGGCACCGGCCGTGAACTTGTGGAAGCGCAGGATGTCGAGCACGCCGACCCCGGGGATCGCGGCGGCCGCCAGATCGGGCCGCTGCGTCATGACCGCGCCGATCAGCAGCCCGCCGTTGCTGCGGCCGTGGATCGCGAGCTGCTCGTGCGTCGTCACCCCCGTCTCGACGAGGTGGTCGCCGACGGCGATGAAGTCGTCGAAGACGTTCTGCTTGCGGTCCTTCTTCCCCGCCTCGGCCCACGCCTTCCCGAACTCGCCACCGCCGCGCAGGTTCGCGGCGACGAGCACGCCACCGGCCGCCAGCCAGCCGGCGAACAGGGCGCGGTAGTCCGCCTCGATCGGGATGTCGAAGCCGCCGTACCCCCACAGGAGAGTCGGGCTCGGGGCATCCGGGGCGTTCTCGGGCGTGATCAGGAAGTACGGCACCTGCGTGCCGTCCGCGCTGGTGGCTCGCGCACGCTCGATGCGCACGTCGGGGAACGCGAGCTGCTCGCCGCTCGCGGGTGCGGGCACGAGCGCATCGAGCGGCTGGAGCGCGCCCGCCCCTGCGCTGCCGCGGTAGGCGCGGGTCGGTGCGGTCGGGGTCGAGAGGCCGACGAACCACTCGTCGGAATCCTGGTCGCTCCACCAGCCGACGATGGAGCCGCCCGGCAGCTCGACCCGACCGAGCTCGGCGCCGTCGAGCGCATAGCGCGTCAGCACGGGCTGCACGTCGACGAGTCGCCCGACGATGAGCTCGCCCCCGGCGGCCGCGGCGAATTGCAGGGCGTCGGATGCCTCGGGCACGACCTCCTCGAGGGCGAGTGCTCCCGTCCGCTCGAACTCGGCGAGGTCGAATGCGACGACGCGGCCGTTGTCGGCGCCGTTGTCGGTCTGGATCACGACGCGGTCGCCATCGTTGCGTACGTAGAAGTACTGCGCGTCGGGCTCGTCGAAGACGCGCAGCGGCTCGCCGACGACGCTGCGCCCGTCGGCGCCGGCCGTGATGCGAGCGAACCACAGGCGGTTCTCGCGGTCGGTTCCGCTGCCGAGCGCGATGACGGCGAGCCTCTGGTCGCTGCTCACCTGCGCCCAGACGAAGGCCTGCTTGTACTCGGCACGGATGTCGACGACGGTGAGGTCGTCGTGCTCGGGCGTGCCCAGGCGGTGCAGCTTGAGCAGGCCGGTCTTCACGTGACCCGCCTGATCGCCTGTCGCGCGCCCCTCGTGCGGCACCGCTTCATAGAGGAAGGACGCACCGTCGGGCAGCCAGGTCGCTGCGCCGAACTTGGTCTGGATCGGCGCCTCGACGCGCTCACCCGTTCCGAGGTCGACGGTCGTGATGTCGACCCAGTCGCTGCCACCCTCGCTGACGTTGTAGCTCAGGTGGCGACCATCGTGGCTGACGGTGAAACCGCGCAGGCTCGTGGTGCCGTCTTCCGACCACTCGTTCGGGTCGAGCACCACTCGGCCGCCGGCGAGCAGCTCGTCAAGGGTCTCGGCCACGAACACCTGGTCCTGGTTCCGCGAGCCGTCGTTGCGGGTCACGAAGTAGTGGCCGCCGTGCTTGCTCGGCGTGCCGGCCCGAGGGCGCGAAACGACGCGCGTCATCAGCTCGGCGAAATATGCCCGCTCGGGAATGTTCGCGAACACGCGCTCCGTGAAGGCGTTCTGCCGGGTCACCCAGTCGCGCGTCTCGGGAGAGTCGGGGTCTTCGAGCCACCGGTAGGGGTCGGCGATCTCGTGCCCGTGCAGGCTCTCGACGGTGTCGCTGCGGCGCGACGCCGGGTATTCCTCAGGAGTGTTGCTCGAGGCATCCGTCATGCCTTCAACCTAGCCGCGCGCTGTTGCGGCCTTATTGCAGCGCGCTCGTGAGCCGGGCGAGATTGTCGGCGATGGTGGAGCGGATGGGCTGCTTCGCCCATTCCTCGCGGGTGAGCTGGCGGCTGTTCTCACGGTAGCTCTGCTCGATCTCGCGCAGCTCGCTGACGAAGTGCCTGCCGCGCACCATGAGCGAGATCTCGCTGTTGAGCTGGAACGAGCGGATGTCCATGTTGCTGGACCCCACGACGGCGACTTCGTCGTCGATCGTGAAGTGCTTGGCGTGCAGGATCGTGGGTGCGCGATACATCCAGATCACGACACCGGCCTCGAGGAGCTGCTCGTAGTACGAGCGCTGTGCGTGATACACGAGCCACTGGTCGGCTACCTCTGACACGAAGAGCTCGACCCGCACACCGCGCTGCAGGGCGGTGAGCAGGGCGTTGAGCATCGACTCGTCTGGCACGAAATAGGGGCTCGTGATGATGATCTGCTCCTGCGCGTAATAGAGCAGCGCGAGGAAGAGGCGCAGGTTGTTCTCGTGGGGGAACCCCGGGCCGCTCGGCACGAGCTGGCAGTCGATCTGCTCGCGCGGCGGCGCGATGAAGGTCGGCTCGACGAGGCGGGCCTCGCGGGCGAGCAGCTCGTCGGTCTCGACGTACCAGTCGGTGATGAAGATGGCGTTGAGGCCCGAGACGATGGGGCCGTCGAGGCGTGCGACGAGCTCCTTCCACTGCAGGCCGCGGCGGCGGTTGCTCGCCTTGTCGTAGCCCGGGTCGATGATGTTCTGCGAGCCCATGAAGCCCACCTGGCCGTCGATGACGACGAGCTTGCGGTGGTTGCGCAGATCGGGGCGCTGGTAGCGGCCCCTGAAGATCTGGATCGGCAGCATGAGCTGCCAGCGCGCGCCCATCGCGTTCAGCCGCTTGATCGTCGAGCGATAGCCGCGCGTGCGCAGGCTGGCGATGTGGTCGAGCAGCACGCGCACCGTGACGCCGCGCTGAACGGCCCGCTCGAGGGCGTCGAAGAAGGGCGCCGTCGTCGGGTCGAGGGTGAGGATGTAGAACTCGACGTGCACATAGCGCTCGGCGGCGTCGATCGCTGCGATCATCTCGTCGAAGCTGCGCTGGTAGTCGGTGATGAGCGTCGCGGAGTTCCCGCCGACGAGGGGCATCGCACCGAGGCTTCTGTTGAGGTGCACCACCTGCTCGAGCCAGCCCGGCCAGGGGTGGTCGCGGCGCACGCGCTCCATGCCCTCGGTCTGGTCGAGGATGAACTGGTTGATCTGCTGCTGCTTCGCGCGGCGGTGCTTCGGCAGCTTGTACGAGCCGATCAGCAGGAAGACCAGAAGGCCGATATACGGCAGGAAGTTGATCGCCAGCAGCCAGGCCGTCGCGCTCGTGGGGCGGCGATTGCGCGGCACGACGATGATCGCGACGACGCGGAAGATGAAGTCGACGACGAGACCGAAGATGATGATCGCCGAGGTCCAAAATCCTGCGTTCATCAGGCTCCTCGGGCTAGATCATCGCTAGCTCGCTAGGCGGCGCGCTAGTTCTCGCTAGTTCTTCGAGGGCAAGCCTCTCTTGGCGCGCTCCTCAGCCTCAATCTTGGCGTACACCTTGCGCTCTGTGCGGTCGGCGCGCACGATCGCGGCCATCACCCACCAGAACACGAGCCCGACCAGCACTGTGGGTGCCAGCGCCCAGACGATTCCTTGCCACGCGTTCATGTTGAGAGTCACTTTATCTGCGCCTTCGTGTGGGGCGGCTGTGACGGTCTTGCGCTGGTCTTCCCCTGCACAGGGGCGCATTGCGCGGGTTGTACACATATTTGAATGTTCGGCGTTGAATGTCGGGGGCAGGTCGTAGCGTGATGTCATGACCCCGATCGCAGAACGTGTGCACGAGCTGGCCGCCGCGGCCGACTCCGCACTGCCGTGCGCGAGCGAGGTGGCGCGATTGTCGGGTCCCGACGAGCTGGCGCTTCTGGGTGAACTGTCGGCACTGCGGCGCCGGGTCGATGCGTCCATTGCACTCGTGGCCTCCGACATCGAACGGAAATCGGCCCACGAGCTGGGCGCCGACTCCCTCGCGCGCAAGGCCGGGGTCCGCTCGGGCGCCGAGCTCGTGCAGAAGGCCACCGGGTCCTCCCTCGGCGATGCGAAGAAAGCGGTGCGTGTCGGGGTGATGCTCGAGACCGCCGAGGCCGTCGCGCCCGTCGCCGCTTCCGACATCGGCTCCGAGCCGCGCTCGATCGACGTGCTCTCCGCACTCGGCGGCGACTGGTCGGCGCCCATCGCGGTGGCCACCAGGAACGGGTGGCTGAGCGCTGAGATCGGCGACCGGATCCTCGGCGGCCTCGGCAAGCCCCGCGACGACGCTTCCACCCCCGCCTACCGGGCCGCGGTGCTGCGACTGATCGCCGACTGCTGGGAGGGCGAGCTCACCCCCGAAGACGCCGCACGAACGGCGAAGGCCCTACGCGCCGTGCTCGACCGGGACTGGGCGCAGCAGAACGCGACCCGCCTGTACGAGCGGCGGTCCCTGAAGCGGTCGGTGCGCGGCGACGGCATGGTGAAGTACGACCTCCTGGTCGACCCGCTCACCGACGCCCAGATCTGGACGCCGATCTTCCGCCACCTCTCCCCGCGCCTGGGCGGCCCGAGGTTCATGACCGACGAGGAACGCGCCCGCGCCGAAGAACTCCAGCAGGACGCCCGCAGCAACGAACAACTCCTGGCCGACGCTTTCACCGCGTTCCTCATCGCCGGGGTCACCGCCTCAGGCGTCTTCGGGAAATACACCCCCACGGTCACCATCGCCGTCACCACCGGCGACCTGAAGAACGCGATCACCGCCGACCGTGCCCGCCAGACCTCGGCCCCACCCGGTGACGGGCCACCTCCGGCCGGCATCGCGTGGCTGGACGGGAAACCCGAACCCCTCACCGGGGCACAACTCATCACCGCGCTGTGCGACGGGAGCATCGCCGGCGTGCTGCTTGATGAAACAGGCCAGGCCCTCGACGCCACCAAGGCCGAACGAACCTTCTCCACCCGGCAAAGACGCGCCATGGCGATCCGCGACGGCGGGTGCCTCATGCCCGGCTGCCCCCTGCCGCCCGACGCAACCGAAGCGCATCACGTCAATCCGTGGGGCGAGAGCCCCCAGAACCACACGACCGAGACGAAAGACGGCATCAGCCTCTGCCGATTCCACCACCTCAACCTGCACAACATGGGCGGCCGCATCGAACGACGCGTGTCCACCTACTGGCTCCACTGGCCCGGAAAGGAGCCGACCCGGCTCGTGCCCAAACATGCACTCATCGCGCAACTGCGCACCGAAGGAGAACTCACATGATCACCGGCCCTGGCGAGCGTGTCAGAGGCGACGGATAGCGTGAGCATCATGCGAGTCCTGCACACCTCCGACTGGCACGTCGGGCGCACGTTCCACGGGCATTCGACCCTCGACGCGCTCGGCACGGTGCTCGACGCGCTCGTCGACGTCGTCCGCGAACGCGAGGTTGATGTGGTCGCGGTGGCGGGCGATGTGTTCGACTCGGCGACACCGTCGGCCGACGCGTTCCGCGTGCTCGGGGCGGCTCTGCGCGGCATCCGCTCGGCCGGCGCCGAGCTCGTCATCACGAGCGGCAATCACGACTCGCCCGCTCGGCTCGGCTTCCAGTCCGAGTTCGCGGCCTTCGGCGGCGTGCACATCATCACGCAGCCGGCTGCGCATGCGACCCCCGTGACGATCGCCGGGCGCGACGGGGTGTCGGTCGACTTCTACGGCATTCCCTATCTCGAGCCCGCCCTGATCAGGCACCTGTGGCCCGACGAGACGCTGCGCACTCAGGCCGATGCTCTCCGGTTCGCGATGGGGAACGTGCGAGCTGCGGCGCAGGAATCCGATCACCGCTCGGTCGTGCTGTCGCACTGCTTCGCAGCGGGCGGGGCAGCAGAGTCGAGCGACGCCGAACGCGATCTCAGCGCGGGCGGTCTCGATGTCGTTCCGCTGTCAGCGTTCGACGGGGTCGACTACGCGGCGCTCGGGCACATCCACGGCCGCGCGACGCTGGCCGATCATGTGCGCTACTCGGGCGCTCCGCTGCACTACTCCTTCAGCGAGGCGGGGAAGCCGCGCGGGGCATGGCTGGTCGAGCTTTCCGCGAGCGGGTCCGCGGTCGTCGAGTGGGTCGGTCTGCCCGTCCCCCGCGCGCTCGCGGTGCTGACCGGCACGCTCGACGAGTTGCTGGCAGACCCTGCGCTCGAGCGTCACGAAGACGAGTGGGTCAGTGCCGTGCTCACCGACAACACGCGCCCGCTCGACGCCATGCGCAAGCTGCAGCGGCGATTCCCGCACTGCGCGAATCTGGTGCACCGGCCCGCGAACGTCGCCGTCGACGAGGCCGCCGGCTACCGCGAGCGCGTCCGCAAGGACGTGCCCGACGCCGAGCTGATCGGCTCGTTCCTGAGTTTTGTGCGCAACGGCGAAGGGCCGAGTGCCGCCGAGGCCGAGCTCATCGCCGAGCTCGTCGATGAGCGCACGCGTGCGGGGGCGGCCCGATGAGGATCCATCGCGTCACTATGGCGGGGTTTGGGCCCTATCTTGCTCCGCAGACGGTCGATTTCGACGCATTCGCCGATGACGGCATCTTCCTGATCGGCGGCAAAACCGGCGCGGGGAAGTCCACCATTCTCGATGCGATCTGCTTCGCGCTCTACGGCAGTGTTCCGCGCTACGAGGGGCAGGCCACAGTCGCGACGAAGCTGCGCAGCGATCATTGCGCCCCCGATGACGTCAGCTACGTCGAGCTCGAGTTCAGCGCGGGCGGCGAGCGGTACCGACTGCGGCGCTCGCCCGAGTACGAACGCCCCAAGTCGCGCGGCGACGGCTTCACCACCCAGAAGGCCGAGGCGCAGCTCTTCCGGCGCGACGGCGACGACTGGGTCGGGCTCGAGGCGCAGCTGCGCACCGTGGGGGTGAAGGTCGCCGAGATCGTGCAACTCTCGCAGGACCAGTTCCTGCAGGTGATCCTGCTCGCGCAGAACCGCTTCCAAGAGTTCCTGCTCGCCAAGAGCGAGGAACGCCAGTCGCTCTTGCGCACCCTGTTCGGAACGCGGCGCTTCGACGATTACGACGAAGCGCTGCAAGCCCGCCGGAAGGCGCTCGAGGCCGAGGTCGGCGGCGCCCGCACCGAGATCGCGCATCTCGCGCGACAGCTCGAGGGGGTGCTGCCCGTCGAGGGGGTGCTGCCCGACGAGGCTGTCGAGACCGACATCCCGGCCGAGCCCGGTGAGGTCGTCGAGTGGATGGGCACGCGCGTCGATACCCACCGAGATCGGGTTGCGGCGGCCGACGACGTGGCGAAGCAGGCGGATGCCGCCTGGCGCGCCGCCCAGTCGGAGCACGATCGCCTTGCCGAGCTGCGCAGGCTACAGCAGCGACGGGAAGAGGCCGAGGCGCGGCGACGCGAGCTGCTCGAGAGCGCCGCAGAGCTCGACGCGCGGGCCAGCCGCGCGCTGGCCGACGCGAAGGGGCATCTCGGCGAGCTCCCCGCCCTGACCGAGGGCACCGACACCGAGCAGTTCCTGCACGCGGCCGGTGCCGGTCTCGCTGAGCTGAGCGGGTCGCTCGCAGCCGCTATCGAGGCCGAGAAGAAGACGCCCAATCTCGAGCGCGCCATCACCGCCGCGGAGGCGAGGTGCGAAGAGGCCGATGCCGCGGTCGAGGCAGCGAAGGGGCACGCCGCCGAGTGGAAGGCGCAGCTCGACGCCCTCACGCCCGAGATCGAGGCCGCTGCCGAGGCCGCTGCCGACCAGGGCGCCGCCCAGCAGCTCGCGGACTCGATCGCCCCCGTGCTCGACGCGCTCGCGGCGGCCGAGGCCGTGAAGCAGGACGTCACGCGAGCCGAGCGTCGCGAGCTCGAGAGCGGCCAGGCGCGCACCGCGGCCTCGAGCGCGCTCGACACCCTGCGCGCCCGCCGACTCGACGGCCATGCCGCCGAGCTGGCCGAGTCGCTCGCCGACGGCGACCCGTGCCCGGTGTGCGGGTCGACGCACCACCCGGCGAAGGCGAGCTGGAGCGGGGAGGCCGTGACGGAAGCGGACATCGCATCCGCAGAGACCGCGCTGGCGATCGCCGAGGCGGAAGCCGCGCAGCGCTCGCGCGAGGCCGGGGACGCCCGCGCCAAGCTGGCCGAGTTGCAGGGTGCTGCCGCGGGCCACACGACCGAGTCGGCTCAGCGGACGAAAGCGGAGGCGGTCACCCGGCTCGAGAAGGCCAAGACGGCGGCGGCGCACGCCGCTCAGCTGCGCGGTCGGCGCGACGCGGTGGCGAAGAAGCTCGAGGGCCACGACGCCGAGCTCGACAGGCTGCGCGCCGCATGCGACGCCGCCAATACGCAGCGAGCCACAGCCCGGGCCGCGCTGGCCGAGGCGAGGCGGACCATCGAGTCGGCGCTGAGCGGCTACCCGACCGTCGCCGCGCGCGCCGCGGCTGTCGGCGTCAGCGCGCGCGAGGTGCGCGAGGCGCTGCACCAGCGGCAGCGGCACGCGACCGAGATGGCCGCCGTCGAGGCGGCGCTGGGCGACGAGGCGGTCCGCAACGCGCCGCGCGAGGCGGTCGAGCTGGACGCTGCGAGGGAGGCGTTGGGGCAGGCATCCCTCGCCCGCGACGGGGCACTCAGAACGCACACGACGCTCGCCGCCCATCTCGCGACCGCGAGCGGGCTCTTGGCCGATGCGCGGGCGGCGCACGAGAAGTCCGCGGCGCTGACCGAGCGCTTCGAGGTCGTCCAGCGGCTCGCGAACACCGTGCACGGGCAGGCCCCGAACACCAAGGCCATGCGCCTCGAGAGCTTCGTGCTCGCGGCTGAGCTCGAAGAGATCGTGCAGGCCGCGAACGCGCGGCTCGCGCAGATGTCGGGCGGGCGGTATCTGCTCGAGCACTCCGACGAGCGAGCGGCGCGCGGGGCGCAGTCCGGGCTGGGGCTGGCGATCCTCGATCAGCACACGGGGGTGGCGCGCCCGACGCAGTCGCTGTCAGGCGGCGAGACGTTCCTCGCGAGCCTCGCGCTCGCGCTCGGGCTCGCCGAGGTCGTCACGGGCCGGGCCGGCGGCATCACCCTGGACACGCTGTTCATCGACGAGGGCTTCGGCTCGCTCGACTCCGAGACCCTCGAGATCGCGATGGGAACGCTCGACTCGCTGCGCGCCGGCGGCCGCACGATCGGGCTGATCAGCCATGTCGAGGCGATGAAAGAGCAGATCCCGGCGAAGCTGCAGGTCGACGTCGCCGATGGGGGCTGGAGCGTGATCACGCAGCCGTGACCGGCGGTACGAGGGCCGCCGGCGCCGTCGAGCCGCGGGCCACGAACACCGGCGCCTCGGCGATCACGTCGGTCGGTGACTCCCCGTCGAGCACCTCGAGCAGCATCCGGCCGGCGAGCATGCCCCGCGTGTGGACATCGTGGCTCATCGCCGAGATCGGCGGGGTCGTCAGTCGGCAGAACTGCGAGTCGTCCCACGCCAGGATCGACAGCGCGTTCGGCACAACAACGCCGAGCCCCTGCGCGGCCTCAAGGCCTGCGATCGCCATCACATCGTTGTCGTAGATGATCGCGGTCGGCGGCGCGGGTGCTGCGAGCAGTCGCCGTGTGGCATCCGCCCCGCTCTCGCCCGAGTAGTCGCCCACTTCGAGGGACGCGGCGACGCCCAGCGACGCCGCCGCGTCGAGATAGCCGCGCGTGCGGTCCTGCGTGTGCATGAACGCCGTCGGGCCTGTGACACGGGCGATGCGGCTGTGCCCGAGTGACGCGAGCCGGCTGACCGCGTCGACCATCGGCGCATAGCCGTCATTGCGCACGGCGACGAGCCCGCTGCCCGGCTCCGGTTCGCCGAGGATGATGCCCGGCAGGCCGAGCGACACGATGAGCGCGGGCCGCGGGTCTGCGGGCACCAAGTCGACGAGTACGACCGCCCCCACCGCACCGTTGGCCGCCCACCGCCGGTAGCTCTCGAGCTCGCGCGGCATACCGTCGACGACCTGCATCAGCACCTGCAGCCCGCGGGTCGCGAGGACCTCTTCGAGCCCGCCGATCAGCTCGCCGTAGAACGGCTCGGCCGCCAGCTGCCGCGGCGACCGGCGCAGCACGATACCGACCGCCCGCGCGGTAGAGCTGTTCGTCATCATGTCGATCGTGCGGCTAGTTCTCCCCGCGCGCAAGCAACCCGTTCGCGGTGCGCAGCACGAGCGGCGTCGTGAACGCTGCGGGGTCGACGTTCGCGCTCGAGGCGATCTCGAAGCGCGCCGACTCGCCCGCGAGCAAGGTGACCAGACCGCGGTCGACGCGGGCCGCCGCGTCGACGCGGTCGACCTGCAGGAACACATCGCGCACGTACGAGCGCGCGGCCACGGTCACCGCGTACCCGCCCTCGGTGCGCTCTGCCCGCACGTCCAGAGCTTCAGCGTCGGCGGCGAGCGCTTGGCCGACCACCTCCGCGGCATTCCAGATCGCGGGCGCGAAGCCGGATGCCTCGTCTGCGGTGCGCGCGACGATGATCTCCGCAGCCGGGTCGCCGACCGCCGCGACGCCGGCGGACAGCTCGTAGCTCGCCGTCCCCCGCGCCGGAACGCTGATCGTGACCCGCTCGGCCGCGAGCTCGGCGCCGGCGAAGTCCTGACGCGCGACGAGGAACTCGCCGGACCAGCTGTCGCCTGTGTCGTTCACGAGCACCAGCGCGAGCACGTCCTTCGCCGGCGCGTAACCCTCGAAGGCATCGGCCAGAGCCTGCGCCGACGAGCGCGGCTGGATCGTGGCGAAGCGCGGGGCATACACATCGCGCAGCGCATACCAGAGCGGCTTGCGGTGCTCGTCGAAGTCGACGGCCGCCCAGGACACCACCGGCCAGTTGTCATTCAGCTGCCACAGGACCGTGCCCGTGTTGTGCGGGGTGAGCGACCGGAAGTGCGCGACGCCGAACGCGATCGCGTGAGCCTGGTTGAGCTGCGTGGTCCAGTGCCAGTCGTCGATGGATGCCGGCTCGGGCAGGTGCCCCCGCGCTCCGCGGTCGAGCTTCTCGTTCCCCCGCTCGGCCTTCTGGTGCACCAGCATCTCGTGGCCGAACGGGTCGAGCGGCTCGTCGTGCACGACCCGCGCCAGGGTCGACCATGCAGGCGGCCCCTGGAAGCCGAACTCCGACACGAAGCGGGGCGTGTAGTCGCGATACACCGAGTAGTCGCGGCGGTTCCAGACATCCCAGATGTGCATGGTGCCGTGGCGCTCGTCGTTGGGGTGCAGGTACTCGCCGAAGCTGTAGGGCGACGCAGGCGAGTAGAACCGCGTCGGGTCGAGCTCGGCGAGCAGCCGCGGGAACAGCTCGCGGTAGTAGCCCTCGCCCCAGGTGCGTTCGCCGAGCGCCGCCGCCCACCCCCAGTCGACGTAGCCCCAGATGTTCTCGTTGTTGCCGTTCCAGATGATGAGCGAGGGATGCCCGGAGAGGCGGGTGATCTGCTCGCGCGCCTCGGCCTCGACCTCGGCGGCGAGGTGCTCCTCTTCCGCATAGGCGGCGCAGGCGAACAGGAAGTCCTGCCAGACGAGAAGGCCGAGCTCGTCGGCCCGGTCGTAGAACGCGTCGGACTCGTAGATGCCGCCGCCCCAGATGCGGATCAGGTTGATGTTGGCGTCGACCGCATCCGCGAGTCGGCGCGCATACCGGTCGGCGTCGACCTCGGTGAGGAAGGCGTGGTCGGGAATCCAGTTCACGCCACGCACCAGCACGAGCTCGTCGTTGACGTAGACCTCGAACGGGCGGCCAGCGTCGTCGGGCGCGGTGTTCACGCGGACATTCCGGAACCCGACGCGGCCCACCCACTGCGCCTCGCCCGCCGAGACCGTCACGTCGTAGAGGGGCTGCTCCCCGTGGCCGATCGGCCACCACCGCTGCACGTCGGGCACCCGCGCCTCGACGACCGCGCCCGCAGCATCCCTCGTCACGTACTCGACCGCCGTCGCACCGTGACCCGCGCCTGCGACCTTCACCGTGACGGCGAGCCCGGAATCGTCGCGCGAGCCGCGCCCGTCCCACTCGAGCGCGACATGCGCCGTCAGCACACCCGCGCCCGAGTCGTCGACCGCGACGAGCGGGCGCACCGCGTCGATGCGCACGCCCGACCACGAGTCAATGCCGATCGGCTGCCAGATGCCGACGCCGGCGACGTCGATGCCCCAGTCCCAGCCGAAATGCGAGGCGGTCTTGCGCAGCTGGTTGAACTCGTGATGGTTCACCCGCGGCAGCGCGCCGAACCTCTCGGCACGGGTGCTCGCCTCGGGCACGGGCGCGGCGAAGTCGATCACGAGCTCGTTCGCGCCCTCGCGCAGCAGCTCGGCGACCGGCCAGCGGTAGGAGCGGTGCTGGTTCTCCGTGCGCGCGACGACCTCGCCGTTGAGGCGCACGGTCGCGACCGTGTCGAGCCCGTAGGCCACCAGGTCATGCCGCGTCGACCCGTCGTCGTGCCACTCGAAGCTCGTCGAGTAGCGCCACGAGGTGTCGCCGATCCACTGCTGCGCCGCCTCGCTGTCGCCGTCGAACGGGTCGGCGATGAGACCCGCGCGCAGCAGGTCGGTGTGGATCACGCCGGGCACCGCGGCGGGCAGCGAGCCGGCCGGGAATCCGGCGGGCAGCGGCCCGTCGAGTGGCGCTGCGACCCAGTCTGCGGCGATCGGCGTGAAGGTTGCGGGTGTATACGTCATGGTCGGCTTTCGTCGTGGTGCCGGCTCGGGCTCAGGCGCCCGCGCCCGAGATCTGCTTGAGGCGCAGCTCGGGGTTGGGGGCCGCGGCTGCGAGCCTCTTCGTGTATTCGTGCTGAGGGGCGAGGATCACGTCGTCCGACGGCCCGCGCTCGACGATCTCGCCCTTGTACATCACGAGGATCTCGTCGCTGAAATGCCGGGCGGTCGCCAGGTCGTGAGTGATGTAGAGCACGCCCAGATTGTCCTCGCGCTGCAGTTGCGCCAAGAGGTTCAGCACCCCGAGGCGGATCGACACGTCGAGCATCGAGACCGGCTCGTCGGCGATCAGCATGGTCGGCTGGGGCGCGAGGGCGCGCGCGATGGCGACACGCTGTCGCTGGCCGCCGGAAAGCTCGTGCGGGTGCTTCGCCGCGACCTCGTCGGCCGGGGTGAGCCGCACCCGCTCGAGCAGCCGGCGCACCTGCGCGTCGATCTCCGCCTTGGTCTTCGCCCGGCCGTGGATCTTGAGCGGCCGCGCGAGGTGGTGCGCGATCGAGTGATACGGGTTGAGCGACGCGAACGGGTCCTGGAAGACCATCTGCACGTGGTTGCGGTAGTCCCGCAGGCCCGCGCCGTGCCGCTTGATCGGATGCCCGTCCAGCAGGATCTCGCCCGAGGTCGGCGCCTCGAGCTGCAGCAGCAGCTTCGCGATCGTCGACTTCCCCGAGCCCGACTGCCCCACGAGCGCGACGGTCTTGCCCGACTCGATCGTGAAGCTCACGTCGTTCACGGCGAGAAGCTTGCTTGAGCGGCCGCGCTCACCGCGAATCCGATACTCCTTGGTGACATTCCGGAACTCGAGCGTGCTCATGCGGGGGCTCCTTCGTTCGCCGCGTCCTCGTCGGCGTCGGCTTGCTTCGTCTCTTCGAGCCGGTCGTCGGCGACACCCGTGCGGATGAAGTCGCCGCGCTCACCGGTGAGTGAGGGGAAGGACGCGAGCAGCCGTTTGGTGTAGTCGTTTCGGGGGTTGGTGTAGAGCTCGTATGCGTCGTTCAGCTCGACGATCTCGCCCGCCTTCATGACGGCGATGCGGTCGCTGATCTCGAGCAGCAGCGGCAGGTCGTGGGTGATGAAGATGACCGCGAAGCCCAGCTCGGCGCGCAGCCGGGTGATCTCGTCGAGGATCTCGCGCTGCACGACGACGTCCAGTGCGGTCGTCGGCTCGTCCATGATCATCACCTGCGGGTCGAGCGCCATCGCCATGGCGATCATGACGCGCTGCCGCATGCCGCCCGACAGCTCGTGCGGGAACGACTTGAGGCGCGAGCGGTCGACGCCCACGCGCTCGAGCAGGTCCCCGCACTTCTGCACCCGCTCGGCCCGGGACAGCTCCGGGCGGTGCGTGGTGAACACGTCCTCGAGCTGCGCCTGGATCGAGATCACCGGGTTCAGCGAGTTCATCGCCCCCTGGAAGACCATCGAGATCTTGTCCCAGCGGAACTGCCGCAGCTCATCGCCCGACAGCGTCGACAGGTCGGCGGACCAGCCCTCTCGCGAGTGGAAGGTCGCGCTGCCGCTTGTGATGAGGGCAGGGGGCTTGAGCAGTCGCGTGATGCCGTAGGCCAGCGTGGACTTGCCGCAGCCGGATTCCCCGGCGAGGCCCAGGATCTCGCCCCGGCCGAGCGTCAGGCTGACGTTCTTGACCGCGTGAGTCGTGACCTGGCCCGCATAGTCGACGCTGAAGTCGTCGATCGTGATGACGGGGTCAGCGAGGTGCCGCGGAGTCGTGGCCTCCGCCTCCGGCGTAGCCGTGCTCATTTCAGGTTCTCCGCTTCCAGCTGCTTGATCTGCGCGGGGCTGAGTCCCCACTTCTTGCGCTGCGAACGCGTCGAGTTGCGCAGCTTGGGGTTGATGATCTCGTCGATCGAGAAGTTGATCAGCGACAGTGCGCAGCCGAACAGGGCGATCACGAGCCCCGGCGGGATGAACCACCACCAGGCGCCCTGCGTCAGGGCGAGCGCCTGATTCGCCTGGAACAGGATCGTGCCGAGCGTGAAGGTGCCGCTTGCGCCGAGGCCGAGGAACGACAGGCCCGCCTCGCCGAGGATCGCGAAGATGATCGCGAACACGAACTGGCTCGCCATCACGGGGATCAGGTTCGGCAGGATCTCGACGACGAGGATGCGCCAGGTCCGCTCGCCCGACACGCGCGACGCCGAGACGTAGTCCCGGTTGCGCAGCGAGAGCGTCACGGCGCGCAGCACGCGGGCCGAGCCCGCCCAGCTCGTGATCGCGAGCACGACGGCGACGAGGAAGAGGCCGCGGCTGTTCTGCGGCACGTAGTTGCCGATGACGATCACGAGCGGGAGGCCGGGGATGACCAGCACGACGTTCGTGAACAGCGCGAAGCCCTCGTCGACGGCACCGCCGATGTACGCGCCGAGGACACCGAACAGCGCCGAGAGCACGGTGGCCATGACGCCCACGGAGAAGCCAATGATGAGAGAGCCGCGGGTGCCCCAGGCGATCTGAGACCACACGTCCTGACCGGTCTGGGTGGTGCCGAGCAGGTGGCCGCGCGTTCCGGGGTGAGCGAACGCCAGGGTGCTGATCGCGTCAGGGTCGCCGACCACGAGTGGGCCGACGATCGCCCAGAGCACGATGACGGCTCCGATCACGAGGCCCACGATCAGCTTGGGTGACATGGTCGGCAGCAGCGCGGCGAGGCTGCTCCGCTTGGCCGAGGGGGCGACCGCGGGCTCGAGGTCGTCGAGGGCGACAGTGGATGCCATGAGTGACGGTCCTTCCGGTCAGCGGGCGCGGGTGCGCGGGTCGATGAGGCCGTACAGCACGTCGACCACGAGGTTCGCGGCGAGCACCGACAGTGAGATGACGAGGAACACGCCCTGCATCAGGGCGTAGTCGTTGTTGGAGACGGCGCTGAAGAGCAGCTGCCCGATGCCCGGGTAGCTGAACACCTGCTCGGTGACGATCGAGCCGGCGACGACGAAGCCGAGCGAGATCGCGAAGCCGGAGAGTGAGGGCAGCACCGCGTTCCGCGCCGCGTAGGTCATGCGCACACGGCTCGGCTTGAGGCCCTTCGCCTCGGCCGTGACGATGTAGTCCTCAGACAGCGTGGAGACCATCATGTTGCGCATGCCGAGCATCCACCCGCCGATCGACGAGAGCACGATCGTGAGGGCCGGCAGGAAGCCGTAGTAGAGCGCGCTGCCGACGAATTGGAGGCTGAACCCGGGCATCAGGCCCGAGTTGACGTCGTAGCCGCCCGCGAACGGGAACCACTGCACCACTCGGCTGAGCAACAGGAGCAGGATGAGCGCGAGCCAGAAGTACGGCACGGCCTGGAACATCGTCGTCACCGGGATCAGGTTGTCGAGCCACGAGCCGCGCTTCCAGCCGGCGAAGGTGCCGAGCCCGATACCGATGATGAAGGAGATGACGGTCGCGAGGCCGACGAGCGCGATCGTCCACGGGAGCGCCTGGCCGATGACGGTGCTCACCTTCTCGGGGTAGGCGACGAGAGAGACCCCGAGGTCGCCGTGGGCGAGATTGGCGAGATAGGCGCCGTACTGCTGCCACCACGGGCCGCTGCCGCCGCCGAGCGCGACCTCGATCGCGTGGCGCGTCTGCGGCGTCACGGTCTGGCCGGCCGCGCCCATCTTGGAGATGATGACGTCGACCGGATTCCCCGGCATCAGTCGAGGAATGACGAAGTTGATCGTGATGGCCGCCCAGATCGCGACGACGTAGAACCCCACTTTTTGCAGGTAGAACCGCATGCTTCTCTGCCTTTCGGTGCCGGGGTGGGACGGCCTGCGACGACCGCCCCACCCCGCGTTCCCGATCTCGGGTTACTTGCCGACCGGCCGGATCGTCTTCAGGACGATGCCGACGCCCCAGTTGCCGCCCCACGGAAGCGGGAAGGCGTACTGGTTGTCCTGGCTCGGCCAACCCGTGGCGTGCGAGTTGTTGTACTCGGCGAGCGCCGAGTTGACGTAGACGGGCACGTACGGCATGTCCTTGACGATCGCGTCCTGGATCGTCTTGTACGCCGCCTGCTCCTTGCCCTCGTCGTTGGTGCTCGCGAGCGACGAGATCGCGGCGTCGACCGCGGGGTTCGAGTAGCGCGAGACGTTGGTGGTCGCGGAGCCGCCGACCTTCGCCGTCGCCGCGGTGCTCAGGTACTGGTTGTACTGGAAGTACGGGTTCGACGACGGCCCCATGTTGATCGAGTTGACCGACAGCTGGTACTTGCCGGAGACCTCGGCCTGAGTCCAGGCGTTCTGCGCCACCTGGTTCACGGCGAGCTTGATGCCGGCCTTCTTGAACTGGCCCTGCAGCAGCGTGCAGATCGTGTCGTAGTCGGTCCAGCCGGACACCACGTTGACGCTGAGGTCGAGCTCCTTGCCGTCCTTCTCGTAGTAGCCCTTCGAGCCGAGGGTCCAGCCGGCGGCCTCGAGCAGGCTCTTCGCCTTTGCGACGTCAGCCGACTGCGGCGTCTTCAGGTAGTCGGGGCTCGTGATCTGGTCCTTGTTGACCGTGTTGAGGATCAGCGAGGGCGACGCCGGCGCGCTGAAACCGGCCGCGGCCTGGTTGCTCAGCTGGGTCCGGTCCATCGCGTAGTACAGCGCCTGGCGCACGGCCGGGTCGGTCTGGGGACCGGTGCAGCCGAGGTCGGGGTTCGAGCACGTGAAGAGCGCGGTCGTCGCCTGCGGGCTGTTCGAGTACGACAGGTTCTTGTGCTGGCTCATGATGCTCTTCAGCGTCGGCAGGAACGAGCCCATGTAGTCGACCTGGCCCTGCTGCAGGGCCGAGGTCGCGGCATCCGCGTTCGACAGGGAGATGTAGCGCACCTGGCTCACCTTGGGCGCGCTGTCGCCCGTGCCCCAGTAGTTCGGGTTCTTCACGAGCAGGAAGCTCTGCGGCGTGAAGCTCTTGAGCATGTACGGCCCGGTGCCCACGGGGTTCGTGTTGGTCGTCTTGGTCGGGTCCGAGATGTTCTTCCAGATGCGCTCGGGGACGATCGGCTCGTTGCCGAGGATCTGCGGCTCGAGCGTGAAGGCCGTCTTGGGGAAGTCGATGACGACGGTGCTGTCGTCGGTCTTCTTGGCGACCCACTTCTGGCCGGAGGTGTTGAGGGCCGGATTGTTCGATACGAGGTTCAGCGTGTAGACGACGTCATCGGCCGTCTCGGGCTTCCCGTCGGACCACTTGACGCCCTGGCGCACCTTCACGGTGAGCTCGGTGCCGTCGTCGTTCCACGTGAACGACGTGCCGAGCAGCGGCACCGGATTCCCCGCCTTCGCCTTGTTGTAGTAGAAGAGCGGCTCGTAGATGACGCCGTTGGTGGGCTGCAGGCCGGAGCCCGTGGGGCTCAGCGGGTTGAAGTTCTCGGTGAAGTTGCCGACCTGGCCCGAGAACACCGTGACGGTGCTGCCGGCGCCGGACGTGGACGTGCTGCTGCTCGAGCCGGAGCAGCCCGAGAGCGCAAGAGCGGCGGATGCCGCGAGCGCGGCGGCGCCGAGAAGGAGCCGCTTCCTGGTGGTTGTCATCGTTGACCCTTCAGTGGAGATGGAGGCAGGTGGTGCTTCCAGCACTCGCCGCGAGGATCAGCGTCGACCTCGCCGTCGCGGTGCGTTCCCACTTTTTTAGATGACTTTATAAAGCGCGTCAAGTTACTAGGATCGGAGTGCGCGTCACAATGAGGTAACGCACCGAATTGCTGGAGAGGAGACCGCATGGCTCGCGGCCGCGTCTCCCTGTCGACGGGAACCAGCAAGGGGCTCGTCCTCGACCTGATCCGCACGCTCGGCCCGATCAGCCGCACCGACCTCGCCGCCGAGACCGGGCTGACCGCAGCGACGATGTCGACCGTCGTGCGCCAGCTGCTCGATGAGGGCCTCATCCACGAAGCGGGTCTCGGTCGCCCCAATGGCGGTCGGCCGGTCGTGTTGCTCGAGGTCGACACGTCGGCGCGCTACGCCGTCGGGGTGCAGCTCGGCGGGGAATCCATCACCTACGTCGTCGTGAACCTGCGCGGGGCGGTGGTCGGCCGCCTGCGCGCCCCCGGCGTCGGCGCCAGCGAGCCGGGCGCGATGATCACGGCGCTCGTCGAGCAGATCCACCTCATCCTGCTCGGGCTCGGCATCGACGAGCAGCTCGTCGTCGGCATCGGCGTCGTCGCACCTGGGCCCGTCGACGTCGCACGCGGAATGGTCTTCGGACCCGCGCACATGGAGGCGTGGCAGAACGTGCCACTGCGCGACCTCATCGCCGAGGCCACCGGGCTGCCCGTCGTGTTCGACAACGACGCGACCGCCGCGGCGCTCGGCGACTTCTGGGGGGGAGCGACCGAGGGCGCACGGGCGCACGCGACCGTCTACATGGGGCTCGGCCTCGGCGCCGGCGTACTCATCGACGGCACCGTGTTCCGGGGCGCGAGCTCGAACACCGCCGAGCTCGGGCACATCACAGTCGGCGCGGATGCGTCGGGCCGCCGCCTCATCGCCGAAGACGTCGCCGATCCGACCGCGGTCGTGCGCGCGGCGCGGGAGCACCCCGATGAGGTCGCCCGCCTCGCGCTCTCCGGCGACGACTTCGCCCAGTTCACCGCCCTCGCGAAGGCCTCGACGAGGGGCGACGAGTTCGCGACCGGCCTGCTCGAGGCATCCGCGCGTCATCTCGCCACCGCCGTGACGTCGCTCGCGAACCTGTTCGACCTCGACTCGATCACGCTCGCGGGGCCCGCGTTCGCGATCGCCGGATCGATCTACCTGCGCGTGATCGACTCTCAGGTCAACGCGGAGTTCTTCGCGCGCTCGCGGCACGGCATCCGGGTGCGCCTGTCGCCGCAGATGCAGGATGCCGCGGCTGTCGGCGCCGCGACGCTGGTGCTGCAATCCGAGCTCGCGCCCCGCACGATGGGCCTCGCCGGGCCCTCCGACTAGGCCCGACCGCGCAGACCTCGCAGGCCGGCACGCAGCTCGCCGACGAGGATCTCAGGCTGCTCGAGGGCGGCGAAGTTCCCGAGGCGCGCGCGACCCAGCTCTAAAGCCCCAGCCGGAATCCCCCGTCGCTCGACATCACCTCGCCGACCACCCAGCGGCCCTCCGGCCCGACGAGCCACGCGATCAGCCGAGCGACGTCGTCGGGTGCCCCGAAGCGCTTCAGCGGCATCGCCGCCCGCAGCTCGCCGAGCACCTCGGGGCGGTCGGTGGTCTCGGGGTCGAGGTACCCCGTGTTGGTCGGCCCCGGGTTCACCGTGTTGAGCAGCACGCCGCGCCCGAGCAGCTCTGCCGCCGCCGTCTGCGTCGCGCCGGCGAGCGCCGCCTTCGAGGCGGCATACGCCATCTCGGCACGCATCGGCCCGAACAGCTGGCCGCTCGTGAACCAGATCACGCGAGCCGTGTTCTCCTCCGTGCCGTCCCACGCGAACAGCTCGGCGAAGCGCTTCGTGAGCAGGAACGACGCGCGCGCGTTCACCGCCCAGTGCGCGTCGAGCTGCTCCGCCGTCGCCTTGAGCAGGGAGCCGTCGTCGCCCGACCGCGCGTGATTGCAGACGAGGATGTCGAGCCGGCCGGTCACGGCGGCGGCCTGCTCGATGAGCGGTGCCGCCGCTGAGGCATCCGCGAGATCTGCATGGAAGTCCGCCACGTGCGCACCGTCGATGAGCGCCGATCGGATGCCTGCCCGCACCGCCTCGACATCCGCACCGCCCCACGGCTGCTCCGCGTCGTGCGGGGCGTAGTGATGCACCATGACACTCGCCCCCGCCTGCGCGAGCCGCAGCGCGACGGCATAGCCGATGCCTTTGGGCCGCGAGACCCCGGTGACAAGCGCCGTGCGCCCAGCGAGCGGATAGTTCATGGGTCCATGCTGGTACTCGGCTAGAGAGGAACACCACCACGCCGCCGATTCCCGTCTTCCTGACCACGTTCTCGTTCGACCCCGTCGCCGCTCTCGCGATCGCGATCGGCGCGGCGCTGTACACGTGGGGGCTCGTCGTGCTCGCGCACCGCCGCGAGCGCTGGCCCGCGTGGCGCGCCTGGTGCTTCTACCTGCTCGGGCTCGGATCGTACGCGTGGATCCAGTTCGGGTTCCTCGGCACCTGGTCGCACGACCTGCGCTGGGCGTTCACGACGCGCATCGCCCTGCTGATCTTCCTCGTGCCGATGATGGTCGCGCTCGGCATGCCGATCACGCTGATGCGGCGCACCTTTCGGCCCGGTGCCCGCGCCGCCCTCGAGGCGGCGCTGCGCTCATGGCCCGTTCGGCTCATGGGCAACGCGATCTTCGCGCCGCTCGTGCCGCTCGTCGGCTTCCTGTTCTTCCTGACGCCGCTCGCCGGGCCGCTGCGTCTCGACCCGGGGTGGGCGGCCGCGATCACCCTACTCGTGCCGTTCATCGGGCTGCTCATCACGCTGCCGATCACCGAGGACACCGAGCACCGCTCGAGCACCTTCATCATCTACGAGTTCCTGCTGGCGATCGTCGAGCTGCTGCTCGACTCGATCCCCGGCATCCTGCTGCGCCTCAACGGCAACGTGCTCGACGGGGTCGCGGCCGCGACGCACACGGTCGCAGGCGCCGCGCTGCCGCACTGGTTCCCGAACCCGCTGCACGACCAGCATCTCTCGGGCGACTTCCTGTGGTTCCTCGCCGAGGTGGCCGACCTGCCGGTGATCATCGCGCTGTTCACGCGCTGGTCGCGGGTCGACCGCCGCGACGCGAAGCAGGTCGACGAGCTCTCTGATGAGGAGTACGAGGCTGCGGTGCGCGCGCACCTCGGGCAGCGCGGCTAGCCGTTCGCCCCCTCGGAGCGCACCTCGCCGAGCGCGAGTAGTTCCCGTTCCGGACAGCCGCGCCCGCGGCACCGGGCGCGCACGTCCGGAACGGGAACTAGTTGCCGCGGGGCGGCCGCCCTACTTCACCAGCGGGAACAGGATCGTCTCTCGGATGCCGAGACCGGTCAGCGCCATCAGCAGGCGGTCGACCCCCATGCCCATGCCGCCCGACGGCGGCATCCCGAACTCGAGCGCACGCAGGAAGTCCTCGTCGACCCGCATCGCCTCGTCGTCGCCCGCCGCGGCCAGCGCCGCCTGCGCGACGAAGCGCTCGCGCTGGATCACGGGGTCGACGAGCTCGGAATAGCCGGTCGCGAGCTCGAAACCGCGCACGTACAGGTCCCACTTCTCGACGACGCCGGGAATCGAGCGGTGCTGGCGGGTCAGTGGCGAGGTGTCGAGGGGGAAGTCCATCACGAACGTCGGGCGGGTGAGGCCGCCCTTCACGAAGTGCTCCCACAGCTCTTCGATGTACTTGCCGTGGATCGGGTGAGCGATCGAGAGCCCTTCGCGCGCTGCAAGAGCCTCGAGCTCGGCCAGAGGCGTCTCGGGGGTGAACGCCGTGCCCGCCGCCTCGTTCAGCGAGTCGTACATCGAGATGCGGTCCCACTCGCCGCCGAGGTCGAACTCGGTGCCGTCGGCCCAGGTCACCACGTGCGAGCCGTTGGTGGCCAGCGCGGCGTCCTGAATGAGCTGCTGGGTGAGGTCGGCGATCGAGTTGTAGTCGCCGTATGCCTGGTAGGCCTCGATCATCTCGAACTCGGGCGAGTGCGTGGAGTCCGCGCCCTCATTGCGGAAGTTGCGCGCGATCTCGTAGACGCGATCGATGCCGCCAACGACCGCGCGCTTGAGGTAGAGCTCGGGCGCGATCGAGAGGTAGAGATCGGTGTCGAACGCGTTCGAGTGCGTGACGAAGGGGCGAGCGGATGCCCCGCCGTGCATGGTCTGCAGCTTCGGGGTGCTGACTTCCAGGAATCCGTTCTTCGCGAACGTGGCGCGCACCGACGCAGTCGCCTTCGCACGCGTCACGACGGTGCGGCGCGCCTGCTCGCGCTGGATCAGGTCGAGGTAGCGCGAGCGCACGCGCGTCTCCTCAGACAGCTCCTTGTACATGTTCGGCAGCGGCAGGATCGCCTTCGCCGCGATCTGCCACTCGTCGACCATGATCGACAGCTCGCCGCGGCGCGACGAGATGACCTCGCCGTGCACGAACACGTGGTCGCCGAGGTCGACGAGCTCCTTCCAGCGCTGCAGGCTCTCTTCGCCGACCGACGCGAGCGACACCATCGCCTGCAGACGCGAGCCGTCGCCCGACTGCAGCACCGCGAAGCACAGCTTGCCGGTGTTGCGCTGATTCACGACGCGGCCCGCGAGGCCGACGACCTGACCGGAGGTCTCGTCGGCGGCGAGCGAGCCCCACTGCGCGCGCACCTCGGGAATGGTCGTCGTGACGGGCAGGCTCACCGGGTACGCGCCGCCGCCAAGGTCGGGGCTCTCGGCCTGCAGCCGCTCGCGCTTGGCCAGGCGCACGGCCTTCTGCTCGTTGATCTCCTCGGGCGTCGGCTCGGGGGTCTCGTCGATCGGCTGGTCGCGGTCGGCCATGGCGGTTCCTGTCAGAAGTGGAGGGGTGCGTTGTCGATCAGGCGCGTGGCGCCCACGCGAGCGGCGACCAGAATGAGACCGTCGCCCGTCGCGTCGTCCTCCAGCGGCAAGAACGTCGCCGGATCGACGATGACCAGGTAGTCAAGCCTAACGTCCGGCTGCTGGTCGAAACGTGCGAGGCCGGCCGCGCGGGCTGCCGCGACGCTCTCGCCGCGATCGGATGCCTCGCGGGCGGCACGCAGCGCAGCGGAGAGCGTGAGCGCCAGCACTCGCTCGCTCTCCGACAGGTAGCGGTTCCGGCTCGAGAGGGCGAGACCGTCGAGCTCGCGCACGATCGGCACCGCCTCGATGCGCACCGGCAGGTTCAGGTCGGCGACCATCTGCTTCACGAGGAACGCCTGCTGGGCGTCCTTCTGCCCGAACAGCGCGACGTCGGGCTGCGCGATGTTCAGCAGCTTGCTGACCACGGTCAGCATGCCGTCGAAGTGCCCGGGGCGCGAAGCGCCCTCGTAGCGCTCGGCGACGGGGCCGGCGTGCACGGTCGTCTGCGAGGCGCCGCCCGGGTACATCTCGGCGACCGTCGGCGCGAACACCGCATCGGCGCTGCCGGCGAGCGCCGCGAGGTCCGCATCGAGGGTGCGGGGGTAGCGCTCGAAGTCCTCGCTCGGCCCGAACTGCAGCGGGTTGACGAAGATCGAGACGATCACGACGTCGGCGAGCTCGCGGCCGCGCGCGACGAGCGCCAGGTGCCCGTCGTGCAGGGCGCCCATGGTCGGCACGAGCGCGATGCGCTTCCCGGCCGCGCGGGCGGAGCGCACCAGCTCGCGAGTCGCCGCGATCGTCTCGAGCACGGTCGGCGTCTCGGTGGTGGTCATTCGTTCCCTTCGATCTCGGAGAGGTCCAGCGGCGGCGCCATCCCCGCCTTCCGCAGCGCTTCGTCGACCGTCGAGCGCACCAGCGAACTGAGGTATGCACCGGGCTGCTCGAAGCCGAGCTCGGCCAGCATCCCGGTCGCCTGCTCGACGATGCGCCTGCTGAAGCTCGCGGCCGTCGCGATCGCCTCGCCGTATGCCGCGCGGTCTTCTTCTGCGACGAGCACCGGCTCGCCGCCCATCTCGACGACGAGAGCCTGCCCGATCGGCTGCACGGGCGCCGGCGCCGTCACGGCGAAGTACGTCTCGGCCATCCGCGCCAGGTCGAGGCGCGTGCCGGTGAAGGCCATCGCCGGGTGGATCGCGAGCGGAATCGCCCCCGAGGCGAGCGCGGGGCGCAGCACCCCGACGCCGAGCCCCGGTGCCGTGTGCACGACGAGCTGGCCGGGCTGCCAGGCGCCGACGGCGGCAAGGCCCTCGACGAGGCCGGGCAGCTGGTCGTCCGGCACCGCGAGCAGCACGAGCTCGCTGCGCTCGAGCAGCTCGGGCGTCTCGAGCAGGGGCACCCCCGGCAGCATGTCCTGCGCGCGCTCGCGGCTGGCCGCGCTGACGGCGTTCACGCCGACGATCGCGTGCCCCGCACCGGCGAGCGCGGCCCCGAGCACCGGGCCGACGCGGCCCGCGCCGACGATGCCGACGCCGAGCCTTCCTGAGCGGCTCTGGCTGCCGGATGCCTGCACGTGCTTCGCCCCTAACTCCTCGCGTCGCGACTCGCCAACATTACGGCACTGCGCGCCAACTGCTCGAACAGCTCGGCCCCCGCCGCGGTGCCGATCACCGACAGCCGCGGGCGGATGCGCACGTCGACGACGTGCACTGCGAGGCCGACGAGACCCAGCATCCGCCTCACCGGTCCCTGCCTGATGCCCACGCTCTGCACGCGCGCCAGCGGCACGAACGCGAGGGTGCGCGAGATGAAGCCGGCGCGCAGCGCGAGCGTGTCGCCGACGTATGCGTAGCCGACGCGCCGCCACGACAGCGGGTGCAGCCAGGCGGCCGCGCGCGGCGCCTGCGAGAACAGCCGCGCGGTGCGGCGATAGCGCGCGGTCGCGTCGACGAGGGCGAGCAGATCGGCGCGATCGGATGCCGGCAGCAGCAGCGGCAGCACGCGGCCGACGTCCTCGAGCGAGCCCACGGGGAGCACCGTCGAGGCGTTCTCGGCCTGCCCGCGCTGCCGAGCCCGCCCGGCGCGCGCGATGCGGATCGCCCACCAGCCGAACGGCCGCCACAGCAGCGGCTGCACGATCTCGACGGCGTGGATGCGCCCCGTCGGGATGGTCTCGCTGCTCGTCGAGAGCAGCCCGTAGCCCACCCGCACCCCGTCGGCGCTGCCCGAGATCGTGTAGCGCGCGAGCCGGCCGAAGCGGCGCGAGTAGCCCGTGAACATGCCGAAGACCGAGGGGATGACCGCCACCAGCAGGAAGTAGTTGCCGCGCAAGACCTCGACCACGAGCCACACCACGATCGCGATCAGCACGATCGTGAAGGGGCTCAGGATGAGCGATCCGATGAGCCGGCCGGGGTGCACCTTGACGACGGAGGCGGGGGCGAAGTCGGGGTGCAGATCGGCCGGCGACAGGATGAACTCGCCCACGAACTGCGCCGCCACACCCGCCCCCGCCGGTCGACTCGCCGCCCCCGCCGGTCGACTCGCCGCCCCCGCCGGTCGACTCGCCGCCCCCGCTGGTCGACTCGGCGAAGCCGAATGGAGACCAGCCCCCGCCGCCGCCCGTTTGCTCCCCGCGAGCCCCAGGATCTCGCGCCTGAGCTCCTCCGCCGCACTCGACCCCAGATACTGCAGGCTGAGGTTCGCGTCATGCCCGGCGACGACGATCTCGAGCCGGGCCGCGCCGAACACCCGCGCGAAGAGCGTGCGGTGCACGTTCACGCCCTGAATGCGGTCCAGCCGCGCCTGGCGGTTCTGACGGTTCACGACGCCGGAGCGCAGCTCGACGGCATCCGCCGTGACTCTGAACTCGGTCATCCGCCAGGTGACCCGGTACCAGACGATGATCAGCGCGACGAGCAGCAGGACGCCGAGTGCGGCCCAGAGCGTCCAGCCGTGCCGGACGATCGCGTCGACGGGGTCCCCGTCGCGCGTGCGGTCGGGCACGCGGGCGATCCAGTCGACGAGCCGCTCGCGCAGGTTGGCGAACACGATCGCGACGATCGCGACGAAGACCGCACCGCCGCGCAGCAGCGGGGTGGCGGGGTGCATGCGGTGCCACTGGCCGTCCGCGAGCGGGTTCACGGGTGCCGACTCACAATCCCGCGCGCCGCGTCTCGGCGAGCGCGATGAGCCGGTCACGCAGCTCGTCTGCCGCCTCGGCGGGAAGGCCGGGGATCGCGACGTTGCTCGACGCGCTCGCGGTGACGAAGCGCAGATCGGAGAGGCCGAGGGCGCGGCTGATCGGCCCGCGGGTCACGTCGATGAGCTGCATGCGGCCGTACGGCACCGCGACGAAGCGCAGCCACGCGATGCCGCGCCGCACGACGAGATCGTCGTCGCGCATGCGGTAGCCGATCGCGCGCGCACGCCGCGGGGCGAAGAACAGCTGCAGGGCGAAGCCGACCGCCCAGGCGGCGGCCAGAAGCCAGCCCCACCATGCCCAGTCCACCGCGAACCAGACGAACGCGATGATCGCTCCCGTGACGGCGGCCGCCACGAGCGAGCCGACGATCACGATCCACACGTACCTCGGCGAGACGCGTTGCCAGTCCCCGTCGATCTCGAGCCGCTGTGCCACGGGATCATCGTATTGCTCAGAGCTTTTCACCAATGATCTGCCCCATTCGGTGTAGCTCAGGCCCAAGCATCCGCTCGGGCCCCGCCATAGTGTGGATCACATGACGATCGCTTCCGCTTCGCTCACCCGTCCCGTGCTCGCCGATGCGCTCGTGCGCCGCGGTGCGCTCGCCAACGCGCTGCTCGTCGTCGGGGGCGCCGCCTTCACGGCGCTGCTCGCGCAGGTGCAGATCCCGCTGTGGCCCGTCCCGATCACCGGCCAGACCCTTGCCGTCGTGCTCGTCGGCGCGACCCTCGGCACGTGGCGCGGCGCCGCGTCGATGGCCCTCTATCTCGTCGCGGGCGTCGCCGGTGCCCCGATCTTCACCGGCTGGTCGCACGGCCTCGGGGCCGGCGTGCTTCCGAGCTTCGGCTTCGTGATCGGGTTCATTCCGGCCGCCGCCCTCGTCGGCTGGCTCTCCGAGCGCCGCTGGGACCGCCGCCCGCTGCTCTCGATCGCCGGCTTCGGCCTGGCATCCCTCGTGCCGTTCGTCTTCGGTGTTCCGTGGCTCGGCGCGGCGCTCGCGCATTTCGGCCTGCCGCACGACGTGGCCGCCGTGCTGAGCGCGGGCGTCACCCCGTTCATTCTGGGCGGCATCATCAAGTGGGCCATCGCCGCCGCCTCCCTGCCGCTCGCGTGGAAGGCACTGGCCGCCCTGCGCAAGTAGCCGCGGCCCGCGGCGCGCGCCTCGTCGCCTACGCGTGCGAATGCGTCGCGCCCGGCTCGGGGCCGCGGTCGGGGTCGCCCTCGGTGTCGGAGTCGTCGGGCGGCAGCGTGCAGAACCACTCGGCGAGCAGGCCGCCGGTGAGCAGCAGCGCGCCGCCGACGACGGCCGAGACCGTGAGCAGGATGCTCGAGGTGTCGGCGACCACCGTGCGGGTCAGCATGAACAGCAGCAGCCCGAGCGGCAGGCCCGTCACGAGCGCGCCCATGATCGAGCAGGCCTTGGCGAGCACCGCGGTGCGCGCCGCTCGGAACGGGTCGAGCCGCAGCGTCGTCTTGCCGCGGATCGCGCGACGGATCGGCAGCGCGAGCACCACCACGACGATCGCGATCACCGCGAGGGTCACGCTGAGCGTCACGGGCGGCACGATGAGCGCGCGGCCGGATGCCGCGAGCGCGGCGTCCGTCAGAAGACCGACCACCACGCCGATCAGGCCGATGATCACGACGGTTGTGGGGTGCGTTCGCCTCACAGCTCGACCCCCTGTGCGGGCACGGTGTCGTCCCCGACCGCGGCGAGCAGCGTCGCGACCCGGCCGGCGCCCGGAAGCTCGGCCTCCGGGTCGACGGCGAGCCACGGCGCCAGCACGAAGGCGCGCTCGGCCGCCCGCGGGTGCGGCAGGGTGAGCTCGGGGTCCGCCGACTCGAGCCCGTCGAAGTCGACGATGTCGATGTCGAGCGTGCGGTCGCCCCAGCGCTCGGCCCGCACCCGGCCGTGCTCGCCCTCGATGCGGTGCGCCTCGGCGAGCAGCTCGCGGGGCGTGAGCAGCGTGTCGACGAGCACGACGGCGTTGAGGTAGCGCGGCGCGCTCTCGTCGGCGCCGCCCGGCTTGACGGCGACGGATTCCACGACGGGGGACACCGCCCGCAGCTCGACGCCCGGCGTCGCCCCCAGCGCCGCGACCGCGTCGTGCAGCAGCTCGCCCCGGTCGCCGAGGTTGCTGCCGAGCGCGAGGACCGCGGGGCGCAGCCGCCGCGCGGTATCGAGGCGGTCGCGGTCGGGAATCCGCATCATGCGCTCACCCCCTGATCAGCCGAGCCGGCGCGCTCGAACCGCGCCGCCCACGCGCGGTCGCGCTCGACCGTGACGGCGACGTCGCCGAACGGAACCGGAATCGGCGCATCGGGCTTGTGCACCGTGGCGCGCACGCGGTCGACAGCGGGGAACGCGAGCGCGACGCGGGCCACGCGCTCGGCGACGGTCTCGATGAGGTCGACCGGGTCGGCGGCGACGGCGGCGTGCACGGCCTCGGCAAGCTCGCCGTAGTGCACGGTCGCCGCCAGCTCGTCGCCGCGCGCCGCGGGCGCGAGATCGAGCCAGACCGTCAGGTCGATGACGAAGGTCTGCCCGTTCTCGCGCTCGAAATCGAAGACGCCGTGGTTCGCCCGCACGGCGAGTCCGGTCAGGGTGATCGAATCAGCCATCAGGAGAAAGCCTTCCATTGCTCGACCACATCGAGCGCGAGGCGCGTAGAGGCGGCGTCGTGAACGCGCACGCCCCACACGCCGTCGCGCGCGGCGAGCGCGCTGATCACGGCGGTCGGCAGATCGCGGTCGGCGACCGGCGCGTCGTCGGGCAGCAGTGCGCCGAGGAAGCGCTTGCGGCTGGCGCCGATGAGCACGGGGAATCCGAGCTCCTCGAGCAGGTCGAGCCTGGCGAGGATCCGCCAGTTGTGCTCATGGTTCTTCGCGAAGCCGAGACCCGGGTCGACGACGATGCGCGAGCCGTGGATGCCCGCGTCGAGCGCCCGGTCGACCTGTGCCCTCACCTCGTCGCGCACGTCGGTCGCGGCATCCGCGTAGCTCGCGAGCGCGTTCATGTTCGCGCTGTGACCGCGCCAGTGGCTCAGGATGTAGCCGCAGCCGAGCTCGGCGGCGGTGCCCAGCATCTCGGGGTCGGCCTGGCCGCCCGAGACGTCGTTGATCCACGAGGCGCCCGCCTCGATCGCGGCGCGCGCGGTCGCGGAATTCATGGTGTCGATCGAGGTGCGGATGCCTCGGGCCGTGAGTTCCCTGATCACGGGAAGCACCCGGCCGAGCTCTTCGTCGACCGGCACGCGGGGTGCGCCCGGGCGGGTCGACTCGCCGCCCACGTCGATGAGGTCGGCGCCGTCCGCGGTGAGGGCGGCGGCGTGCTCGACCGCGGCCTCGACCGAGGTCCACTTGCCGCCGTCGCTGAACGAATCGGGCGTGACGTTGAGCACGCCCATGACGAGCGTCACTCCCCCGCCCCCGATGCGGCGGGTCCGCTCGGCAACACGTCCGCGGGTCGACTCGGCAAAACATCCGCGGGTCCGCTCGGCAACACGTCCGCGGGTCGACTCGGCGAAGCCGAATGGAGACCCCCGATCAGCGTGATGACCTCGGCGCGGCGCACGGGGTCGTCGAGCTCGCCGCGGCTCGCGACGGTCACGGTCGAGGAGTGCACCTGCCGCGCACCGCGGGTCGTGACGCACTGGTGCTGCGCATCGAGCACGACGACGACGCCGCGAGGGTCGAGGCCCTCGACGAGACTGTCGGCGATCTGCTCGGTGAGCCGTTCCTGCAGCTGGGGGCGCGCCGCGAGCACGTTGACGAGCTGCGGCAGCCGCCCGAGGCCGACGACCTTCTGCGCGGGCAGGTACGCGAGGTGGGCACGGCCGAGGAACGGCAGCAGGTGGTGCTCGCACACCGAGCGGAACTCGAGGTCGCGCACGATGACGAGCTCGGGCTCGACGTCGCCGACGGGGATCGTCTCGCGCAACGGCTCGAGCGGGTCGGCGCCGAGGCCGGCGAAGAACTCGGCATAGGCATCCGCGACCCGGGCGGGCGTCTCGCTCAGCCCGGGTCGCGCGGTGTCCTCGCCGATCGCAGCGAGCAGCTCGGTGACGGCCGCCTCGACGCGCGCACGGTCAATGCCGCTCACGCCGCTGCCTTACGCGGTCGCGGGGCGCGGGTTGATTCCGGGGCTGCGGCGGGGCCGCGAGCTGCTGTCGATTCCGCCGTCGGTCACACCCGGGTCGATGGGAGCCTTGGGGGTCGGCATCTCGATCGGGGGGATGTTCGGCAGCGGCCGGTTCGGGCTCGACACCCACTGCGGGCGCTCGGGCAGCTTCTTCACGTCGGCGAAGATCTCGGCGATCTGGTTGTGGTCGAGGGTCTCTTTCTCGAGGAGCTCGGCGGCCAGCCGGTCGAGGATCTCGCGGTTCTCGTTGAGCACCTGGTACGCCTCGTCGTGTGCCTTCTCGATGAGGGCGCGCACCTCGGCATCGACCTTCTGCGCGATGTTCTCTGAGTAGTCGCGCTGGTGGCCCATGTCGCGGCCGAGGAACATCTCGCCGGAGGACTGGCCGAGCTTCACCGAGCCGATGTCGGCGCTCATGCCGTAGTCGGTGACCATCTGGCGGGCGATGCCCGTGGCCTTCTCGATGTCGTTCGCGGCACCCGACGTGGGGTCGTGGAAGACGATCTCCTCAGCGACGCGGCCGCCCATGGCGTAGGCGAGCTGGTCGAGCAGCTCCTCGCGGGTCACCGAGTACTTGTCTTCGAGGGGCAGCACCATCGTGTAGCCCAGCGCCCGGCCGCGCGGCAGGATCGTGATCTTCGTCACCGGGTCGGTGTGGCGCATCGCGGCGGCGGCGAGGGCGTGGCCGCCCTCGTGGTACGCCGTGATGAGCTTCTCCTTGTCCTTCATGACGCGGGTGCGGCGCTGCGGGCCGGCGACGACGCGGTCGATCGCCTCGTCGAGGGCGCGGTTGTCGATCAGCTGCGCGTTCGAGCGGGCGGTGAGCAGCGCGGCCTCGTTCAGCACGTTGGCGAGGTCGGCACCGGTGAAGCCGGGCGTCTTGCGGGCAACGACCTCGAGGTCGACCGACTTCGCGAGCGGCTTGCCGCGGCCGTGCACCTCAAGGATGCGCTTGCGGCCGAGAAGGTCGGGCGCGTCCACGCCGATCTGGCGGTCGAAGCGGCCGGGGCGCAGCAGAGCGGGGTCGAGGATGTCGGGGCGGTTGGTCGCCGCGATGAGGATGACGTTCGTCTTGACGTCGAAGCCGTCCATCTCGACGAGCAGCTGGTTCAGCGTCTGTTCGCGCTCGTCGTGGCCACCGCCGAGGCCCGCGCCGCGGTGGCGGCCGACGGCGTCGATCTCGTCGACGAAGATGATCGACGGCGCGTTCTGCTTGGCCTGGTCGAACAGGTCGCGCACGCGGCTCGCGCCGACACCGACGAACATCTCGACGAAGTCGGAACCCGAGATGGAGTAGAACGGCACGCCCGCCTCGCCCGCGACGGCGCGGGCCAGCAGGGTCTTGCCGGTTCCAGGGGGGCCGTAGAGCAGGACGCCCTTGGGGATGCGGGCGCCGACGGCCTGGAACTTGGCCGGCTCCTTGAGGAAGTCCTTGATCTCCTGCAGCTCTTCGATGGCCTCGTCGGCGCCGGCGACGTCGTCGAAGGTGACCTTCGGGCTCTCCTTCGAGACGAGCTTCGCGCGGCTCTTGCCGAACTGCATGACCTTGTTTCCGCCGCCCTGCATGCCCGCGAGCATGAACCAGAACAGCGCGCCGATGGCGAGCACGGGAATCAGGAAGCCGAGCACCGAGCCCCAGATGCTGGGCTGCGGAACCTTGTCGTCGAAGCCCTTCGAGAGGTCGGCGTTGTCGACAGCCTTCACCACGTCGGCACCACGCTGGTTCACGTAATAGAACTGCACGTGGTCGCCGTTGTCGCCGTCGGGCTGGTTCAGAACGAGGTCGACGCGCTGATTGCCGTCGATGATCTGCGCCGACTGGACCTTGCCGTCGGCAAGCAGCTCAAGGCCCTTCTGCGTGGTGATCTCCTTGAAACCGGACATGGTGAAAACACTCATGCCGATCCACACGATGATGCCCGCGAGAACGATATAAGGAATCGGCCCACGGAAGAGCTTCTTGAGATTCATGGTGCTACGAGGTTACGCCCTGACATCTGGGCGGCACCTCCCTGTTCGCCGCAGGCGTTCTATGTGTCACCGCAGTGCGACTCGGCGAAGCCGAATGGAGCCAGATGAGTGCTGCGTCATGCGGTCGTCGAGGTTCCGAGTCGACCCGACGTAGTAGCTCCCGTCGGAGCATCTGAGCATATAGACGAACGGCATGCGTCCACAGTGACCGAGCACGGCGGATGCCTGGCCCGCGGCTTCCCCGATCGGTGGAGTACTGACGCCACGAACAGCCTGTGCTGTCGAAGAATCTCGGGTCTCCATTCGGCTTCGCCGAGTCGACCAGCGCGAGCCCCGAGCAGCCGATCAGGGACCTCAGCTGTAGACGTGCGGGGCGAGGATTCCGATCGAGCGCAGGTTGCGATAGCGCTCGGCGTAGTCGAGGCCGTAGCCGACGACGAACTCGTTGGGGATGTCGAAACCGAGGTACTTCGCGTCGATGTCGACCTTGGCCGCTGTCGGCTTGCGCAGCAGCGCGCAGATCTCGAGCGACGCAGGGTTGCGCGACTGCAGGTTGTGGCGCAGCCAGTCGAGGGTGAGGCCCGAGTCGATGATGTCCTCGACGATGAGCACGTTGCGGCCGGCGAGATCGATGTCGAGGTCCTTCACGATGCGCACGACACCGCTCGAGTGGGTGCTCGCGCCGTAGGACGACACCGCCATGAAGTCGATCTCGACGTCTCGGTGGAGCTCGCGGGCGAGATCGGCCATCACCATGACCGCGCCCTTGAGCACGGCGATGAGCAGCAGGTCGCGCCCCTCGTAGTCCGCCTCGATCTGGCGGGCGAGCTCACGAAGCTTGTCCTTGATCTCGGCTTCTGAGTAGAGGACTCGGGACAGGTCGGATTCGACGTCTTCCGGCAGCATGCGAAAAGCCTATTTGCTGTTCGAGGGCGCCGGATGCCTCAGCGAGTCGACCGCAGCACGAGCAGCCGCCCCTCGCGCGCGGCGGTGAAGCCGGGAAGGTCGAGCGGCTGCTGCCCGCGCCAGTCGGTCACGAGCCGCAGCACCGCCTGCACGTGCACGCGGGTGAGCGCCACCCCGAACTCGGACTGCGCGACGAACCGCACGATCCGCCCGCGCAGCGCCGGCGGGTTCGCCTCGAGCGCGCTGACCGCGATGCCGATGCCCGCCTCGACGTGCTCGACGATGTCTTCGATGACCTCGTCGATCATCTGCTGGAACGCGTCGTTGTCCTCACGCAGCTGCTCGGCGGTCCGCGCGAGAGCCTCGGCGACGCCCGGCCCGAGCTCGCTCTCGAGCACGGGCAGCACGCGCTCGCGCACGCGCACGCGCGCATAAGAGAGGTCGAGGTTGTGCGGATCGTCCCACGGGGTCAGGCGCGAGTCCGCGCAGAACGCGCGCGTCGCCGCCCGACGGATGCCGAGCAGCGGCCGCCGATACAGCCCCGCCTCGGCCGCCATTCCCTGCAGGCTGCCCGCGCCTGAACCGCGCGCGAGCCCGAGAAGCACCGTTTCGGCCTGGTCGTCGAGCGTGTGCGCGAGCAGCACCGCGGCGGCGTGATGATCGGATGCCGCAGCCTGGAGCGCCGCGTAGCGTGCCGCGCGCGCCGCCGCCTCGGGCCCCGCCGGGCTGCCCTGCTCGACCGACACCCGCGTCACGACCACGGGGTCGAGGCCGAGCCCGCGCGCCTGCTCGCCTGCGCGCGCGGCGACCTCGGCTGAGGACTCCTGCAGCCCGTGGTCGACGATGACGGCGCCGGCCCGCAGGCCCGCCCGCGGCGCCTCGAATGCGGTGGCTGCTGCGAGCGCGAGCGAGTCGGCGCCCCCGCTCAGCGCGACGAGCACCAGCGAGGCATCCGCAAGCCCCGAGAACGAGCCGCGCACCGCGCGGCGCACGTCCGCGATGGCGGGCGTGAGGCGCGGCCGGCGCGCGTCGGCGTCTGTGGGCACTGACTAAAGTTAGCGGCATGACCAACAGCTACGACGCCGTCATCGAGATTCCGCGCGGCAGCCGCAACAAGTACGAGGTCGATCACGAGACCGGCCGGGTCTACCTCGACCGCGTGCTCTTCACGAACTTCACGTACCCGACCGACTACGGCTTCTTCGAGAACACGCTCGGCGAAGACGGCGACCCGCTCGACGTGCTCGTGCTGCTCGACTACCCGCTGTTCCCGGGCGTCGGGGTCAAGGTGCGCCCGGTGGGCGTGCTGCACATGAGCGACGAGGCGGGCGGCGACGACAAGGTCATCGCCGTGCAGTACAAGGACCCGCGCTGGAGCCACATCCAGGACGTCGACGACATTCCCGAGTACACGAAGAAGGAGATCCAGCACTTCTTCGAGCACTACAAGGACCTCGAGCCGGGCAAGTGGGTCAAGGTCGACGAGTGGGGCTCGGCGGCCGATGCCGAGAAGCTCGTCGAAGAGGCCATCGAGCGCCTGAAGACGCAGGGCGACTGAGCCCGCTCACGAACCCCCGGTGGAGGAATCCCCGGGGGTTCGTCGTATGTCAGCGCCCCATCGACGGGCGCGCGACGACCGAGATCGGTGCGCCCCAGACGGGCTGCTGCTTGACGTTCTCGCCGGCCTGCGGGGCGGCGATCATCATGCCGTTACCGATATAGAGCCCCACGTGGTACAGGTCGTACGGCGCGGTTCCCCAGAAGATGAGGTCGCCGGGCTGGGCCTGGCTGCGCGGCACGAGCTGGCCGAGGGCGGCGGCCTGCCGGTACTGCATGCCCACGCCGTGCCCGCCGATGTAGACGCCCGCGCTCGAGTAGGCCATCATCGTGAGCCCCGAGCAGTCGAACGAGTTCGGGCCGGCGCCGCCGAAGACGTACGGCTTGCCGATCTGCGCGCGCGCGTATGCGATCGCCTGGTTCACGATGGCGGCATTGGGTGCGCCGCTCCCCGTCTGGGGAGCGGGGGCGGATGACCCGCCCGACGATCCGCCGGAAGAAGACCCCGAGCCGCCCGAGCTTCCGCCCGAGTTCTGGGCCGGGGCGGCGGGGGCGGCCGGCGCCGCGGGCTTCGGCTTCGCCGCGGCCGCCGCCGCAGCCGCCGCTGCGGCCTTGCGCTGCCGTTCGGCGGCCGCCTCTGCCGCCTTCTGCTGGGCGATCGCCTGCTGGCCGGCGACGTACTGCGCGGCGACCGCGGTCGACGTGTTCTGCAGCGACGCGAGCTGGGCCGTGAGCTCGGTCTGCTTCTGCTGCTGGGTGCTGACCGCGGCCTGAGCCGCGGCCGCGGCATCCTGCGCCGTCTTCAGCGCCTGCTGCGCGTCATCCGCCGCCCTCTTCTTCGCCTTCTGGGCCGCCTTCGCCTGGGCCGCGAGCGACTGCGCCGTGTTGCGGTCGGCGACGGCCTGGTCGTAGACCTTCCGCGACTGGGCCGTGAGCTGGCTCATCGTGCCGAGCTGGTAGAGCAGCTTGTCGGCGGCGCCGGCGTCGCCGCCCTCGAGCAGCAGGCCGATCGAACCGTCGGTGCCGGCCGTGCGCATCAGGTGCGAGGCGAGCAGGCCCGCGCGCACCGTCGAGGTCTCGGCCGCCTTCTGCGCGGCGTCGGCCTTCGACTGCAGCTCCGCGGCTTTCTGCGTCGCGTCCTCGAGGTCGGCCTGCGCCTGGTTGTAGGCCTCGACCGCTTCCTCAGAGCGGATGCCGGCGTCAGTCGCCTGGCTCTGCAGGTGCGCCACGAGGGAGTTGATCTTGTCGACCATCGCCTTCTGAGCGTTCACGCTCGCCTTGGCGTGCTGCACGTCGTCCCAGCTGGGGTATTCGACGGCGTCAGCCGGCGAGGGGTGCGCGACGATGCCGACGCCCGCGGTGAGCACGCCGAGCGCCGCCGCGCTGATCGTGATCGCGGGCCGGCGGAAGCTCGAGCCGTCGTGTTCGGTCATATCGCTGCTCCGTGCTGGGCCATCCAGGGCACCGGGTTGATCTGCACGCCGTTCTGGCGCACCTCGAAGTGCAGGTGGGGGCCGGTCGAGTGGCCCGTCGAGCCCACGTGCCCGATCACCTGGCCGGCGGTCACGTGCTGCCCGACCGAGACGACGATGCCGCCGTCGATGTTGTGGCCGTAGGCGGTGGAGATACCGTCGCCGTCGTCGATCAGGATGAAGTTGCCGTAGCCGCCGTTCCAGCCCGCGAAGACGACCGTGCCGGAGTGCGCCGCGTGGATCGGGGTGTTGAACGCGGCGGCGATGTCGTCGCCCTCGTGCCAGGTGGTGCAGCCGGCGCAGGGCGCGGGGCGCGCGCCGAAGGGCGAGGCGATCGGGCCGACGACCGGGACGGCCCAGCCCTGGGCGTTCGCCTGGCTGGCGGCGGCTGCGGCCGCGCGGGCGCGCGCCTCGGCCGCGGCCTTGGCGGCGGCGGCGCGGACCGCCACGCCCTTCTGATAGCTCGCGACCGTCTTGCTCGTCTTGTCTTTCAGCGCGGCGAGCATCGCGTTCAGTTCATCGCTGTGCGCCTGCTGCGTCTCGACCGCCTGCTGCGCGGCGATCTGGGCCTGCTGCGCGGCGGCGAGCGCGGCCTGCGCCTGCTGCTGCAGCCGGGTGCGCTCGTCGAGCGCCGCCTTCGCCTGGTCTGCGGCGGCACGGGCGGTGTTCTTCGCCTGCTGCGCCTGCGCCCACACGTCTGAGGTCGACTCGGTCAGCTTCGTCATGGTGCCGAGGTTGTCGAGCAGCGCCGACGGGTCGGTGCCGCTGCCCTTCGAGCTGGCGAACAGCAGCGACGAGGTCAGATCATTGCCGCCTGAGCGATAGAGCTGAGCGGCCACCCGGCCGGCCCGGGTGCTCGCGGTGTCAGCATCGGCGGTCAGCTTGTCGGACTCCGCCTTGAGGCTCTGATACTTCTGATCGGCCGCGAACAGCGCGTCCTGCGCGTCGGCGACCTTCTCACCCGCGGTCTTCGCGGCCTGCTGCGCCTGGGCGGACTTCGTCTTGAGCCCCTTCAGCAGCGTCGAGACCTGGTTCACCTTCGCCTGCGCGGCGGCCTGGTTCCCCTTCGCGTGCTGCACGTCGGCCCAGGTCGGGTACTGGTCGGCCTGGGCGGGGGCGGGCGCGTTGATCGCACCCGCGATGACGAGGGCGAGGGATGCCGCGAGCACGCCGACCACCCGCAGAAGACCGCCCCGCCTGCGTCGGGCCGGGTCGGTCACCGCTGCACCGGAAGGCGCGATCAGCCGCATCGCCATGCGTCTCCTTAGGGGGTCGGGGTGAGCATGTCGCCATTGAACGTAACCGCGGCGCAGGCATCCGCCTCGGGTAACACGCCCGAGTGTCGCGAACCGGCCGTGCCGATTTGGCCGATGCTGAACGCTCACGTATGCTTGGTCCTCGGTAGTCATGCGGTGGCAGCCGCAGACGGCCCCATCGTTTAGTGGCCTAGGACGCCGCCCTTTCACGGCGGTAGCACGGGTTCGAATCCCGTTGGGGTCACCATGATTGCCGGACAAATGAATATGGCCCTGTAGCGCAGTTGGTTAGCGTGCCGCCCTGTCACGGCGGAGGTCGCGGGTTCAAGTCCCGTCAGGGTCGCGGAGTGCAAAAGCCCTATCGAGAGGTAGGGCTTTTCTTCCAGAAGCGGCTGATTCGTTCATCGGCCGATTCGGCTCTGTAGCTCAGTTGGTAGAGCGCACGACTGAAAATCGTGAGGTCACGGGATCGACGCCCGTCGGAGCCACCAATATTTGCCCTGATCAGAGGATCTATCCGAGGCGCGTGTTCGGCGCGACGTTGGCCTCATGACGATCGCGGGCCATTTCTCGCGTCGACTCACGACCTGGATATCGCCCACGTTTTCAGGGAGCGACCTTCTGCCGCATGATCGTGAGGTCAAGAGGAATGCTGACGCTTCACTCCACGCAGGGTTCTGAGAGCAGATCTCCGCACTGAGCAAATCAGCGTCCGTGCGGAGGGAGCTACCGGCGGGAGGCGCCCATGATCCTCAAGCGGCTGCGGAGAACCAGAGCGACCGTCGGCAGTCTCTTGTTCCCGACGACGTGCGTGGAGATGCCAAGGACGACCTCGATGGTCCCGATGGGCTCCGCAATGTTCGCGCGTACACTCGCAGCACAGGGTCACCGTGGCTCTCGATGGAGGCCAGACCGATGGGCGACAAGTCCGCTCGAAAAAGCAGCAGCAAGACTCCTGCGTCGAAGACGCTGAAGGAGAAGCGGCTCGATAAGGCCGATAAGAAGGCCCGCGTGCTTCGCGCCGAGAATGTAGATGCGCTGGGGAGCGCTAAGAAGCGCTGATCGGCAGCACTGAGCCCGGCTCTCGCATCGAAGTATCTGCCTGAGCCGGGCTGTTCTCTGCCGGAAAGTGGTCGCATGATCCGCAGGCGTGCGCCGAACATGTGTCCTCGCCAAGTCCTACGCCCATTTCATGTGAGCGCACACATCCGGTCTCCATAGAGTCGGCAGTCCGCGTAGACGTCGCGCCAGCGGGTTCAGCTCGCGCAGTGGCGGCCGGTTTACGCGTTGACGCCCACAATGACGGGGGCGGTTCATGGTGGGAATCCCGCCCGCTCATGCAGCGAGCGGGATTCCTTCTGACAGGAGGCACGATGGATACACCGAAGCCAGCGCCCAAGCCAAGACCGCCGCCGCGTCCGGCAGACCCGCAGGCGCCGCCCGCGACGCAGCCTTAGAGCGGACGGATGTTCGCCGCCTGCGGGCCTTTCTGTCCGGGTTCGGTGTCGAATTCGACCTTCTGGCCTTCCTCGAGGTTGCGATATCCACTGCTGCTGATGGCGGAGAAGTGGGCGAAGACGTCGGCGGTGCCGTCGTCGGGGGCGATGAAGCCGTAGCCCTTGTCGGAGTTGAACCATTTGACGGTGCCGGTGGCCATGTCGTCGTCTTTCTTTCGTGTTTTCGGACCGCGAGTGCGATCCGGGATGTCGCGGCGGTGATGATGCCGCGAACGAGTGAGCAGGTGCCGTGGAGACGGCGCCTCTGGGCGTAGCGCCTCCTGCGCAGCGGTCAGTGTTGGGAACACTCCGAGAGGTAGGGCGTGCGCGTCGCGCAGTTCGAAGCCGCCGAGGACGGTTGTGGCGTAGCCGGCGAACTCCTGGCCGAGGGTGGCCACGTGGACGTCGTCGTCGGCTTGGCGCCAATCGAGCGTGGCGGTAGAAAGCCTGACGGAAGAGGATGCGGAGAGCAGTGAAGGGATAGGGAAGTCGTTTCGTGACCGCGACTGAACCTGCGTCGGTCCGTTATCGCGGAAAGATCAGGGGCGACTGATGCGCCGGTATTGGATGACAACGGTGCGGACGGCAAGATGCCTCAGGCGCGGGTCGCGTCAATGAATTCGGCAACGATGGAATGTCGTACTGCCGATGCAGCCTCAGTGTACGGCACGCAGACGAGAGCCGGCGCCCGACGTGTCCTCGAAGCGTCGACACACGGTCTCGACGTCTCAGTTCTTCTGTCTCCGGCACGCCGTGGCTGTGATCGTGACGTAGCCTTCGCAGATGATGCCCGCGCCTTCTCCAATGCCAGCGAGAGCGCCGCGGGTGGCGGTGGTCTACAACCCGACGAAGGTCGATGTCGGGCGACTGCGTCTTCTTCTCGGAGAAGCGGAATCCACTGCCGGGTTCGAGGCTGCTTCATGGTTCGAGACCGCCTCGAGCGACGAGGGAAGGCAGGCGGTGGCCGACGCTGAGGCGACTCGTCCCTCTTTTGTTCTCGTCGTCGGGGGTGATGGCACGGTTCGCACGGTTGCCGAGCAGTTGGCGGGCAGCGGGATCTCGCTCGCGGTTGCGGCCGCAGGGACCGGCAATCTTCTCGTGCGGGCGCTCGGCCTGCCGGTGGACGACCTGCCGGCCGCGGTGAAGTCCGCGTTCGGCGGCGGTGTACACGAGATCGACGTCGGGCATGCCACTTTGCAGCACGCGAACGGTACCGTCACGTCCCACGCGTTCCTGGTGATGGCGGGTATCGGTTTGGACGCGCGCATGGCAGCTGGAACCAATCCCCGGCTGAAGAAGCATCTGGGCTGGCTCGCCTATGCCGATCCGATTGGACGGTCCGTGATCGCCAACGCGGATCTCGCCATCCACTACCGCCTCGATGGCGGGCGGCGCCATTCCACCCGCGCGCACACCGTCATCGTCGGCAACTGCGGCACCCTCACTGGCGGCATCCTGCTCATCCCATCCTGCTCATCCCGGATGCCCGCCCGGACGACGGCATCCTGGATACCGTCATCCTTCGGCCCCGCCGAAAAGGCGCGTGGCTGCAGATCGGCATCCGTCTCGCGCTGTCCCGCTTCCTGCACCGCACCACGACGGGCAGACTGCTTCGCCAACTTGTCCGGCAGCCGTTCGCATTGCGTTACGGCCGCGCGCGCCGGATCGATGTCGCGTTCAACACCCCCCAAGAGGTCGAGCTCGATGGTGACAGCTTCGACGCGATCACCTCCGCGAGCATCACCATCAGGCCCGGAGCCCTGCAGCTCATCAGCTGAGAGCCGGCCGCACTGCGGCTCTCGAGTCCTACTCCTGTTTCATGTGAGCCCCCACAGCCGCCCGGCGTAGCGTCACGCCTGTCACCCCGAGCGCACGTCGAGATGGAGAGCCGCTCTCCCACAGCGGCGGCTGCCAGGGTGCTGTCGTCCAGCGAATGACCGCGGGCGGTCCATGGGGGCATCCCGTCCGTCCACATTTCGGGCGGGGTGCTCGACGAACGGAGACGCCCGATGAAGACCACCGCCATCCGCTCGCAGATCGCCGTCCCATTCGGGCACTCCCGCGAATTCGACATCGCAGGACGGATCGTGACGGTCACCCGTACGGAGAACGGGCTCTACCTCGTCATCGAAGATGGTCGGTCAGCGGTCGTCCATCCGCAGCCCAACGGACGTTATGTCGTCACCGGACCTCATGAGGCCGACGTTCGCTCAGAGCCCGTCGACTACGAGACGGCCATCGACATCTCTCTCGCTCGGCTCCGCTGACGACCGCGACGAGACGCTCACGGTCTGCACGACGGCCTGGTCCAGATCGGCCCCGACATGCTTGAGCGCGCGAACGACCGTGTCTAAGGCGGCGGTATGAGCTTGTTCCTCATCGCCGCTCTCGCCGAGCGCGTCGATGAGGACTTTGTTCTTGCCACGCTCGGGACCAGTGGTCTGCCGGATGACGGAGGTGTATCCGAACGTGAGACCGGCATGTTCGCGCGGGCCGAAACGGTTGATCGCTTTGCCGAAACCGGCAAGAGAACCCGCCGAGACGGTCACAAAGGAAGTGCTGCGGAAGCGGGTTGTCATCGTGCGACTCTACGGCACCGTTGCAGCAGCGGCAGGAGCAAAAACAGTCGACGCTGCGAGAGCCTCGAGAGGCTATGGTCAAACGATGAATGACGAGCCGGGCTCGGAAGGTTCTGCGCCGGATCCGGATGAGGCCAGGCTCAAGCGGGCCTTGCGAGATGTGGACCTGCATCCGCAGCGAATGTTGCACCCTGCCGGCATCCGTGACGAGGCGCTCGGAGAGGCGCTGGACACTCTGCAGGAACTCGCGCACAGCGACGACCCGCTCTCGCGCACCAACGCGCGGGACTCGATCCACGATCGCGGCCTCGACCTGCTCCTCATCGACGAGGGCACCCTCTAGACCGAGCTCATGGCCTGTGAGCGAGCACATGTTGTGCGCGTAGCTTCCGAAGATGATGCAGACAACCCGGCCGCCGACATCGTCGCAGCCAGCCGCCCCGGAGGCATTGGGCCTCAGCCACATTCTCACCAGCCTCCTTCCCCCCACCGTCCATACGAGCGATGGGCCCGAGCGCTATATCGTCTCAGCCGTGTTCAACCGCCGGCCTTCAGCCGGGGAGATCACGGGAATCAACGGAGCAGCCGCGCGCTCCTGGCTTGACAGGGCACAGTTCCCGGAGATCAGCCTCAAGGTCAGCGACCGCAGACTGGAGATCGCAAACACCAGCCTGGAACAGCTCGCGAGCGGTCTGGCAGCTACCATCGCGGGCCTCCTCGCCCACCTCAGCGCCGAAGACGCCACGCAGGCTCATTCGGCCGCCGGCGATCTCGCAGACCACGAGCAGTCAGAACAGCGCCGACTGGCGGCAATCAACGCACTGATCGCGGAGATCCCGCTCTCGGCCTCCGTTCCCTCGGACGAACAGCCCCAGCTCGGCCTCGCGCGGATCGCGACCGGCCTACTGCCTTCCGCGCTCGGAACCGACTCGGCTTTTCCGCGCTACACCGTGTCCGTCGAGTTCACCCGGGCGCCCACTCCGCGGGAGATCGAGATGATCACCGGGACGTCGCTGCGTCAGCAGATGAGCGTTGCGGGATACCCCGAGGCCGTCCTGACGATCCGCGATCGCCGGCTTGAGATACACGGCACAAGCCTCGAAGAGCTTCGGGCCGGGCTTGCCGATGTCATCAGCTCGGCGCTCATCGGCATCAGCAGCGAGGCCGCGACCCGGGACGTCGAAGCCGCCGCGGACGCCGCGCGGCAGGCGGAGCAAGAGAGCAATCGACAGCAGTACGTCACGACTGCAGCCGCCGCCGTCAGATTCGTCGCACCTCGGGATTGATCCCGCACGGTCAGCCGCAAAGCCCGTGACAGGTCGCGCCGCTTCCTGGCAGTTGTCCTGGCTCCGAGCCCGCTCCATCCCTCAGGCCGTAGCGTGTGGAGCGGGTCAAGGCATCAGGTCAATGGCCGCAAACAGGGGAGGCCGCCATGGCCACCGCAGGCATCACGACCGGCAACAACGACTCTTTCGCATCGACGAAGGTCGGGCCTCTTCGGCGGCCGGTGCACGACACCGCTGGGGCTGATCGGCGGCCTCGGCAGAGCACGGACTTCGCTGACTTGTCCGAGCAGATCCGCGCCGCCGGGCTGCTGCGGCGGCGGCGCGTCTACTACTGGGCCAAGTTCTGGCTGATCACGATCGCGCTGGCCGCACTGGTCATGCTGTTCATTCGCGTCGGCGACACCTGGTGGCAGATGCCGCTCGCCGCGGTCTTCGCCGTCGCGTTCACCCAAGCCGCGTTCCTCGGCCACGATGCCGCGCACCGTCAGATATTCCAGTCCGGGCAGTGGAACAACTGGGCCAGCCTCGTCGTCGGCAACCTGTTCGTCGGCATGAGCGTCGGCTGGTGGAACAACAAGCACAACCGCCACCACGCCAACCCGAACCGGATCGGCTACGACCCCGACCTCGACATCCCCGTCGTCGTCCCGAGCTCTCTCACACAGCTGCGCGAGCGCAGCCGTCTCGCCCGGTGGACACTGAACCATCAGAGCGTCGGATTCTTCCCCTTCCTGTTCTTCCAGGGCCTGATCCTGCACATCCAAAGCTTCCAGCGGGTCTTCGGACGCGGCACCGTCGCGCACCGCCCGGTGGAGATCGGGCTCATCCTGCTGCGACTCGGCGGCTTCGTCGGCCTCGCGTTCCTCGTGCTCTCACCCGGACGCGCCGGCACGTTCCTCGGCATCGAGTTCGCCGTGTTCGGCTTCTACCTCGGCGCCGTGTTCGCCATCAACCACATGGGCATGCCCCTCGTGCCCAAGAACCAGAAACTCGACTTCTTCCGCCGCCAAGTCCTCACCGGCCGCAACATCCGCGGAGGACAGCTCACCTCATTCACCATGGGCGGCCTCAACTACCAGATCGAACACCACCTCTTCCCCTCCATGGCCCGCCCCCAGCTGCGCCACGCCGCCCCACTCGTCCAGGCGTTCTGCCAGGAACGCGACGTCGCGTACACCGAGACCGGTGTACGCGAAGCCTTCCGCAGCGTCACCGACTACATCGACAACGTCGGCCTCGGACACCAAGACCCCTTCGAATGCCCCATGATCACCGCACGACAAACCACGACCCTCATCAGCTGATCTAGTCGGCACCGTGTGTGCTCGAAGGAGCCTCGCTGCCATTCGCGGAGGACGATTCGGCGCGCGTGTCCGGCCGGGACATGTTGCCCGCTGACATGCGAAACTCTGTTCAAGCCGGTTTGCTGTGGCGGGGCTCGAAAGGGGAAACCATGGGGGTGCTCGTCTATGCAGGTTCCGAGAGCTACGAGATCGAGGATCGTGCTCTGGCGCATGTGAAGATCGCGATCACTTCGAAGCTGCGACGGAACGAAAGCTTCCTGCTGAACTGGAGCGTGCCCGCCTCTGCCGGCTCCGGAAGAGTCAGCATCTGGCTCTCGCCGGCGATTCCGCTGCAATTCCGGTTCTCCGGCAGCAAGCCGCTGGAACTGAGCCGCATCTGGCTGGAAGCACTGGAGCGGTCCTCGACTGGAATCCGAGGAATGCTCCTGATGAACGAAGAAGAGGCAGCGCACTACCTTCAGGCTGCTGGAGGCGCCACCGCTCCCTGATCCACCTGAGGTGAGATCCAGCCGGCTGCTGCGCTGACAACCAACGAATGCACCTCTTGGGATGCATGTCAACCGCCCGTAACTGCCGATGCGAGGTCGGCCGCCCGGGTACCAAGGAGGAGACGCGACAGGGGATGGCATGCACACACTAACGGTGACACTTGGCCTGACGGCCTTCACGCTCAAGCCAGGCACGAGCGTGCGCAAGCTCGAGAAACGGATCGTCTCCGCACTACGCCGTGGCGCTGGAGTCATCCGCCTCCCCCTCGCAGGCGGCGGAAACGTCGACGCCATTGTGAGCCGCGGACTCATGGTCACCGTCAACCGCCAAGAGACACCGCAACCGGAGGCAGGTGCAGCGCAGGAGGCATGGGCCGCTGAAGCCGCGCTCGACCTGGACGAATGGGGAACCACCAGTTGACGCAGAGCGGTGAACTGCTATCGGCGCTTGCCTCTCGGTGACTCACATATCGGCCAATCCATGGGCCGACCGCCTGCAAAGAAACTTGGGCCATTAACGGGCCATTAGCCGTCCGAGAAGCAACTGAGACGAACTACCACCAACGAGAGAAACTCCTGATCAAGTCGTTTCCGCGCTCATCAATACAGCGTGGAACCGACGGGGGACTCACTGAAAATCGTGAGGTCACGGGATCGACGCCCGTCGGAGCCACCACCTCGGACAACCACAAGTCCGTCCTCAGTCGCGTGGCACACCGGTTCTTCGGCATTGATGTCGTTGAGGCGCGGTGGAGCCACCGCCGACGCGATGTGCGCGCTTACGCTGGATACATGCCGATCACTACGCCGCCGAGCCTCACCTTGCGCGAGGTCATCAACGCGCGGCGCAGCGAACTCGAGGCTCTGTTGGCCAAATACCACGCGAAGAATCCCAAACTCTTCGGCTCGGTCGCCCGCGGGGACGCCCACGAGGGCAGCGACATAGACATCCTTGTTGAGATGGATCCTGCTGACGGCAATCTTTTGATGAGGGCTTCCGGCCTCATGGAAGAGACGCGCCAGCTCTATGCGCGCGACGACATCGACATCTTCCCTGCCCAGCTGCTCAAGCGTCCGATCTCCGACTCGGCACTTGCCGAAGCGGTGGACTTGTGAGCCGCACTACACCCGAGCGGATCGCCGACATCCTCGATGCGATCGCAAGGTGCCAGCGCTACGCCGGTTCGCTCGGCAGCAGCGATCGGACCCTCGTCGACATGGCCGAGGACGCCATCGAGCGCAATCTGCAGGTCATCGGCGAAGCCTCGAACGCACTGCCCGCTGACGTCACCGAGGCGCATCCCGAGATTCCATGGCCCCAGATCCGCGGCTTCCGGAACATCCTCGTGCACGAGTACTTCGGTGTTGACGTCGCAACAGTCCGCGAGGTCATCGACACGCATCTGCCGCGGCTCGCCGCAGCGCTGCGGCAATACAGCGTCAAGTAGACAGGGCCTGATAACGGCGGGCGCCCCTGGTCACGAGGGCTGCCTCAGCACGTAGCCCTGTTGTCTCGAATCCCTTCCTGTCCTCCTGGTGTCAGCGCTCACCTCGGGCGGCGCCTGGGTGCATCACGCTTGCCCGGTGCAATTGAACTGCCTCCCCCGGCATTTACCTCAGGCTCCGTGCCTGGTCGGCCGACGCGATGGTCGACGACGTCGAGGTCGCGGACGGACTCGTGCGAGCGCTCGGCGCGACGCGTCTCGAGGGCAGCGGCCACGTCTACGCCGACCCGGTCGGGCATCCGTTCTGCCTCATCCCCCGCCCCGCCTGGGCGCCGCCGATCGGCTGCGGCGACAAGACATGAAGGCCACCGCGTCGCAGCGGATCGCGATAGATTCTCAGTGTTACGTTGCGCTGTGCGCTTCACGACAACAGCCGAGGATGACGCGAGGTGACGGTGCACTCCGAGCCAGAGGCGACGCGCCCTGAGTTCACGCCCGGTGCGCCGTTCGTGGCCGCTCCCGCGCCACCGGCCGGTTCGCTTCCCCGGCCTCGGCTCTGGGAACTGCTCTCTGCGCGGACCCGCCTCACCGTCGTGCGCGCCCCGACGGGGTTCGGGAAGACGGTGCTGCTGCGGCAGTGGGTGCACCGCCTGGGGCACGACTCGGAGCGGCTGGTCTGGATCGACGGAGCAGACGCGGGCGGGCGCCATCGCCTCGCACAGGGCGCGGTTGACGACACGGTTCTGGTCTGGGACCACTTCGACGAGGTCCACGACGACGAAACGGAGCCCGCACTGCTCGCGGCGCTGCGGCGGAATCCGCACCTGCGCCTGATCGTGGCAGTGCGCGACGGGCGGCGATTCCCCGACGTGCTTCGGCTCGAGCTGCCGATGTCGACGGTGTCCGCCCGAGAGCTCGCGTTCCAGGGCTCTGAAATGCGGCAGCTCTTCGGACTCCTCGGCGTGCAGCTCGGCGAGCGCGGCTTCGACGAGCTCGAGCGCGGCGCCGCCGGCTGGCCGAAGCCGGTGCACGAGCTCGCCGCGCTGCTCGCCGCCCGGCCGGCCGAAGCATCGCGGCTCGATGAGGCACTGGTCCGCGTCACACGGCGCTTCCTTCGCGACGACATCGTCCCCATGCTCGAGGCGCTCTCGGATTCGAGCTGGCTCGACTTCGTCCTGGCCAGCGCTGTTCCCGACCGTCTGACTGAGGAGCTCGCAGTCGCCATCACGGGGGACGAGCGCGCGGGCGAGCGGCTGGAGCGCCTCGTCGCCGAGACGATGCTGATCGCCTCGAGCGAAGAAGGTGAACCCGTGTACCGCTGGCGCGCGAATCACCGCGCCGCGCTGAGGCAGGAGTTCGAGAAGCGCGACCCCGCCGGCCTGCGCCGGGTGCACGAGCGCGCCTCGGCATGGCACTTCGACCGCGGCCAGGCTGCAGAGGCCCTCGCCCACGCGCACCTCGCCCAGGATTGGGTCGCCGTCGTGCGCACGGTCGAGCAGTACTGGACCCATCTCATGTACGAGAACTACGCGGAGACCCGCACGGCACTGCGCGACGCCCCGGTGTCGGTCGTCAGCAGCAGCATCGCCGCGGTGGCCATACGCGACATCTTCATGCTGCGCTGGCGCGTGGGCGACGACCTGCTTCTCGAGGCCGCCCGCGCATCGCGGCTGAGCGAGCCGCACTTGATCGACACGCTTCCGATCCCTGCCTGGGATCGGGCGATCACCGACGCCACGGCCGTCATGATCGCCCTTCGCACCCGCGGAGAGCTGCCGCTCGCGCAGCGCTTCGCCGAGAGCATCGACGCCGCTCTGAATTCGTGGCTCACGATCGCCGGCGTTCCGGGGATCGGCCTGTCCAGCGGTGCGCTGCACGCGATGCTTCACGTCGGAATCACGCGCACGTTCGCCGACGATCACGACGGCGCGGTCGAGACGCTGCGGCGCACCTATCGGTTCAGTCCGCGAGCTACCGGCGACCCGTCCGCCCCCAATGCGGCGGTCAAGACCGCGGTGGCATACTCGCTGGCCGGTGACACCCGGCAGGTCGAGGACTGGCTCGGGCGCAGCGGTGACGACGACGTCGAAGTATGGCCCGTCGGCGCGCTGCGCGCGCAGCGCGCGCTCGCCGGCGCCCTCGCGGCGATCGAGAGCGGAGAGCGAGACGAGGCCAGGCGGCTGCTCGGCCTCTTGGAGACGCGCACCCCGAACGAGTATGTCTGGGAGACGGCCTACGTCTACGCGCAGGCGCGTTTCGACCTTGTCTGGGGCGACCGGCAGCTGCGCCTGCGAGAGCTCGCTCGCGAGCGCGAACGCCTGCAGCGGTGGCTCGAGCCGGGCTCGACCCTTGGGCCGCTCGTCGATTCCGTCGAGGTCGAGCTGCAGCTCGCGCTGGGAAACGGCACTCGCGCGCATGCGCTGCTCGCGGCATCCGATCACCCCCGGCTGCTCGCGCCGCGCGCTCTGCTCGCCCTGCTGAGCGGCGGAAACGACGAGGTCGTGCGCATCGCGACGGCGGCGCTGAGCGCGCCCACGATCATCGCGCGCGATCAGACGCAACTGCAGGCGCTGAGGGCCATCGCGCAGGCTCGGCTGGGCGAGGCGCATGCCGCAGCCCGCACGCTCGCCGACGCGCTCGCGAGCGCCGCGGCATCCGGCGCCCGGCTGGGGCTCGCGGCCGCCCCGCGGGCCGAGCTGCGGCAGCTCGCGGCGGCACACGGCCTGGGCGAGCGCCTCGAGGCGGAGATCGGAGGACTCCCCGAGGTCTTCCCCGCGTCCGTCGACGTCATCTTCCTGACGGCTCGCGAGCGAGAGGTGCTCCGCCAGCTCGCCGACGGCCGCACCGTTCGCGAGATGGCCGATGCGAGCTTCCTCAGCCAGAACACGATCAAGAGCCAGCTGCGCACGCTGTACCTGAAGCTCGGCGCGAGCTCGCGCGCCAGGGCCCTCGCGCTGGCCCACGAGCACCGGCTTCTCGACAACAGCTGAGGCTGCCGCCGCTCGCAGAATTGCGGACGTCGCGGGCGGGCCCTTCGATCGGGTGGGGTTGAGGGAGCGGGCGCGCCCGCGACGGCACGCAGTGGCGCTCAGCCCGGACGACGCCTCGGTGCCTCGGCACCGGTTCGGGATCCGTCGGGCGGGATCGCTACCACCGACAACGCTATAGACCGGGTTGTCTACCCATCGCTCGCCGCCGGCCGATTTAACCCTCTATTTGACCCTGCGCCAGCCGCCGGGCTTCCCCGGTCAGCGCGAGGTCCGCCGCCTCCCTCGGGTGACGGCGCGCCAGATTCCGACGGCGACCCCCGCCAGTGCATACGGGCCCACGACGGTGAGCGCGCGCCAGATCAGCAGGCCGGCGGTCGCCGCGTCGACGGCGCTGCCGCCACCGGTGCCGAACAGGCTCAGCAGGATCGCGACGTCGACGACCCCGGCGCCTTGCAGCGGGAACATCGTGAGCGGATAGGCGAAGAAGAAGATGGTCGCGATCGCGAGCGTGCTCGCGTCCGACGGTGCGACTCCGACGAAGCGGAACGCGAGCAGCAGCAGCGCGAGCTCCGACAGCAGCATGACCGCCAGCACTCCGGCTGCGCGCGGTAGACGTCGCGGCAGGTCGCCGGCCATGTCCTGCTGGAACCGGCCGAAGGATTCCGCCCATCGGGTGGGGTCGACGCGAGCCCGGAAGCGCTGCGCGAGCCTGCCCGCCCACCCGCCGAGCCGGACGGCGGTGGGCCGGGCGCTCGCCACCATCAGCATGCCGACCACGAGCGCCGCCGCGAACACCAGGCTGACGAGGTCGACGAGCTGCAGGGGGCGGTATGCCCCGGTGATGGCGACGAGCAGGAACCCGAAGAGCGGAACGCCGAACCGGGCCACGAACATCGTCAGCGTGTTCAGCACCGAGCCGGCGAGCGCCGGACCCGTCGGCGTGCCGCCGGAGCTGAAGATCGCAACGCGCGCCGCGATCTTCCCCGGGGCGGACGCGAACGCGGCGGTCGTCAGTGCCGTGAGGTCGGTGACGACGGCGCGCCCGAGGGAGACGCCGGGGATGTAGATGGTCAGCGGCACCGCGCTGAGCAGCTGCCGCACGACGAGCGCAGCGATGAGCGCGGCGATCTCCCACCAGCGCAGCCGACCGAGCGCCGCCACGATCGACCCGAGGTTCAGGTCGTGCATCGTGCGGACCACCGCGATGACGAAAAGCGCCGCGAGCACCAGCAGCCCGATGCGCACCGCCCACCGCACCGCGCGGGGGCGGCCGCTCGCGGCTTCGCTGGTCATGGCCGCAGACTAGTGCGCCCCGCGCGGCATCGGCCCCCGCACCTCACGGAAGGTGCGCGGCTCGGCCGCTCAGCGGGGCGTGCGCCCCTGCACGTCGGCCAGCGCCGGGAACGCGGTGTGCGGCTCCGTCTGGTACCAGTAGGCGACCGAGAAGATGTCGTCGGAGCGCTCGAAGAGGCCCTTGTCCCACACGCCGATCTGCTGAACCGTGACCCGAAGCTCCCGCTCGAACCAGATCGGGTCCGGAAGGTGCCAGCGATAGACGGCGTGCATGGGCGCGGTCGACTGGATGAACGTGCCGGCGCGCGTGTCATCGCGGTCGCTGAAGAACGGGTAGCCGCAATAGGGGGCGCTGAACGTGATCGGCACCGGCTCCGGGTCGTGGCGCAGCTCGTCCTGGAACGCCCACGCTCCCCCGGCGTAGTCCTCAAGGCCCGTGCTGCACAGCGTCGGCAGCTCGGTGTCGCCGTCGAGGAAGAACTTGACCTCGCCCTCGCCCCACCAATATCGCGAGAGAGACGCGAGACCGATGTAGGTGCCGAGGTAGCGGCCGCTTCCCTCGACGCCGTCGAGGATCACGTGGTCTTCGCCGAGCCGGGTCGTCGCGTTCGAGCGGCGCCACTGCGCGTGGAAGTACGCCGTGCCCTCAGGCACGTCGTCGCCGACCGTGTAGTCGACCTGGAAGAACACGTGGTCCACATCGGCGGCGTGCTCACTGCTCAGCACGATGCGGGCGCGGCGCCGGAACGGCATCGGGATGTACGAGTTCATGCCCCCCGTGGGCGCCACAACGATGGGCTCGGACGTCACCAGAGCCCGAGTGCCGAACCCATTGCAGAAGAAGTCGCCGAGCGGTGCTTCGACCGATGGAACAGTCTCGTCGTCCCAATACATCCGCAGCACCAGATCGCGCAGCACGAACGGGCCGCCGTCGGTCCGATCGGGAACGGTGATCCAGATGTGGCGCACCACGCCCGGCCCCTCGATGTCGGCCAGCGTGAGCTCCCCGCCGGCGGGAAGGGGCAGATACGCGCTGCCTTTTCGCCCGGCACCGAGATGGGAGCTCGCGGCGGCGGCCTTACCGGGTTCCCCGGTCAGGTTCTCGGCATTGATCGAGCGGGAGCTCACGCCCGCGGGCGCGCGCAGGTCGGACAGATGGGAAAGCAAGGTTCTCCTCGAGGTCGGCGAATGGGTGGTGAGAGGCGCGCTATTTCACTGAGCCGACGGTCACGCCGCGACTCAGGGTGCGCTGGAAGATGATGAAGAAGACGAGCGTCGGCAGCAGCGACAGCAGCGAGCCCGCGTTGAGCGAGGTCACGTCGATCGAGTTCTGCCCCTGCAGGGTGGCCAAGGCGATGGGGATCGTCTGAACGGACTGGTCCGACAGCAGGATGAGCGGGATGTAGAACTCGTTCCAGGTCCAGACGAAGAAGAACACCATCAGCACCGACAGCGTCGGACGCATCACGGGGTAGACGACGGACCACAGGATGCGCCACCGCCCGGCACCGTCGAGGGCCGCGGCCTCGAGAAGCGACGGTGGCAGCGTCGACATCACGCTCGACAGCAGATACGTGCCGAACGCCGCCTGCAGAACCGTGAAGACGATGATCACGCTCCACACGGAGTTGAACAGCCCGGTCGCCTGGGCGCCGTAGAAGAGCGGGTAGATCAGAGCTTCCTGCGGAAGCATCGTCGCAAGGAGGAAGACGGCGAGCATCGCCGTTCCGCCCCGGATCCGTCCGACGCCGATCGCGTAAGCGCTCAGCAGCGACACGAGGCTGCCGAACACCGCGACGAGCCCCGCGATGACGACCGAGTTCCACAGGGCGCGCAGGAAGTCGACGCGATCGAGATAGTCCCGGAACGACTGCAGGCTCCACGACGTCGGCAGCGCGAGCGGGCCGTGAGTCGAGTAGTCCGTCCCCGTCTTGAAGGCGTTGAGCACCAGCAGGAGGAGCGGCGAGAGCATGACCAGTGCGATCAGGATCGCGAGCGCGAGAACGAGCCAGCGCAGGGGGCGCGAGCGACGCGCGCGGGCAGCGGGCATGAGTGCGGTGGATGCTGTCATGCTGCGGTTTCCTCTCTTCCATCCCGTCGCTGCAGCCAGAGCATGACGCCGGCGACGAGGAAGATGACGATGGACATGGCGGTGGCGATCGCCGACCCGTAACCGACCTTCGAGAGCTCGAAGAAGTTGCGGTACGAGTAATAGGACGGCACCACGGTCGACCCCTCCGGGCCACCGCCGGTGAGGATGAGCACGGGCGCGAACACCTTGAGCGCACCGACCGTGGCGGTGATCACCACGACGAAGACCTCTGGTCGGATCTGGGGAATGGTGATCGCCGCGAATCGCCGCCACCACCCCGCGCCGTCGAGCGCCGCGGCCTCGTGCAGCTCGGGGTCGACCCGCTGCAGGGCCGCCATGAAGATCACGACCGGGTAGCCGATCTGCAGCCAGATCAGCATCAGCACGACGGCGTAGATGGCGATATCGGGGTCGCCGAGCCAGTCCGGCGGCTGCCGGACGCCGAGCGCCTCGATGACTCCGTTGAGCAGGCCGTCCTGGGTCGCGAGAACCCAGCTCCAGATGAAACCGGCCACGGCGATCGGAAGGATCTGGGGCAGGTAATAGGTGGCCCGCAGGAAGGCGGCCGCTCTGGCGCCGAACTCCCGACCGATGTAGTCGAAGAGCATCGCCGCCAGCAGAAGCCCGATCACCGTCGGCACCACGACGATGCCGAGGATCATGAAGATCGTGTTCTTGAACGCGAGCCAGAAGAGCTCATCGCCGAAGAGATCCACATAGTTCTGCAGACCGTTCCAGCGCATCGGAGCCATCCCGCCCTTCCAGCGGAACAGGCTGATGTACACGTTCATCGCGAAGGGGATCAAGACGATCGCAAGGGTCCCCGCGATCATCGGAACGAGATACAGCCAGTAGCCCGCGCGCGCGGTGCGCCGGCTGCGCGAGCGGCGTCGCTCTCTGGCTGCAAGATGGTCGGCGACCAGCGCCGATTCCGGGGTTGTCACTGCTGCTCTACTCACTGCCTGGCCTTCCGATCCGTCCTGTCGGCTGAGGTGCGGAAGCCGCGCGCGGCGGCTTCCGCACCGTGGCGTCAGCCCTCGTCGGTCGCCTTCTTGCCGTCGTCGTAGAACTTCTGCAGCTTGGCGAGGTATTGCGCCGCCGTCTCGTTCTTGTTCGACATGGCGGCCATGTTCGACTGGATGAAGTCGAGGAAGCCGGGGACGGGGTAGTCGGGATAGAACGAGAGCGTGTCGGCCGCGACGATCTGGTCGAACCGCTGCGTGTACGCCCGCGTCACCGTGTCGGTGATCGTGGACGAGTCACCGGCGAGCGGCAGGCCGCCGAGCTCGCCGATCTTGTTCTGGACCTCGGGGCTCAGGGTCGTGTTGATCCAGTCGTACGCCAGCTCTTTGTTCGGCGCCTTCGCCGGCACACCCCACAGGTGACCCGACGACCCCATCGACATCTTCGCGCCGGGCAGCGTGAAGTAGCCCCACGAGAAGTCGTGCTGGTCCTTGACCCGGGGGAACACGCCGTTGTTCCAGATGAGCATTCCGGTCTTGCCGCTCAGGAAGTTGACGTTGGCCTGCTCATAGGTGAGCCCGGCGAGATCGGTGCCGAGATACCCCTTGTCGATCCAGTTCTGGAACTGCTCTGTGGCCTTCTTCCACGGGTCGGCCGAGAAATCGACCTTGCCCTTCAGGAACATGAAGTCGTCGATCTGCTCACGGCTCGCATAGGCCGAGACGAGCGAGTACCAGACCCACATCTGATTGAAGCCCTGGTTCGTCGAGGCGGACGAGGACACCGGCGTGATGCCGGCATCCTTGAGCTTCTGCATCGCGCTCACGAACTCCGCCATCGTCGTCGGCGCGGCCGTGATCCCCGCCTTCTCGAAGAGGTCCTTGTTGTAGTAGAAGGTCACGTACTCGCCGAAGTTCGGGATTCCGTACCAGTCGCCCGAGCCGGCCTTGCCCTGTTCGTCGTACTTGGCGAACGACTGCATGCTGCCGGTCACCTTCTTGTCCCAGCCGTACTTCTTCACCGCGTCGTTCAGCGGCTCGAGCAGCCCCTGGCTGGCCAGCTGGCCGCCGTCCGCATTGCCCTTGTTGAACTCGACGACGTCGGGCACCTTGTTGCCGCCGAGCGTCAGCTTCGCGTTCTTGCGCATCGCGTCGAAGCTCGTCGTCTGGAAGTCGACTTTGACGTCGGGATGCTTCTTCTTGAAGATCTCGAGCGCGAGCTGCCACCCCTGACCCTGCGCGGTCTTGGGGTCCTCGTACTGCAGGATCGTGAAGGTCTTGCCTGCGTCGTCGCCTGAGGCGCTGCTGCAGCCGGTCAGCGCGGCCGCGGCGACCGCCACCACGGCCGCCACGGCGGCGAGCCGTGCGCGGGTTCGTCCGCGCGGGCTTCGCGCGGTTCGGATCGTTGTCATTGCGTTGCTCCTTTGCATCGGGGGGGTGAAGAGGTGAGGATTCGGGCGCGCGGGCATGCTCGCGCCACCGCAGACGCGAAGTCGGCGGCGTGAAGAGGTGGCGGCGCGGGCGCCGCATGAGCTCAGTCGGTCGGCGGCGGTCCGATCGATTGCCGCACGATCGGGGCGCACGGCATCAGATAGCCCTCTCGTTCGGCGCCGTCGAGCGACCCGTCGAGGCGGCCGACGGCGCGGCGTATCGCCCACTCGCCCATCTCGCGGTGAGGCAGCTGCACCGTGCTGAGGCCGGGATCGAGGGCGTCGGCGACGAACTCCTGGTTGTCGAAGCCGGCGATCGAGAGCGCATGGGGGATGTCGAGGCCGAGGTGCCGAGCGACGTGGTAGAACGCCATGGCCGTCTGGTCGCTGAAGGCGAAGACGGCCGTGGGCCGGTCGGGCCGGTCGAGCAGCCGCCGGGCGGGCTCGACCGCGAAGTGCGTTGCCGCGTCCTCGGCGACGACCGTGAGCGACGGATCGCGTGGGATGCCTGCATCTTCGAGCGCCCGCTCATAGCCGCGCTCGCGAAGCTGAGAGGCGATCGGGTACGCGCGCACGTTGCAGAATCCGATGCGGGTATGCCCGGCATCGATGAGCATGCGAGTAGACGTGTATGCGCCGAGCTCCTCGTCGGGGACGACGTAGTCGACGGTCGCGTGGGCATCCGGGCTGCTCGGCCGCCCGTCGAGGACGACAACCGGCATGGTCGGCGGCACGAGCGGCAGCTCGACCACCTTGTGGAAGTTCGTCGCGACGACGAGCGCCTCGATATTCCGCTGCAGCAGGGACTGAACCGCGGGCGTCTGCACCTCGTCGTTCCCGTAGGTGTCGATCAGCATCAGCATGAAGCCGGCCTCCCACGCGGCCTGCTGCGCGCCGGCGAGCATGTGCGCCGAGAACGGGACGGTCGCCACCCGGTCTGAGACGACCCCGATGGTGCGGCTCTGCTTCGTCTTCAGCGAGCGCGCCAGCTGATTGGGCACGTAGCCGAGCTCGTCGGCGACGGCCTTGATGCGGTCTGCGACCCGCGCGTTGACGCGCCCTTCGCCACGGCCGCTGAGCACGAGGCTGACGCTCGAGACGGAGACGCCGACGTGCGCGGCGATGTCTCTCATCGTCAGCATCCTGCGCTCCTTTGCCCAACCGTCAATCGTTTGACTTCAATCGATTGACGCCACGGTAAGAGCGTCAATCGCGTTGACGCAAAAGTGCGTTATTCAGCCGTTATGAACGCGCAAAATCCCGGCGCACGGACGCGTCGATCGGCCGCGGAGAGGCGCGCCGCGCCCCGCACGACCGGCCGCGATAGGCGGCTGCGGCAAACTTGAGCCGATCTTGAGGTTCTCCCGCGGTGCCCCACCCGGGTCGCTCGGCAAGATGGGTTCTGGTCGCGCCTGCAACGCGATCAGCCCTCAACCCTGAAGAGGCGCGTGTCCAACCCGAATGGAATCACGGCCCCGGCACGGGATGTTGGTCGGAACGTCCCGGGTCGGCACCGGGCCCGTCCGCAATCGAGATCTTCGAAGCGGCCGGGCCCGGTTCTTTCGTTTCGGGGAACGCTGCGGCGTCGGAATCCGTGACGGCCGATGCGATCAGCCGGCTGCCCTGCATGAAGGCGGCGTCGACGCCCGTGGGTGTGACGACCGCATCGATCAGCGTCTCGGAGCGCAGCTCGCCGAATGCCGGGAACGAGACGGTGAGGAAGCGCGGCGGGGTGCCGTGCTCGCGCTCGTGCACGACGGCCGCCGAGTGCAGCAGCAGCATGCCCGGCAGATGGTCGACGGGGTGGTCGAAGAAGAACGGGTCGGATTCGTCGATTCCGAGGCGGGCGATCAGCCGGCCCTCGTCACGGCGCACCTGCTCGATGAGGTCGCCGTGGAACTCGCGAACGACATCGTCGAGCGCGACGGCGTTGCGCCGGATGGCCCGATAGTCGCTGTCGACCAGGACGCGCGCGCTCACCGTGCCCGAGGCGATGCCCGGCAGGCGATAGTCGACGTCGAGCACATGCGGCACTCCCTTCCGGTACTGCACGCGCGCGAAGTCGACCTCGAGGGTGCCCTCGAGCGCACCGAAGCGCGGGAACCGCAGAGACTCCGGCTCGACGCGCACCGTCATGCTCGAGACGATGAAGTGCACCGACTGCCCCATGCCGAGCCCCGCGACGCAGATGGCGAGGCCGGCCTGCCGGAACGCCTCGGCGAGCAGTGTCACCGGGACGCGACCCGGGGTCGGGTGGCACAGCCAGTGGCTGCGCGGGATCTCGACGTCGGCGCGCCACGTCTGCTCGGAGACGGCTTCGATGGCCCAGACGAGCGACTCGGACCGTGTGGAGCGATGTGCGGCACTTCGATCGATGAGAACCAAGTCACGAACCTTCAGCTGGGAAAAACCGGCTCGCAAGTGGCATCGAGCGCAGCGTGGCTGGGAAGGCGGGCTGCGCGACCATGTGACCGTTTCGGGTTCGGTCGGCGAGGTGTTTCAACAGTAATCATGAGCCGAGTCTCAGGTCACGGATTCAGCCACGATCACAACCACCCCAATCAGGGTTGCATCGGCAGTGTGGCAAGGGGCGTGGCGTCGGGCCGCAGCGGGAGTCTGACCGTGAACGTCGACCCTTTGCCCGGCTCGCTCGACACGGTGATCGTGCCGCCGTGGGCATCGACGATCGTCTTGACGATGGTGAGCCCGATGCCCACGCCCTGGATCGCGGCCTCGCGCGCCTCGCGCGTGCGGAAGAAACGGTCGAACAGGCGGATCTGATCGGTCTTGCTGATGCCGCGACCGCGGTCGGCGACCGCGATGACCACGGATTCCTCGTCCCGCTCGAGCGTGACCGTGATGACCCCGCTCTCGGGTGAGTACTTGACCGCGTTCGAGATGAGGTTGTCGACGACCTGCCTCACCCGGCCGCCGTCGACGTGGGCGAGCACGGTGCCGCTCGGCGTGTTGAGCTCGAGACGCTGACGCGACGCCGCGAGCGTGGGGCGGAACGTCGACACCGACTGGGCGAGCAGAGCCGAGACATCCGTCGGCTCGATCCGCAGCGCCAGGTCGTGCGTGCTCGTGCTCAGCAGGTCGCGGATGAGCGCGAGCATCTGCTCAGCGCTGCGCTGGATGGTGCGGAACTCCTTGCCGAAGCCGAGCGCGTCGACGTCGTAGCCGTCGTCGATGAGGTCGAGGTAGCCGACGATCGAGGTCAGCGGCGTGCGCAGCTCGTGCGAGACGGTGGCGAGGTACTCCTCGCGGATCTCAATCGCATTCGCAAGGTCGGTGACGTCGTAGGTCACGACCGCCGAGCCGAGTCGTTCGCCGCCGGGGCGCGAGATGCTGTGCGCCTCGGTCACGATCGCGCGCTGCTCGCCCTCCGGGTCGCCGATCCAGTAGATGAGCCCGCGCTGGTCGCCCTCGATCGTCTCGGAGATGATGTTCTTGTCCTGCTTGACGCGGGTGCGCCGGTCGGAGGCGTACACGTGCTTGCTGAGGCCGGTAGCCGGGTCGAAGCCGGTGAGCGCGAGGAAGTCGGACACCGTGCGGTTGTGCAGCTTCGGCTGGTTGTCGACGTCGTAGAACAGGACGCCGACGTTCACGGCGTCCGCGATCGAGCGGATGACGACTCCCAGTTCGTCCATCTCGTCGAGCAGTCGCTGCAGCTCGCTGGTCGTCTCGGCGAGGCGCTCGCGCGCGGAGAGCTCACGGTCGCGCAACCAGAGCTCGGACGCGGCACGGCCGACCTGCACGCCGAGATATGCGAGCAACGAGCGCTCGAACGCCGTCCGGCGCGACGTGGTCGCCGGGTCGGCCACGACGAGCGCGCCCGTCACGGCGTCGTCGCAGTCGACCGGGACGACGCTCACGGGGCCGGGCTGCTCGCTCTCGCCGTAGAGCCAGGCCAGCAGCTCGGGGTGCCGGTCTGGCGGCATGCTGGCGATGCGGGCGTCGCTCGTGAGAGGCGCAGTGGCCCAGCGGTCACCGCGCTCCTTGCGCCCCGGGGGCAGCAGCGGTGCGACGAGGTCACCGAGATGCGGCATCCGCCCGTCACGCGCACTCCAGGTCACGCTCGGAATCGGCTCATCGTGCTCGTCGGGGCCGGCCGGGATCACGAGCACCACCTCGCGCGCGCCGAACACCTCGCGCGGGCCGGTCGTGGCGATGCGCGCGAGCTCGTCGAGCGTCTCGGCGGAGTGCACGGCCCAGGTCAGCCGCATGGTGCTGGCGCGCAGGCTCTCGGCGCCGTCTCGCCGCGTGCGCCGCCGTGAGCTGCGCTTGCGCAGCAGCTCGACCCGCAGCGCGAGCTCGTCGGCGACACGGTCGAGAAGCACGTAGTCGCGGTCTACCCCGGCGACCGCGTCGGTCGGCACATCTGCGGTCGCCTCAACGACGAAGATCACCGGGCCGCGCTCATGGGGCTTCTCACCGAGCTCGACGACCGCGCGCTCGGGGGCGACGCCGGCCGCGCTCAGCGCAGCCCGCGCGGCGTCCGCGCAGGCGTCGGTCGCGGCGAGGACCGTGACGGGACTGGATGACTTCGCCATGCGGTGCCTCCTCTTTCGGACGACCTGAGCAACTCTTGAGGCTTCCCCGCGCCGAATCGGTGACCGCCGGTTTCAGACTGAAGTTGCTTGCGCGCGGCGGCAAGCCCCCCATCCTCGGCATATGAGTGTGGGGCGCCTCCAACCCGATTGAAGGCGCCCCTCCCCCCTATTTCCGAGAAGCCCTCAACCCGAATGCGGACTCTCGGCACACGGGACCCCTGGCGAGTCACGTCGCAGGTCGGTGCCGTGTGACGGAAACAAGGCTACCTGGCCGCAGCACGCTGTTCCACACGCTGCAGGCCCGGTATCGCCCCGCGCACACCCCGAGAACAGGGGGTTTTCGCAGCTTTTGGCCCCGAAGTCAGTCCCGCGGTGCCGCCAGGCGATAGCCGACGCCGCGCACCGTCTCGATGAGATAGGGCGAAGCCGCGTTGTCGGCGAGCTTCTTCCGGAGGTTGCCGATGTGCACCTCGACGCCGCGTCGATCCGCCTCGCCGACATAGGGATTGACGACGTAGTCGTCGCCGCGCAGGAGCCGCGCGAGGTCGTCCTTGCTGCGCACCGTGCGGCCAGAGCGCAGCAGCGCCTGCAGCAGCTCGAACTCGCTGAAGGTCAGGTCGAACTCGCGGCCGTCGCGCTTCACGGTGCGCTCGCTGGGGTCGAGCACGACGCCGTTGTGCGACAGGAGCGTGCGATTCGGCGTCGTCGCGGTCGCCTCGGCGGGGGCGCCCGCCGCCGCGGGGGTCTGGCCCGGGGCATCCCCCTCACCCGGCTGACGGTGCTCGAGAACACGCGGCCGGCGCAGCATCGCCTCGGCGCGCGCACGCAGCTCGCGCGGGCGGAACGGCTTCAGGACGTAGTCGTCGGCGCCCGAGCTGAGCCCCTGCAGCGCATCGATCTCTTCGTCTCGCGCCGTCAGCATGATGATGTAGGCCGCGCTGATCTCTCTGATGCGCTTCGCCGTCTCGAACCCGTCGATCCCCGGCATGTTGACGTCGATCGTGACGAGCACCGGGCGGCACTCGCTGACCCGCGCGACGCCGTCCACCCCGCTCGAGGCAGCGAACACCCTCAGACCGATCTGCTCGAGCACGGCCTGGATGAGCTCTCTGATGCCGTCGTCGTCCTCGATGACGACAGCGCATTCGCCGTCAGCCACTCCCATGACCGAAGCGTAGCAATGGCGCAACACCGAACCGGGCCTTGTGTCGCCTAGGCTGGGCACGATGACCCAACAGGAGCGCGCCACCGCCCGCCGGGACGAGATCGTCAGGGCCGCAGCCGCCGAGTTCGACGAGGTCGGCTATGCAGCCGCGTCCCTCTCGAGCATCGCCGCGCGCCTGAACCGCACCAAGGGTGCGATGAGCTACCACTTCTCGTCAAAGGGCGCGCTCGCCCACGAGGTCGCGCAGTACCACTTCCTGCAGTGGGACGGGGTGAACGCGGCCATCCGCGAGGACGGCTACACGGGCCTCGACGCGACGATCATCCTCTCCTTCGCCGTCGCCGCCCGCTTCCGTGACGACGTTCTGGTGCGCGCCGGAATGCGCCTGCAGCACGACGCCGGACTCCACGACGTCGAGCTTCCGCCGCCTTTCGAGTGGTGGATCAAGATGACGCGCACCATGCTCGAAGAGGCGCACCAGCTGGGGCAGATCGGGGCCGACGTCGATCTGGATGTCGCAGCCGAGGTCCTGGTGGAGGCCTTCATCGGCATTCAAGAGGTCGCCCACCGCATCACCCTCGCGCAGGACATCCACGAACGCGTCGAGCGCTACTGGCTGATGCTGCTTCCCGGCCTGGGAGTGACGAACGGCCCCGAGCTGGTCGCACGACTCAGCGCCGAGGCCGCGGCGCGCTGACCGCCGGCCCGGCCTCCACCCCGCGCTTTGGGGAGATCGGCGCTTTTGCACCCCGCCAGACGGGCGTCTAGGGTGAGACCCACAAGGGTGGGGGCGAGGAATGGAGCCGATGGACCGGCATGCACCTCCGAGCGCTGTCGTCATCGAGGACGACGAAGGCATTCGGTCGCTGATCAGCGCTGTGCTGCAGCACGCGGGCTTGCACGTCATCGAGGCGGACAACGGCCTCGACGGCGTCGCCGCGGTGTGCGCGCACGACCCCGCCATCATCACCGTCGACATCCGGATGCCTGGGATCGACGGCTTCGAGACGACTCGCCGCATCCGCCAGATCAGCGGAGCGTTCGTCGTCGTGCTGAGCGCGCACGTCGCGGATGCCGACGAGTCCGAGAGCATCCGCGCCGGCGCAGACGTCTACATGCCGAAGCCGTTCCGACCTCGCGAGCTGCGCGAGCTGATCGACACGCAGCTGCGCGAGCTGCGTCGCGCCTGACGGCACGGCGCCTTCGGGCCCTTACGGCAGCTGGCGCGTCAGCTCCTCGAGCTGGGCGAACCGGCCGTCGGCCGCGACCTCGCCGAACAGGAAGACCTCTTGGGCGGCGGTGCCGCCGTCTCGCCGCGTGACCGTGATGATGTGGCGCTCGGCGTAGTGCGAGCCCTCGGTCAGCTCACCCTTCACCTCGACGGCGATCCGCTCGATGAATCCGCGCAGCTGAGCGATCTGCTGCACGTAGGCGGCGCGATCGATCCACACGCCATCGGTGCTCTGGCGGTAGTCGTCGGTGACGTGGCGCGCGACGGCCTGCTCGACGGTCAGATCGTTGCTGCCGAGCAGATCGTGCAGGGCGGCGGCGATGGAAGGCATGCGATTCTCCTTCGGGTAGGGAGAGAGGGCGTGCTCATAACGCTAGCGTGGCGCGACGCCTTTCACGCGCGCGGCGCGAGCGGCTGCTCGATCGGCAGCACGGGCCAGCCGCGCTCGCCCGCGAGCTCGAGCATCGCCGGGTCCGAGCCGACGACGACGGGGCTCGAGACGCGCTCGAGCAGGGGCAGATCGCTCGAGTGGTCGCCGTAGCCCCAGCTCGGCGCAGCCTGGCCGAGTCCGGCGAGGTACGCGTCGACGACCGTGCGCTTGTCGTCGCCGATCATCGCCGCACTGATCACGCCCGTGTAGCGGCCGTCGGCCCCCACCTCGAGCTCGGTGCAGTACACCGCGTCGGCGGCGACCGCGGCGGCGATCGGCGCGAGCGGCGGCGGGAACGACCCCGAGACCAGCACGACGCGCGCGCCCGCTGCCTGGTGTTCGCGCAGCTTCGCCAGCACGTTCGGGCGGTAGAAGCCGGGCTGCGCCGAGGTCTCGACGTACCAGTCGCGCCCGGCCGCGAGCACCTGCTCGACGGGCTGGCCCGCCCAGATGCCGTAGTACACCCGGTTGAACTCGCTGCGCTCGAGGGTCACGACGAGCTCGGCGAGTTCCCGCAGCCGCGCAGGCGACACCATCTCGGGCACGCGCTTCAGGTAGAACAGCAGGAACGACTCGAGCGTGCGCACCGAGACCAGGGTCTCGTCGACGTCGAAGAACGCGGCACCGGGGGCAGTCACCCTCGAAGGCTACTGGTCGCCCTGCTCCTGCGCGGCCAGCTGGGCGCGCACCTGGTCCATGTCGAGAGCGCGCGCCTGCGCGATGATGTCGTCGAGCGCCGGCTTGGGCAGCGCGCCGGCCTGCTGGAAGAGGCCGATGCCGTCGCGGAAGACCATCAGGGTCGGGATGGCCTGGATGCCGAGTGCACCGGAGAGCTCGGGCTCTGCGTCGCTGTCGAGCTTGCCGTAGACGATGTCGGTGTTCTCCTCGGAGCTCTGGTCGAAGATCGGGGCGAACATCTTGCAGGGGCCGCACCAGTCGGCCCAGACGTCGACGACGACGATGCCGTCGCCGAGCACGGTCTGCTCGAAGGTGTCCTTGGTCAGTTCAACAGTGGCCATGGGTCCATCCTCCCTGGAATGTGCACACCGTGGGGCATCCGTTCAGTCGGCTGCCAGCACCGTGTGGCGCTCGGCGAGATCGACCGTGGCGTGGCGCTCGCGGCGGGCCCCGCTGGGGATGCCGCCGACGTAGATCCACCCGAGCAGGGCCTCGTCGGCGCCGAGGCCGTGCGCGGCGGCGACCTCGGGCGTGCGGGTGTGCGGGCCGCTGCGCCACATCGCACCCCAGCCGGCGTCGTCGAGCAGCAGGGTGAGCAGGTGAGCGACGCCCGCGGCGGCCACCTCCTGTTCCCACCGCTCGACCTTGTGACTCTCGCGGTAGCTCACGACGACGGCGAGCAGCAGCTCGGCGCGCAGGGGCTTGCTCCGCTGGGATGCCGCAGCGTCGGCATCCGCCCCGGCGTTCGCCGCCGCCAGCGCGAGCGCGTCGCCCAGCCGCTCGCGCGCCCGGCCGCGCAGTTCGATCACCCGCCACGGTGCGAGGCCTGCGTGATCGGCGGCGGTCGCGGCCGCCTCGAGCAGGCGCTCGACCTCGGCCGTCGTGGGCGCCTCCTCCGTCACTTTGGAGTAGGAGCGCCGCGCCAGCACGGCCTCATAGACGGATGCGCGCGCGCCGGTCATCGCTGCGCCACCTGCGCGAGAACGCGCTCGAAGACGAAGTCGTCCTCCCACCGCTCGCCCAGGCGGAAGCGCTTGACGCCGACGCCCACGAAGCCGCTCTTCGCATAGAAGCGCTGCGCCCGCACGTTCTCTTGGTTGGTGCCGAGCCAGAGGCCTGCCGCACCGCGGTTCGCCGCCGCGTCGACGGCGGCTGCCATCAGCACGGCCGCGACGCCCGACCCGTGATGCTCGGGGGCGACGTAGATCTTGCTCAGCTCGGCGGTGGGCCACGCGGTGAGCTGCGCCGCAACCTGCGGGTCGTACGGCTCGCCGAAGACGAGCATCGCGTAGCCGGCGAGGCCCGTGCCGTCGTCGGCGAGGAGCACGAGCCGGTCGGCATCCGCTGCGTACTCGGCGAACCGTGCAGCGCTCAGGTGCTGGGCGATGAAGGCGTTGATCTCGGCCTCGGGGGAGCTCGGCGGGCAGGCGAGCGGGAAGGTGCGGGCGGCCAGCTCGGCGACGCGCTCGGCGTCGGCAGCGGTGGCCTGGGAGATTTCGACGGGCACGGGGCAAGCCTAGGGAGCGGCGGGCGGATGCCGCGCTCGGCGTCTTCCCAGGGAGCAGCACGGGCACGCGCATAACATAAATACATGTTGTACACGCGAGGATTCCTCCTGGGCGGCGTGGTGGCCGCAGCGGTCACCCTCGCCGCGATCGCAGAGCTTCCGGCGAGCGCCGGCACCGCGCAGAAGCAGGCGCCGTGCGTGGCCGACCGCGATGCCCTCCACCGGCTCGCCCGCGCGGTGGACGACCACACCTTCCACCGCGACCGCCTGCGCGAGCCCGACTTCGACATGGCCGTCTCGGCGCGCGAGGCCGCTGACCTCGCCGAGGGCCGCACGCGCGAGGCCCTGCTGGTGCTCGCCGATTCGGCGGCGCGCAGCGCGCTCGAGTTCCTTGTGGACTACAACATCGCGGCCGGCGGCTGGGAGGCCGCGACCGGCATCCGGATGCCCGCGGCCACCATGCTCTCGGCATAGCGCGCCGTTTGGAGGCCGCCGCTTCCGGGTATCGCTCGGCGCACATCACCCGTCAGTGCGGGAGGAGCGAACCATGAGCGACACCTATCAGCGCAACACACCGGAGCCGGGCGACCACGTCGGCAAGCACGTCGACGCGGACCCGGTCGACGCAGAGCCGGCCGATGAGACGCTCGACGAGCGGCCGGTCGACGAGCGGCCCGTGTCGGCGAACCGCGCGGTCGGCGGCCGAGGCGGCGACTCGGTGGGCGCCCGGGTCGACGAGGGCGCCGCCCCGCGCGAGGCGGTCGTGACCCCGCGGGACGAGGTGGTCGCGCCGCGCGAAGAGGTCGTGACGCGCAGAGACGTGGTCGGCCGGGAAGCCGCCGCATTCGGCGGCATCAAGTGGGGTTCGGCGTTCTTCGGCTGGCTATCGGCGATGGGGCTCGCGGTGCTGCTCGTCGCGATCCTGAGCGCGATGGGCGCCGGCGTTGGGCTCGGAACCAACAACGGCGACGCGAACAGCGCCGCCCAGGCCGCCGGCGCCAACGCCACGACGGTCGGCGTCGTGGGCGCGATCGCCCTCGCGGTGATCCTGTTCGTCTCGTACTTCTGCGGCGGGTACGTCGCCGGGCGGATGGCGCGCTTCGCGGGCATCCGCCAGGGCTTCGCCGTCTGGATCTGGGCGGTCGTGTTCGCCGTGATCGGCGCCGTCATCGCGGCCATCGCCGGCTCGAAGTACGACGTGCTCGGGAATCTGAACAGCTTCCCCCGCATCCCCATCGACGAGGGCACACTGGCGGCCGGCGGCATCGTCACCGCGATCGTCGTGGCGGTGCTCAGCCTCGTCGGGGCGCTGCTCGGCGGCCTCGCCGGCATGCGGTACCACCGCGCGGTCGACCGCGCCGGGTTCGCCGAGGAGTGAGGCCAGCCCCCGTTCTGGGCATCCCCTCGATGCGCACGCGGCGCGATAGTTGAGAAAGCTGACGTTTTTTCAACAAGGAGAGTCATGAAGCTGCGCACCGAGGGCCTGACCTGGCAGGAGATCGACGGCGAGCTCGTCATTCTCGACCTGGCGACGTCGGCCTACCTGACCACCAATGTCGCGGGCGCCACCCTGGCGAAGCTGCTCACCGAGGAGCGCACGCAGAGCGAGCTGGCCGCGGCCCTGGTCGACGAGTACGCCATCGACCAGGGCCGCGCCGACGCCGACACGGCCGCCTTCATCGCCCAGCTGCGCGAGAAGGCGCTGCTCGAGGCCTGAGCCTCTTCAGACCGCGGCGACGGCCTCGAGATAGGCCGTGCGCGATGCCGCGTCGGGAACGTCGCGGCGCAGAATCCGCTCGTCGGCGCCGCGCGTGATGCGGCGCTCGGTCGCCCGCACGCGCCAGCTCGCCACGGCGGCATCGAGCGCGCTCGCGGCGAGGTGCTCGCGGGCGCTCGAGAACAGCGTTCCGCCCTGGTGCCGGTCGCCGGGCAGGCCGGGGAACGGGTATCTCTCGTCGCGCTCGCGGGCAAGCCGCCCCCACACGCTCGCCGCGGGGGCGAGCACCGCGGCGGGCGGCGGGTTCCGGAAGCCGAGGGTGCGGGAGACCCGGTCGAGCACGAGCGCGGAGGCGACCGTCGTGCGGGCCGCAGCGGTGCGGCGCGCGAACTCGGCCCAGTCGAAGCCGGGCTGTGCGGTCGCGTGATGGATGTCGGCGATCCACATCAGCCTGTTGGCGCCCGCCTGTGCGGCATGGAACACGAGGTGCACGACGGTGTCGACCGGGTCGAACACCGACACCGCGACCCCGCTGCCGAGCCGCGCGGGGCGCGCGCGGCCCAGCATGCTCGCCATGTCGGTGCGGAACGCGCGACGCAGCTTGGGCGGCACGGCCATGTCCCAGTGCAGGTCGATGTGCGTGCCCGCGGGGCCGAGCAGCCCGATCTCCGCCCGCATCGATCGGCTGAGCTCCGGCCAGTTCCGGTCGACCAGCGTGCACCCGGCCGCCAGCAGCTCGTCGAGCGCCGCCGCGAAGTCGCCCCGGCCGACGAAGACGTCGAGGTCGTAGTACTCGCGCATGTCCGGGCTCGGCCAGATGAGGTCGGCCGCGACCGGGCCCTTGCCCACGGCCCAGGCGATGCCCGCGTGCGCGAACACCTCGGCGATGCGGCGCAGGTCGCCGCTCGCCTGCATGTGGCGCATGAGCTGCAGCGTGCGGTGCGGCGCGAGTCGGTCGGCCCATTCGCGGGGCGCATCGGGCGCGCTGCCGACGCGGCGGGCGAGGGCGGGCGTGACGCGATGGTCGCCGCCCGCGGCGATGACGGTCTCGACCGGCACCGCGCGCACCTCGGGGCCGAGGGGCTCGCCGGAGACCCCGATGATGCTCTGCGTGAGCAGCCGCGCGAGTGCGCGGTCCCCGCTCGGCGGCGTCACGCCGGCACTCCGAGCTGGAGGCGCCGCCCCTGCCGCTCGAGCTCGAGCTCTGCGCGGATCGCCGGCGCGATGCCGGCGCTGAACGGCGGACCCCACGGCACGTGGATGAGGCTGAGCGGCACGGATGCCGCGACCGCGCTCATAAGCGCGAACTGTGCCGTGCGCACGCGCTCGTCCTGCCAGCCGAGCAGTCGCGGGAAGCGCAGCAGGAGGAAGACCGCGTCGACCGGCGAGATCCGGTCGATGCGGATCTCGTCGGAGTCGCGGGTCGGCAGCGGAATGAAGAGGGCGCGCAGCGGCAGCCGGTCGCCCGCCTGATCTGCAGGGCGCAGCACCTGGCGGTCGTCGGCCGATTGGCGGCGATCGGGGGATGCCCCGTCGAATGCGGCGGCGAGCGTGTCGGCGCCCTTGCGCAGCCGCAGCTCGGACGAGCCGCGGCGCGCCACCGGCTGCGCGTCGACCGAGTCGATGCGCAGCACGTCGTCGGCCAGCATCCGCGCACCGGCGGCGCACATCAGGGTCGCCATCGTGGACTTGCCCATGCCGGAGTTGCCCGTGAAGGCGATCGCGCCGCCGCCGACCTCGACCGCACTCGCGTGCAGCACGAGGTGCCCGCGCTGATAGAGCTGCCAGGCGAGGAAGCCCCCGAGGGTCAGCACGGACTCGATGCCGGGGGTCGCGCCCCGGTGTCGCCGGACGACCGCCTGCGTGAGGTCCTCCGAGACCTCGAACTCGCAGGCATCCACGAAGACGAGCAGGTACGTGCCGTCCGCGCGCTGCTCGCAGTAATAGAGGTCCTCGCCGCCCGGCGCGTAGTGCATCGTGATGACGCCATCGCCGGGGCCGTGCGAGGGCACCTCGTGCTGCTCGTGGGTCAGCGACACGTCGGCGGCGTGGGTCCAGAGCTCGGTGGGCGCCGCGTGCAGCGCGCGGTCGGCCTGCACGCTGAGGCCGTAGATCGTGGTGCGCCAGGTCATTTCGCGGCCTCCAGCTCGGGTGCGCGCAGAACGGTGAAGCGCTCGAGCGCCATGGGGTCGAGTGAGACGCCGTCGAGCTCGACCCACGCGTGCGCGGTCACCTCGCCGCCGTCTTTGGCCACGCCGACGCGCAGCACGGGGGCACGGTCACGCAGGATGTCGGCGAAGACCAGGGCTCTGCGCAGGCAGGTGCCGTTGAACGGCCGGTGCTGAAGCACGCGCGCCGCGAGGGCGAGCTCGCCGCGCTCGGCGGCACTCAGCGCCGGCAGCGCATCGGCCTCGCGCGGCGGCTCGAAGGCGAGCACCGCGCCGAAGCGGCGCGCGGTCGCGTCGAGGGTCTCGCGGCGCAGGGACCGCTCGATGCGCCGCGCAACGACGGCGGTGCGCGCGATGCGGCCCCAGCCGTGAGGGCCGAGGGCCGCGACGCGGCGGAGGCGGGGACGGGTGCTCATGCGGCTGCTCTCACTGGTCGGGTCGATGGAGCGGGAATCCCCCGGGCGGACGGATCCGCCCGGGGGACGGTCACCGGCTCGGCTCAGGACACCTTGTGGTCGGTGCCCCAGGTGAAGAACAGGAACTGGTCGTCGTTGCCGTCCGTCCCCTGCGCGAGCGTGGTGCCAGAGACCGAACCGACGGTACGGATGCTGGGAGCTTCGTATGCCATTGCGGGCTCCTTTCTTCGTTGAATGAGTCACCCGGCAGGAAGTCCCGGCACAGGCTTGATTCGAAGCTAACGAGGCACCCGATAGTTGACAATGTCTCAGTTATGCCCATTTCGGGGGGACGCCGCCGCCTGCGCGCCGGGGGCGCCGCTCACCTCGGAGGCGCCTTCGACAGGCAGCCCCTCGGCATGCAGCCACGCCGCGTGCAGCGCGAGCACCGACGCACCCGCGGGGTGCTCGGAGAGCCACTCGGCGCGGATCCGCTCCGGGTCGATCCACTGCGGCAGGCCGCCGCCGTCCCAGTCCCGCGCGAAGCGGCGCTCGGCGTCGCCCCACCGCACCGCGCCGAAGTGCGCCTTCGTCGAGCGGGCGAGCAGCTCGTCTGGCAGCAGGTCGGAGAAGAGATGGCGCATCACGGCCGTGCGGCCGGCGAATCCCCACCGGCCTCCCTCCGCGGCGAGCGCGCGCACGAAGCGGGGCGCGAGCAGCGGGTGCGCGATGCGCACGCCGTGGTCGTCTGCGGCCCTCTGATAGTTGCGCGCGAGCACGTCGGGAACGCGGCGCCCCAGCAGCTCGATCGTCTCGCGCCCCCAGTGCCACGGGCGGTGATCGGCCGCGCGCAGCCTCTCGACGAGCTCGCGGCGCCCGGCATCCGTGAGCCAGCCCATGCCCTGTCTCAGCTCGCGATTCAGACGCCCGCGGCCACGTGGGAACACCGAAAGCAGCGCCCAGCGCAGAAGCGCGGGGCGCGGGCGACGGCCGAGCCTCAGCAGCAGGGTGAGCGGCGTGATGCGGCGGGGGCCGAGCACTTCGTCGCCGCCTTCGCCGGTCAGGAGGGTTCCGTGGGCGACGAGCGGCAGCATCGGGTCGTCGAGCTGCAGCGCCGGCGGCCACAGCAGGCCGCGGCGGCGCAGATTCGCCGTCACCGCGTCGTCGAGGTACGTCGCGCGCTCGACGACGTCGATGACGATCGGATGCCGGATGCCGAGGTGCTCGAGCACCAGGTTCTGCCAAGAGGTCTCATCGGAGTCGGGATCGCCCGGATAGCGCCGGATCACGGGGATCGGGTCGGGCAGCCCGCGCTGACGTGCGACCGATGTGGCGACGGCCAGCACGGCGGAGGAGTCGCGGCCGCCCGAGAAGCTGACATAGACAGGCCGGTCACCGAAGCAGCGGGCGATCTCGAGCTCGAGCGCGGCACGCGCGCCGGTCGGGTGCAGGCCGGTCACCGAGAAGCCCGCGGTGTCGCCGACGACGCCGAAGGCGATCTCGTCGGGCGTCGGGCGGACGTAGTCGCGGTCAGTCATCGCTTCCCGGGGCCCCTGGCGCGGCGAACCGCGCCAGGGGCGACACGCAGGTCTCAGGAGACATGCGTGCCGTAGGTCGGTCCGTACTGCGTGATCTGACCCGTGGTGGTGTCGATGGACACCCACTGGTCGTCATGGCCGAACTGGCCCTGAGCGAGAGTCACGTCGGCGACGAGCCCGACCGTTCGGACGCGAGGTGCTTCATATGCCATGTTGCGATCCTTGTGATCCGGGAGACACCCGACGAGAAGCCCCCGCACGGGTGGTCCGACGGTAACAATGCGCAGGAAAACCTGACAATCCCTCAGCTGTGCCCAGATGAGGGGGGCCTCGAACACTAACTGAGAGATGCTCGTCAAGGGTAGCCTCCGACTGTGAGCCCGACCCCGACCGGGGCGCCCGCGCCCAAGAAGAGCGTCGGCCGCCTCTCCCGCCTCGTTCGCGAGAGCACCGCGCTCGTCTGGGAGTCGGCGCGCCGCTCGTTCGCCGCGCTGACCGCTCTGCAACTGGTCGGCGCGGGGCTGACGGCGCTGCAGGTGCTCGCGACGCAGTGGGTGCTCACAGGCATCCTCGACGTTGCTCGCACCGGGGCGGCGGACGTCGTGCTGCCCGTCGCCGTGCTCGCCCTGCTCACCGCCATCACGGCGGCGACCGGCTCGCTGCAGGGCTCGCTCTCGCGCTTCGTCGGGGAGTCCGTCACGCGCACGATGTGGCGGCGCGTGCTCGACGTCTCGACCGGCGTCGGCCTGAGGCAGTTCGAGGACTCGACGTTCTTCGACCGACTCGACCGGGTGCGCTCGAGCGCCCTGACCCGGCCGTTCCAGGTGACGAACGGCGTCATCTCGTGCATCGGCGCCCTCGCGACGAGCATCGGCCTGGTCGCCACCCTGTACTCGCTGAGCCCGCTGCTGCTGCCCCTCATCCTGATCAGCGGGATCCCCGTGATGCTCACCTCCCGCCAGGAGAGCCGGCTCGAGTACCGCTTCAACGTCGCGCAGACCCAGCGGGCGCGGCTGCGCACCTATCTGCTGCTTCTGCTGACCGGCCGCGACGAGGCCAAGGAGGTGCGCGCCTTCGGCCTGTCGCGCAACCTGCGCGCGCGGCTCGATGCGCTCTACGGGCGCTATCTGCACGAGCTCGGCGCGCACCTGCGCAGACGCGGCGGCTTCAACCTGATCGGGCAGCTGACCGCCGCTCTCGTGCTCGGCGGCACGCTGCTCGTGCTCGTCTGGCTGATCGCGGGCGGCGGCCTGAGCGTCGCGGCCGCCGGCGCCGCGCTCGTCGCGGTGCGCATGCTCGCGACGCAGGTCCAGGCGCTGTCCGGCGGCGTGCAGACGATCTTCGAATCCGGGCTCTTCCTCGACGACCTGCACGAGTTCATGACCCTCGCACCGCGCGTGCCCGAACTCGAGGTACACGGGGACCCGATCGACTTCGACGAGATCGTCGCGCGGGACGTGCGGTTCACCTACCCGGGGCGCGTCGAAGCCGCGCTCGACGGCGTCTCGGTGCGCATCGGCCGCGGCGAGGTGGTCGCCCTCGTCGGCGAGAACGGCTCGGGCAAGACGACGCTCGCCAAGGTGCTGGCCGGCCTCTTCCCCGCCGACCACGGCGCGGTCACCTGGGACGGCGTGCCCGTGACCGATCTGCCGCCGGGGGCCGTGCGCGCGAGCACGGCCGTGATCTTCCAGGACTTCGTGCGCTACGCGCTCGACGCCGAGACCAACATCGCGCTCGGCCGCCCCGACGACACCCCCGATCAGGCATCCGTGCGCGCCGCGGCGAGCGCTGCGGACATCGACGGCGCCCTCTCGGCACTGCCCGCGGGCTACGAGACGCCGCTCACCCGCGTGTTCGAGGGCGGTCACGACCTCTCGGGCGGGCAGTGGCAGCGCGTCGCCATCGCGCGCGCGTTCTATCGGGATGCCCCGCTCGTCGTTCTCGACGAGCCGTCCGCCGCCCTCGACCCGCGGGCGGAGGACGAGCTGTTCTCGTCGCTGCGCCGCACCTTGCAGGGCAGGGCCGCGCTGATCATCTCTCACCGCTTCTCGACCGTGCGCAATGCCGACCGCATCTACGTGCTCGACCACGGGCGCGTGGCCGAGCATGGCTCTCACGACGAGCTGATGACCCTCGACGGGAGCTATGCCGAACTGTTCCGTCTGCAGGCGGCGGCGTACCTGCCCGACGCCGAGCGGTGAGAGGCGCCCCGCGGACTCGGGAGTTCGCTGGGCCGAGTTAGCGACGCGCGACGCACAGGAATAGGTTTGAGGCGTGAGTGCACACTTTGACGTCGTTGTCCTCGGTGCGGGCCCCGGCGGCTATGTCGCCGCCATCCGCGCCGCTCAGCTCGGTCTCAAGACCGCCATCATCGAAGAGAAGTACTGGGGCGGCGTGTGCCTCAACGTGGGCTGCATCCCCTCGAAGGCGCTGTTGCGCAATGCGGAGCTCGCCCACATCTTCCACAACGATGCCAAGACCTTCGGCATCTCGGGCGAGGTGAGCTTCGACTACGGCGCGGCGTTCGACCGCAGCCGCAGCGTCGCCGACGGGCGCGTCAAGGGCGTCCACTTCCTGATGAAGAAGAACGGCATCACCGAGTTCGACGGCCGCGGCCGCTTCCTCGACGCGAACACCATCGAGGTGACGAAGTCCGACAGCTCGACCGAGATCGTCTCGTTCGCCAACGCCATCATCGCCACGGGCTCGACCGTGCGCCTGCTGCCCGGCGTGCAGCTCTCCGACAACGTCGTGACCTACGAGTCGCAGATCCTCACTCGCGAGCTGCCGAAGTCGATCGTGATCGTCGGCGCCGGCGCGATCGGCATGGAGTTCGCCTACGTCCTCAAGAACTACGGCGTCGACGTGACGATCATCGAGTTCCTGCCGCGCGCGCTGCCCAACGAGGACGCGGATGTCTCGAAGGAGATCCAGAAGCAGTACAAGAAGCTCGGCGTCAACATCCTGGTCGACACGAAGGTCGAGTCGGTCGTCGACAACGGCGCCGACGGCGTGACCGTGAGCTACACGGGCAACAAGGACGGCGCGCAGGGCTCGATCACAGCGGACAAGGTGCTCATGTCGATCGGCTTCGCGCCGAACGTGACCGGCTACGGCCTCGAGTCGACCGGCGTGCAGCTCACCGACCGCGGCGCCATCGCGATCGACGACCACATGCGCACCAACGTGCCGAACATCTACGCGATCGGCGACGTCACCGCCAAGCTGCAGCTCGCCCACGTGGCAGAGGCGCAGGGCGTCGTGGCCGCCGAGACCATCGGCGGCGCCGAGACCATGACCCTCGGCGACTACCGCATGATGCCCCGCGCCACGTTCTGCCAGCCGCAGGTCGCCTCGTTCGGCCTCACCGAGGAGCAGGCGAAGGCCGAGGGCTACGACGTCGTCGTCGCGCAGTTCCCCTTCACCGCCAACGGCAAGGCGCACGGCCTTGCCGACCCCACCGGCTTCGTCAAGGTGATCGCCGACAAGAAGCACCTCGAGCTGGTCGGCGCGCACATGATCGGCCCCGACGTCTCCGAGCTGCTGCCCGAGCTCACCCTGGCCCAGAAGTGGGACCTCGGCGCGAACGAGCTCGCGCGCAACGTGCACACGCACCCGACCCTGTCGGAGGCGCTGCAGGAGGCGTTCCACGGCCTCACGGGGCACATGATCAACTTCTGAATCCGGCCGAGTCGCGCTCGCGACTCGCCGCGCTCGAGCGGCCCGAAGCCCGGTGTGACCGGCGCTTCGGGCCGCTTCGCGTATAGTTGAAGAATCCTCACCCCCAGCAGTGGGGGCGGTGCCCTCGCGCATCGGTCACTAACGTCGGCATAGTCGAGTAATTCTCACTAACCCCCTTCGGAGAATGCCGAGCCCATGACCACCGACGTGCACCCCACCGCACTTCCCATCGCGAGGGCGGGTTCAACCCCCTCTCCCTCACGCGTCGAGACCAAGCGCTCCCCCGAGGCGCGCCTGACTCGCCGCTACCTCACCGGGCTGCGACTCACGGATGCCGCAGCCATCGCCCTCGCGATGGGAACCTCTTTCGCCATCGGCTACTGGCTCAGCTTCCACGGCCCCATGGGCCGCGAGCTCGCGGTGTGCGTCGCCATCGGCACCGTGTGGTACCTCGCCCTGTTCCTCGTCGGCAGCCACGGCCGCCGCACGCTGCACAGCAGCACCGCCGAGTACAAGCACGTGCTCAACACCAGCATCGGCGTGTTCGGCGTTCTCGGCGTGGTCGACATCCTGCTCGCCATCCACCTCGGCCGGGAGTTCGCCGCGGCGCTGCCCGTCGGACTGCTGCTGCTCGTCGCCGGCCGCTGGAGCTGGCGGACCTGGCTCGCCGGAATGCCCGTCGACAAGCGCTATCTGCAGCGCGCCCTCGTCGTGGGCAGCGCGCAGGACGTGCGCTACGTGCTGCGCCAGATCAGCCTCGCCGGGGCGGGCTACAACGTCGTCGGCGCCGCCGTGACCGACACCGGCGTCGACCTCGTGAGCGAGGGCACGAGCCGCGTGCCCGTCGTGTGCGAGCCGGGCACCGTGGCGCAGGCCGCGGTCGACTTCGACGCCGACGCCGTCATCGTCGCCAGCCAGCCGCACGACGAGGGCGAGTTCGTGCGCAACCTCAGCTGGAGTCTCGAGCGCAGCGGCGCCGACCTCGTGCTCGCGTCGCGCCTCGTCGATGTGGCCGGCCCGCGGGTGCACTTCAGCCCCGTGCAGGGCCTGCCGCTCATCCATGTCGAGATCCCGCGCTTCGAAGGCGGCAAGCACACCCTCAAGCGCCTCGTCGACGCGCTGCTCGCCGGGGCGGCCCTGCTCGCTCTCAGCCCCCTGCTACTCGCCGCCGCCATCGCGATTAGACTCGACGACGGCGGCCCCGTCCTCTTCCGGCAGACCCGGGTCGGCAAGGACGGCAGCACGTTCCGCATGATCAAGTTCCGGTCGATGGTGACGGATGCCGAGGCCAGACTCGCCACGCTGCGCGAGCTCGCCGACGACGGCAACGGCATGCTCTTCAAGCTGAGGGACGACCCGCGCGTCACGCGCATCGGCCGCGTGCTGCGCAGGTACTCCATCGACGAGTTGCCGCAGCTATGGAACGTGCTCGTCGGCGACATGAGCCTCGTCGGCCCACGGCCGCCGCTGCCGAGCGAGGTCGCCGAATACGCCGACCACGTGCGGCGCCGGCTGTACATCAAACCCGGACTGACCGGGATGTGGCAGATCAGCGGACGCAGCGACCTGAGCTGGGACGAGAGCGTGCGCATCGACCTCTTCTACGTCGAGAACTGGTCACTGATGGGCGATCTCGTCATCCTCTGGCGCACGGTCCGCGTGCTCCTGCGCCCGGTGGGTGCGTATTGAGCACGATGCACGCCGTGCGCACCCCTGGCATCGACCCCACCGCATCGATCGGCGACCGCTCGCGGGTGAATCGGCTCGCACGCGTCGGGGAGTTCGCGCGGGTGGGCACCGGCTGCGACATCCGAGCGGGAGCCGTGATCGGCCGCAACGTGCTCATCGGCCGCAACTGCGTCGTGCGCGAGGGCGCGCGGCTGCAGGAATCCGTTCTGGTCGAAGACGCCGTCACGATCGAGGCGGAGGCGGTCCTCGCCAGCCGGGTCGGCGACCATCTCGCGGGCGTGACGGTGCGCAGCGGCGCGGTGATCGGCGCGGGCGCGCGCTGCGTCGGGCCCGCCGTCATCGGGCGCTGGGCCGTCGTCGAGCCGGGCGCCGTGGTCGTCTCGGACGTGCCCGACTTCGCCGTGGTCGCCGGCTCGCCCGCCGCGCGCGTCGCCTGGGTCGGACGCGCCGGCGTGCGCCTCGCGGCGCTCGCCGACGGCGCGTTCGTGTGCCCGCAGACCGGCGAGCGCTATCTGGAGCGCGACGGGCGGCTCGCCCTGCAGGAAGACGCCGGCCGCGGCTGACGGCTCAGGCCGCCTCGACCCTGCTGCGGAACTCGCCCCACGAGATGCCGGCGCGATCGCGCTCGCTCACGACGGTGATGGGGGCCGGCCACGCGATCGCCAGCTCGGGGTCGTCGAAAGCCACGGTGACGTCGAAGCCCGGCGCGTAGAAGTCGTCCATCTTGTAGCAGACGTCGGTGACCGAGGTCAGTGCCTGGAACCCGTGCAGGAAGCCGCGAGGGATGTAGAGCTGACGGTGCACCTGGTCGTCGAGCACGAAGCGGCGCACCTCTCCGTAGCTCGGCGAGTCGGGCCGCGCATCGACGACGACGTCGAGCACGGCGCCGTGCGCGCAGCGCACGAGCTTCGCCTCACCCGTGCCGAGGCGGCCGTGCATGCCGCGCACGACGCCCTGATACGACCGCGACTGGTTCTCCTGGACGAAGCCGTGCGGATCGATCCCCGCAGAGCGCAGCTCGTTCACGTCCAGGGTGCGGGTGAAGTAGCCCCGCTCGTCCCGATGCGGCTCCGGCTCGAAGACGATGAGGCCGCTCACGTCGGTGGGGATGATCTTCACGGCCCTCAGGCTAGCCACGGCGGCCCCCGGCGGGCGCTCTCCCCAACGGGGGGTGTAGCGATCAAGGTGAGGATGCTTCACTAGTAATCGAATGGCGTCGGTCACCCGACCGATCGACCGCCACGCGCCACCCGACGACAGGAAGACCGTGACTTTCAGGCAACTCATCGATGTGCTGTGGGCGCGTCGCCTGCTGATCGCGGTCATGATGGTGATCGCGGCGGCGGCGGCCGTCGGCTATCTGCAGGTTCGCGTCATCAGCTACACCGCGACCGCGATCGTGCGCGAGAACCCGACGTTCAGCCAGGCCGCCCAGACGGGTGAGCTGGGTGGTGTGCAGGTCGACTTCGACTCGTCGACGGCGACGACGGAGAAGGTGCTCGGGCCCGCCGCCCGGTCCGTCGGGCTGCCGGCGACCGCGCTGCTCGGCACGATCACGGTGACGAGCACCGCGGGAGCGCAGACCACGACGCTCGACATCGCGGCGAAATCGAACGACCCCGTTGCGGCGCAGCGACAGGCGACGGCCGTCGTCAAGCAGTACGGCACGTACCTGCAGGCGCAGGTCGACGACGCCGTGAAGACACTGACCGCGCGCCAGAAGGATGCGAGCGCGCAAGCCCAGCAGTACCAGCAGCAGGCCACCGCCCACCCGAACGACGCGGTCGTCCAGGCGAGCCTGACGAGCGCCCTCAGCGACCTCGGCAGCGTGGGCGACCAGCTGCAGACGGTCAAGAACGCGGGCGCGCCGCTGCTCGTCATGACGGCAGCGCAGCCGGGCGTCTCCACCGCCCCCGGCACCCTCACCGTGGTCGCGGTCGCCCTGCTCGCCGGGCTCATCGCCGGAATCGGCGTCGCGCTCATCCGCGACCAGTTCGACACGCGGGTGCGCGACGAGCGCGAGTTCGAGCACCTGACCGGGCTGCGCTCGCTCGGCGAGCTCGTCCTCGACCGCCGCGCCGCGCGCGGCAAGGACCTGCTGCCCGCCGCCGGTGTGCGCCCGACCGCCCTTCTCGAGGGCATGCGCAGCGTGCGCACGTCGATCCAGGTGCTGCTGCCGAAGCGCTCGCCGGTCATCGTGGTGACGAGCGCGCAGCCGGGCGAGGGCAAGTCCTTCGTGTCGGCGAACCTCGCGCTGTCGCTCGCCCGGGCAGGCAAGAAGGTCATCCTCGTCGGCGGCGACATGCGCCGGCCGACCCTGCACCGCTACTTCCTCGACGCAGCCGAGGGCGACGGCCTCGCCGCCATCCTCGAGAAGTCCAGCTCACACTCCGGCGTCTCGGCGCACGAGATCGACGCAGAGCTGCACGCGACGCCGTACGCCGGCCTGCGCATCCTGCCCGCCGGGGACACCGCCCACGCCGTGGGAGACCTGCTCGCGTCATCCGATCTCGCGGCCGTGCTCGGGCACCTGCGCCAGATCGCCGACTTCGTCGTGATCGACTCGCCGCCCGCGCTGACCGTGGTCGACGCGACACTGCTCGGAAAGCACGCGGACGGCGTCGCCATCGTCGCCGGCGTTCGCAAGGTCACGCGCGACCTGCTCGCGAGCACCGTCGACACGCTCGGCCAGAACGGCGTTCCGCTGCTCGGCATCGTCGCGAACAAGTCGCGCCGCTCGGTCTCGAAGCCGAGCGAGGCCTACTACATCAAGGGCGCCGCCCGGCAGGTGGCGTGAGGCACCGGGCCATGGCCGGTGAGAGCGTGAGACCGTCGCTGCTCTTCGTCTGCACGGCGAACATGTGCAGATCGCCGCTCGCCGCGGCGCTCGCCCGGCGGGCGCTGTCGGATGCCGGGGCCGAGGTCGCGTCGGCGGGGTTCCTGCCCGGCGGCCATCAGATCCCCGCCGATACCGTCAGGGTCGCCACGGGCCTCGGCGTGCGGCTCGAGTCCCACCAGAGCACGCAGCTCACGCCGGGCATCCTCGCGCTCGCCGATCTCGTCATCACGATGACACGGCAGCAGGCGCGCGAGCTCGTCGCCGACGACGCGGAGCTGTGGCCGCGCGTGTTCACCATCAAGCAGTTCGCCCGGTGGATCACGGCGCACCGGCCACCGGCCGCGGGCCTCAGCCGCGCGTGGCTCGAGGCCGAGGCCTCCGGCAGGCACCCGGTGGAGATGCTGGGCGCGGACCCCGATGACGACGTGATCGACCCGATGGGGCATCCCCCGCGGGTGTGGAACGCGGTCGCGCACGAGCTGGTCGCGGCCGTCGACGAGATCGCCGCGGCGCTGCGGCCGCGGCTCAGCTCGCCATCCACTCCCTGATGCGCGCACCGAACCCGGCGCCGTCGAACTCGCGGGCGCGGGCGCGGCAGGCCTCGGGGTCGAGCGTCGCGGCTGCCTCGACGGCGCGGCGCAGCTCGCCGCGGTCGAACGAGCGCAGGTGGACGCCCGAGACGCCGTCCACGACGGTCTCCGACGCGCCGCCCAGGGCGCTCACGAGCACCGGTGTTCCCGTGGCCATCGCCTCGACGGGCATGATGCCGAAGTCCTCCACGGGCGCGAAGACGTAGACGAGGCTGCGGCGGTACAGCTCGCGCAGCAGCGGGGTGCTCGGCCGGCCGACGAAGTGGACGGGGCTGCTCTGCTCGGCGGCCAGCGCCTCGAGGCGCGCGCGGTCGGGGCCGTCGCCCGCGACGATGACGGGCAGCTGCGCCGCCTCGCCCGCGGCGAGCGCGACGTCGACGCGCTTGTAGGGCACCAAGCGGGACGCCCCCAGCACGAAGGTCTCGGGCAGCGTGTCGAGCAGGCGGCGCTCGTCGGCGCTGAGCTCGCCGACGGCGTCGTCGGCGAAGGCGCTCACGTCGACGGGCGGGTGGATCACGGTACTCTCACGATCCCAGCAGCGCTCGACGCGCTCGGCGACGAAGCGGCTCACCGTGGCGATCTTGTGCGCCTCCTGCGCACGCCGGCGGTCGACGGCCTTGAGCGGAACGGCGGCCATGCGCTTGAGGACCCCCGCACCGCGATCGTCGAGCTGCGGCTCCCAGATGTACCGGGCGGGCGAGTGCACGAACACGTACTTCTTCGCGTCTCGGGCGGTTCCCTGCAGCCGGGCGTGGTGTGCGAACAGGTGGCTTGAGCACAGCACCCAGTCGGCATCCTTCACCTTCACGTGCCGCCAGTCCGAGAGCATGAACGGCATCGAGAGCGCCTTGTGCCGGCGCAGGGGCCCGCGCGCAAGGCGGCTCTCCGTCACCCGGAAGCTCGCGTACCGCCCCGGCGCGTCGTTCCAGGGGCACACGATCTGCGCGTCGGGGTAGGTGACGGCGAAGCTGTCGAGCACCTTCTCGGCCCCGCCCTGCGGCTCGATCCACTCGTTCACGATGACGCCGCTCATGCCGGCACCTCCATCCGTCCCGCGGCGCGCTCCAGCACGCGCCGCATCTCCGTCGCCCGGTCGCGCCAACTGGGCAGCTCTGCGCGCACCCTGCTCGGCCGCCACGAGGCCAGCACCGCGGCGACGGCCGTGCCGAACGCCTCGCCGCCCGCCACCGTCGCCCCGGCCGCCACATCGAGATCGCGGAAGCCCGCCACGGGCGTGCTGATGATCGGGCGGCCGACGGCGAGGTACTCGTAGAGCTTCAGCGGGTCGAGGCTGTCGGTGAACTCGTCGGTCACGTGCGGCACGAGCAGCGCGTGGGCGTGCTGAAGATAGGCAGGCACCGCATCGCGCGGGCGAGAGCCGAGCAGGCGGATGCCTGGCGCCGCGGCCAGCCGCTCGGTGTTCGCCGGCGACAGCGCGTTCGGGCCGAGCAGCGCGAGGGTGCCCCCGCTCGGGCGCAGCCGCGCCGCCGTGCCGAGCACCAGGTCGACGTCGAGGCGGTCCTCGTGCAGGGTGCCGACGTAGAGCGCGACGGCGCCGCGCGGCAGGTCGTCCGGCCGGGGTCGGGGGACCCGGTAGCGGTCAGCATCCACCGCGTTGGGAATCAGCTCGACCCGGCGCTGCGCGCCCTTGCGCGCGGCGAGGGCCGGCGAGCAGACGACGACGGCCGCGCAGCGTGCGAGCAGTGCGGCGTCGGCCGCCTGCAGTCGCGCGTGCTCGCGCGGGGCGCGGTCGGCCACGGCCCAGTCGTCGGTCACGTCGTAGATCGCGCTCCAGCCGGTGCGTGCGACGAGCCCGGCCCAGCCGGGGTCGTTGACCCACAGCACCGGGTTCTGCCAGCCCAGCCTGCGGACCGTCTCGACCACCGAGCGCTCGAGCGCGGCGTCGGCCAGCGGGCCGAGCTGCCGCGGCAGCGGCTTCGTGGGCTGGAGGACGCCGAGGCGACCCCCGTAGCCCGGCACGGCGCGCAGCCCGAGGCCGCGTTGGGCGGGGCGCCCATGCAGCAGGGCGTGCAGGGGGTCGGCGGGCGGCTCGACGAACAGCACTTCCAGGGTCGGGTCGTCGGCGAGCAGCGCATCGACGAGGTATTGGTTGCGCCGCCAGACGTGGTCCCACGGCTCGAGCGAGCAGACGACGAGTTTCATCGCGACCCCACCACCGCCCAGAACAGGCGCAGCGTTCCCTCGGTCTGGCGCTCGGCGGTGAACAGCTCGCGCTGCCGCTCGCGCAGCGCGTCTCCGTAGCGCACGCGCTCGCGAGGGTCGCCGATCAGGCGCGCGAGCTGCCCCGCTGCGGCATCCGCGTCGCCCGGCGCGAACAGCGCCGCGCCCGCCACCCCGCCGACCGTTTCGAGGTGGCCGCCCGCGGCGGCCGCGACGACGGGCAGCCCGTGCGACATCGCTTCGAGCACCGCGAGGCCGAACGCCTCGATCGGGGTCGTCGCGAGCAGAGCACCCGCCGTGCGATAGAGCTCGTCCATGTCGCTGCGGTGGCCGAGGAAGTCGACCTCGCCGGCGATGCCGAGCTCGCGGGCGAGCTGCTCGAGCTGCCCCCGCTGCGAGCCGTCGCCGGCGATCACGAGCCGCCAGGCATCCCGGCCGCTGTCGCCTGCGCCCGCGCGCAGGCGCGCCCACGCCTCGAGCGCGAGGCGGGTCTGCTTCTCGGGCTCGAGCCGCTGCGCGACGAGCACCGTGCGCTCGCGCGGCGCCGTGACCGCGGCGGCATTCTGAACGCCGGATCGCACCGTCGTGCTCCGGCCGTCGATGCGCCCCGCGACGTAGTCCGAGATCGCGAGCTGCGCGGCCACCCGCCGGCGGATGCCCCCGCCGAGCACGCGCGCCGCGGCGCTGCTGCCGCGCGCCGCCGCGAAGTGCCGGGTGCTCACGACCGGCGCACGTAGCAGCCCGCCGGCCACCGCCCCGACCGCGTCGGCCGCCGTCATGTGCGTGTTGATCACGTCGGCGTGCCGCACCCCGCGCAGCGAGCGCAGCGCCTGGGCCGGCGTCGCTCCGGGCAGCCACGCGACGCCCGCGTCCTCGAGCACGGGGCGCAGGGCCGCCTCGGCGCCGCCGACGACGGTCACGCGGCATCCGCTCGCACTCAGCCAGAGCGCCGAGTTGCGGACGTAGCGCTCGACGCCCGCGAAGGCATCCGTGCACACGACGTGCACGACGTTCAGCCGCGTCATCCCATCGCCTCCTCCACACGCACGGGGCCGCGCGTGAACAGCTCGAATCGCCGCCGTGCTGCGGCGCCACGCACGCCGGGAAGAAGGGCGCCGCGCAGACCGGCGCCGACGACGTTGGCGGCGCGATAGACGTGCCAGCCGACCGGCCCGTAGTGCTTGCGCAGGTAGCGCTCCGCGCTGCCGTAGAAGTGGGACTCGCGCACCCGGGGGTCGCCGCCTGTGCCGCCGCCCTCGTGCGTCGCCTCGACGTCGGCGACCGCGATGCGCCAGCCGGCGCGGCGCGCGCGGAACTGCCAATCGGTTTCTTCCGCGTAGAGGAAGAACCGGGTGTCGAGCGGGCCGAGCTCGGCCAGCGCCTCTGCTCGCAGCAGCAGCACGGAGCCGATCGCGAAGCCCTTGCGCCGGTTGAGCGCGCCGAGGCCTGCGGCCTCGAGCCAGGCGCCCCACGGCGTGGGGAAGGGCCACCACACGCGCACCGGCGCGTCGCCGCCCGGCTCGCGCTGCGTGGCGCCGACGGCGGCGAGATCGGGTGAGGCGGCCAGTCGCGCCTGCATCACGCGGATCCCGACGGCGTCGACGTGTGCATCGGGGTTGAGGAGCAGCACGTCGGCGCCGTCGAGAGCGCGGGTCTTGAGATCGGCGATGGCCAGGTTGACCCCGCCGGCGAAGCCGAGGTTGCCGCCCGCGTCGAGGTAGCGGGCGCCGTGCTTGGCGGCGACGGCGCGCGTCTCGGGCAGCGACGAGTTGTCGACGACCGTGACCGGGAACCGGCCCCCGAGGCCGGCCAGGCACTCATCGAGCGGGGCCGGGTCACCGTAGGCGACGACGACGACCTGGGGCGTCGGCCGGGCGCTCGCCGGCGTCGGCTGCGCGCCCGGTGCCGGCCGCGCGTGCTGCAGCGCGCGCGGCGCCAGCAGCTCGTCGTACAGGTCGCGGTGCGCGCGGGCGACGCTTGCCCAGGTGAAGCCCTCGGCGCGCGCGAGCCCGCGGCGACGCAGCTCGCCCCAGCGCGCGGGCTCGAGCGCCTCGGCGAGCGCGCGCTCCCATGCGTCGACGTCGCCCGGGGTCGCGATGAGGCCCGCGTCGCCGAGCACTTCGGGGATCGCCCCCGAGTCGCTGCCGACAACGGGAACCCCGCACGCCATCGCCTCGACCGCGACGCGGCAGAACTGCTCGAGCCAGCCCGGAGTGGGCAGCGACGGCACGGCGACGACGTCGACGGCGCGGTAGCGCTGGGCGAGCTCCGGGCCCGAGGCGAAGCCGAGGAAATGTATGCGATCTGCGGCGCCGAGCTCGCGCGCAAGAGCGGCGAGCTCGGCGCGCTGCGGCCCGTCGCCGGTGAGCTCGAGACGCCAGTCCGCGTGCCGCGCGACGGCTCGCACGAGCACGGCGAGCCCCTTGCGCTCCTCCAGCCGCCCCACGTAGCCGATGGTCTTCGTGCCGTGCGGCGCCTCGCGACGCGCGGGCGAGAACAGGCTGAGGCGCAGCCCGAGCGGCAGGTAGCGGGCGATTCCGCGCAGGCCCTTGGCGCGCACGATCTCGCCGGCCTCGCCGTTGCAGACGTACACGGCGCCCGCGCCGGCGAGCGCGCGCCGCTCGAGCCAGCGGAACGGCACCGGGTAGCGCTTGCGGATGTTCTGGGCCGAATAGAGCAGGTAGGGCGCGCTGCTGCCGCGCAGCCGGCGCAGCAGCAGCACCTCGGCCGCAGCGAGCGAGTTCGGCTCCTCGTGGATGTCGATGATGTCGGGCCGCTGCCCGAGCGCTCGCCAGATCGGCCGCGGGTCGTACAGGAAGACGCTGGGGTGGCGGCCGATCGTCCGCGCCCCGGTCACGAAGCGGTCGCCCGCGGGGTCGAGCGTGAGCTCGGCGCCGCCCTCGTTCCACCGCTGCGATGAGATCAGCGACACCTCGGCGCCGAGGGCGCGCAGCTCGCGCTCGCGCTGGCGCCATTCCGAGACCACGGCATGGTGGGCGATGCGCAGCACGCGTGGCCGCCGGACGCCCGCCGTCTCGGTCGGGGCGGGCGTGCTCAGTGCGTCGAAAGCCATCTCAGTCCAATCCGTCCAGCACGTCGCGCAGCTGCGCCCATGACCACGACCAGTCCCGTTCGACGGCGCGGGCCCGCGCGCCGGCGCCCATCGTGCGGCGCAGCTCGGCGTCGTCGGCGAGGCGGGCGATCGCCGCGGCGAGCGCGGGCGCGTCCTCGCACTCGACGAGGATGCCTGCGCCGGCGAGCGCGTCGGGGATGCCGCCGGCGCGCGCGGCCACGACGGGCAGCCCGCTCGCGAGGCCCTCGCCGACGGTCAGCGCCCACGGCTCGGCCCACCGCGACGGCACCACGAGCAGGTCGGCCGAGCGCAGCAGAGCGGGCAGCGCCGTGCGGGGCTCGAACGGCAGGAAGCGCACGGGTGTCGTCACTGCGGCGGCACGCGCCCGCAGGCCGCGCTCGAACGGCGTGAGGGCGGCGCCCGCGTCGAAGCCGTGGCTGCCGACGATCAGCACCTCGAGGTCGTTCCGGTCGAGCAGCGCGACGGCGTCGAGCAGCACGTCGGCGCCCTTCTCGGGAATCATCCTGCCGACGAACAGCACGCGCAGCCGCTCGCCCGCCTCGCGCTCGCCCGGGCGGAACTGCCGGGTGTCGACGCCGTTGCCGACCACGTGCACGAGCGGGTGCATCGGGGCGGGCATCCGCTCTCTCAATTCAGCGGCGAGCGCGTCGCTCACGCTCACGACGGCGGCCGCGCTGCGCAGGGTGCGCGCCGTCTCACCGGGCGTCATCGTGCCGAAGAGGTTGTTGTGGGCGTAGAGGACGACGCGGTGGCGCGAGCCTGCGAGCAGGGGCAGCAGCGCGGGTGCGTTGTGGGCGAGCACGATCGACGGGCTCTGCGCGCGGATCGCGGCCGCCTGGGGCGCGAAGTAGCGGGCGGCGGCTGCCCGAGGCAGGCCGACGCGGCCGCGGGCCACGTCGAGCAGCCGGCCGGCGCGTGTCGGCGGCGCGACCTCGTCAAATTCGATCACGGCCGCCGAGTCGTAGCGGGGGTGCCAGGTGCCCGCCCCCAGCGCCACCGAGTGCCGGTAGCCGGGCTCGCGGCGATCCTGCGCAGCGGCGCCCGCGAGGCCGTGCACCACCGTCGGGATCGCGGAGCCCGTGCGCGGCGAGAAGTGGTCGCCGGGCGTGATGGCGTGGATGACGTGGTCGAGGCGGCTCATCGCAGCGCACCCCGATTGGGGCGAGGGGGATTCGGGCGAGAGGGGTTCGCGCGCGAGGGCAGCGGCGCGGGTGCCGGGGCCGCCAGGGCGAGCTCGGGCCTCTCCGCCGCATCCCGCACCATCGCGCCGATGCAGGCGCCGGCGACGATCCACAGCAGTGACGCCTGACCGGCCACCCAGTAGAGGTCGAACTGCGCCTGCGTGAAGCGGGCGAGCACGACCGCGGCGCCGACGGTGCCGTACATCGGGTCGATGCGCAGCAGGACCCAGCTGGACCCCGCGAACATGGCGAAGAAGCCCAGCAGGCCGACGACACCGACGCAGGTGAGCACCTCGAGCTCGGCGTTCGGCGGCTGGAAGCTCACGCCGAAGATGCTCGTGTACCACCACCGCAGGCCGACGCCGAAGATCGGCGAGCTGTGCCAGACGTCGATCGACTGCGCGTACCAGGCGAGGCGCTGGTAGGCGGAGTTGAACTGGTTGCCCGACGCGAGCTGCGAGCTGACCTGCTGCCAGACGAGGAACACGATGGGAACGCCCGCCGCCCAGATCGCCCGGCGCGCCCACCGCCCGATCGCCGGCGAGCGCAGGCTGACGATGAACACCCCGACGAGTGCGCCGACCATGCCCTGCCGCGACTGCGAGGCGGCGACGCCGATGCCCGAGCACAGCAGAACGAGGTTCGAGAACCAGCCGGGCCAGTCGAGCCACCGCGGCCGCGCATACGCGATGACGAGCGCGGCGGCGAGCATGCCGCCGATGGTGTTCTTGTGCAGATCGCCGAGATAGACGGCCTGGAACGCACCGGTCGACGCGAAGCTCTGCAGGGCGATGACACCGGCGGCGACACCGATCGCCGAGCAGGCGAGGCCGTAGAGACCGAACGCGGCCTTGGCCCGGCCCTCGCGGGCGATGACGAAGCCGACGACGAGGCTGCCGATCACGAGGAACAGCTCGTGCGCCCACTCGATGTAGTTGGCCGAGAACCGGTTGAGGATGAGCGTCGGCAGGATCACGACGAGGTATGCGAGGCCGGCCCAGATCAGCGGCTGCAGCGCGACGCCGCCGCGCCCGCGCAGCTTGATCAGGGCGGCGACGGATGCCGCAGCGAGCACGAGGTCCGCGAACGAGAGCACCCCGCCGGCGCGCATGGTGGCCAGCGTGGCGGGCATCGCCAGCACCGGGATCAGGGCGAGATCGACCGCGGCGAGGCCGATGAGCAGGATCACCGCGGCGCCGGCGAGCGACCACGGGCCGAGGCCGGCGGCCGCCAGCCCGAGCCCCCCGGCGACGGCGGCGACCGCGGTGACGCCCGCCACGGCCGGAACGCGCCGACGCGCTGCGGACAGGGCATCGCCCATGCGCACGCGGGTCGCGACGATCGACATTCCGGGGCCTCTTCGGGTTGGGGCGCGGACTCGGGGAGCATCCGCGTTGTTGAGCGATCATCAGTTTAGAAAAGTGAGGGATACTCCACGTCCCCCCAAACAGGAGGAATGAGGATGCCTCATTGCCCGGTAGATTGGCTGGCATGCCACTCGTGAGCGTGGGAGTCCCCGTTCTGAACGGGGAGAAGTACCTCGAGCAGACGCTCGAGGCGCTGGCCGCGCAGACGCTCGACGACATCGAGATCCTCATCTCGGACAACGCCTCCGTCGACCGCACCCGCGAGATCGCCGAGGCGTTCGCCGCCCGCGACGCGCGCTTCGTCGTGCTGCCGCACACGCCCCGGCTCGGGTTCGCCGACAACTGGAACCGCACGCTGGCGGCCGCCTCCGGCGAGTACTTCATGTGGAACGCCTCGGACGACCTCGCGAGACCCGATCATCTGCGCAGCTGCGTCGATGCCCTGCGCGACCGGCCGGACGCGGTCGTCGCGTTCTCTCGGGTCGAGAGGATCAACGAGACGGGAGCGACCATCGGCAGCCGGAACGACGAGCGGCTCGACTTCGACGTTCCGGCGCATGAGCGCGTGCGGACGTTCTTCACGCGCGAGGTGTTCCAGGCGGTCGGCTGGGGCGGGGTCTTCCGGACCGAGCGCCTGCGCCGCTTCGGGGGCCTGCCGCGACTCTTCGGCGGCGACTTCCCCCTCGGAATCCGCATGGCGATGTCGGGCCCCTGGGCGCCGGTGCCGAGAGTGCTGTACGCCGAGCGAGTGCACGGCGAGCAGACCACCAACATGCAGGCAGGCGACCCGATCGAGCAGGTGCGCATGTTCCAACCCGAGCGGACCGTGTCGTTCGCGTTCCCGCAATGGGAGCTCGCCCGGGCGATGTACCTAGCGGCGCTACGAGGCCCTGGGCTCGCGAGCGAGCGCTGGCGGGCGGCGCTCGCGATCCTCACCTCGTGGTCGTTGCCGCAGTGGCGCCTGTTGCCCTGGGATCTCAAACGCAACGCGGTGCGGCTCCTGCACGGTCGCTACGGCGTCGACCGCTGGTCGGATTCTGTGCGGGCATCCGAGGCATCAAGGGGTTGACCCTGGGCTCAGCCCACTCGCTCACCGAGCGCGCGCGCCGACTCGCCCATCGGCGGCCTGGGGCAGGGGAACGAACTGCCGCCGAAGGCCGCGGCGCGACAGCGCTCGACGGTCGAGGATGCGCACCAGCCAGGCATCCTGTGCACGCGTGCGCGACGTGAGGTCGCGAACACGCGCGTCGAGCTCCTCGCGATCGACCGGCTCGGCCGTCAGATCGCGATCGATACGGGCGAGCACGTCAGCGGGCTCGAAGTCGCCGATGTCGAAGTAGCAATCGGGCCGCCCGAGTTGTGCCACGAGCGACTTGTGCTTCAACCACCCGATGCCGATCATCGGGGTGCGCTGCAGGGCGCCGGCGATGAGGTTGTGGTACCGGCACGCCGCCAGCACGTCCATCCGCTGGATCTCCCGCACGAGCTCGGCTTCCGTGCGAGCGTCCGCGACACGCACAGTCACGTCAGCGCCGAGCGACTCGAGCAGCTCGTCGATGACGCTCTGGTCGGAGTCCTCGCCTCGCAACAGCACGACCTCTGCCGAGCGTTCCGTGAGCCCGCGTGCGATCTCGGCGAGCCGCGAGATGAATCGCTCTCGCTGTGCCCTATCGGGGCTGCGTCGCCCGTTGACCCCGTAGTAGTCGAACAGTCCGAGCCCGACGACGAGCGCGTCGCGGTCGGCCGACGGCTCGGAGGCCCCCGGAAATTCGTCACCGAACACGCCATCGGCAATGCTCTGCACCGGCGAGGATCGCTGCCCGGACAGGACCGCCGCCGAGGCGTCGTCTCGTGCGGTGAGCACGGACGCGCGTCGTACGGCGAACCGCGCCAATGCGGCGCCGATACCGGCACCGCGCCCGTCGGCACCGACGCTCAAGACAAGGAAGGGGCGCCGCAGCACGGCGGCCCAGAAGCTATAGGTGAACATGATCAGCGGCACCTCGCCCGGGCCTGCCCACTCCAGATCGAACACACCGCTTCCCGGGACGATGATCACGTCGCTGCGCGCCACCTGGGCCCCCGCACGCAGAAAGTCCTGGAACTTGTAGATGAGCCTGGTGCCCCAGGAGTGCGGGTGGCGGGCGACGAAGGGCCACGCCGGCACGCCATGCATTGCGGTCACCACGGCCGGCTCATGGCAGATCACGGTCGGTCTCGCGTGTTCGACGGACTGAACGATGCGCAGCGTATGGGCGAGGGATGCCTCATTGCCGTAGTTCCGCACCCCGTATTCCCCGAGCAGCGAGACCCGTATTTCTCGCTTCATGCGTCGTTCCGATCCCCGCGGACGGCTCAGCACAGCTCGATCGCCAGCTTCGCCGTGTAGAACGCCTCCGCGTAGCGCGTGGGCACCTCCGCCCCGCGCAGGCGCAGGATGCTGCGGAAGAACTCGTCGTCCCACCAGTCGCGGTCGTGCTGGCTCGGGAACGAGGCGTTGAGCAGCTCGACCTTGCGGTCCACGAGCGACGGCGGCAGCGGCACATAGACGTTCGGCCGGCCCAGGTCGCCGTCCCACTTCGGGATCTCGTAGTGGAGCACCAGCGGCCCGCGCCACACGGTCGGCGCCAGGCTGCCGAGCAGCCGGTGGTCCTGGTGCGCATCGTCGGCCCGGGGCACGAGCACGAGGTCGGGGTGCGGCTGCGCGTCGCGGAAGCGATGCAGTGCCTCCTTCACGGCGCCCCAGTGCTCGGGCAGGCGCGCGTCCGGCAGGCCCGCGAAGACAGGGCGAGCGGATGCCCCGAACGCGGCGGCCGCCGCCGCGCCTTCCGCGAGCCGGTCCTCCGTGCCCGTGAGCACCAGCGTGCGCAGGTCGACGTCGCCGCGCTCGCGCAGCGCGAGGAGTGTTCCGCCGCACCCGATCTCGATGTCATCGGGGTGCGCCCCGAGCGCGAGAACGACGAGGGGGCCGTCGGGAAGCGCGAGAGCGGTCACAGATTCAGCACCCTGGGCAGCGGCTCGACGAGAGACGGCAGCGGCTCGTTGCGACGCCAGAGCTCCCACGGCGCGTGCCCGCTCGCATGCAGCTCCTCGAGCACGGCCCGCTCCTTCAAGGTGTCCATCGCGGCCCAGAATCCCGTGTACTTGTTGGCCGTGAAGCGGCCGTCGGCGGCCGCGCGCACGACGGCGTTGCCGACGAGGTCTTCGCCGGGGTTCAGGTAGTCGAAGATGCCCTGGCGCAGAACGAAGTAGCCGCCGTTGATCCACATGTCCATGCCCGCGACGGGCTCGAGGCCGGTCATGCCGCCGTCGGGCCCGAAGCCGAGCACGTGGAACGAGTCCGTCGGCTGCACCGCGACGAGGCTGCCCACGTGGTCGGCGGGCAGCTCGGCGATGAACTCGTTCATGGGGGCATCCGTCACGACATCGCCGTAGTTGGCGAGGAAGACCTCGTCGCCCTCGAGGTACGGCCGCACGCGCCGCAGCCGCTCGCCGATCGGGGTGTTGAGGCCGGTGTCGACGAAGGTGATCCTCCAGTCAGAGAAGTCCGAGCTCAGCAACTCGACGTCTGCGCCGCCGTTCGAGAGTACGAAGTCGTTCGAGACCTCCTCTCGGTAGTCGAGGAAGTAGTTCTTGACCGCGGCCGCGCCGTAGCCGAGGCACAGAATGAACTCGGTGTGGCCGTGGCACGCGTACCAGCGCATGATGTGCCACAGGATCGGCCGCTCGCCGACCATCGTCATGGGCTTGGGGGCGGACTGGTTGTCAGCGCGGATGCGCATTCCCAGACCGCCGCAGAACAGAACGACCTTCATGGCATCGCTCCTTTTCGTGGGGGGCGTGCCGTGGCACGGCATGCCTTACGGTGTGTGGTGTGGAGCCCGAATCCCGCCCTGCGCCCGGCTGGCGCGACCGCTGGTCCGGCGACCCCGACGGGGTGGTGGTGCTCGATCTCGGCGAGCAGCCGGCGTCCGACTACTTCCCGCGCATCGACGAGCCGACGCCCGACCCCCGCTACCCGACGCGCATGGTCATGGCCGCGTCGAGCGGCCTGCTGCAGCTCGAAGAGGACGCCACCGCCGCCGAGGAGGTCATGGGCGTCGAGCCGGCGGCCCTCGTGCGTCAGGCCGAGGCGAGCGTGGCGGATGCCGCGGCCGCCGGCCTCATCGTGCCGGCTGGCCGCGTGCTGCACTACTCGAGCCCGCACGGCGGCAGCTGGCGCACCCAGCTCGCACCGTTCGGCCTCGTCGAGGTGGCAGACGGGGAAGCCGAGCTGCTCGTCGACGTGCACGGAATGATGCACGACGCCGACCAGAAGGCGGCGCTCATCGAGCGCGTGCATCACCTCGCCGCCGACGGCGTGCTGCTCATGGTGATCTTCAATGCGACCGCGATCGTGCAGGGCGGCATGTGGAACGCGCTGCGCAACGGCCACTTCGCGTATTACACGACGCCCGTGCTGGTCGAGATGGCGCGCGAGCTCGGACTGGTCGCGATCGGCGGCTGGTCGTACCCGCTCTACAACAACGGAACCACCATGCTCGCCTTCGCCCGCGCGGGCAGCCGCTGGGGCGGGCAGGCGGCGAGCGTCACCGCGCTGATCGAGGCCGAGACGGCTGCCGGCATGCTGGACCCCGTGCGCGTGAGTGCGCTCGGTTCCGCGCACGACGGCGCCGTTGCCGCCGTGCGCGAGTATCTCGACGGCGCCCGCGCCCAGGGTCTGCGCGTCGCAGGATACAGCGCCGCCTCGCGCGCCGTGGCGCTGCTGACCTCCGCCGGCGCCACCCGCGAGGACGTCGCCGTCATCGCCGACGCGTCGAGCGCCAAGCACGGCCGGGCGATGCCCGTGACGCGAATTCCCATCGTCAGCCCCGACGAGCTGCTCGAGCGGCGCCCCGACCGCGTTCTGCTCTTCGTCTCGGACCTGCTGCCCGAAGTGCGCGCGGCGCTGCCCGGCGTCGAGGAATCCGGCGCCAGGTGGGTCATCGTGGACCCCGTGCCCCGCGAGGTCGAGCCGCTCACGCATTGACGGTCGTCCACCGCATGTCGTCGCTGAGCCGCCCCTCGCGCTGCAGGCCGGCGAGCCAGGGCAGCCGCTTGAACTTCGCGCGGTAGACGTCCTCCGCAAGCCCGTACTCCGCGTACTTCTGGAACAGCTCTGCCGCGCCGCGCCGAATGGTCCAGCTCGCCTCGAACTCCGGCACGAGGCGGGCGATCTTGCTGAAGTCGACCCGGTACGAGCGCGGGTCGTTGCCCGCCTCGCCCGTGATCCTCACCTCAGAGCCGGGGACGACGTCTGCCACGATCGCGGCGATGTCGCTCACGCGCAGGTTGTTCGCGCTGAGGCCGACGTTGAACGCCTGGTTGGAGACGGATTCCGCGGGCGCGGTGAGGCACGCGAGGAAGGCTGCGGCGATGTCCTGTGCGTGAGCCAAGGGGCGCCACGGCGTGCCGTCCGACAGCACCAGCACGGTGCCCGTCAGGTAGGCAGAGGCGACGAGGTCGTTGAGCACGATGTCGCCGCGCAGCCGCGGCGAAAAGCCGAAGGCGGTGGCGTTGCGCAGGTACACCGGCTCGAAGTCGGCGTCGGCGAGGGCATCCAGATCGGCTTCGACGCGCACCTTGCTCTCGGCATACGGCGTGACGGGCGCGAGCGGGGCGTCCTCATCGACGAGCACGTCGCCGCCCGAGGTGCCGTACACGCTGCAGGTGGACGCATACAGGAAGCGGCGCACGCCGGCTTCCTTCGCCGCGCGGGCGAGCCGCACGCTGGCCAGGTGGTTGATGTCATAGGTGAGCTGCGGGGCGAGGTTGCCGAGCGGGTCGTTCGAGAGCGCGGCGAGGTGCGCGACCGCGTCGACGTCGACGAGGTGATCTGGCGTGATGTCGCGGATGTCTGCCCGAATGGTCGGCGGGTCGTCCGGCGCCGGGCCGAGCACGCAGTCGGCGAAGAAGCCGGTGTCGAGCCCGACCACGTCGTGCCCGGCGTTCCGCAGCACCTGCGTCATGACGGTGCCGAGGTAGCCCTCGCTGCCGGTGACGAGTACACGCATGGCGTCTTCTTTCAGTAGGCGGCGACTGGCGCAGCGGCCGGGTCGACGATCTCGAGCGAGGGGATGGGGAAGACGAGCTTGCCGCCCCACTCGGCGACGTAGGCGAGCTGCTCGCTCAGCTCGGCGCGCAGGTTCCAAGGCAGGACGAAGACGTAGTCGGGCTTCGTCTCGGCGAGCCGCTCGGGCGCGAAGACGGGGATGTGCGTGCCGGGCAGGTAGCGGCCGTGCTTGTAGGGGTTGCGGTCGACCGTGTACTGCAGCAGGTCGGCGCGCACACCGCAGTGGTTGAGCAGCGTGTTGCCCTTGCCGGGTGCCCCGTAGCCCGCGACCGTCTTGCCCTCGCGCGCGGCGGTGATGAGGAAGTCGAGCACGTCGTTGCGGATGCGCGAGACGGAGTAGGCGAAGCCCGCGTGCCCGAACACGGTGTCGAGGCCGGCCTCGGCCTCTTCGGCGAGAAGGCGCACGACGGCGTCGCTCGGTGTTCCCGCGACCTCGCGGGGCCGCGCGTAGGCGCGGATCGAGCCGCCGTGGGTCGGGAGCTCCTCGATGTCGACCAGTTCGAGGCCGCCCGTGCGCAGCGCCCGCGAGATCGTGAGCGCCGTGTAGTACTGGAAGTGCTCGTGGTAGATCGTGTCGTACTGGTTGCGCTCGATCAGCCGGCGCAGGTACTGCACCTCGATCGTCACCCAGCCGTCGTCCTTGACGAGGGCGCGCAGGCCCTTGGTGAAGTCGACCAGATCGGGAATGTGGGCGTACACGTTGTTCGCCGCGACCAGGTCGGCGCGCCCGTAGCGGGCCGCCAGCTCGCTGCCCGTCCGCTCGCCGAGGAACACCGATTCCGTGCGGATGCCGCGCTCGCGCGCCACGACGCCGATGTTGGCCGCCGGCTCGATGCCGAGAACGGGGATGCCTGCCGCGCGGAAGTGCTGCAGCAGATAGCCGTCGTTGCTGGCGGCCTCGGTCACCAGGCTGTCCGGGCCAAGGCCGAGCTTCTCGATCATGGCATCGGCGTAGCGCTTGGCGTGGCTCACCCAGCTGTCGGAGAAGCTCGAGAAGTAGGCGTACTCGACGAAGACGTCCTCGGGGTCGACGTAGGCGGGCAGCTGCACGAGCAGGCAGTCGGTGCAGATGCGCACGTGCAACGGGTAGAACTTCTCGGCCGCGTCGAGCCGGTCCGCCGTCAGGAAGTCCTCGCAGGGCGGCGACATGCCGAGGTCGACGAAGGTCTCGGTCAGGTCGGCGCCGCACAGGCGGCAGGTCGGGGACGCGGTGCTGTCCGAAGCCATGGAATGGGGCCTCTCGGTCGGGAAGCGTGATGCCGTCACCGTATCCGGAGAACTGAGAATCCCTCATACCCCCCTTGGAGGGACTGTCGGATTCACCCAGAGTAATCCTCACTTGTTCCCATGCATAGTGACATCGCCGTCATCGGCGCGGGTCCGTATGGACTCTCGGTCGCAGCGCAGCTCGCCCAGCGCGGTGCGGATGCCCGCACCTTCGGGCCGCCGATGGCGACCTGGCGCGAGCGGATGCCCGCCGACATGCTCCTCAAGTCGGACCCCTTCGCCTCCAGCCTGACCGCGGGCGTTCCGGGCTGGACGCTCGGCGAGTACAGCGCCCGCGTCGGGGCGCCCTACGGCGATCGCGAACCGCGCGTTCCCCTCGCGCGCTTCTGCGACTACGGCCTCGCATTCCGCGACGAACTCGTGCCGGATCTGGACGAGCGCATGGTGACGCTGCTCACGCCGACGTCGGACGGCTACGAGCTGGTGCTCGAGGACGGCGAGCGCCAGACGGCTCGCCGCGTCGTCGTTGCAGTCGGCATCACCCACTTCGCCCACACGCCGGCCGTGCTCGCCGGGCTGAGCGACCGCGTGAGCCACTCGGGTGATCACCGCACCTTCGACCGCTTCGCCGGCGCCCGGGTCGCCGTGGTCGGCGCCGGCTCTTCCGCGGTCGAAGTGACAGCGGCGCTGGTCGACGCCGGCGCCCAGTCCGCCCTGCTCGCCCGGCGGGGCAGCATTCCGTTCTGGGCGGCGCCCGACCCCGACGCTCAGCGCCCGAGCTGGGCCGAGCGCCTGCGCAACCCGTCGACGGGCCTCGGCCCGGGCTGGCGCAACAAGCTGTGCGAGGACGCTCCCGACGTCTTCCGCGCCCTGCCGCCCGAGCTGCGCCTGCGCATCGTCCGCAATCACCTGGGCCCGGTCTCGCCGTGGTGGCTGCGCGAGACCGTGATGGCCGGAGCCGAGGTGCGCACCGGCGTCACGCTGCACGGCGCCCGCCGCGGCGAGGCGTCCATCGCGCTCGAACTGAGCGGGCCAGACGGCGAGCACGAGTGGCGCGAGTTCGACCACGTGATCTGCGCGACGGGCTACCAGGCGAGCCTCGACCGCATCCCGTTCCTCGACCAGCGCCTCGCCCGCGGCCTCGCCCGCGTCGGCGAGATGCCCGAGCTGAACCGGCACTTCGAGTCCTCGGCCCCTGGGCTGTTCTTCGTCGGCGCGGCGGCCGCCGGCAGCTTCGGCCCGCTGCTGCGCTTCGTGGTCGGCACCGAGTTCGCGGCGCCGCGCGTGGCCTCGGGGCTCGCCCGGCACGCCTCGAGGCGGCGAGAGCTGGTGGCGGCGTGACCGGCGACCCACCCGGCACGGGCGACCTTCTGCTCGTCAGCGGTCACCGATGGCTGAACGTCTGCCGCCTGGCGCTGGCCGCGCGCGAAGCGGGCTTCGCACCGCACCTGCTCGGCCCGCGCAAGCATCCGATCGCGTCGCTGCCCTGGCTGCGGACCGCGGGGGACCTGGCCGCGCTGTGGCCGGCGCGATCGATCGCGCGCGCCCTCGCCGAGCGCGAATACGACCTGGTCGTCCCGACCGACGACGTGGCCGCGGCCGCGGTCTTCGAGGCTCACCGCCGCGGGCTGCTGGACGCCCGCGGGCGCAGGGTCGTCGAGCGCTCCCTCGGTGATCCGCGCAGCTTCGGCATCCGCCATTCACGCGCGGCGATCGGCGGCGTCGCCCTCACCGCCGGGGTCGTCGCGCCGCTCACGCTTCCGGTGCCCGACGTCGCGGCGCTGGGCCCGGCGGCAGAGCGGGTCGGCTTCCCGGCGGTGCTGAAGACCGACGGCAGCTGCGCAGGCATGTCGGTGGCGCTCGTGCGCGACCCGGCAGAAGCCGAGGCGGCATTCCACCGGCTGGCCGCCCCGCCCCGGATCGCCGAGAGCATCGGCCGGCAGGTGCTCGACCACGACCCCAGCTATCTGGGGCCCGCTCTGCGGCGGCAGGCATCGCCGGTCAGCATCCAGCGATACGTGGCGGGCACGCAGATGACGCTGACGGTCGCCGCGTGGCGGGGTGAGGTGATCGGTGCGGTCGGATTCCGCGCCATCAGCTCGCGCCCGGGCAACGGCCCCGCGACGGTGGTCGAGCCGGTCAGCCACCCCGACATGGACTTCGCCGCCGAGGCGCTCGCGCGCGAGCTCGGCCTCTCGGGCCTCTTCGGGTTGGACTTCATCGTCAGCCCCGACGGCACGACCGCGTCGCTGATCGAGCTCAACCCTCGGGCGACACCGACGGCGCACCTCGCGCCGGCGCGTTCGGGCGCCCCGCTGCTCGAGCGGCTGGCCGCTCGTCTCGAGCGCCGCCCGCCGCGGGCGACCGGCACGGTTCCCGCCGGGCCGATCGAGCTGTTTCCGCGACTCGGCCCGGAGGAACTCGGCGCGGCCCCCGGTGACGCGTACCTCGACCTTCCGCCCGACGCCGACGTGGTCGAGCTGTGCCGCGCCATGGCGCAGCCGCACAGCGCGCCGCTCGCCGAGCTGATCCGCCGCGTCTTCTAGCCGCGGCGCGGGCCCCACCGCGCGCCGAGCCCTGCCTCGAGCCGGTGCACCACGCCGCGGACGGGGCCGAGCGGCGCCGAGCGGGCCGCCCACAGCACCTCGCCGACGGCTCGTGCCGGGCGCCGCTGCGCGGCGGCCGCGCGCGCGGCCCGCAGCGACGCCCACCAGACGTAGCGCTCGTTCGCGGCGAGGCTCGCGCGCAGCGCCGCCGCGAGCTCGCCGTCATGGCGCTCGTCGGCCGCGGCGAGGTGCAGGCGGAGGACCCGGTCGATCCCCTGCGCGAGCTCGCGGTGCCTCGCGGTCGTGTTGCTGCCGGTGAGGCGGTAGTCGACGAGCGCGCCGGGGGCGAAGGCGAAGGGGCCGAGCTCGGCGAGCCGCAGGACGAGGTCGAGATCTTCGGCGAAGCGGATCTGCGAGTGGAATCCGCCCACTGCATCGAACGCCGATCGCCTGATCAGCAGGTTGGGGGCCAGGATGCCGGTGACGCGCCGCGCCACGTCGAGGTGCGAGCCGACGGCGGTCTGGTCGGCGGGGGCCAGCACCCGCTCGCCCGTCGCGTCGATGGTCTGCAGGCCGCAGTACCCCGCGACGGCGTCCGGCGCGGCCCCGAAGGCGGCGAGCTGGGCCTCAAGCCGCGTCGGGTGCCAGCGGTCGTCGTCGTCGAGGAAGGCGAGGTAGTTCCCGTGCGCCCCGGCAGCGCCGACGTTCCGGGCGACGCTGACCCCGCGCGGCCCCTGATGGATCACGCGCGCACCGGGCACTCCGGCGACGGCCTCGTCGACGAGCGCGGGCTGCGGCGAGCCGTCATCGACCACGATGAGCTCGTGCGCGGGCGCGGTCTGCGCGAGGACCGAGGCGATCGCCTCGGCGAGGTACGGCCCCGAGCGATTCGTCGCGATGACGACGCTGACGGCAGGCGGCTCGGGGTCCGGGGGCACGCGACGATGCTAGCCGTGCGGCGCGCGCGCCTTGAGCCCCTCGTTCCGGGGCGCGACGACGGGTCGCGGTCGAGCTAAACTGAGCGTTGCTCACGCTCGCCGATGGATGCCGGCGCGGCTCGCCCCCCGGATTGGTGAGTGCGCCACCGCCCTCGCCCGCCAATACTTTTGAGTATTCCTCACTCGATGGAGCCCGACCCGCGCCGCTCCCGGCGGCCGACACGTTAGGAAACCGCGTGCTACAGAAGGACTTTGCGGTCAGAGCGGAGCACCTCGGCAAGACATACCGCCTGGGCACGACGCAGCCCCGGCCGTCGACGCTCGCCGAGTCCGTGCTGACGCGCCTGCGCGGCGGCGAGCGTCGAACCGACACCGGCCGATTCGAGGCGCTCGACGACATCAGCTTCGAGATCCCCCACGGCGAGGCGCTCGGCATCGTCGGCCGCAACGGCGCCGGCAAGTCGACGCTTCTCAAGATCCTCACCAGGGTCACCGCGCCGACGCGGGGGAAGCTCGAGTTCCGGGGTCGCATGGGCAGCCTGCTCGAGGTCGGCACCGGGTTCCACCCCGAGCTGACCGGGCGCGAGAACATTTACCTCAACGGCGCACTGCTCGGCATGAACAAGGCCGAGATCACCCGCCAGTTCGACGCGATCGTCGACTTCTCGGGCATGGAGAAGTTCCTCGACACCCCCGTCAAGCGCTACTCCTCCGGCATGTACGTGCGGCTCGCCTTCGCGGTCGCGGCGCACCTCGAGACCGAGATCCTCGCGATCGACGAGGTGCTCGCGGTCGGCGACGCGGAGTTCCAGCGGAAGTCGCTCGACAAGATGCGCGAGGCGGCCACCCAGGGCCGGACCGTTCTCTACGTCAGTCACATGCTGCACACCGTGAAGACCCTGTGCACCTCGGCGATCCTGCTCGAGCGCGGGCGCCTGGTGCATCACGGCTCCGTGGACTCCACGCTGCAGGCCTACTCGAGCAGCTTCGCGCACTACGCGGCGATGCAAGAGGACCCCGAGAACCGCCAAGGCCTCGGCGACATCCGCTTCGAGCAGGTGTGGATGGGCACCGAGCAGCTCGCCTCTGGCGACGACTTCGAGATCGGCTTCAGGGTTCCGCCGGCCGCGAGGCCGCTCGGCGTCAATCCGTACTGGGTCTCGGCGCACATCGTCGACGAGGGCGGCACGATCATCGCGCAGTGCGACTCGCGCCTCAACGGCATGACCTATTCGGCCGACCGGGCCCAGCGCGGCCGCCTGATCGTCAAGAACCTGTGGCTCAAGCCCGGCACCTACAGCGTTGACCTCTTCGCCTGCCAGGCGGGGGGCGTTCAGGATGCCTGGGACGCCGCGGCCCGCTTCGAGGTGCTGCCCCAGCTGCGCTACGCCGCGCTCGCCGCGAGCGACGGCATGGACAAGGGGCTCGTCTTCGCCGATTTCCAGTACGAGGCAGGTGCACGATGACCCAGACGACCCTGATCGAGCCGCCGGGGCGGCTCAACCTGCCGCGCTCGGCCGATCTGTGGCGTGCGCGCGACGTCGTGGTCCGGCTCGCGCAGCGCGACATCATCGTGCGCTACCGGCAGACCGTCCTCGGCGTCGCATGGGTGATCATCCAGCCGGTGATGTCGGCCGGCGTGTTCTCGCTGATCTTCGGCTCCGTCGCCAAGCTGTCCAGCGACGGGCTGCCGTTCTTCCTGTTCACCTTCGTCGGCACGCTCTCATGGAACCTGTTCAACGGCGTGCTCACCCGGTCCGCGGGCTCGCTGCTGGCCAATCAGGCGCTGGTCGCGAAGGTGTTCTTCCCCCGGCTCCTCGTGCCGATCTCGACCGCGGCGAGTTGCGTGCTCGACTTCGCCGTCGGCCTCTGCGTCGGCGTCGGGCTGCTGTTCTTCTACCAGGTGAACCCCGGCTGGGCGGTTCTGCTGCTGCCGCTGTGGGCGCTGCTGTTCGCGCTCCTCGGCCTCGGCGTCGGCATGGCCGCCTCTGCCCTGACGGTCAAGTACCGCGACGTCGGCTACGTCCTGCCCTGGCTCCTGCAGATCCTGCTCTACGCGAGCCCGGTCGCCTACGCCGTCTCGTCGGTGCCCGAGCGGCTGCGGTGGCTGTTCGAGGCGAACCCCCTCACCTGGTACCTCAACGAGTTCCGCTGGTCGCTGCTCGGCGTCGGCGCACCGCCGCTGTGGCAGATCGCCGGCTCGATCGTGCTCGCGCTTCTCGTCGCCTTCGTCGGCGTGCTCTACTTCCAGAGCCACGAGCGCGAGTTCGCGGACGTCATCTGACGTGGGCGCGCGATGACGGCAGACGAGCCACCGGGGGGCCGTGTCGCCTACCTGATCCTCGCGCACCGCCGGCCGCACCAGGTCGCGGCGCTCGCGCAGCGCATCACGCACCTCAGCCCGCAGTCGCGGATCGTCGTCCACTGGGATGCCCGATCAGGGCCGTTCCCCGCCGGCGTGCTGCCCCCGACGGCGGCGGTGGTGCCGAACCCCGTGCGGGGCGGGTGGGGGCGGTGGTCTCTCGTCGAGGCATCCCTGCGCATGCTCGCGGTGGCCCGGCGCGAGTTCCAGCCGCGCTGGAGCGCCCTCATCTCGGGCGACGACTGGCCGGCGCGCGATCTCGCGGAGTGGGAGCGCGAGCTCGACGAGGCGGGCGGCGACGCGCTCATCGCGTCCTCGCCGGTGGTCGACCGCAGGGCGGCGGGCGAGAGCGCGGTTCCGCTGCGCGAGGACGAGGTGCGCAGGTACCGGGATTCCTGGCTGATCGTCCCCCCGGCGCCGTTCCCCTTCCTCAACCGCGTGCTGCGTGCGATCGTGCGGCGCATCGAGCCGTTCGCGACGCGGCGCCCCCGCGGTCTCGCGATGATGGACTTCTACGACCGGGGCGTCGCCGTGAGCCTCGGCCGCTCGCGACTCGACCCGCCGCTGCGGGTCCACAAGGGCGCCCAGTGGCTGACGCTCGGCCCGCGCGCCGTCGACGCCGTGCTCGGCGCGGATCCGCGCATCGTGCGGCACTTCCGGCGCACGCTCATTCCCGACGAGGCCTTCATCCCGTCCGTCGTGAACGCCGCGCCGGGGCTCTCGGTGCGCGCCGGCCTCACATCGTTCGCCCCCTGGCACGCGTTCCATCGCAGCCAGCTCGACCTCGCCGTCGAGGACCTCGCGGCGATCGCGGCGTCGGGGGCGCCGTTCGCCCGGAAGCTGCCGTCAGCACCGCCGAACGCGGTCACCGCCGCGCTCGACGAGCTCGCGCGCCGTCACGAGAGGGCGTGACCCGGCACCGCGGAGAGGGCTGCGGCCCGTTCGTCACCGGCCACTAGGGCGGCCAGGGCACCGGCGGCGTTCCGCCACGAGAACGTCGCCGCGCGCGCGACGCCGCGCACGCTCAGCTCGCGGCACAGGCCCTCGTCGCCGACGAGGCGCACGAGCGCCGCCGCCACGGCCTCGACCTCGGGTGCCACGACCAGAGCGGCCCCGCCCACGACGTCGGCGAGGCCGCCGAGCCCGGTCGTGATCACCGCACAGCCCGACGCCATCGCCTCGACCGCGACGAGGCCGAACGGCTCGGGCACGAGCGGCAGCACGAGCGCCGCGTCGAACTCGCGCAGGCGCTGCGCCACGCGGTCGGCGGGCACCCGCCCGGCCAGCACCGCGCCGGTCCGGTCCGCGAGCGCGTGCAGCTCGCGCTCGTACTGCTGCTGAGCGCCACCGGGATGCCCGAACGAGAGCGCCCCGCCGATGATCGTCAGCCGCACCTCGGCTCCCAGCTCGCGCGCGCGGGCGACGGCGCGCACGGCGAGCACCTGGCCTTTGTTCGGGTCGACCCTGCCGTGGCAGACCACCTCAAGCGGGCGATCGGGCCGCGGCGCCCGCCCACGCGCGTGGAACAGCTCGTGGTTGACGGCGTTCGGAATCGTGACGACCTGGCCGGCTGCGATGCCGAGCTCGTCCACGGTCCATCGCCGCACCGACTCGCTGACGGCCACCATGCGCACCGACGGCGGAACGCGCCGCAGCGCGTCGGCCTCCGCCCCCTGAAGGTAGTTGTGCAGCCAGAGCACGACGGTGCGGCCGTCGGCCGCGAGCCGCGTCGCGAGCGCCGGGTCGTTGGCCGCGACGATGCAGCGGCTCTGCCGCCGTGCCAGCACCCGCTCGACCTCGGCGAGGTAGCGCGAGCGTGCTCCGAAGCGCCGCGGGGCGAGCTTCGCGAGCACCCGGCGCGCGGCGCCGTGCACGCGCGAGGCCGGGTCGCCGCTGCGCGCGAGGGTCACGACCTCGCCGCCCGCATATGGCAGGCCCGCCGAGCGGGGGCTCACGACAACGCTGCCGTCGCCGGCATCCGCCAGCGCCAGCACGAGCTCGTGGGTGACGGTCGCGATCGCGCCGCCGTCTGCCCCGTAGCGCTCGGCCTCTGGCAGCACAAAGACGAACGGTGGGTCGGTCGCCGCAGGCGTCATCGCAGCCCGGCCCCGACCAGTTGCGCCCAGGTCTCGTCCCAGGTGAACGTCGCGGCGCGCCTTCTGGCCTCTTCCCCGAGCTCCCGGCGCAGCTCGGCGTCCTGCACGAGCTCGTCCAGCACGTCGGCCAGCGCCTCGGCGTTCTCGCGCGGCACGAGGCGGCCGGCGCCCCAGACGAGCTCGGGAATGCCGCCGCTCGCCGACGCGACGACGGGCACCCCGGTCGCCATGCCCTCGAGCACGGTCAGCGGCGCGGGGTCGTCCCAGCGCGATGGCACCACGTGGACGTCCGACTCGGCGATCGCCGCCGGGATCTGAGCCCGCGCGACGTGCCCGAGCCGGCGGATGGGCACGCCGCGCTCGGCGAGCTCGTCGGCGAGCCGGGCCACCTCGCGGCCGTAGGGGTTCCCGTCGGAGAATCCCCAGTTCGTGTCGCCCACGATCTGCACGCCGAACGCCCGCCCGCGCTCGGCGAGAATGCGGCAGGCGCGCAGCAGGGTGTCGACGCCCTTCTCGATCGCGACTCTGCCGACGAAGCCGATCGTCGGCAGCGGCGCGAAGGAGTTCTTCTCGATGAAGCGCTCGAGGTCGACGCCGTTGCGCGCGGTGCTGACGCGGTGCGGCGCGAGGCCGTAGACTCCCTCGACGGCGCGGGCCAGGTAGTCGCTCACCGCCGCCAGCGCGATGCGCCGGTCGAGCACGATGCGCCGCCGGAAGCGCCAGCCCGTCGTCTCGAGGTTGTGGTACCAGTGCAGCACGCGCACCTCGCCGAGCGCAGCGGAGAGATACGCGGCCAGTTCGGGGTCGTTGTTCACGATGACGAGTTCCGGGCGCACCTCGCGCAGGCGACGCAGCACGTGGCTCGCATACTGCCGCTGGGCGGGCCGTGCCCAGCCCATGGCGCCGGATGCCGCCTCGGCGACGCGCCCCGCCCGCCCAGGCGAGGCGCTCGACTCGGGTACGGCGAACAGGTGCGGCCAGGGGTAGACCGAGCCCTCGCCGACCCGCGTCACGACTTCGGGCGCCTGCCCGCGGCGCTCCGCGGCGCGGCAGAGCTCCCACACGCAGGTCGCGATCGCACCGCTGCGGTCGGAGGTGAACGTCTCGCGGCTGTTGTTCACGATGACGACGCGGGGGGCGTTCGGGTCGCTCAGGGGGGAGGAGTCGCTCATGGCAGGTGAGGATCTTTCACTTCGGGTCCTTCGAGGCTACTCGCGAGAGCGCCGCCCGCCGCCCCCACGTCCGGGGCACGAGCACCTCACGCGACCGGCACCGCGGCACCCGCCCTCACGACGCGGGGTGCGCGAGGAATCCGCCCGGCCATCACGAGAGCCAGCCCGACGCACAGCCCGGCGCCCGTGCTCGCCGCCCGCGTCAGGCCGCGCCCGAGCCCGCTTGCGATCGACTCCGGCCCCGAGAGGCGCCCGCGGCCGAGCGCGCGGCCCGCGTAGGCGAGATCGGCGCCCAGCTGACGCGCCGCGACGCCGAGATAGCGGCGGAAGCGCGGGTCACGCGCGCCGACCACCCGCGCGAGCAGCACGAGGTGGTTGCGCTGGCCGAAGTACGCATAGCGCGCGTCGAACCGCCGGCCCCGGGCATACGGCCCGGCCACGTGCTCGACCAGGGCGGCCGGCGTGTAGATCAGCCGGTAGCCGGCGCTGCGCAAGCGCAGGGCGATCTCGCTCTCCTCGCGCAGGCAGGTGCCCGGGTAGAAGTCCTCGATTCCGCCCGCCTCGTGCACCGCGGACAGGCGCAGGGACATGTTGGCCCCGAGCAGGTGGTCGACGTCGACGTCCTCGCCGGGGTCTGCGGCGAAGTTGCCCGTCAGGGTGCCGTCGGCGCGGAAGCTTCCGATCGCGTCCCAGCCGATCGCCTCCTCATCCGGCTGGCCGTTCGCCGCGCGCCCGCCGACCCCGCCCACGCGCGGGTCGTCGTAGCGCCGCAGCAGCTCGGCCAGCCAGTCGGGCTCCGCGTAGGCGTCGTCGTCGATGAACGCGATCACGTCGGCGTCCACAACGGCGGCGACGCCCATGCGCCGCGACGTGGCGGTGTGGCCGCGACCGAGCGCGTTGCGCAGGTACGTGATACCGCCGTGCCGCCTGACCACCTCGGCCGAGCGGTCGTCCGGCGACGAGTCGACCACGATGATCTGCGCCGGTGCGACGGTCTGCCGGTCGAGGTGGTCGAGGCAGGTGCGCAGGTGGTCGGGCCTGTTGTAGGTCGCGATCAGCACCGCGGCGCTGGCGAGGGGGCCGGTGGTCATGTCACTCTCCGATTCCGCGGTAGATCCGCTCGTACGCGTCGACGACGCGCTCCCAGGTGAAGGCGCGCACCCGGGCGCTGCCCGCGGCGGCGAGCCGCGCGGCGCGCTCCTCGTCGTCGATCAGCGCGGCGAGCGCCGCCGCGAGCGCCTCCGTGTCCTCGGGGTCCACGAGCAGCCCATCGTCGCCGTCGCGCACGAATTCGACGGTGCCGCCTCGCGTCGTCGCGATCAGCGGGCTGCCCGCACGCCACACCTCGAGCGCCGCGATGCCGAAGGGCTCCGTGCGGCTCGGCACCACGCCGACGCTGGCGCCGCGACGCAAGGCGCCGACCGCCGGGCGGTCGAGCCAGCCCGGCAGGTGCACCCGGTCGCCGACGCCGAGCCGCTCGGCCTGCATGCGCAGCTGCTCGAGCGCGGGGCCGCCGCCGCCGATCACGAGCTGCACGTCCCGTGGCAGCTCGGCCCGGGCGAAGGCGTCCACGAGCAGGTCGAAGCCCTTGAGCCGCTGAGCACGCCCGACCGCCGCGATGTACCGCTCCCCCGTGCCGGCCGGCGGCGCCCCGACCGGTTCATCGAGGTCGATGCCGTTGAACACGACGGTGCCCCGACCCGGCGCGAGGCCGAAGCGCGCGACGAGGTCGTCGAGCGCGAGTTGCGAGCAGCCGGTGACGTGGGATGCCGCCGCGAGGCCGCGCCGCAGGCTCGCCGCCGCGAAGCGCGAGGAGGTGAAGACGCTCGCGTCGTCGGCGAGCGTCTCGCCGTGGGAGGACAGGACGAGGGGGATGCCGGCAAGCCGGGCGATCACGCGGGCGTAGGTGCCGTTCGGGCCGAAGCAGTGCACGTGGATGAGCTCGGGGCGCAGCGCGCGCACGGCTCTGCTCCACAGCAGCGCGGCGCGGGGCATCCGCACGGCGAAGCGGGCCAGGCCGGCCGCGCTCCGCTCCGGAAGCGGCGCGGGCAGCTCCCACACCTCGATGCCGTCGACCGTGCGCACCCGGAATCGCCCGTCGCGCGCCACCGTCCACACCGCGACCTCGTGGCCGCGCGCGACGAGGCCGCGCGCGACGTTGCGCACGTGCTCCTCCACGCCGCCGATGTGCGGCGCATACGAGCTGGCTGTGAGTGCGATCCTCACTGCGCCTCCCAGGTGGGTCGGGACCAGTAGACGCGAGTGAGCATAACTCAGCTATGCTTCGCCGGGTGGGGGCAGAGCCGATAATCATCCTCAGCCATACCGCCCAATTCGGGGGCGGTGAGGTCGCCCTGACGCGCCTACTGGCCGCCCTCGACCGCGGCCGCTTCGCCCCGAGAGCCGTGCTGTTCGCCGACGGGCCGCTGCGTGAGCGCCTGGCCGAGCTCGACGTGTCGAGCGTCGTGCTGCCGCTCGGCCGCCTCGCCTCCGTCACGCGCGACGAGGCCGGCTCGGCGGCCGGGCTCACCGCTCAAGCAGCTGGCGGCGCGGCCTTCGTCGCGCGGCTCGCGCGGCTGCTGCGCACCGAGGCGCCCGCGCTCGCGGTGGCCAACACCCTCAAGTCCGCGACGCTGCTCGCGGCCGCGGCCCCGCTCGCGCGAACCCCGTGGGCCTGGCACCTGCACGACCGCCTCGCCGACGACTACCTGCCCCGCCGCACCGCCGCGGTCATGCGCGCGATCGCGCGGCGCGCGCCGCGGCAGCTCGTCGCCAACTCCTCGGCGACCCTCCGGGCACTCGGCCCGATCGATCCGGCGCGCGTCAGCATCGCATTCCCGGGTCTCGGGCCCGAGGCCTTCCGCGACCCGGTCTCGACGAGGCGCACGACGCAGAAGGCGCCCGTCGTCGGCATCCTGGGCCGCATCAGCGCCACCAAGGGGCAGCTCGAGTTCGCCCGCGCGGCCGAGACCGTGCTCGCGCGCTTCCCCCACGCGCGGTTCCGCATCATCGGGGCGGCCCTGTTCGCCGACGGCCCCTACGAGCAGCGGCTGCGCCACGAGCTCGCGGCGCGCCGGCTCGAGGGCGCCGTCGAGCTGGCGGGGTGGTCCTCAGACCCGGCATCCGCCCTGCGCGAGCTCGACCTCGTCGTGCATGCCTCGCCCGTGCCCGAGCCGTTCGGCCAGGTCGTCGTCGAAGCGATGGCCGCGGGAGTGCCGGTGGTGGCGACCGACGCGGGCGGCATCCCCGAGATCCTCGACCCCGAGGGCGTCGCGACCCCGCTCGCCGACGGCGTGCGCGAGAGCCCACTCGGTCTGCTCGTGCGCCCCGGCGACGCCGACGCACTCGCGCGAGCCGTCGCCGCCGCGCTCGAGAGCCCCGACCGCAGGCGAGAGGCGGCCGAGCGCGCCCGCGCGAGCGCGGCCCAGCGCTTCACGAGCGAGCGCACCGCGCGCGCCGTCGAGGCCGCATGGACGCGCGCTCTTCACCCGCGCCGCTGACCCCCGGGCTGGGACATGCCCGCGCCGGCGACCCGGGCGATACTGAGTAACACTCACCATCAGGACGGGCGCTGCATGAAGATCGCGATGATCTCGTACTACCTGCCGAGCGGCAGCAAGATCGGGGTCGGCTACCAGGCGCACGAGCTCGCGACCGAGCTCGTGCGACGCGGCCACGACGTCGACGTCTTCAGCGCGTGCCCGCCCGTGCCCGGCGCGATCTACGGCCACCACCTGGTCGAGACCGGCGGCCGGCTGCGCACCTTCGCCTTCGCGGCGCGCCTCAGGCACATCGACTTCAGCGGCTACGACGCCCTGCACGCCCACGGCGACGACTACTGGCTCTGGCGCAGGCGCGCCCGCCGCCATGTGCGCACGATCCATGGCTCGTGCTTCGAAGAGGCGCTGCGCATCACGGGCGCCACCGAGCGCGCGCGGATGCTTCTGCTCGGCTTCAGCGAGGTGCTCGCGAGCCTCGTCGCAGACACCGCCGTGGTCGTCTCGCCGAGCACGCGGCGCTGGACGCCCTGGGTGCGCCGCGTGATCCCGAACGGCGTCGACACGACCCGCTTCCGCCCCGACCCCGGGCTGCGGGCCCCCGAGCCGACCGTGCTGTTCGTCGGAACGTGGAACAACCGCAAGCGCGGCGCCGAGCTCGCGCGCGCCTTCCAGCGCGACGTGCTGCCCGCCGTGCCGAACGCGACACTCGAGATGGTGTGCCGCGACGCGCCCGCCGACCCCGGCCCCGGCATCCGCGTTCTCGGCCGGCTGAGCGACGACGAGCTCGCGGCGGCCTATCAGCGCGCGTGGGCGTTCTGCCTGCCGTCGGACTACGAGGGCTTCGGGATTCCGTATGCCGAGGCCATGGCGGCCGGAGTGCCCGTGGTCGCGACCCCGAACCCGGGGGCGCGCTACGTGACCGACGGCGGCGCGGCCGGGGTGCTGGCGCCGCTCGATAGCATCGGCGCCGAGCTGCGCCGGCTGCTCGTCGATGCGCAAGAGCGGAAGAGGCTCGAGCGCGCCGGCTCAGAGCGGGCGCGGCAGTTCGACCTTGCGCGCGTCGTCGACGCCTACGAGGCGCTGTACCGCGGGCCGGCCGCCGCGGCCGCCTGAGGGCACGAGCGCAAGCGCGGCCGCGCAGCTCGCCGCGATGACGAGCACGGTGCCGAGGGCGCCGGCGAAGCGCAGGCCCGCAAGACCGGGCGCGTACGCGGCGAGCGCCTGCAGGGCGACCCCGACCGCGACCACGGCAGCCAGGCGGCGCCAGGTGCTGTTCGGCACCGCGACGCGGCCCTGCAGCGCCGCGATGAGCGCGGCGACCGCCGCGACGAGGATTCCCGAGCCGGCGACGTCGGCCTGCCTGTGCGCATAGCTCACGACGAGCGCCCAGCCGAAGGCCGTGCCGAGCGCCACGAGACCCACGCGCAATCCCGTGCCGCTCAGTCGGCGCGGTGCCAGCCAGAGGGCGGCGCACAGCAGAGCCGTCGCCACCGCGGTGTGCCCGCTGGGGAACGTGTTCCAGGGGTAGCCGTTCTCACCGAACCGCGGCCGCGGCAGCAGGGGCTTCGCCGCGGCCGCGGCGAGCGAAGAGATGACGACGAGCGCAAGCGCGCCGAGCACCTCGCGCAGGCGGCGCTGCACGAGGGCGCCGATCGCGAGCACCGCGACGACCACGCCCAGCGCGAGGGGGACCACCAGCCGGCTCGCCTCGAGGATGCCGTGCAGCGCGGTGTCGAGCTCAGGAACCTGGCCGAAGCCCGCGGCGTCGATGTGCTGACCTGCCGGGGTGCACACGAAGAGCAGGTGGCTGCCGGCGAAGGCGCCCAGCAGAACCCCGGCCTGCGCCCACGCCGCCGCCCGGAGTCCGCCCGCCACGCATCGCCTCCCACTGAGGAATTTTCAGTAGGGCAAGGCTAAGCCGCAGGCGGGCGTTCGGCGACCCCTCTTCTTCGCTGCGCCGTCATCGCGCGCTGAGCGCGCGATGCCTCACCGCTTCTTCTTGGCCGCCTTCTCGTCGATCGGGGCCGTGCCGCTCGCGCGCAAGCTCGCGTAGTGCGCCCGAGCCTCGTCCTGGCGGGTGCCCTCGGCGCCCGAGGCGATCGGAGCGCGCACGTGCTCGGGCTCGAAGCCGAACGCGCCGATCAGATCGAGCGTGTGCGGGCGCAGGCGCTCGAGCAGCCGGTTGATGTAGGCGCTCACCGCCTGTCCGCGGCGCGCAGAGATGCGGCCGTGCGTGAGGTACCACGACAGGTGCTTCTCGAACAGCGAGAACGTGAAGAGCGAGTGCACCCAGCCGAGGACCGTCTTGGTGCCGGCATCCGTCACGCCCTCGAGCGCGTCGGTGAATGCCTGCCACTGCTGCAGCTCGCCCCAGGCGCGGGCAGCCGCGATGAGGTCGTCCTGGTTGGCGTTGAACGCGGCGGCCTGCTCGAGCGGCGAGGCCTTGCGCACCTTGTTCAACTCGGCGCCGATGCGTTCGACCATGGTGTCGACGCGGTCCTGCAGCAGGGCTCGCTGCGTGGCGTGGTCCTTCAGCGCCTCGACGCCGTGGCCGACGCCTGCCAGATCGCGCAGGTTCTGCCCGACGCGGCGGATGCCGCCCTCGTTGAACGCCTTGCCGGCCACCTGGCCGGCCGCGTACTTCGCGAGGTCGGTGGCGCTCGCGCCCCTGAATTGCTTGGCGTAGTCGGTCAGCAGGCGCTTGCCCACGAGCTGCAGCAGCACGTTGTTGTCACCTTCGAAGGTCACGTAGACGTCGAGGTCGGCGCGCAGGCCGACGAGGCGGTTCTCGGCGAGGAATCCGCTGCCGCCGCACGCCTCACGCGCCTCCTGCAGCGTGTCGAGTGCGTGCCAGGTCGAGATCGGCTTGAGCGCCGCGGCGAGCGTCTCGAGGTTCTGCCGGTTCTCGTCGGTGTCGGCACGACCCGAGAACACGTCGTCGAAGGCCTTGAGCAGCACATCGTGGCTGAAGTACTGGGCGTAGGTCTGCGCGAGACGCGGCAGCAGCCGGCGCTGGTGGCGCTGGTAGTCGAGCAGCACCTGCTCCTGACCGGGCACGGCGCTCGCGAACTGGCGGCGCTGCGTGGCGTAGGTCAGCGCGATGAACAGGCCGAGCGCGCTCGCGATCGTCGTCGACCCGTCGAGCGAGACGCGGCCCTGCACGAGGGTGCCGAGCATGGTGAAGAAGCGGCGGCCGGGGCTGTCGATCGAGCTCGTGTACGTGCCGTCGGCGGCGACGTCGCCGTAGCGGTTCAGCAGGTTGGTGCGCGGCACGCGCACGTTGTCGAAGTGCAGGCGCCCGTTGTCGACCCCGTTCAGGCCGCCCTTGTGGCCGTCGTCCTCGCCGCCGATGCCGGGCAGGAACTCGCCCGTCGCGGCGTCACGGATCGGCACGTAGAAGCAGTGCACGCCGTGGTTGACGCCCTGGGTGATCAGCTGCGCGAACACGGTCGCCGCGGTCGCGTGCTTCGCCGCGTTCCCGAGGTAGTCCTTCCACGCCGCGCGGAAGGGCGTGTTGATCACGAACTCCTCGGTGTCGGGGTCGTAGGTGGCGGTGGTGCCGATGCTCGCGACATCCGACCCGTGGCCCGTCTCGGTCATCGCGAAGGCGCCGGGCACCGCGAGGCTGATCGCGTCGGGCAGGAACGTGTCGTGGTGGTACTCGGTGCCGAGATGCAGGATCGCGGCGGCGAAGAGCCCCCACTGCACGCCGCCCTTAATCTGCAGGCTCGGGTCGGCGGTGACGAGCTCTTCGAAGGCGGCGAGGTTCCCGCCGGCGTCTTCGTGGCCGCCGAGGCGCTTCGGGAAGGCCCGCAGCTGGAAGCCCTGCGCGGCCTGCACCCGCATCTGGGCCAGCGCGCGCTCGCGCTGCTCGTCGAGGCTGAGACCGTCGACCTTGTGGAACTGCGGGTCCTTCGCGACCTCGCGCGCCTCGAGCCTCACCTCGGGGTAGCTGCCCCGCAGCATCCGCTCGACTAGCGCGACGTCGAGCTTCGGCTCGGCGGGGGCGGGAGCGGAGGGCGCGAGCGGAGCGCTCGCGGGCAGTGCCTGCTCGGTGGTTCGGGGGGCTGTGTCGACCATTGACCTACCTGCCTTACGCAACTCGTCGAATGCCGGGCCGCGCGTCAGTGCGCAGACCGGGATCTTGTCTGAACGCTACGTCCGGCGCGCGCCGGAGTGCACCCGATCAGTGCGGGGTCTACAACCGCGAGCCGCCACAGGGTTTGGGCGCGTTGTCGAAACCGTCACATCCGCGGTCACGGCCCGCGGGCCGGCGAGTGTGAGATTTCGTCGACGTGCGCTTCGATGGACCCGTGCCGAGCGAGCCCGAAGTCGCGTCGGCGCCCGCGCGCCGCAGCATGCGCGGGCGCCGGGCTCTGCGTGCCGCCGCGGCCGTGGTGGCCGCTGCCGCTCTCGTCGCGCTCGCCGGCCTGCCCGTCTACGTCTTCCCGCGCGTCGATCGGCCCGTGCACGCCGACGCCGTCATCGTCATCGGCCCCTCCTCCTCCGACCGCATCTCGCTCGGGCGGCAGCTCATCCGCGACGGCTACGCGCCGCGGCTGTTCGTCTCGGAGCCGTCCGACAAGCTCTCGTACCGCCCGTGCCACGACGGCGACGCCACCTGCTTCAGCCCCGAGCCCAGCACCACCCGCGGCGAGGCGGCGTTCGTGCGCGCGCAGGCTCGCGCGCACGGCTGGTCGCGCGTCATCGTGGTCACGGGGCAGTTCCACGTGAGCCGCACCCGCTACATCTTCGGCCGCTGCAGCGGGGTGGCGCCCGAGATCGTCGCGGCGCACGAGTCGCTCGGCCCGGCCGACTGGGCGTGGCAGTACCTCTATCAGACAGCGGGCTTCGTCAAGGCGGCGGTCGTGGGGTGCGCCACGGTGTGAGGGGCCGGGCACCTCGAGGCACCACCCGGTTAGGGGGCTCGCAGGCGCGCGCCGTGCCATGGCTTACTGTCTGTAATGACTGAGAAATATTCATCTCGGCCGACGGTGGATGTCGTGACGTCGACGAATCGGACGTGCGACTTCTTCGGCGACGCGATCCGCTCGGTCACCTGCCAGCGCGGCGTCGCCTGGCGGCACATCATCGTCGACAACGCGTCGGGGTCGCCTCACGAGCTGCGCGCGGCCGTCACCGCGGTCGCCGCCGAGAGCGGCGACGGCTCGCGCGGGCGCATCACCCTGACCCGCAACGCCCCGGCCGGCCGCGCGCCCGGCGTGTCGGAGGGGCGCAATCACGGCATCGCACTGGGTTCCGGGGAATACGTCGCCTTCCTCGACGACGACGACGTGTGGCACCCGGAGTTCCTCGAGCGCCTGGTCTCGGCACTCGAGCAGGCGCCGGGGGCCGTGGGCGCCTATTGCGGCGGCGAGTTCATCGACGCCGCCGGGGTCGCGTTCGACGCCTGGCCGGCCGCGCAGGCGACCGCCGACGACATGCTGAGCGGCCGGCGCGCGATCCCGCGCATCATGGCGCTCGTCGTGCGGCGGTCGGCCGGCGAGGCGATCGGGTGGTTCGACCCGCGCTATGACATGGGCGAGGACAACGAGTTCATCTACCGCCTGCTCGGGCGCGGCGAGCTGGTCGCGGTGCCCGAAGCGCTGGTGGGCTACCGCCGCCACCCCGGGAACACGACGGGCGGAGCCGCCGCGCGCAAGGCGATGCGCGAGGCCGACGAGCTCTACCTCACGCGCCTCATCGCCGCCTCGCGCGCCGCCGGCGACCTGCCGCGTGCCGCCATGCTCGTCGAGAACCGCGCGCAGCTGCGCCGCCGCAATGCGGCCCGAGAGATGCACGCGCTGCTGCACGCGACGCGCACGCGGCGCGGGCTCGGCGATGCGCTGCGCGGCGCCGCGTGGGCGGTGCGGCACGCCCCGGGCGCGTTCTTCGGCTTCGGGCTCTCGCGAGTCCTTCCCCGCGGCGACCGCGCCCGCCGCGCGGGCCTCGGCGACACCTCGGTCGCGCTGGTCGCGTTCGCCGGGACCGCCCTCACCTATCTCGCCTGAGAAAGGCGAGCTCAGCACGCGAGTGCGCGCAGCTCGTCGAGGACGCCGACGGCGAGATCGCCGAGATCGGATTCCTCGTCTGCGGTGACCCAGCGGGTGAACGCCTGGTGGAACGCCACGCTGGTGAGCTCGGCCGTGAGCGCCGCAGCCGCCTCGCCGGTTCCGCGCGCGACGAGCGCCGCCGCGATCGCCTCGGTGAGGTGCAGTCGCTTGACCTGCTCGCGCTCCTGCAGCGCAGGGTGCGCCGCGATCACAGCGGCGCGGCGGCGCGCGTAGGGGTGCCGGCCCTCGAACCACTTCCCCGCGGCCCGCAGCGCGAGAGCCGCGGCGTCGAGGGGGCTCGCATCGGCGGGTGCTGCGGCGACGGCATCCGTGAACACGCCGTTGTACTCGACCGGGTCGCCGAACAGCACCTCGCGCTTGTCGGCGAAGTGGCGGAAGAAGGTGCGCTCGGTCACGCCCGCGCGCGCGGCGATGTCGGCGACTGTCGTGGACTCGTAGCCGCGCTCGACGAACAGCTCGAGCGCCGCCTGCGCGAGGCGCCCGCGCGCATCCGGCTTCCAACGTCCCATATCTGGATTCTAGGTGATGACACCTTCTGACATCGGTGCTATCGTGATGTCAGTTCCTGACATGGAGGTAGTCATGAAGGTATTCGTCACGGGAGCGAGCGGGCACATCGGCCAGCTCGTCACGGCCGAGCTGATCGCGGCGGGCCACGAGGTCGTCGGGCTGGCGCGGTCGGATGCCGGCGCGGAACGCGTCGCCAAGCTGGGCGGCGCCCCGATCGTCGGCTCGATGGACGACACGGCGCGGCTGGCGGAGCTCGCCGCGGAATCCGACGCCGTCGTCAATCTCGCGTTCAAGCACGACAACGGCGACTTCGGCGCGGCGATCGCCGCCGACCGCGCGGTGATCACGGCGATCGGCGAGGCGCTCGCCGACTCCGGGAAGCCGTTCCTCGCCGCCTCGGGCACCATGATGCTCGCGGGCTCGACGGCGCCGGGCGAGGTCGGAACGGAAGACGCCCCGATCGACACCGAGCACGCGCGCAACCCGCGCGCGGTCACCGAACAGCAGCTGCTCGGCCTCGCCGCACGCGGCGTGCGCTCGGCGGCGCTCCGCTTCGCGCCGACCGTTCACGGGCCGGCCGACCTGCACGGGTTCATCCCCTCGCTCATCGCCGGTGCGCGCGAAGACGGCACCTTCGGCTTCGTCGGCGACGGCAGCAATCGCTGGCCGGCGGTGCACAACCTCGACACCGCGCACCTCATCCGGCTCGCGCTCGAGAAGGAGGACCTGCCCGCGGGCATCCCCCTGCACTTCGCGGCAGACGAGGGCATTCCGTTCCGCCAGATCGCCGAGGCGATCGGCCGCGGCGTCGGCGTGCCCGTCGCGCCCGTGCCGCAGGACGAGGCCGCGGCGCGCTACGGCTTCGTCGGCGCCTTCATCGGCATCGACAACCCGACCTCGAGCGCCAAGACGCGCGAGCTGCTGAAGTGGGAGCCGAGCCACAACGGCCTGCTCGAGGACCTCGCCGAGGGGTTCTACTTCACGCGCTGAGCAGCCCAGAGGAAGCCCGCGCTTCAGAATGAGCCCACGGGGGCAGGGCGCTGCTGGGAGTGAGCTGGCGGCCCAGATCTCGCTCCGTCGTCGCCCCTCGGCGACAGTAGATGCCGTTCAGCCCTGTGCAGACCTCGCGGCGGCGACAACAGACGCTGGAATGCCGCGGGCTTTCCAACATCGCTTGTCGCCGCGTGAAGGGTGGGCGAGACGAAACGACAGCTGATGTCGTCGCGCGAGATGAACCCCAGGTCGACCCTCGGACTCATTCATCTAGGCAGCCGCGACGACCTCGAGCAGCGCGTCGCCGTACTGCTCGAGCTTCTTCGCGCCGATGCCCGTGATGCCCTCGAGGTCTTCGCGCCTCGCCGGCCGGGCGACCGCCACAGCGCGCAGCGTCGCGTCGCCGAACACGATGTAGGCCGGCACCGACTGCTCGCGCGCCGTGGCGGCGCGCCACTCGCGCAGCGACTCGAAGAGCGGGCGCGCCTCGTCGGGCAGCTCGGCCTGGCCCACGCTCACCCGCGCCGCACGGGTCGAGCCGCGGCCGGCCGACTCGTGCACGTCGCGGCGCAGCTCGACGCGGCGCTCGCCGCGCAGCACGGCCGTCGAGGCATCCGTGATCACGAGCGTGCCGTAGCCGTCGTCGCTCACCGCGAGCAGCCCGGATGCCAGCAGCTGACGCACCACGCCCCGCCACTGCGCCTGATTGAGCTCGTTGCCGATGCCCCAAGTCGCGAGGCGCTGGTGGCCGTTCTGCTCGACGCGCGGTGTGACCTTGCCCATCAGGATGTCGATGAGGTGCCCGGCGCCGAATTGCTGGTTCCGCTCGCGCTTTAGCCGCACGACGGTCGACAGCAGCTTCTGCGCGGGAACGGTGCCGTCGAAGGTCTCGGGCGGCGCGAGGCAGGTGTCGCAGTTGCCGCACGCCTCTGACTGCTGCCCGAAGTACGACAGCAGGTTCACCCGCCGGCACGACACCGTCTCGCATAGGGCGAGCATCGCGTCGAGGTGGTGGCCCATGCGCTGCTTGAACGCGCGGTCGCCCGGCGACTTGTCGATCAACTGCCGCTGCTGCACGACATCGGCGAGCCCGTACGCGAGCCAGGCCACCGACGGCTGGCCGTCGCGGCCGGCACGGCCCGTCTCTTGGTAGTAGCCCTCGACCGATTTCGGCAGGTCGATGTGCGCGACGAACCGCACGTCGGGCTTGTCGATGCCCATGCCGAAGGCGATCGTCGCGACGATCACGACCCCGTCTTCGCGCAGGAAGCGCGCCTGGGTCTGCGCGCGCACCGCCGCGTCGAGGCCCGCGTGGTAGGGCATGGCGTCGATGCCCTGCGCCCTGAGGAACTCCGCTGTCTTCTCGACCGTCGCGCGGCTCAGCGCGTAGACGATGCCGGCGGCGGGGACGGGCACCCCTGCGGCGTCGACCGATGCGGCCTGCTGCTCGCGGATGAAGGCGACCAGTTGCCTGCGCACCTCGTCTTTGGGGACGATGCGGTACTGGATGTTCGGCCGATCGAAGCTCGACACGAAGTGCTTGGCGCCGCGCAGCCCGAGCCGCTCGGTGAGCTCGCGGTGCGTCGCCTCGGTGGCAGTCGCGGTCAGGGCGATGCGCGGCACGGCGGGCCACAGCTCGGCGAGGTTCGAGAGCCACAGGTAGTCGGGCCGGAAGTCGTGCCCCCATTGGCTCACGCAGTGCGCCTCGTCGATCGCGAAGAGCGCGATCTCACCCTGCCGCAGCAGCTCTTGCACGCGCGGCGTCGCGAGCCCCTCTGGTGCGACATAGAGCAGGTCGAGCTCGCCCGCCACGAAGTCGCGCTCGACCTCGCGCCGCTCGTCGAAGGTCTGAGTCGAGTTGAGGAACGCCGCCTTCACGCCGACGGCCCGCAGGGCATCCACCTGATCTTGCATGAGGGCGATCAGCGGCGAGATCACGATGCCGGTTCCGCGGCGGATCAGCGACGGGATCTGATAGGTGAGGCTCTTGCCGCCGCCCGTCGGCATGAGCACGACCGCGTCGCCGCCCGCCACGAGCTGATCGATGATCGCCGCCTGGTCGCCGCGGAAGTCGCTATAGCCGAACACGCGATGCAGCACGTCGAGGGGCGCGTTCTGCAGCGAGGCGTCTGGCATGCGCCCCAGAGTAGCGAGGACCGCTGACACCCAGGGCATCGCCCCTACGCTTGTGGATATGGACCGACGGCAGCGCGCCCTTCGCGGCGTCGTGGCGTCGGCGCTCGCCGTGTTCGTCGCGGCGCTGTTCCACGTCGCCGGCGGCGGCTCGGAACCGGGCGCCGTCGCGATGGTCGTCAGCATCGTGCTCGCCGCACCGGTCAGCGTGCTGCTCGCGGGCCGGCGGCCGGCCCTCTGGCGGCTCGCCCTCTCGGTCGGGCTCAGCCAGTTCGCGTTCCACTTCCTCTTCGGGCTCGGGCAGCCGAGCGACATCCGCTTCGCGGGCGACACGACGATGGCGGGGATGCCCGGCATGCGGCTCCACGTCACGGGCGGCGCCCCCGCCGAGCTCGCGAGCTCGTCGATGTGGGCCGGGCACGTCGCGGCCGCGCTGGTCACGATCGCCGCCTTCCGTCATGGCGAGAGGCTTGTGCGGCGGATGCTGGCGCTCGCCGCCCGCTTCCTGGTGACCGCCTTCGCCCTGGTCACGGCGCCGATCGCCCCACGGCCTCGGCCCGTCGCGGCGGCTCTCGTGCCCCCTGCGCTCTTCCCGCAGTTCCTCGTCGGAACGACGCGGCATCGCGGCCCACCTGTTCGATTCGCCTTCCCCTGACCCCGCCGGTCGAGCGGCGCGCCCTGGCGCGTACCGAAGCCGCCTGCGCGAGCGGGGTTTCGATACGCGCGGCAGGCCGCGCTACTCAACCAAACGGATTGGACCCATGAACAGACGCTTCACCCTGCGCGCCGTCGCGGCCCTCGCGGCCGGCGGCGCACTCGCCATCGCCGCGCCGCTCGCGGTCAGCGCCCACGTGCGCATCGACCCAGACACCGCCCCTGCCGGCGGCTACAGCTACGTCAGCTTCCGCGTGCCCACCGAGTCGGCCACGGCGAGCACGGTCGGCCTCACGATTCAGCTGCCGACCGACACGCCGTTCACCTCGGTGAGCTACGAGGCCATGCCCGGCTGGACGGCGAAGGTCACGACCGGCACGCTTCCCGAACCGGTGACCATCGACGGGACCTCCGTCACCACGGCGCCCACGTCGGTGACCTTCACCGCCACGGGCGGCGGCATCGCGCCCGGCCAGTTCGGCGTCTTCACCCTGTCGCTCGGCAAGGTGCCCGACACCGGGAAGGTGCTGCTGCCGGCGACGCAGCGCTACTCCGACGGCTCTGTCGTGAAGTGGGACCAGCCGACGCCCGCGAGCGGCGAAGAGCCTGAGCACCCCGCGCCGACGCTGTACATCAACGATGCGCCCCCGGCAGACGCCGCCGGCATCACGACCGCCAGCCCGGCGCCCGATGCCTCGGCGCCTGCGCCCGATCACGCCGGCCTCGACACGGCGGCGCTCGTCGTCGGCTTCGCGGGTCTCGTGGTCGGCGCGGCCGGCCTCGTCGTCGCGGTGGTCGCCCTGATGCGAAAGCGGGCCGCCGCGTGAGCACGGCCAGACGTGCCGCACGGGCGGATCGCCCGCGGCGAAGCACCATCGCGGCACTTCTCGCAGGGGCCGGCGCCGCCCTGGCGGCCGCGGCGCTCGCGCTGGTGCCGGCGACGAGCGCCAGCGCGCACGACTACCTCGTCTCGAGCACTCCGGCGGCGAACGCGTCCGTCACGAGCGCACTGTCGCAGGTGTCGCTGACCTTCGACGACATCGTGCTCGACGACGGCGGGCACGGCGCCCTCGTGCAGGTGACGGATGCCTCGGGGCGCAACTTCGAGACGGGGTGCGCCTCCGTCCAAGACCGACAGGTGTCGGTGCCGGTCGCGCTCGGCGCCCCGGGCACCTACCGCGTGACCTGGCAGATCGTGTCGGCCGACGGCCACCCGGTGAGCGACTCGATCCAGTTCACCTACAGCGGCCCGAAGGCCGGCGACGGCCGCACGGGCCCGCTCGCGAAGTGCGGCACGACCGTCGCGGCGCCGAAGGCTCAGGCGACGGGGGCGCCGGCGCAGGCATCCGTCTCGCCCGCCGTGATCGTCATCATCGCGGTCGCGGGCGGTGTCGTCGTGCTCGCCGTGATCGCGGTGGTGCTCGTCATCGTGCTCAGCGGGCGGCGCACGAGAGCGAAAGACGGCGACACGACGGTGAACTGACACCGAACGAGGGCTCCCCGAGAGGCGCCGGGGTGCATAGCTGAGCTATAGTTACTTAGCAAAGCACAACTAACTTCTCTCGGAGAGCCCTCCCGTCGTGTCGAATTCCCTCTTCACCAAAGACCACCCGCGCTACAAGTGGGTGGCGCTGAGCAACACCACGCTCGGCATCCTGATGGCGACCATCAACTCGTCGATCGTGATCATCTCGCTGCCCGCGATCTTCACGGGCATCAAGATCAACCCGCTCGACGCGGCCAACGTCAGCTACCTGCTGTGGATCCTGATGGGCTACCTGCTCGTCACGGCCGTGCTCGTGGTCACCTTCGGCCGCCTCGGCGACATGTTCGGCCGGGTGCGCATCTACAACCTCGGCTTCGTCGTCTTCACGGTCGGCTCGATCGCGCTCGCGCTCAACCCGCTGAGCGGCGGCCACGGCGCGATGTGGCTGATCATCTGGCGCTTCGTACAGGGCATCGGCGGCGCCATGCTGTTCAGCAACTCGACCGCCATCATCACCGACGCGTTCCCGGCCAACCGCCGCGGCATGGCGCTCGGCATCAACCAGGTCGCGGCCATCGCGGGCTCGTTCATCGGACTGCTCATCGGCGGCCTGCTCGCGAACCTCTCGTGGCACGTCGGCACTCTCGACGTCGAGTGGGTCTTCCTCGTCTCGGTGCCCGTCGGCATCGTCGGCACCATCTGGTCTTACCTGTCGCTGCACGAGGTCGGCACGAAGTCGGCCGGCAAGATGGACTGGTGGGGCAACGCCCTGTTCGCGATCGGCCTCGCCTCGCTGCTCACGGCGATCACCTACGGAATCCAGCCCTACGGCGACTCGACCGAGGGGTGGACCAACCCCTGGGTGCTCACCGGCCTGATCGGCGGCGCCGTCGTGCTCGTCGGCTTCGTCTTCGTCGAGCTCGCGCAGAAGTCGCCGATGTTCGAGATGCGCCTGTTCAAGATCCGCGCCTTCGCGATGGCGATGCTCGCCGGTCTGCTCTCGTCGATCGGCCGCGGCGGCATGCAGTTCATGCTGATCATCTGGCTGCAGGGCATCTGGCTGCCGCTGCACGGCGTCGCCTACGACCAGACGCCGCTGATGGCGGGCTTCGCGATGCTGCCCATCACGATCGGATTCCTCATCTCGGGCCCGCTGTCAGGGACCATCTCCGACCGGGTCGGCCCGCGCCTGTTCGCGACCACCGGCCTGCTGGTCGTCGCGGCGACCTTCGTGCTGCTGATCGTCCTGCCGATCGACTTCACCTACTGGCAGTTCGCGGTCATCACGTTCTTCAACGGCATCGGCTCGGGCATGTTCGCCGCCCCGAACCGCGCCGCGATCATGAACTCGGTTCCCGCGAACATGCGCGGCTCGGCCTCGGGCATGGCCGGCACCGTGCAGAACTCGGGCACCTCGCTGTCGATGGGCATCTTCTTCTCGCTGCTCATCGCCGGCCTGTCGACCGCGCTGCCGAAGGCCCTGTTCTCGGGTCTGACCGGCCAGGGCGTGGCTGCAGACGTCGCCACCAAGGTGTCGACCCTGCCGCCGGTCTCGAGCGTGTTCGCCGCGTTCCTCGGCTACAACCCGATGGACACCCTGCTCGGCAAGGGCGGCATGAACGTGCTGTCGACGCTGCCCGAGCACGCCCAGAAGACCCTCGTCGGCAACGAGTTCTTCCCGCACCTCATCTCGGGCGCCTTCCACGACGGCCTGGTCGTCGTGTTCATCGCCGCCGCGGCCATGTCGGTCGTCGCCGCGATCGCATCGCTCATTCGCGGCAAGCACTACGTTCACGAGGTGCACGCCGTGGAAGAATCCATCGAAGCGCACGAGGCCGCGGTCGAGAAGGTCTCCCGATGACGAAGGCGTAGGAATGACCCGGACGGATCAGCCCAGCGGCACGAGCACCGCGTTGCCCGAGCCGACCGAGAACGACTTGGCGACGCGGTTCGCGGTCGCGATCGGCCGCATCAACCGGCGCATCCGGCCCACCCACGACGGCATCAGCCACGGGCTGGTGTCGGCCCTGGGAAGCATCGTGCGCGTCGGCGAGATCCGCCCGGGCGACCTCGCCCGCCTCGAGTCGGTCGCCGCACCGACCATGACCCGGCTCGTCGCCGACCTCGAGGCGCGCGGGCTGGTCACCCGCCGGCCCGACCCCAACGACGGCCGCTCGTTCTTCGTCGTCGCGACCCCCGCGGGCGTCGACGCCATCCGCCGGGCGCGCTTCGAGCGCGCCGAGCGCGTCGCGGCGCTGCTCGAGACGCTGCCGCCCGAGCAGCTCGCCGCCGTGAAGGCGGCCATCGACGGGCTCGAGGCCGCCTCGCAGGCGGCGATTTCGCGCTAGCTGGGCGCTGGTCGAGTAGCGACGAAGGAGCGTGCCGGGGCGCGCTCCTGGCGAGGAAGAGGTCTCGATACGGTCGCAGAGCGACCTACTCGACCAACGAAGGGGACCGCGGTCGCAGAGCGACCTACTCGACCAACGAAGAGGACCGCGGTCGCAGAGCGACCTACTCGACCAACGAGCGGGGCCGGGCGGGGCGATCAGAGTGCGATCGTGACCGAGCGCCCCTCGTCGCGGGCGTCGAAGGCCGCGCGCACCGTGTAGACGCCAGAGGGAAGCACCCACCGCTGCGCTTCGACGCTCCACACCTCGAAGGCGCGACGCGGAATGCGCAGCGTCAGGGCGACGACACGGCCGGCGAGCACGTTCTGCGCGGCGTAGCCTGCGAGCCAGCGCGCGGGCCGGTCCCAGCCGCCGTCGCCCTCGTCGTCGGTCGGCCCCGACAGATAGAACTGCACGACGCCGCGCGCATCGCGCTCACCGTCGTTCGTGAGCGCGACCGTGACGGGCAGGGTGTCGTCGGGGCTCCACTCCTCAGCGGCGATCGGCTCGCCGAGGCGCCATGTGCCGTACCCGAGCCCGAATCCGAACGGCCTGGCGGGCACCCGGCCCAGCCGCTCCCAGCCGCGGTAGCCGACGTGCACGCCCTCGCGGTATTCGACGACCCCGTCGACGGGCACCGCGTCGGGAACCGGAACGTCGGCCTCGGCCGCCGGCAGCGTCCAGGGCAGGCGCCCACTCGGCTCGACGGCGCCCGTGAGCGCGTCGGCCAGGCCGTGGCCCGCCTCCTGCCCGGGCAGCCACCACCACAGCGTCGCCGGCACTTCGTCGAGCCACGGCAGGGTCACGGGCGCGCCCGCGTTCACGACCGCCACGGTCCGCGGGTTCGCCGCGGCGACCCGGCGCACGAGCTCGTCCTGGCGCCCCGGCAGCGCGAGGCTCTGGCGGTCCCACCCTTCCGACTCGACCTCTTCGTTCGTGCCGACGATGACGATCGCGACGTCGGCATCGGTCGCCGCGGCCACCGCCTCGTCGAGCTCGGCCTCGTCATCGGCGCCGACGCCCGCGTCGTGGCGCAGCTCGAACCGCACGAAGCGACCGTAGGCTGTGGCATCCACCACCTGGCACTCGACCTGGATCTCGACGACCTTCTGCTCACCCTCGGCCACCTCGACGACCGTGCTCGGCCCCTCGGGGTGGTTCGCCGACGAGTTCAAGATCACATTCGCATCTGCGAAGGCATCGGACTCGCTCACCAGCTCGCCGTCGAACCACGCCTTGTGGGTGCCCGACAGCCCGACCTCGACCCGGTGCGCACCGGGCTCGGCCAGCACCACCCGCGCGGTGACGACGGCCGTCGTCGCACCGGGGGCGATGCCGCGGTTCCACCCCTCCGCGGCGGGAACGACCGTCGGCTCGCCCACCGGCTCGCCATCGGCGTCGAACAGCTCGAGCACGTAACCGGCCTCGCCCTCGGGCGTCTCGACGATCGCCGGATCGATCAGGTGCGCGAACCGCCGCGCCCCGACGCCGCGGTGCACCGTCAGCTCGGCGTCGGGGAACGCCTCGCGCAGCCCCTGCTCGGCCGTCACGAGATACGGCGCGGTGACGAACGCGCTGCCGCCGCCCTGCTCGAACGTCTCGACCGCGTTCGGGCCGATCAGCGCGATCTTCGTCACGCCTGCCGGGTCGAGCGGCAGCAGCTCGCCGTCATTGCGCAGCACGACGGATGCCCGCGCCACGGCCTCGCGCAGCAGAGCAGAGACGTCTTCCGCCGCCACCGCTGGTTGAGTAGGTCGCTCTGCGACCGTATCGAAACCCTCTTCTGACGAGGCGAGCTCGGCCGCGGCATCCGCTCGCTCACTCAGCTTCCCCACGCGCCCCGCCAGCCGCAGAATGCGCACGACCTTGTCGTCGATCACGCTCTCGGGCACGTCGCCCGCGGCGACGGCGGCGAGCAGCCTCTGCTCCCACGGGCCGCCGGGGCCCGGCATCACGAGGTCGAGGCCGCCGAGCGCCGACTCGACCGTGGTCTTCGTGGCGAGCCAGTCGCTGACGACGACGCCGTCGAAGCCCCACTCGCCCTTGAGGATGTCGTTGATCAGGAACCCGTGGTCGGTCGCCTGCGCGACCTCGCCCCCGGCCTCGACGCGGTTGTACGCGGCCATGATCGACCACGCGTGCGCGCGCGTCACGGCGGCCTCGAAGGGCGCGAGATAGACCTCGCGCAACGCCTGCTCGGGGATCCGCGCGAGGTACTCGGTGCGCTCGGTCTCGGACTCGTTGCCGACGAAGTGCTTCACGCAGACGCCCACGCCTTCGGCCTGCACGGCCTGCGCGAAGGCGACCATCGTCTCGGCGGTGAGCACGGGGTCTTCGCTGTAGGTCTCGAAGTGCCGGCCGCCGACCGGCGTGCGCTGCAGGTTCACGACGGGCGCGAGCACGACGTCGATGCCGAGGCGCTTCGCCTCGTGCCCGATGAGCGTGCCGAGCCGACTGACGAGGTCGAGGTCCCACGCGGCGGCGACGGCCGACGGGTTGGGCAACTGCGCGGCGGTCGGCGCGGGCTCGGCGATGCCGCGGATGCCGATCGGCCCGTCGCTCAGAGCGATCGCCTCGATGCCCAGAGACTCGATGGCATAGGTCGTGAACGAGGTCTCGCCGGTGAGCAGACGGACCTTCTCTTCGAGTGACGGCACGGGTGCCACACTATCGGCGCACGCCGTCACTTGACGGGCCGCGGCCGCCGCGACAGCCTGAGCTTCACACCGGTTGTTCAAAGGAGAACAGCGTGAACACAGGCGCGCGCACGCGCATCAGAAGGTCCGCCTTCATGGCGGCTGCACTGCTGGCCGTCACGGGCGTCGGCTTCGCGGCATCGGCCGCACAGGCGTCCCCTCTTCACCACCCGAAGCCCGGCACGCCCGACTTCGGCCCGAACGTCACGATCGTCGACCCGAGCTGGTCGGTCGCCGACATCAACAAGGCGCTCGCGGCGGCGGGCGGCGAGAGCGAGTTCTCGACGAACCGCCATGCCGTGCTCTTCCTGCCGGGCACCTACGGCTCGGCGAGCGGCACCGACGGCTCGACGCAGCCGACCGCCGACCTCGTGAACGGCGCGGTGGGCTACTACGAGCAGGTGGCGGGACTCGGGGCTTCCCCCGACGACGTCACGATCAACGGCGCGATCCACTCTGACGGCCAGGCGAACCACCAGGCGATGCCGTGGGCGGGTGGCGAGACAGCGCTCACCAACTTCTGGCGCTCGCTGTCGAACGTCAAGATCAACCCGATCCAGAAGGCGACAGAGGCCGACATCGCCGCCAACACGTATGTCGACGGCGAGTTCCCCGGCGTCGTGCCGGGCGTCTTCACCGAGGGCGACGCCGACGCGGGCCAGCTGACCTGGGCCGTCTCGCAGGCCGCGCCCCTGCGCCGCGTCGACGTGACGGGCAACCTCTCGCTCTTCCCCCGCTTCGGCGGCTACTCGAGCGGCGGCTACCTCGCGAACTCGAAGGTCTCGGGCCAGGTGATCTCGGGCTCGCAGCAGCAGTGGTACACCCGCGACTCGTCGATCGGCTCATGGAACGGCAGCGTGTGGAACATGGTGTTCTCGGGCGTCACCGGAGTCCCCGCGCAGTCCTTCCCGACCCCGCCGATGACGACGCTCGCGACCACCCCGGTCACGCGCGACGCGCCGTTCCTCTATTACTCGGGCGGGCAGTACCGCGTGTTCGTTCCGAAGGCACGCACCGACACGAGCGGGGTGAACTGGTCGACGGATGCCTCGGCCGGCCGCTCCCTGTCGATGAAGGACGTCTTCATCGCCACGCCCGCAGACTCGGTGCAGAAGATCAACGCCGCGCTCGCGCAGGGCAAGAGCCTCATCCTCACCCCGGGCGTCTACCGCTATGCGCAGCCGATCGAGGTGAAGCGGGCGGACACCGTGGTGCTCGGCCTCGGCCTGCCGACGCTCGTGCCCACCCGCGGCAACGCGGCACTCACCACCGCCGACGTGAAGGGCTCCGTCGTCTCGGGCATCACGGTCGACGCGGGCGCGAAGAAGTCGGCGGTGCTCATTCAGATCGGGTCGCAGCACGGCGGCGTCGGCGCGGGGCATGCCGCGCAGGCATCCGACCCCGCTCTGCTCTCTGACGTGTTCGTGCGCATCGGCGGCGCCGAGCCGGGCTCGGTCGACACGGCGATCCAGGTGAACTCGAGCCACGTGATCCTCGACGACATCTGGTCGTGGCGCGCCGATCACGGCGCCGGCGTCGGCTGGTCGCAGAACACCGCGAACACGGGGCTCGCCGTGAACGGCGACGACGTCACCGCGACGGGGCTGTTCGTCGAGCACTACCAGAAGAACCAGGTGGTGTGGAACGGCGAGCGCGGCACGACCGTGTTCTACCAGAGCGAGCTGCCCTACGACGTGCCGAACCAGGCCGCCTGGACGGATCGCTCGGGGCACACCGCACGCGACGGCTACGCCTCGTATCGCGTCGGCGACCGGGTGCGCACGCACACGGCCTACGGTCTCGGCGTCTACTCCTACTTCAACCAGGGGGTCGACATCGTGGAGGCATCCGCCATTCAAGCCCCGGTGACCCGCGGCGTGCGGTTCACCGACATGGTGACCCGCTTCCTCGACGGCAGCGGCAGCATCACGCACGTGATCAACGACGAGGGGGCCGAAGTGCGCCTCGCCCAGCCCGGCGAAGACGCGAACGCGGTCGAGACGAGCTACCTGGTCGCCAACACGCGCTGACGCAACGTTTGCGCTGTCCGGATCCGCTTCGCGCTGCTCGGATCCGGACAGCGTCGAGCGGATCCGAGCAGCGCAACCGGATGCCTACTCGGCGGTGCCGAGCGCGAGGTCGGTGAGCAGCTGGTCGCCGGGGCGCACCTGGTCCCACTCGGCCTCGATCTCGGCGCGCTCGAGCAGCCCCTCGATGCGGCGGGTGCGGCCGCGCGAGGTCAGCGTCACGACGACACCCGTCTTGCCGGCGCGGCCGGTGCGGCCCGCGCGGTGCAGATAGGTCTTGTACTCGTCGGGCGCGTCCGCCTGGATCACGAGGTCGATGTCGTCGACGTGGATGCCGCGGGCCGCGACATCCGTCGCCACCAGCACGTTCACGCGACCCTTGGTCAGCTTCTCGAGGTTGCGCGTGCGCTTCGACTGGTTGAGGTCGCCGTGCAGCGCGACCGCCGCGACGCCCTCGTCCTCGAGGCCGTTCGCGACGTCCTCTGCGTAGCTGCGCGTGCGCGTGAAGACGAGCGTCTTCCCGTCGCGGTCGGCGAGCTGGCGGATCACCTCGAGCTTCTCGCGGTGATCGATCACGAGAACACGGTGATCGATGGTGCCGGATGCCTGGTCTTCGCCCGCGACCTCGTGCACGGCCGGCTCGACCAGGAACTCGTTCACGAGAGCCGCGACGCCCGTGTCGAGCGTGGCCGAGAAGAGCAGCTTCTGGCCGCCGTCTGCGGTCTGTCGCAGGATCGTCTGCACCGGCTCGAGGAAGCCGAGGTCGCACATGTGGTCGGCCTCGTCGAGCACCGTGATGCGCACCTCGGAGAGGTCGAGACGGCCCTGCTCGACCAGGTCGAGAATGCGGCCGGGGGTGCCGATCACGATGTCGACACCGCGCTCGAGGGCGATGACCTGCGCGCGCTGCGGCACGCCGCCGTAGATCTGGGTGGTGAAGAGGCCGACCGAGCGCGCGATGGGCTGCACGGTGCGGTCGATCTGCAGCGCGAGCTCGCGCGTCGGGGCGAGGATCAGCGCGCGGGGCGCGCGGCCCTGCTGGCGCTTGCTGCGCTTGCCCGCGTGGATCTCCTCAGAGCCGGTGCGGATCAGGCTCTCGGCGACGGGAGCGCCGAAGGCGATCGTCTTGCCGGAGCCGGTGCGGCCGCGGCCGAGCACGTCGCGGCCCGCGAGCACGTCGGGGATCGTCGCCGCCTGGATGGGGAACGGGCGCTCGGCGCCCATGCCCTCGAGGGCGCGGACGATGCCCTGGCCGAGGCCGAGATCGGCGAAGGTCACGCCCTCGACGTCGCCTGCCTGGGTCGCCTGCGCCGTGAGTCGCTCGAGCACGACGTCGTCCTGCGGGGTGAAGGATGCCTTCGCCGCGGTATCGCCGTAGAAGTCGCGGCCTTCCGCACGTCGACTCGCCGAACCTTCCGCACGTCGACTCGCCGAAGGCGAATGGAGACGGTCACCGCGGTCGTAACGGTCTCCATTCGCGCTGCGCGCGAGTCGACCAGCGGAGCGATCGCGCTCATCGCGGTCGAAGCGACGCGGCGCACGGTCATCGCGGTCGAAGCGACGCGGCGCACGGTCATCGCGGTCGAAGCGGCGCGGCGCACGGTCATCGCGGTCGAAACGGCGCGGCGCACGCTCGTCACGGTCGAAGCGACGGGCGGGGCGATCGTCACGGTCGAAGCGGCGCGGCGCACGCTCGTCGCGGTCCCGGCGCTCGGGGCGGTTGCCGCGCTCGAAGCGGCGCTCACCGCGCTCGTGCTGGCGCTCACGCTCGAAGCGGTCCTGGCGCTCGAAGCGCTCGGGGCGCGCGTTCTCGCGACGGTCGGCCGAGTGGCCGCGCGCGACGCGCGTCTCGGACGACCAGCGGGCCTTCTTCTCGGGAAGATCGGCCGAGGAATCCGGTCGGTAGCCGCGGTGACCCGCGCTGCGCGACCCCGGCTTCACCCGGCTGCCGCGCGCATAGGAGGAATTGGGCTCGAAGTTCTTGGGCGCACGGCTGCCGCCGCGCTTCTCGTTCTTGGGCATGGAGAAGCCACTGCTTTCTGAAGATGTCGTATGAAGTCAGAACCCGCTCTGCGACGAGGTCCGGGAGCACAGATCGCTCCTACCGGCGCCTCTGACATACAAACTTTGGGTTGCCCTCACTGGGCACATCAGAAAGCCGACTCGACCAGGTTACGGCACGCCCCCTGTGAGACCGCCTGGCCGGCATCCTCACACCCGAACGGGTGGCGCGCCGAGCGCGCGAATCGTGCTTATGATCCCTGCGTTACACAGCAACGGGAGACGCCTCAGTGGCCACGCACATCTCACCGGCGTGGCAGCGGCTCCGGCACCGGGGGCGTGCACTCGCCGTTCTCACTTCTCTCACGGTCGCCGCGATCGCGCTGACCGCGTGCTCGGCGACGAATGCCACCCCGACGGCAGCCGGAGCGCACGCCGCCCCCGCGGCCGCAGCACACGCCAGCCCGCCGCCCGGGGTCGTCGTGACGGCCGATGTGCCCTACGCCGGCACCGCCGACCGCGAGCAGCAGCTCGACGTGTGTGCACCCACCGCAACGGGCCGGCCGCGGCCCGCCGTGCTGCTGATCCACGGCGGCGGGTGGCACTCCGGCGACAAGTCCACCGTCGAGGACACCTGCGAGTGGCTCGCCCAGTCCGGCTTCGTGACGTTCAACATCGACTACCGGCTCGTGCCGGCGGCTCGCTACCCCGCGCAGCCTCAGGACGTACGGGCCGCGCTGCGCTTCATGCGACGCCCGGCGACGGTGGGGCACTACGAGATCGACCCGACCCGCATCGGCGTCTTCGGCGGCTCGGCCGGCGGCAACCTCGCCGCGCTGCTCGCACTGCGCGGCAACGGCCCGCTCACCCGCGGCGACCGCGTCGCCGCGCTCGTCGACCTCTCGGGGCCGATGGACCTGACCGCCGGGGAGCTGACCGCACACCAGGACGCGCGGCTCACGGCCGATGAGACCGGATTCCTCAGCTGCCCGTCACTCGCCCGCTGCCCGTCTGCCCCGCTCGCCTCGCCGCTCAACGCCGTCAGCGCCGACGACCCGGCGACGTTCATCGGGCAGGCATCCGTCGACTTCGTGCCGCGCGAGCAGGGCGACGCGCTTGCCGCGGCCCTGACCCGCGTCGGCGTTCCGGTGACGGTCGAGACGACGCCGGGAACGCATCACTCCTTCGGGGTGCTGACGCCCAAGATGCGCACCGACATCGCCGCGTTCCTGCACGAGCACCTCGGCTCGTAGACACGACGCTGTCGCCCGTGCCTCTCCCGAGTGAGCTTCGCTCGCTCGGCGGCCGGCGCGCGGCAGCCCACTCGGCTGCCGCCGCTACGCGCCGGCCGCCGCCTCGGCACGCCCCGCGCGGCGCTCGGCACGCCGCTCGCGCGCACCCTCGACGAGGTTGTACAGCGTCGGAAGCACGACGAGGGTCAGCACCGTCGACGACACGAGGCCGCCGATGACCACGATGGCGAGCGGCTGCGAGATGAACGACCCGCGGCCCGTCAGCCCAAGGGCCATGGGCGTCAGCGCGCAGATCGTGGCCAGGGCCGTCATGAGAATCGGGCGCAGTCGACGCGAAGCCCCGTGGGCGACGGCCTGCGGCACCGGCATCCCCCGATCTCGATATTGGTTGACGAGATCGACGAGCACGATCGCGTTCGTCACCACGATGCCGATCAGCATGAGCACGCCGATGAGCGACGCGACGCCGAGCGGTACGCCCGAGATCACCTGCAGGATGATCGCGCCGGTCGCCGCGAACGGCACCGAGACGAGCAGCAGCAGCGGCTGCCGCAGCGACTTGAAGGTCGCGACCATCACGATGTAGACGATCAGGATCGCGGCGAGCAGGGCCAGGCCCAGCTGCGAGAACGCCTGCGACTGGCTCTGCTGCACGCCGCCGAGCGTCGCGGTCGCACCCGTCGGCAGCTTCACCGCGGCGAGCGCCGAGTTCACGTCGCGGTTCGCCTGGGTCAGGTCCTGCCCCGCGGGCGTCGCGGTGATCGTCGCGCTGCGCAGCCCCTTCTGCGTGGTGATCTTGGTCGGGCCGGTGGCCTCGTGCACGTCGGCGAGGGTGTCGAGCGCGACGGGGCCCGCCGCCGTCGGCACCTGCAGCGCCTTGAGCTCGGCGACGGTCGCCGGGGTGTCCGCATTGTCGAGGTAGATCTTGAGCGTCGTCGCGTCGATCGCGATCGTGCCGATCTGCGTGGGCTGCATCGCCTGCGACACGAGCTGGCTGAGCTGCACTTCGGTCAGGCCCGCCTGCGCCGCCTTCGCGCGGTCGACGTCGACGGCGAGGTAGGGCAGCTCGGCCGACAGGCCGCTCGAGACCTGCGTGAGCGAGTCGTAGCGCTCGAGCCTCTTCACGAGGGCGTCGGATGCCTGCTGCAGCGCCGCGTCGTCGGGGGCGGTGACGTCGATCTCGATGTCGCTCGAGCCGCCGAGCCCCTGGCTCGAGGCGAGCTGCACGGTGCCGACGTCGTGCAGCCCTTCGAGCTTGGCCCTGATCGTGCTCTGCAGCGCGGTCTGGTCGGCGTCGGGGTCGGTCGTCACGCTGAAGGTCGTGCCCGTGCCGCCGCCCCCAAAGGCATCGGCGATGGCACTGCCGCTGCCGCCGACCGAGGTCTGCACCGTCGTCACGCCCTTCGTCTCGCGCAGCGCCTTCTCGACGGGCTTCGACGCGTCGTTCTTGGCCGCGAGGCTGGCGCCCGGCGGCAGGGTCTGGTTGACGGTGAGGGTGTTCTGACCGCTGTCGCCGAGGAAGTTCGTCGTGAGCAGGGGGCCGAGCGCCGCCGTTCCCACGAGCACGAGCACGGCGATGACGACCGTGATGCCCGAGTGCCGCAGTGTCCAGCGGATGATCGGCAGGTACGCCCGCTGCAGCCTGGTCGGGTGCTCGAGCTCGTCGGTGCGACCCGCCTCGATGTCGGCGTCGAGCGCGGAGCGCGCGCCTTCGCGCAGCCTGGGCGGGCGCACGAACCAGTACGCCAGCACCGGAACGATCGTGAGCGCCACCAGCAGCGAGGCGAGCAGCGCGATGGTGACCGTGACGGCGAAGGGCCGGAACAGCTCGCCGGTCACGTCGCCGACGAACGCGATCGGCAGGAACACCGCCACGGTCGTGATGGTCGACGCGGTGATCGCGCCGGCGACCTCGCGCACGGCCCTGACCACGGTCGCCGCCCGGTCCGCCCCGGGCACCAGATGTCGCTTGATGTTCTCGATGACCACGATCGAGTCGTCGACGACGCGCCCGATCGCGATCGTGAGTCCCCCCAGCGTGATGATGTTGAGCGTGTAGTCGCTCGCCCACATCACGATGAACGTGATCAGCACGCTCGTCGGAATCGAGATCGCCGTCACGATCGTCGACCGCACCGACAGCAGGAACACCAGGATCACGATCACCGCGAAGCCGAGCCCGAGCAGGCCCTCTTCCGCAAGCGACGAGATCGACTGGGTGATGAACGGCGCCTGGTCGAACACCGTCGTGAGCTTCACGTCGCCGCCGAGCCGGTCCTCGAGCGACGGCAGCAGCTTCTTCACCGCGTTCGAGACCTCGACCGTGTTCGCCGCGGGCAGCTTGGTCACGGCGATCGTGAGCGCGGGCTCTCCGTTCACGCGCGACAGCGTGGTCGTCGGGTCCGTGTTGAGAACGACGGATGCCACCTCGCCGATCGTCTTCGGAGCGGCCGCCGGTTGAGCAGGCTGCTGCGCCGCGGTGGCGGAGCCCGCCCCGGGCGAGGTTGCTGCACCCGCGGCGCCGGTTGCTTGAGCCGCGGCCGCCCCCGCGGCCGCGCCGGCGGCACCTGCCCCTGTCGACGCGCCGCCGCTCGAGGCATCCCCGGCCCCGCCTTGCCCGCTCGCGCCCCCGCTCGAAATCAGCGGCAGCTTCTTGATGTCGTCGATCGAGCCGAGCTGCGAGCCGGCCTGCACCGTGAGCGTCTGCGAGCCGGCGGTGAGCTGGCCCGCGCCGACGAGCACGCCGTTCTGCTGCAGCGCGGTCGTGATGGCCTGCGTGCTGAGACCCGCGGCGGCGAGCTTCGCCGAGTCGGGCGTGATGGTCACGCGCTGGCCGGCCAACCCCACGAGCTGGGCGTCGCCGACGCCGTCTGCCTTCTTGATGTCGGGCAGGACGAGGCGCGTGAGATCGTCGCCGAGCTTCGCGGTGTCGTCGCTTCCGGTCGCGGCGATCTGGATGACCGGCAGGTCGTCCAGGCTGACGCTGATCACCTGCGGGGTGACGTTGTCGGGCAGCGTCGACGAGATCTGGTTGATCGCCTGGTTGAGCTTCTGCTCGGCGGTGTCGAGGTCGGTGCCGTAGTTGAACTGGGCCGTGATGAGCGACTGGTTCGTCGAGCTGACCGCCGAGGTCTGGTCGAGGCCGGGAACACCCTGGATGGCCGTCTCGATGGGGGTGCTCACGTCGTTCGAGACCACGGCGGGGCTCGCGCCGGGGTACGTCGTCAGGATCGCGAGCTGGGGGAACTGCACCGAGGGGATCAGCTCCTGCTTGAGGTTCGTCAGCGCGACCCCGCCGAAGATCGCGGCGCAGATCGTGATGAGGGCGATGAGCGCGCGGTTCTTCATGCTCAATACGGCGAGGTTGTGCATGCCGGGCATCCTGTCAGCAATCGGTCACGGGCGGCTGTGCGCTTATCGCCGCAGCCGCGCGCGCAGGTCGTCGCGAACTCGGCGCTTCTCGCGACTTGGGCAGCCTTTGTGACGACCCAGGGTGGTGACGCGCATCAGGTCGTCAGAAAGTCGGCTTGCGGACCGCGCATCAGCACAATCGTGACGACCGGATGCCTGAACGGGACCGACACGCCGCGCGACTTCTCCAGCACAGCGCCGTGAGGCAGGTGTCTGTCCCCATTCCGGCCGCTTCGCGGGAGGTGGCACGGCGCGGGTCCCGATGCTGGTCTTCCATGCGACCAGCGACCCCGCTACCAGGACCGTTCACCGACCGCGCGTTCACGGTGCGAGAGGCGCTCGACGCGGGGCTCACCCGCGACCGCCTCGCCGCGGGCGACCTCTCACGCCCCTTTCATGGCGCCCGCAGCACCCTGCCATCGCTGGGCGACGATGCGAAGTCGCGCCAGGTCGCGTTCCGGCGGCTCGAGGAGTACCGACCGCTGCTGTCGATCGGTCACTTCTTCAGCTCGGTGTCTGCCGCCGTCTGTTGGGATCTCCCGCTTCCCTGGCGGCTCTACGGCGGCCCGGTTCACGTAGCCACCCGCTGGCCCGCGCGCTCGCCTCGAGTGCGCGGGACGGTCGGCCATGCGCTCCGCCACCCGCGCGTCATCGAGCGCTCCGGCTGGCGAGTGCAGGCACCGGCTGACGCGTGGTGCGAGCTGTCGGCTTTCTTGTCTGTCGACGAGCTTGTCGCGGCCGGCGATGCCCTCTTCTACCGGCAACGCAAACTAGCGACACGTGACCGGCTGGCGGAGTCTGTGCGGAGATGGGGGAGCAAACCCGGCGCACTCAAGCTTCGTGAGGCCTTCGAACTCATTCGCGAAAACGCCGAATCGCCGAAAGAGACAGAGTGGAGGCTGATCATCATCCGTGCGGGCTTCCCGGAGCCCGCGCTGAACTTCGAGGTCTATGGACCGAACGGCGAGCTCGTCGCGATCATCGATCTCGCCTACCCGTGGGCGATGACGGGGCTGGACTACGAAGGCCGACACCACGCCGACGATCCGGAGCAGTTCGCGCGAGACGGCCGGCGATACAACGCGTTGCAGAAGGCCGGGTGGCACGACATCCGCATCATGGCCGGCATGCCGCGGGCGGAGATTCTCGACGACCTCGGCGAGCAGCTCTTCCGGAAGGGGTGGCGGCCTGCGGCATCCCCCGCCCATCTGGTGCCGTCGTCACAAACGGGCGTGGAAGACATCCGTAAGCCACTTAAGTGACGACCCGCGGTGCGGTCGCGCGCGCCGGTCGTCACAAACGAGGCCAAAGACACGCCTGGCGGCCAAAACGTGACGACTCACCGGGCGGGTGCGTCGCCGCGGAAGACGAGAAATCAGGGGAAACCCCGAGAGCGCAAACGCGATATATCGTGTTAGCTTTTCATCACAGAAGTCGAGATATATCGCGTTTGGAGAATCGGATGCCCGAAGAGAAGTGGCTCGTGAACCCGGGCCAGTCCAAGACCGTCGACATCGACGGCATCACCTCGGTGAAGATCAGCCTCATCGGCGGCCAGGTCGACGTGATCGGCCACGACGAGCCGACCACCCGGGTCGAGGTCAGCGGCGTCACCGGCAAAGACCTCAAGATCACCGCCGAGAACGGCCGCCTCGAGATCGACCACCCGCAGCTGCGATGGGACAACTTCATCGACGTCTTCCGCTCGTGGCAGGGCAAGGCGCGCGCCGACGTCTCGGTGCTCGTGCCGCGCAACGTCGCGCTCAAGCTCGGCACGGTCAGCGGGCACGCTCTCGTCTCGGGCCTCATCAGCGACGCGCGGCTCAGCACCGTGAACGGCGACCTCACCACCGACACCCTCGTCGGCAACGTCGAGCTGAACGCGGTGAGCGGCGAGCTCGCGGTGCAGAACCATCTCGGTGCCGCGAAGGCCAACACGGTCAGCGGCGACGTCACCATGAGCGGCACACTCAGCCGGGTGAGCGCGGACGGCGTCAGCGGCAATGTGTTCCTCGACGTGCTGGGCGTGCCCGACAGCATCCGCCACAACACGGTCAGCGGCGACCTCACGCTTCGCCTCGACCATGACGCCCCCGCCCGCTTCCGCGTCAACACGGTGTCGGGCGTGCTGCAGGTCGCCGGCTCGATCTACCGTGGCGCGAGCGCCCGCAACTTCGACTACCAGGACGGCCCGCTCGACCAGCTGTGGATCGACGTCACCGCCAATTCCGTCAGCGGCAACGTCTCGGTCGTGCGCCGCACCTCCGCCGGCGAGGCAGCATGACACCCCCCGTCTTCAGCCACGGCAGCCTGCGCCTGTATCTGCTGAGCCTGCTGCAGGACGCGCCGAAGCACGGCTACGAGCTCATCCAGGCACTCGAGCAGCGCTTCGGCGGCACCTACAGCCCGAGCGCGGGCACCATCTACCCGCGCCTGTCGAAGCTGGAAGAGGAAGGACTCGTCACGAAGACGACGCAGGGCCGCAAGACCGTCTATGAGATCACGGATGCCGGCAGGCTCGAGCTCGACCGCAGAGAGGCCGAGCTGCGAGACATCGAAGCCGAGGTCACCGACTCGGTGCGGCGCCTCGCCGACGAGGTGCGCCACGGCGTGAACCAGGCGCTCAAGTCCCTGCGCGCCGACCTCGCGAGCGCCGCGCGTGAGTCGGCGCAGCACGCGAAGCCCGGTGGCGCCGGGACGAGCGCCGGGCCGGACGCCGACGCGCGGGCGCGCTCGCGCTTCGCGCTGCGCGACGCCGAGCTCGCCCTGAGCGACTTCCGTCAGCGGCTGCGGAACGAACTGCGCGCGGCCGCCGCGCGCGACGAGCTGACGGATGCCGCGGTGGAGCGACTGCGCATGGAGCTGGTCCGAGTGGGGAACGAACTGGCGGAGGTGATACACCGCTGAGCACCCCCTGGGAGGTATCCCGACATGGCTTCATGCGGTTTTGACAGGTGTTTGGCGGGTACTAAAGTTGCCGCTCGTGACAAACGAGGCTAAGACCTCAGCCGCCGAGTCGTTCTCGGCCAAACGGTGGCTGATCGGCGAGCCGCTCGCCAGCGAGAAGCTCGAGGGCCAGCTGCTGCCGAAGCGTCTCGCCCTACCCATCTTCGCTTCCGACGCGCTGTCCTCCGTGGCCTATGGCCCGCAGGAGCTCATGCTGATCCTGCTGACGGGCGGCGTGTCCTTCCTCGCCTTCTCGCCCTGGATCGCGGCGGCGGTCGTCATCGTGCTCATCACGGTGGTCGCCTCGTACCGCCAACTGATCAGGGCGTACCCCTCGGGCGGCGGCGACTTCGAGGTCGCTCACAAGAACCTCGGCGAGAAAGCCGGCCTGATCGTCGCCGCGGCGCTGCTCACGGACTACGTGCTGACGGTCGCCGTGTCGGTCGCCTCCGGCGTCGACAACATCATCTCGGCGCTGCCGATGCTGCACGAGTTCCGGGTCGAGCTCTCGATCGTGTTCGTCGCGCTCATCGCCGTCGTCAACCTGCGGGGAGTGCGTGAGGCGAGCAAGGCCTTCGCGATCCCGACCTATGTCTTCGCCGCGAGCATCGCCGTCATGATCATCACGGCGCTCGTGCGCACCGCTCTCGGGCATCCCCCCGTCGCGGAATCCGCCGGCTACTCGGTGGCGCACGCCGAGCAGCTCACGCAGGCCGGGCTGATTCTGCTGCTCCTGCGCGCGTTCGCGAGCGGCGCCTCCGCCCTGACCGGCGTCGAGGCGATCGCGAACGGCGTGCAGGCGTTCCGGGTCCCGAAGATCCGCAACGCGCGCACCACGCTGCTGATGCTCGGCGGCATCGCCGTCACGCTGTTCGTCGGACTCGTCGTCGTCGGCCTCATCTCGCACGTGCACTACGCGCAGAATCCGTGCGACCTCGTCGGCTGGGCCCAGTGCGCCACCGAGCCACAGCGCAGCCTCGTCGCCCAGGTCGCCGCGGCGACCTTCGGCAACAACTCCGTGCTGTTCTTCGTGGTGCAGGCGGCCACCGCGATCGTCCTGCTGCTCGCCGCGAACACGGCGTTCAACGGATTCCCGCTGCTGACCTACGTGCTCGCGAAGGACTCCTACGCGCCGAAGGCGCTGTCGACGCGCGGCGACCGCCTCGTCTTCTCGAACGGCGTGGTCGGTCTCGCGCTGGCGGCGATCGCACTGCTGGTCATCTACCAGGCGAACCTGTCGAACCTGATCCAGCTGTACATCATCGGCGTCTTCGTCTCGTTCACGCTCGGTCAGTCGGGCATGGTGCGGCACTGGCTGCGCCTCTTGCGCGACGGCCGCGATGGGGCCGGGTTCCGCACGGAAGACGGCGAGCTGATGAACCGCGGCACGATCATCCGCAGTCTGAGCATCAACGCCTTCGGCGCGATCCTCACGGCATCCGTGCTCATCGTCGTGACGATCACCAAGTTCACGCACGGCGCCTGGGTCGTCTTCATCATCATGCCGATCCTGTGGCTGCTGATGCTCGGCGTGAACCGCTACTACCGCGACGTCGAGCTCGAGGTCGCGGTCGACCCCGGCGACAAGTTCGGATCGACCGGCGACCACGCCATCGTGCTCGTCGGCAAGATGCAGAAGCCCGCGCTCAAGGCTCTCGACTACGCGATCGCGGCGAAGCACGACTCCATCGAGGCCGTGCACATCGTCGTCGACGCCGAGTCGACCGAGCGGCTCAAGCAGCAGTGGAAGGACATGAACATCCATGTCCCCCTGACGCTGATCGACTCGCCGTACCGCGACTACGCGCTGCCCCTCGCGAAGTACATCAAGAAGCGCCGCGAGTTCTGCGGCTCAGAGGTCGTCACGGTCTACCTGCCGCAGTACATCGTGGGTCACTGGTGGGAGCAGATCCTGCACAACCACCGCGCCCGCCGCATCAGCCGCGAGCTGATGCTCGTGCACGGTGTCGTGATCGCGCTGGTGCCGTGGCTGCTCGATTCCTCCGAGCTCATCTACGGCCGCCGCTCGCGCCCCCTGCCCGGTCAGGACCGCCGCGGCGAACCGCCGCGCCCCATGCCCGCCCGGCGCGCGGGGCACAGCACCCCGGCCGCCCGTGCCGCGGCCGCCGCCGAGGCGATCGCCGCTGCGAATGCCGAAGTGCGCGGCAAGGCCGAGGCGGCAGCCGCCGACGAGCGCGAGCACGCCGCCACAGCACCGAAGCGCTGAGGGTTTCCGGCGCGAGGGGTCGTCTCGCCGCAGGGCAGCCCCGCGAAACGACCCCTGACGCCGGAATGCCGCGCGATTCCCGCACGATGAGTCGTCTCGCCGCGGGGCGCGGCGACCACACCCGCGCGGCCACCGACCTCAGCCGACGAGGCCGAGGGCCGGCCCCGGGGGGCGCATGATCACCTCGGGAGTGATGAGCCGATGGCTGCGGGGGTCGCCCGCCTCGCTGCGGCCGACCAGCTCGAGCAGTTCGAGGGCGGCCGCGGCGACCTCGTCCACCCGCTGATCGATGCTCGAGAAGCCGATGGCCTCGGCGACGGGCGTGTTGTCGAACCCCACGACCGGCAGACTGCCGCCGGTCTCGATGAGGGCGCCGAGCGCGAGCGTGTCGCTGACGGCGACGAGCGCATCGAGATCGGATGCCTGAGCCAGCAGTCGCCGGGTCGCAGCACGCGCCGCCGCGACGGATTCCTCGGACTCGGCCGACAGCCGCGCCGGCTCGGCCCGCGGCCCTTCGGTGACGACGCCGCCCTCGCGGTCGCCTTCCGCGACGCCTGCGGCCCAGCCCGCACGGCGCTCGTCGCCGGTTCCCGACCCGGCCGGCCAGCCGAGAAATCCGATCGTGCGCGCCCCGGAACCGCGCAGCCGCCGCACCGCCTCGGCGACGCCGGCGCGGCCGTCGACGTCGACCCAGAAGTGCAGCGGGTCGTCGAGGTCGGCGATGCCCCACGGCCGCCCGAAGGTGACGAACGGCTGGCCGTGCTCGATGAGCCACTCGGTGCGCGGGTCACCGTCGTAGGTCGAGGCGAGCACGAACGCGTCGACCGCGGCGCCGTCGACGAGGCGCTGGAACTGGCGGATCTCGTCCGCGGCATCCTTCGCGGTGTACAGCATGACGCTGAGGCCTCGCGCCTCCGCGCGCTCGGTCAGGGCGTGCAGGAAGCGGTCGAGCACGGCGCCCGAGATGCCCCCGGCGAAGGGGTCGAGCCGCACGGCGATCGTCGAGGCGCGTCGCGTGCGCAGCCGACGGGCCGAGGCGTGCGGCCGATAGCCCAGCTCCGCGATGGCTGCCGCGACGCGGGTGCGGGTCTCTTCGCGCACGATCTCGGGCGAGTTCAGCACGTTCGAGACGGTCTGGCGCGAGACGCCTGCCGCGCGGGCGACATCGCTGACCGTGGGCAACGGCCTCGGCATGCGCTCCTCCGTCCTCGCGCCGGGCCGATGGGCGGACCGCTGGGCGAAGCATCCCGGGCGGGGGTTGACAGCGGCATCCGTGCGCGTGAGTCTTGTCCTACCCTATTTGATCGATCAAATGACGCAATGCCGCCGATTTTGAACGATCCAATACATCGACGCGGATGTCATCAAGGAGTCCTCACATGTCCAGATCGCTCACGCGCACCGTGCTCATGGGCGCCGTCGCCGCCTCGGCGGCACTCGCCCTCGCCGGTTGCGGCTCAGGGTTCGGAAGCAGCAACGACACCGGCAACGGGGGAAGCGGCTCGACCAGCAAGCTGACCTCGTCGAACGACCCCCTCACCGTGCTCATCGGCTCGAGCGGCGACGCAGAGACGAATGCGGTCAAGTCCGCCGTCGCGTCCTGGTCGTCGAGCTCGGGCACCAAGGCCACCGTCATCCCGGCGAACAACCTCGACCAGCAGCTCGCCCAGGGGTTCGCGGCGAAGAAGCCGGCTGACGTCTTCTACCTCTCCACCGGCTCGCTTCCCGGCTACGCGGCGAACGGCTCGCTACTCGCCTACGGCGACCAGCTGCCGAGCGACCTCAAGAACGACTTCTACCCCTCGCTCGTGAAGAACTTCACCTACGACGGCAAGTTCTACTGCGCCCCGAAGGACGTCTCGACGCTGCAGCTGATCATCAACACCGACAAGTGGAAGGCCGCCGGGCTCACCGACGCCGACTACCCGAAGACGTGGGACGACCTCGCCACGGTCGCGAAGAAGCTCACCTCGGGCGGCACCACGGGCCTCGTGGTGTCGGGGCAGTACGAGCGTCTCGGCGCGTTCATGGTTCAGGCCGGCGGCAACCTCACGAACGCCGACAACACCAAGGTCACCGCCGACAGCGCCGCCAACGTCAAGGCGCTCAGCTACGCCCAGTCGCTGCTCAAGGCGGGCTCGATGAAGTTCGCCGCCGACGTGGGCGCCGGCTGGGGCGGCGAGGCCTTCGGCAAGGGCCTCGGCGCCATGACGATCGAGGGCAACTGGATCTCGGGCTCGATGCAGTCCGACTACCCGAACGTGCACTACAAGGTGGTGCCGCTGCCCGAGGGCCCCAAGGGCAAGGGAACCCTGCAGTTCACCAACTGCTGGGGCATCGCGGCCGACAGTCCGAACCAGAAGGCGGCGCTGAAGCTCGTCGAGCAGCTCACCTCGAAAGAGGACCAGCTGCAGTTCTCCAAGGCGTTCGGTGTGATGCCGTCGATCCAGTCGGCCGCCTCGGACTGGAAGCAGGAGTTCCCGGAGTACACGCCCTTCCTCGATGCGACCGATTACGCAGAGGGCGTGCCGACGCTCAAGAACGTCGCGCCGGTCATCACCGACCTCGACGGCAAGATCGCTCAGCTCAAGACGACCGATCCCAAGACGATCCTCGACTCGGCGCAGAGCAACCTGCAGGCGCTGCTGAAGTAGGGCCGAGCGAATGACGACCGTGGCGACGCGGCGCACCGACGGCGTGCGGCGCGGCTCGATCCGCAAGGGTGAGACGGCCTCCAGCTGGCTGTTCACGGCCCCGGTGCTGGTGCTGCTCGGGCTGTTCCTGGTCATCCCGATCCTGATGGCGCTCTGGGTGAGCTTCTCGGATTGGGGCGGCCGGGGCAGCCCGTTCTCGGCCGGCGTGAACTTCGTGGGGCTCAAGAACTACGAGGCGATCACGAGCGGCGGCGGCCTCGCCGAGCAGAACTTCGGGCAGTCCCTGCGCAACAACCTCTGGTACGTCGTGCTCGTGGTGCCGATTCAGACGGTCGTCGCGCTGGTGCTGGCATCCCTCGTCAACAATCAGCGACTGAAGGGGCGCGGCTTCTTCCGCACCGCCTTCTACTTCCCGTCGGTCACGAGCTCGGTCGCGATCACCGTGCTGTGGCTGTTCCTCTTCAACACGACCGGCGCGATCAACAAGGTGCTCTCGTGGCTCGGCGTGCACGGGCCCAACTGGTTCAACGACCCGCAGGGCGTGCTGCACGCGATCCTGGGCGCGTTCGGGGTGACGAGCGGGCCGGGCGCGCTCGTGAGTCACGGATTCCTCGGCGTGAGCTGGTGGGACTGGCTGGCCGGCCCGTCCTGGGCGATGAGCGCGCTCATCCTGCTCGCGGTCTTCACGACGAGCGGCACCTTCATGCTGCTCTTCCTCGCCGCCCTGCAGAACCTGTCCGGCGACCTGCAGGAGGCCGCGATGGTCGACGGCGCGACCTCGTGGGAGCGGTTCACGCGCATCACGCTGCCGCAGCTGCGCCCGACGCTCTTCACCGTGATCACGCTGGGGCTGATCGGTTGCTGGCAGGTGTTCGACCAGGTCTATGTCGCCACCGACGGCGGGCCGGACGGGACGACGCTCACGCCCGCGTTCCTCTCGTATCAGGCATCCCTCATCAACCAGGACTGGGGGCAGGGCGCGGCGATCGCGTTCATCCTGTTCGTCATCATCATCGTGTTCACGCTCATCCAGCGCTGGGTGCTGCGCGAGCGCGCGGTGTCGAAGCGGCGGCGGCTCAACCCGCCGCCCGTGAAGGTCGCCGGTCTGCCCGCCGGGGAGGCCGAGCGATGAAGCCGCACCGCTGGACGACGGGCCGCGTGGCGGCGCAGTCGCTGCTCTACGCCGTGCTCACGGTGCTCGCGGTCGTCTACATCCTGCCGTTCCTGATCCAGATCGCGACCGCTTTCAAGACCGACCCCGATGCGGCCTCCAACCCGATCTCGCTCGTTCCGAACCCGTTCAGCCTGGCCGCCATCGACAAGCTGTTCACGAACTCCGACTTCCCGCTGTGGTTCATGAACTCGGTGATCATCACCGTGTTCGTGACGCTGGGGCGCGTGCTGTTCGACTCGCTCGCGGGCTACGCGCTCGCGCGCCTGCACTTCCGCGGTCGCAACGTGATCTTCGCCGGCTTGGTCGCCGTCATGGCGGTGCCGAACGTCGTGCTGCTCATCCCCAAGTTCCTCGTGCTGAACACGCTGAGCATCTACGACTCGTATGTGGGCATGATCGTGCCCTTGATGGCGGATGCCGCGGGGGTCTTCATCATGAAGGGGTTCTTCGAGTCGATCCCGGTCGCGGTCGAAGAGGCCGCGCGCATCGACGGCGCGGGCACGCTGCGGCTGTTCTGGTCGGTCGTGCTGCCGATGGCGCAGCCGGCGCTCATCACGATCATCATCCTGTCGTTCCAAGGGTCGTGGAACGAGCTCGCGCACTTCATCGTCGCGGCGCAGAACCCCGCGCTGACCCCGCTCACGAAGGGCGTCGCGACGCTCGCGAGCGGGTCGCTCGGCTCGGGCACCCAGTACCCCCTGAAGCTGGCCGCCGCGCTGATCATGACCCTTCCGGTCGCGGCGATGTTCTTCGTCTTCCAGCGACGCATCATGAACCAGAGCGAAGGAGCCGTGAAGGAATGACAGTGTCTGCCGAGCATCGGGTCGGGCGGCCGCAGCCCCTGCTGCACAACGCCCTCGTCGTGCTGAAGGCGCCGACGCAGGCCTGGTCCGACGACCGCGGCGACATGGGCGGCCTTCCCGTGCACGGCCTGTACCACTCGAACACGCGGGTGATCGACCGCCTCGGCTTCGGCGTCGAGGGCCATGAGCTCGAGCAGCTGCGGGCCCTCGAGGACAGCGCCTCGCGCACGACGTTCACGATGCTCTTGCGCGGCCTGCCCGGCGAGCGCGCCGACCCCCGGTTCCGCATCGAGCGCACCCGCGAGGTCGACGCGGGGCGCCTCGCGGAGACGATCGTGTTCAACTCGGGGCTCGCCCACGCGCACACGATCACGGCGGTGCTCACGCTGCATGCGGACTTCTCGCCCATCCATCTCGTGAAAGACGGATTCACGCGCGAAGACGCCGCCCCCGACGCGGTGGTGCAGTTCGACGGCGGTGCTGACGCCCGCTGGAGCGAGGACGGCGTGAAGCTGCGCGTCGTGGCACCCGGGGCGACCGTGACGCGGCGCGGCGACCGCTTCGAGTTCCGCTGGCAGGTGGAGGTTCCGCCGAACGGCGCGCCCGCGATCGGCTGGTGGGCCGAGCTCGACGACGAGCGCGCGGTCGTGGAATCCGCCATCGACGAGCCCGACTGGAGCGCGGAATCCGTGCCCTTCTTCGACCTGCGCCTGCGGCGCTGGGTCGAGCGCGCGCTCACCGATCTGCGTGCCCTGCGCGTCACGCTGCGCGACCAGCGCGAGCCGTTCCTCGCGGCCGGCGCGCCGTGGTTCTTCACGCTGTTCGGGCGGGACTCGCTAATCGCGGCACGGTTCCTGCTGCCACTCGACCCCGGCCTCGCGCTGTCGACCCTGCGCGCTCTCGCCCAGTTGCAGGGCACGAAGGTCGACCCGCACAACGCCGAGCAGCCGGGCAAGATCATGCACGAGCTGCGGCCCGTCACGCTCGAGCTGCCGCAGCAGAACATCATGCTGCCGCCGCTCTACTACGGCACCATCGACGCGACCCCGCTGTGGATCACCCTGCTGCGCGACGCGTGGCAGGCGGGCGCGGACGAGACCGAGGTGCGCGCACTGCTGCCGAGCCTGCGCGCGGCGCTCGACTGGATGCGCGACTTCGGCATGGGCGACGACGGGTTCCTGCGCTACATCGACGAGTCGGGGCGCGGCCTCTCGAACCAGGGCTGGAAGGATTCCGACGACTCCATCCAGTGGCACGACGGAAGGCTCGCTGAGGGCCCCATCGCGCTGTGCGAGGTGCAGGGGTATGCCTACGCCGCGGCGCTCGCCGGCGCCGAGCTGCTCGACGCGTTCGGCGAGCAAGGCGCGCAGCAGTGGCGCGCGTGGGCGGCGGAGCTGCGCGAGCGGTTCAACGCCTCGTTCTGGGTCTCGTCGCCGGGCGGCGACTACCCGGCGATCGCGCTCGACGCCCACGGCGCGCGCGTCGACTCGGTCGCGAGCAACATGGGGCACCTGCTCGGCACGGGCATCGTCTCACGCGAGCAGGCCGCGCTGATCGCGCGGCGACTGCTCTCGCCCGAGCTGAGCTCGGGCTTCGGGCTGCGCACGATGTCGACGGCCGACGCCGGGTACTGGCCGCTGAGCTACCACGGCGGTTCGGTGTGGGCGCACGACACCGCGGTCGCCGTGCTGGGGCTCGCGCGCGAGGGTTTCGTCGACGAGGCGCGCGAGCTGGCCGACGGGCTGATCAGCGCAGCAGTGCGATTGGGGTACCGGATGCCCGAGCTGCACTCCGGGGACCCGTTCCACGGCACCGAGAGCCCGATCCCTTACCCCGCCGCCTGCCGCCCCCAGGCCTGGTCGGCGGCGGCGGCGATCGCGATCGCCTACGCGGTGCGGTGACAGGTCACCGCACCGCGAAGCGCGTCGGGAACGAGAAGCAGCGCGCGCGAGGTGTCACGGCCGGAGCCGGCCTAGCGGGCGCCGTGCTCCAGGCTCGTCTCTATCTCCTCGAGAGTGCGGCCCTTCGTCTCGGGCAGGATCCGCCACATCACGATCGCCCCGGCGATCGCGAAGACGGCGAACGCCCAGAACAGCCCGGTCGCGCTCAACGAGGAAATCACGGTCAGGACGACGAGCGAGATGACGAGGTCTAGCCCCCAGTGCGTGACGGTGCCGAACGACTGGGCCTTGCCGCGCACCCGGTTCGGCAGCACCTCGCTGTTGACGAGCCAGATGGCGATTCCGAGGCTCGCCGCGAAAACACCCTCGTAGACGATGAGGCCGACCACGAGAAGGCCGCCCGTCGTCGTGGACTGCGGAACGAGATACAGCGCGCCGATCGCGCTGAGGGCGACGGCCACGATGATGGTGCCGCCGATGAGCAGCGGACGCCGGCCCAGCACGTCCACCAGCAGCAGGCCGATGAGCGTGAACAGGAGGAAGGCACCGCCGATGCCGACCGATGACAGGATGGCGGACGAGTCTCCGAAGCCGGCCTGCTTGAGCATGGTCGGGGCGTAGTACAGGATCGCGTTGACGCCGGCGAGCTGGTTGGTCGCAGCGACCACGACGCCGATGACGATCCCGCGGCGCACGCCGCGCGAGGCGAAGAGGTCGCGGAAGCGCACGGCCTTCTCCTGCCGGAGCGAGAGCGAGATCTCGTTCGTCTCGGTGTCCGCCTCGACCTCTGTGCGACGGATGCGGCCGAGCACCGTTCGCGCCGCGTCGACGCGCTGCGTCGCCGCGAGCCAGCGCGGGCTCTCGGGCAGCGGCAGCAGGCCGACGAGCATGATCGCCGCGGGCACGGCGGCGAGGCCGATCATCCAGCGCCACCCGTGCATCGGGGCGAACGCGTAGCCGACGAGGTAGGAGACGAAGATTCCGAGGGCGACGAACAGCTGGTTGAACGAGACCAGGCGCCCTCGGATACGGGCCGGTGCGATCTCAGCGATGTACATCGGCACGACCAGCGATGACGCCCCCACCGACAGCCCGAGGAAGAAGCGCGCGGCATAGATCAGGGGCAGCCATCCGAGCAGCGAGCTGCCGAGGGCGGCGACCAGATAGATGACCGCGACCGTGATGAGAGTGCGCCGTCGGCCCAGCCGGTCCACGACCGGCCCGCCCCCGATCACGCCGACGACCGCGCCCGCCAGGAGCACGGCGACGAAGGCCTGCTGGCCGAACTCGCTGAGGTGGTATTCGGGCGTGACGTAGAGCAGCGCCGCCGACACGATGCCCGTGTCGTATCCGAACAGCAAGCCGCCCAGGGCCGCCACGATGGACGCCCATACGACGATTCCGCCGCGGTAGGTGCTCGACACCGGCTGAACCGCTGCCTCACTCTGTTGTGTCTGCGTTGACATCCGATGCTCTCCGATCACGCCGTCGTCATGGAGGTGCCCGCGAGGGGAACCAGCACGCATCCTGCAATGACGCGCCGAATGGTAACGATACCACCTAGAACCCTGCAGAACGCGCGAGCGAATCCGCTAGGTTGGCTGGGCAAGGACGCGTGAGGGAGAGGCGCAGAGATGGCCACGCTGGCGGACGTCGCCCGCCGCTCGGGCGTATCGGTGATGACGGCCTCGCGTGTCCTCTCCGGCCGCGGGCCCGCCTCCGCCTCCGCACGCGACGCCGTCACGCAGGCCGCGGACGAGCTGGGCTATGTGCCGAACGCCGTCGCCCGCGGGCTGCGAAACAGCCGCACCGGCACTGTTGCCCTTGTCATCTCGGACATCCAGAACAGCTTCTACTCCGCGGTGGCGAAAGCCGCCGAGAAGGGCCTCGGCGCGCACGGCCTCAACCTCACCATCGCATCCAGCAACGAGGACGCGCAGCGCGAGCGGGACATCCTGCAGGCGATACAGGCGATGCGGGCGGATGCCCTGCTCATCACCCCCACCGAGCACAACGGCGATCACCTCCAGCGGCTCGCGCAACACGGGTTGCCCATCGTCCAGCTCGACCGCAGCGTGCCCGGCAGCGACATCAGGCGGGTGCTCCTGGACAACGCAGGGGCGGCGTGGCGCGCTGTGACACACCTCACCGAGCATGGCCACCGCAGGATCGCTCTCGTGGGCGGCCCGGAGCGGATCACGACGGGAGCGGAGCGTGCGAGCGGTGCGAGGAATGCTGCACGCCAGGCAGGCGCGGAGCTGCTCGTCGCCGAGGCAGCGTCCTATCTGCACGAGGGGACACGCCCCGCGGTGGAGGAGGCTATCGACTGGGGCCCGACTGCGCTGATCGCCGGCAACAACATCGTGCTGGAGACCTGCATGGATGTGCTTCTCGAGCGCGGCATCGACGTGCCGACGGCGCTCTCGCTGGTCGCCTTCGACGACCTGCCGTGGCTGCGCTGGACGCCTGCGCCGATCACGGCCCTGCGCCAGCCGATCGCGCAGATGACGACCGCTGCCGTGAGCATGCTCTTCACCGATCCCGACAGCGACGGCGTCGAGCGCCGCTTCCCCGCCGAACTGGTCGAGCGGGCATCCGTCCGGCGGATCACGACCGCGTCCTGACCGGCGCGGTCGGCGTGGTAACGTCACCACTACTACGAACTCGAAGGGGAGGAACGATGGTGGCGAAGGGACTCTGCACAGGCCGACATCCGATCGAACTGTCGGCCAATCTGCCCGCCGCTCGCCCTTATCGCGGCGGCAGCGGCATCGGTGCGTTCCGGAGGCTCCCGATCCCCGACGAGTACCGGCCGGAGGACTTCCTCGCCTCGACCACCGAGGTCTTCTCGGGCGGCGGCGTCGGGCTCACCGTTCTGCCGGATGGCCGCACGCTGCGCGAAGCGATCGCCGACGACGCCGAGTCGTGGCTCGGCCCCGACCACGTGGCGCAGTGGGGCGCCGACCCGCAACTGCTCGTGAAGCTGCTGCACACTGGCGAGCGCCTGTTCGTCCACTACCACCCCGATGCAGAATTTGCCCGCGCCCGACTCGGCCGATCGCGCGGCAAGACCGAAGCCTGGGTGGTTCTCGACGCCCCGGATGACGGCTATGCGCTCCTGGGCTTCGCCCGCGACATGACGCTCGAGCAGCTCACCGGCTGGGTGGCGGAGCAGCGGCTCGACGAGCTGACCGGCGCGCTGAATCGCGTTCCGCTCCGGCGGGGCGACACACTGCTCGTACCGGCCGGCATTCCGCACGCGATCGGCCCGGGCATCACCCTGGTCGAGCTTCAGGAACCCGTCGATGTCTCCATCCTGCTCGAGTACCGTTCGTTCGGACTCGATGAGCACACCGCCTGGCTCGGGCTCGATCTCGCGGCCGCGCTCTCCGGGCTCGAGCTCGGCGGCTATGACGCCACCGCGCTCGATCGCCTGAAGGGGCGCCCGTCGCAGGGGAGCGCGTTCCCTGCCTCCGCCGACCCCCTGTTCCACGCCGAACTGGTCGAGTCGGATGGAGAAGGTGCCACGGTTCACGGCTACGCCGTCGTCATCGTCACGGCTGGCCAGGGCGAACTGGGCCCGCTGGCCGTGCGGCGCGGCAGCTGCGTGCTCGTCCCGTTCGGGGCGGGCGAGCTCGCCTTGACGGGGCGTCTGCGCGCACTGATCTGCCGCCCCGGCTGCTCGCCGGCGAGCGCCGCAGCGGCATCCGCACCGGCCACCGGCTGAGCCTGCTCAGCCGAGCGCCGCGACGACCTGCCTGGCGACCGCGCGGCCGGCGCGGCTCGCCCCGATCGTGGACGCCTGCGGCCCATAGCCGGCGAGGAATATCCGCGGGTCGGCGACGACGGCGCCGTTCTCGACCGTGACGCCCCCGCCGATGTTGTGCAGCCGCAGCGGGGCGAGGTGCCGCAGCTCGGGCCGGAATCCGGTCGCCCAGATGATCGCATCGGCATGCGTGAACGAGCCGTCGGGCCAGCACACACCGTTGTGCTCGACGCGCGTGAACATGGGGCGCTCGACGAGCAGTCCGCGCTCGATGCCCGCGGCGATGCGCCGCGTCTTCGCGACCCCCGTGCCGTGCACGATGCTCGGCAGCGGCCTGCCGGCGCGCGCCGCGGCGTCCTGCTCGGCGACGGCGCGCACGCCGCCTTCCATGCTGAGCTTCTCGTCCTCGCTGAACACGACCGGCCGCCGCGTCGCCCAGTTGAGCTCGGCCGCCACCCCCTCGAGCTCGAGCAGGAACCCGATCGCGCTCGTGCCCCCGCCCACGACGACGACGGACTGGTCGCGGAACTGCTCGGCCGACACATAGCCGTTGGTCGCAATCTGGGTGCCCTCGAACTCGCGGATGCCCGGCACATACGGCACGAACGGGGTGCGCCACGTCCCGCTCGCATTGACGAGCAGTCGCGTGACGATCTCTTCGCGGTAGTCGGGGTCGTGCTCGTCTGGCACGCGTGCGTTGACGACCAGGTCGGCGCCGCGGTTGAAGACGCTCATCACCTCGACAGGGCGGAAGACGTGGAATCCGTAGTGCTCTTCGTACTGCCGGTAGTAGTCGGCCACGACCTCTTTGGCGGGCCGGTGGTGGTCGGCGGTCTCGAACGACAGGCCGAGCTCGCTCATGCCGGGCAGGTCGGCGACGCGGTGGGCGCTGCCCAGGGTGAGCGCGCTCCATCGGTGCTGCCACGCGCCACCCGTGCCCGGGCCGCGGTCGAGAACGACGAAGTCGACACCCGGTTCGAGCTGGAAGCGCTTCAGGAAGTAGGCCACCGAAAGCCCCGCCTGACCGGCCCCGATGACGACCACCTGGGTCTGGGTGGGCAACTGTGGCACGGGGCATCCAGGAAAATGAAGGGGCGTGCGGGGCAAAGGCGAGCAGAGCGCCTCATGCTAAACTACCCGCTAGATTTCATCTCTGTTTGCGCCGGGTGACGACACCCACGACCCGGCCCGTCATCGTAAGGGGGTCTCGCATGGGGCGTGGCCGTCAGAAGGCAAAGCACACCAAGATCGCCCGCGAGCTGAAGTCCTACAGCCCGGAAGTGAACTACGCGGCCTTGGAGCGCGAGCTCGGTAGCCACTCCTCCGAAGAGGACCAGTACGCAGCTTGGGCCGACTACGAGCCCGAGGGCTATGAGTCCGACGACGAGGACGAAGACGAGTATCAGGCTCGGCAGCCGAAGGGTGCCTGAGCCGCTTCACACCTAGACGTTCGAATGCCCCGCCTCTCTCGAGGCGGGGCATTCTGCATGCTTCGCCGCTACCGGGGACCTCCCCCGAACCTCCCGTACTTCCCCGAACCTCCCCGAAGAGTGAGTTCGGGTTGCCTCTTCGCGGGTCGAGCCACCCGAACTCACTCTTCGGGGGACGCGAGACCGGCGGAAGAGGCCGGCACCTAGAGTCGGAAGCCGAGCCCAGCAGCGATGCGCGACCACGTGCGGTCGCACGGTCCTCCTGCGCTACCGCGTCGCCTCGACGAGGAAGCGGCGCGAGTAGCTCACGAACGAGCCGTTCGCCTCGATGAGCGCGTGCATGCGCTGCAGCTCAGGGCGGTATTTCTCGACGGTGAACCCGGGAACGGTCCACAGCACTTTGCGCAGGAAGTAGACGACGGCGCCGACGTCGAAGAACTCGACCTTGGTCACGGCTTCCTCGAGGCGCCGCACGCGCAGCCCCGCCTCGGCCGCCCTCTGCCTGATGACCGACTCGTGGCCGGCATCCTCGTGCGCATCGCCCTGCGGCCCGAGGAAGAACTCGTAGAGCTTCCGGTTCGTGCCCCACCCGATGAGCTGGCCGAGGAAGCTGCCGCCGGGGGCGAGCACGCGGCCGATCTCCTCCCACGGAACGCCGTACGGGTGCCGCGCGAGCACCAGGTCGAACGCGCCGTCCGGGAACGGCAGCGGGTCGGTGCCCGCGGCGTTCATCACCTCGCCGCCGAAGGGCGCGAGCCGCTCGCGGGCGAGCGCGAGATTGGGCGGCCACTCCTCGGTCGCGGCGACCCGGTCGGGCACGGATGCCGCGTGCTGCAGCGCCTCGGCGTAGACCTCTGCGCCGCCCGTCTGCAGGTCGAGGCTCGCCGTCGCCCGGCCGAGCGCGTCGGCGGCGAGCTTGGCGTAGCCCCAGGGCGGCCGCTCTTCGGTCGCGCGGCCGTCGAACCACGAGAAGTCCCAGCCGTCGGTGGGCTCGGCCTCGCCCTCCGCGATCAGCCCTTCGAACGATCGCGGGTCTCGATGCGCGCTACGCGCTACCCGATCAGCGGGGTTGTCAGGCATACGACCCGACGAGGCGCACGGCGCCACCGTCGACGCCCTTGGCACCCTGCTCGAAGCCGGTGAAGTCCTTGGCATCCGTCGACACCGTGCCCGCGACCCACGCGGGAATCCCGTCCAGCGCGAGCTTCGAGACGATGCCGTCGACCGCGCCGGGCGCGACGACCGCGAAGAACCCGATGCCGAGGTTCCAGGTGCCCTCTGCCGACTCGAGCGAGCTGCCCGCGATGGCGCTCAGCACCCGGAAGACCGGCGACGGCGCCCACGACGCGCGGTCGAGCTCGGACCACGCGCCGCGAGGCAGCACGCGGGCCAGATTCGCAGCGATGCCGCCGCCCGTCACGTGAGAGAGCGCGTGAACGGATGCCCCGAGCTGCGGGTCCGCGAGCAGGCGCAGCAGCGGCGAGGTGTACAGCCGGGTCGGCTCGAGCAGCGCCTCGCCCCACGTCGTGCCGAGGTCGTCGCTGCGGTCGGCGTACCCGATTCCCGCGTTGCTCAGAATGTGCCGCACCAGCGAGTAGCCATTCGAGTGCAGACCGGACGACCCGAGCGCGAGCACCACGTCGCCGTGCTGCACGCGATCGGCGCCGAGCAGCGCGTCGGCCTCGACAGCGCCGACGGCGGCACCCGCGACGTCGTAGTCGTCGGGGCCGAGGAGGCCCGGGTGCTCGGCGGTCTCGCCGCCGACGAGGGCGGTGCGCGTCTCGGAGCAGGCGCGTGCGATGCCGGCCACGATGTCGGCGATGCGCGTCGGCACGACCTTGCCGCAGGCGATGTAGTCGGTCATGAACATCGGCTTCGCACCGACGACCACGATGTCGTCGACAACCATGCCGACGAGGTCCTGGCCGATGGTGTCGTGCTTGTCGATCGCCTGCGCGATCGCGACCTTCGTGCCGACACCGTCGGTCGAGGTCGCGAGCAGCGGCCGCCGATAGGACTTGAGGAACGAGACGTCGAACAGGCCCGCGAAGCCGCCGACGCCGCCCAGCACCTCGGGACCGTGCGTCTTGCCGACCGCCGACTTCATCAACTCGACCGCCAGATCACCCGCCGCGGTGTCGACACCGGCTTGGCGATACGTGCTGCTCGAGTCGTTCGTCACGCGGCGATTCTACCGGGGCGGCTGATGGCCGCCTCAGCGCCGGGGCGCCTCTGCGCCGTAGCGCCGCAGTGCCTCAGTGCCGTAGCGCCGCAGTGCCTCAGTGCGAGGCGGCGAGCTGCTCGCGGTGCGCCCGGTCGATCCGCTCGGTGACGAACACCAGCAGCACGAACACGGCGACACCGGCACCGACGAGCGCGACCCCGCCCCAACCGGCCGCGTGATAGACGAACGGCGCGAGTAGCGACCCCGTCGCACCGCCGAGGAAGTTCACGAAGATGTAGGCGCTGTTGATGCGCCCGCGCGCGGCCGGGTCGATGCCGAAGATGAAGCGCTGACCGGCGACCTGGTTGCTCTGCGTGGCCGCGTCGATCAACACCGCGGCCGCCACGAGCGGAACGAGCGCCTGCACCGCGACGGCCCAGTCCGTGACGAGGAACATGACCGCCATCAGCGCGAAGGCGACCCCGGTCACGGGCGTCGCGAGCCCCCGGTCGCCGAGCCTGCCCGCGATCGGGGCGGCCAGCGCGCCGCCCGCCCCGGCGAGCGCGAACAGCGCGATCTGGAACTGGCTGAACTGGAAGTTCCGATCGAGCATGAGCGGCGCGCAGGTCCAGAAGAAGTTGAAGGCGCCGAACGCGAGCGCCTGGTAGAGCGCGCGTCGCTGCAGAATGCGCGATCGGCCGAGGAATCCGAACGTCGTGGCGAGCAGCGCGCCATAGTGCAGCCCCGACTCGGGCCTGCGCGACGGCAGCGTGAACCACAGGATCACCCAGAGCGCGGCGATCAGCACGGCCGCGATGCCGAACACCCAGCGCCAGCCGAGCAGGCCGGTGACGAAGTTCGCGTACGGCCGCGAGAGCATGATGCCCGCGAGCAGACCGCCCATGATGTCGCCGATGACCCGGCCGCGCCGCTCGACGGGGGCCAGGTGGGTGGCGAGCGGCAGCACGACCTGCGCGCCCACCGACACCACACCGACCACGAACGATGCCACGAGGAACACCGCGAGGTTCGGCGCCAGCGTGACGCCGACGAGGCCCGCGACGGCGATCGCCGCCGTGATGAGCACGACCCGCCGGTTCTCGACCAGATCGCCGAGCGTCGCGATGAACAGCAGCCCCGCCGCGTAGCCGAACTGGATCAGCGTGACCACCAGTCCCTCTGCGCCCTGCGACAGCCCCAGCTCAGAGCTGATCGGGCCGATCGCCGCCTGCGCGTAGTAGAGGTTGGCGACGAGAAGGCCGCAGGTCACGGCCATGATGACCGTGAGGGGACGAGTGAGAGCGGATGCTGGTGCCATCACTTCCACGCTAATCGCCTGCTCAGGCATCCCCTGCACCCATATGTGAGACTGAGAGGGCCCGGTTCTCGGGAACAGCAGCCAACTTAAATGGAGACCGCTTAGCTCATGTGCGGCATCGTCGGAATCGTCTCGACCGAACCGGCCAACCAGCAGATCTACGACAGCCTGCTTCTCCTGCAGCACCGCGGCCAGGATTCGACCGGCATCGCGACCGCCGACGGCAGCATGTTCCACATGTCGAAGGCCCGGGGCCAGGTGCGCGAGGCGTTCCGCACCCGCGACATGCGCTCGCTGCTCGGCAACATGGGCGTCGGGCACGTGCGCTACGCGACCAAGGGCGACGCGGCCAACGAGCAGGAGTCGCAGCCGTTCTACGTGAACGCGCCGTACGGCATCATCCTCGTGCACAACGGGAACCTCACGAACACGCGCGAGCTGACCGAGGACCTGTTCCGCATCGACCGCCGCCACATGAACTCCACGAGCGACACCGAGATGCTCGTGAACGTGCTCGCCACCGAGCTCGAGGGCCAGATCGCGGGCCGCGAGCTCACCCCCGACCAGGTGTTCGCCGCCGTCTCGCAGGTGCACGAGCGGGTCGAGGGCTCGTACGCGACGATCGCGATGATCGCCGGGCAGGGCCTCCTGGCGTTCCGCGACCCGTGGGGCATCCGCCCGCTCGTGCTCGGTCGCCGCACGGCAGCCGGCAGCGACCGCGACGAATGGATCGTCGCCAGCGAATCGCTCGTGCTCGAGGCCGGCGAATACGAGGTCGTGCGCGACGTCGCCCCCGGCGAGGCAGTGTTCATCACGCTCGACGGGCAGCTGCACTCGAAGCAGTGCGCGCGCGACCCGCGGCTCGTGCCGTGCTCGTTCGAGTACGTCTACCTCGCCCGCCCCGACTCGATCATGAACGGCATCTCGGTCTACGAGGCGCGCCTGCGGCTCGGCGACCGCCTCGCCGACACCGTGACGCGCTACACCGAGGCGGGCGACATCGATGTCGTCATGCCGATTCCGGATTCCTCGCGCCCGGCCGCCATGAACGTGGCGCAGAAGCTCGGCATCGAGTACCGCGAGGGCTTCTACAAGAACCGCTACGTCGGCCGCACCTTCATCATGCCCGGGCAGGCGCAGCGCAAGCGCTCCGTGCGGCAGAAGCTGAACGCGATGTCGTCCGAGTTCCGCGGCAAGAACGTGCTGATCATCGACGACTCGATCGTGCGCGGCACCACCTCGAAAGAGATCGTCGACATGGCCCGCAACGCCGGGGCCAACAAGGTGACCTTCGCGTCCGCCGCACCGCCGGTGCGCTTCCCGCACGTCTACGGCATCAACATGCCGTCGCGGAAGGAGCTGGTCGCGTCGGGCCGCTCGATCCCCGAGATCGCGCAGCTGTTGGGCGCCGACAACCTGATCTACCAGACCGTCGACGACATGAAGTCGGCCATCCTCGAGGGCCAGAGCGCCATCACCGACCTCGAGATGAGCTGCTTCACGGGCGAGTATGTGACCGGAACGGTGTCTGAGGACTACCTGGCCTGGGTCGAGGCGACGCAGCTCAGCTGAGCCGGCGCGGGCGCGGCGCGAGCCACGAGTCGACTCATGAGCTCCGCAGCGCTTGAACGAGCGAACCATTTTTTCGCGCGATCGAACCATTGTCTCCGCACCAGAGACAATGCCTCCTTCGCCGCGAGAAAAGGTTCGCTCGTTCACGCGCGGGCGGAGTGACGCGCGGCAGCGTCAGGCGCCGCGCTTACTTCTCGTCGCGCGGCGACTCCGCGTCCTTCAGCGTTCCCGTGATCTTCTCGGCTTCGACGAGACGGATGCTGCGGCGCGACACCCGCTCGGCGATCAGCGCCACGACCGCGCCGATGGCGAGTCCGATGGCCACAGAGAACAGCAGCGCGAAGCCGTAGACCGTGCCGCGGCTGTAGGTCGCCGTCTCGGCGTCATACGGCAGGGCGAACGTGATGATCGTGATCGCGATCGCGGCGAGCACCGCGAACAGCAGCATGAAGTTCCAGTAGTTCGGGGTGCGCCGCACCTCGACGAGCGTGGGCTCGACGCGCTCTTCGACGACGGGACCCTCACGCTCGGGTTCGGGCTCGGGGGTCTGGTCGGGGCGCTCGTCGGTCACCCGCTCATTCTCCCAAGTCGAAGCTGTGCGGCAGCACCGGGATGAGCCCCTCGAGCGTCGCCCGCGTGCCCGACGCCGACACTCGAGCGGCGTCGACGGCCTCGGCCCAGCGCAGTCGGCCCGCGGCGAGCGCGACCCAGGTCGGGGCATCCATCTCGATCACGTTCGGCGGCGTGCCGCGCGTGTGGCGCGGGCCCTCGACGACCTGCACCGCGCCGAAGGGCGGCACGCGCACCTCGACAGTGTGGCCCGGCGCCTTCTCCTCCAGCAGCTGCAGCAGGTAGCGCACGGCCGTCGCGAGGGTGTCGCGCGAGGCATCCGCTTCATGCAGTGCGGATCGGACCGCCTCGAAACCGGATGCGTCGTCGATTCCCCGCCTTGCCACGAAACCAGTCTCGCACCGGGGCGCCGGTACGATTCAGGGGTGAAGATTCTGGTCCTCGGTTCCGGCGCGCGCGAGCACGCGATCATCACCAGCCTGCTCTCCGAGGACGAGCAGCACGACATCGTCGCCGCCCCCGGAAACGCGGGCATCGCGCGCGATGTGCGCACCGTCGAGCTCGACCCGATGGACCCGGTCGCGGTCGCGGCGTATGCCGTCGACAACGGCGTCGAGCTCGTGGTAGTCGGGCCCGAGGCTCCCCTCATCGCGGGCGTGGCCGACCCGCTGCGCGAGCGCGGCATCGCGGTGTTCGGGCCGTCGAAGGCGGCGGCGCAGCTCGAGGGGTCGAAGACCTTCGCGAAGCGCATCATGGAGGAGGCCGGGGTGCCGACCGGTCGCGCCGAGCTCGCCGGAACGATCGCCGAGGTCGAGAAGACCATCGACGACTTCGGGGCGCCCTACGTCATCAAGGCCGACGGGCTCGCCGCGGGCAAGGGCGTGCTGGTCACCTCCGACCGGGCCGCGGCGGTCGCCCACGCCGCGTTCTGGCTCGAGCACGGGCCCGTGCTGATCGAGGAGTTCCTCGACGGCCCCGAGGTCTCGCTCTTCCTCTTCAGCGACGGTCACGATGTGCTGCCCCTCACCCCCGCTCAGGACTTCAAGCGCCTGCGCGACGGCGATGCCGGCCCGAACACCGGCGGCATGGGGGCGTACTCGCCGCTGCCGTGGCTTCCCGACACCTTCGTCGACGAGGTCATCGACACGATCGCGCTGCCGACCGTGCGCCGGCTCGAAGCCGAGGGCACGCCGTTCATCGGCCTGCTCTACTGCGGTCTCGTGATGACCTCGCGCGGGGTGCGGGTGATTGAGTTCAACGCGCGCTTCGGCGACCCCGAGACGCAAGTCGTGCTGGCGCGGCTCGTCACGCCGCTGTCGCGGCTGCTGCTCGCGTCGGCGACCGGCGGGCTCGCCGGGCTGCCGCGCCCCGAGTTCGCGCTCGACGTCGCCGTCACGGTCGTCATCGCCAGCGAGGGCTACCCCGAGAAGTCGATCACCGGCCGCCCGATCACGGGAATCGAGGCGGCTGAGTCCGTGCCCGAGGTGACGGTGCTGCACGCGGCGACCGAGATCGCGACGCTTCCGGATGCCGTGGACTCCGGCACCTGGGATTCCATCGGCCTCGTCGCCACCGGTGGGCGCGTGCTGTCAGTCGTGGCCCTGGGGTCCGACTTCGCCGAGGCGCGAGCGCGCGTCTACGAGGCGGTCGACAAGATCGAGCTCGAGGGCTCGCAGCACCGCACCGACATCGCTGCCGCGGTCATCGACTGACCCCGCCCAGTCTCCCCCGCGTTGGTCGAGTAGGTCGCTCCGCGACCGCCGCCCGCTGGTCGAGTAGCGAGCGCCAGCGAGCGTATCGAGACCCTTTCCTCGCCAGGAAGGGGTCTCGATACGGTCGCAGAGCGACCTACTCGACCAGCGGGGCGGGGCGCGGCCTCCGCTAGAGGCCCAGGCGGCGGGTGTAGTCGTTGCGGAAGACGCCGCGCGGGTCGTACTTCTCCACGAGAGACCGGAAGTCCGCGAAGCGCGGGTACAGACCCGGCACGCGGGCGGCATCCGTGAACACCTTGCCCCAGTGGGGTCGCGCGCCGAACGGGGCGAGCGCCGCCTCGAGCAGCGCGCTCGCCTGCTCGACCGCGGCCTGCTCGCGCTTCCAGGTGAAGTGGAACGCGACCGCGCCGTCGGCCCAGTCGTCCTCGCCCGAGGTGTAGGCGGTCGAGAGCCACAGCTGGTCGGCGGCGATCGCGCGGATCTCGCTGATCAGGAGCAACGACGTGATCTGCTCGGTCAGGGCGCGCGCGGCGTCGATCGCGGCGTCGATGTGGCGGCGCGGCAGCAGGTACTCGGTCTGGATCTCCTCGCCGGCGCTCGGCTGAAATTCGAGCTTGAAGTGCGGCAGGCGCGCGTGCCACGGCCCAGGCGCTCCAAACTGCTCGGTGGTCGCCTCGGCGTCGGCGCCCGCGATCATGTGGATCTTGTGCAGCGCGGGCGTCGCCCCGAGCTCACGAACGGCGCCTTCCACCGCGGGCGCTTCGGCGCGGGCCTTGACCCAGAGCTGGTTGATGGAGGCGGGCGACCAGTCCGTGAAGACGCTCACGCTGTAGGCGAGGTCGAGCGCCTCGGAGACGCGCTCGTAGGGCACGCCGAGGTAGATCGTCTGCGCCACCTCGAAGCTCGGCACGATGTCGAGTTCGAGCTCGGTGACGATGCCGAGGGAGCCGAACGCGACCACGGCGCCCGCGAAGTCGTCGTCGCCGCGGCGCAGGGTGACGAGCTCGCCCGAGCCGTCGACGAAGGTGACGGCGGCGACCGTGGTGGCGAGGTTGGCGTTGCCGGAGCCCGAGCCGTGCGTCGCCGTGGCGACGGCGCCAGCGACCGAGATGTGCGGCAGTGAGGCGAGGTTGTGCAGGGCCCAGCCCTGCTCATCGAGCGCGATGGCGAAGTCGCCGTAGCGCAGGCCGGCCGCGACGGTCACCACGCGGCGCTCGGGGTCGATCTCGATCTTGGCGGGCAGCTCGGCGAGGTTCACGAGCGTTCCGGCGGCGCCCGGGTCGGCGACGTCGTTGAAGGTGTGGCGCGTGCCGAGGGCGCGCAGCGGTGAGGAATCCCCCGCCTGCTTCACGAGCTCCTGCAGCTCTGCCACCGAGCGCGGGCGCGCGATCGTCGGTGCGCGGTAGGCGTAGTTGGCCGACCAGTTGACTTCGTTTGCCACGGGCACTCCTTTGTTGCGGGTGACTACATATTAGGCGGGGAACGGACGATCCCGACAGGCTCGGTGCCACCGACCGCACCCGGGGCCGTCACTAGCATGGGGTGCGTGACTGCTCAGGTGCTGCCCGGATGGACCCACGTGTACTCGGGAAAGGTGCGCGACCTCTACGTGCCCGAGGGTACCGACACCGCCGACGCACCCGAGCTGCTCGTGGTCGCGAGCGACCGGGTCAGCGCCTTCGACTTCGTGCTCTCGCCCGGCATCCCCGGCAAGGGCGAGCTGCTGACGCGCCTCTCGAACTGGTGGTTCTCGCAGCTCGACGTGCCGAACCACCTCGTGCCGGGCGGCGAGGCCCGCGTTCCCGCCGAGGTGGCCGGCCGCTCGATGGTCGTGAAGCCCCTCGACATGTTCCCGATCGAATGCGTCGTGCGCGGTTTCATCACTGGCAGCGGCTGGGCCGAATACCAGGAGACGCAGTCGGTCACGGGCATCCCGCTGCCGGCCGGGCTGCGCAACGGCGACCGCCTGCCCGAGCCGATCTTCACCCCCGCGTGGAAGGCGCCGCAGGGCGAGCACGACGAGAACATCAGCTTCGAGCGCATGGTCGACATCGTCGGCGAGGATGCCGCGACCGCACTGCGCGACCTCTCGCTGCGGGTCTACGGCGAGGCCGCCGCCCGCGCCGAGGCGAAGGGCCTCATCATCGCCGACACCAAGTTCGAGTTCGGCACCGACGCCGAGACCGGCGCGATCACGCTCGCCGACGAGGTGCTCACCTCGGATTCCTCGCGCTACTGGGACCTCGCCGCCTGGAACGCGGGCGCGACCCCCGAGGAGCGGATGGCGAGCTTCGACAAGCAGATCGTGCGCGATTGGCTCGCTGCCAACTGGGACAAGCAGGGCACCCCGCCCGAGCTGCCCCCGGTCATCGTGGCCCAGACCGCTGCGCGCTACTCCGAGCTCGTGGAGCGTCTCACCGCGTAGGCGCGCTGCGGGGCACCACCTTCTGCGTCCCGCGCCGACGTTTGCGCCCCGCGTCGCAGGCGCAGACGTCGGCCGGGGGCACAAAACCCGGTCGCGACGCGCGCGGCGCGCGGGGCGCGGGGCGCGGGGCACAGCGCGGGGCGCGGGGCGCGGGGCACAGCGAAGCGCCCCGGCGCGGACGAGTCCGCACCGGGGCGCTTGCGAGGGCCGCTAGTCGACCGCGGGCTGCGGGGCGGCGGGGGCGCCGGCCGGCGCCGCGCCCGGTGCACCCGCACTCGCACCCCCGTCGGCCCCGCCGCGCAGGTGGCTCGGCTTCACGAAGAAGATCGCGCACACCGCCGCGACGAGAATGACGGATGCCGGAAGGATCAGCGTCTCGCTCATGGCGTTCGTGAACGCGTCGCGCAGGAACGACGGCAGCTGGGTCGTGTTCGACGAGATCAGGTTGCCGCCCGTGCCCTTGCTGCCCGGGGGCAGCGCCTTCTGAATCTCGGTCGAGATGCGGCTCGTCATGAGCGCCGCGAGCGCCGACGAGCCGATCACGGCGCCGACCTGCCGGGTCGTGTTGAACACGCCGGATCCGGCACCGGCCGAACGCGGCGGCAGGTTGCGGTTCGCGGTCGTCGCGATCGGGCCCCACATGAAGGCCGAGCCGAGGCCCATCACGGCGGACGGGATGAGCAGCAGCGGCCACGCGATCGTCGGCGAGATCATGACGGCGAAGAGCCAGATCGCACCGCTCACGAGCACGACGCCCGGCAGCACCAGCAGGCGCGGGTGCACCTTGTCGGTGAGGCGGCCGGCGATCGGGGCGAGCACGATCGAGAGCACCGCGGTGGGCGCCGTCATCAGTGCGGACTCGGTCGGGGTGAAGCCCCGCACGGCCTGGAAGAAGTAGACCAGCGGGATGAACATCGCGGTGATCGAGAACCCCACGGCCGAGATCGCCGCGTTCGACAGCGAGAAGTTGCGGTCGCGGAACAGGCCGAGCGGAAGCAGCGGCTCCTTCTTGTTGAACGCCTGCCAGACCACGAACAGCGCGAGGAACACGATGCCGCCGACGACGGATGCCCACACCCAGCCGTTCCAGTTGTAGGTGTTGGACTCCTGCAGGCCGAACACCAGGAAGAACAGGCCGACCGCCGACAGGAACACGCCGAGCCAGTCGAAGGTGTGGCTGTGGGTCTCGAGCTTCGGCACGAGGATCGCGGCGAGCACGAAGGCGACGATGCCGATGGGCACGTTGACGAAGAAGATCCACTCCCAGCCGAGCCCATCGACGAGCACACCGCCCAGGATCGGGCCGACGAGGGTCGCGAAGCCCGCGGTGGCCCCCCACAGGGCCATGGCGGTGCCCCGCTTCTCGGGGGCGAAGGTGCGGGTGATGACCGCCATCGTCTGCGGGGTCATGAGGCCGGCGCCGAGACCCTGCACCGCGCGAGCGATGATCAGGTTGGTGATGCCGCTGCCGGGCAGGTTGTCGGAGAGGCCGCACCAGAGCGAGGCGAGCGTGAAGACGACGAGCCCGATGAGGTAGATGTTCTTCGGGCCGAAGCGGTCGCCGAGACGACCGGTCACGAGCAGCGGCACCGCGTAGGTCAGCAGGTACGCGCTGGTGACCCAGATCACGTTGTTCGTCGAGGTGTTGAGGCCCTCTTGGATGGACGGGTTCGCGACCGACACGATGGTCGTGTCGATCAGAATCATGAAGAAGCCGATGACCAGCGCCCAGAGCGCGGGCCAGGGTCGGACCTCTTTCGTGTGGGTCGGGTGAGTCGTTGTCATCGCTCAGTCGTCTTTCTTCTTGGAAGTCTGTGCAGGGTCGGAGCGCTTCTCTTCGCCCCAGTCGAGCTCGCCCGACTCGAGGTCTGCGAGCAGCCGGCTCAGCCACGTGCGCTCTGCGGTGTAGATCGCCTCGAGGTAGCTCACGTCGAGCCAGTACTTGCGCGGCAGTGACGTGCGGCCGAAATGGGCGAAGGCCTCTTCGGACTCGTCGCGCAGCACGTCGAGGCCCTTGAGCCGCCGCCGCACGAGGTCGATCACCGTCTCTCTCGGCAGGTTGTGCGCCTCGCCGATGGCGACCGGGAAGCTCGGATACTCGTAGACCGGCGCCGCGATGATGTCGGCGATGCGCTCAGCGAGTGCGAGCTGCCCCTGCTCGGTGATCTCGTAGGTGGTGCGTTCGGGCCGGTTGCCCTCGCGGTCGGTGCCGGTGACGCGCACGAGCCCCAGCTCGGTCAGCTTGTTGACCGTGTGGTACAGCGAGCCCGGGCGCACCTTGACCAATCGGTCCTCCCGGCGCTGGATGAGCGTCTGATACATCTCGTACGGGTGCATGGGGCGCTCGCTCAGCAGCGCGAGCGCGGCCATCGCCAACGGTGTCATCACCACGCCTCACCCCATTCCACACGCGAAGAAAACGCTATTCAGAGCCACCGACATCGCGGCATCCGCGACGTTGTTCCGTGCCGATTATTCCGCACGGAATATTTGATGTCAACTAGTCCGTGCACACCGTCCGCGCGCACGGTCCCAAGCGCGGGCGGGATGCCGGCACCGGCAGCGGCCCGCCCGCCCAGGCATCCCCCGGTAGAATTCGGATGCACCACGCAAACCGCACCGGACGGAGAACCACGTGCCCACGATCGTCGTCGAAGTCATGCCCAAGGCTGAGCTGCTCGACCCCCAGGGCAAGGCGATCGCCGGCGCCCTGGCCCGCACCGGCCGCGGGGAGTTCCAGGTCCGCCAGGGCAAGCGCTTCGAGCTGACGGTTCCCGGCGACGAGCTGACTCAAGAGCTGCTCGACCGCGTCCGCGAGATCGCCGCAGACATCCTCTCCAACTCCGTCATCGAAGACGTCGTCGGCGTTCACGTCGTCGGCCGCGAGACGCCCGCGGGGGTCTGAGCCATGGCCAAGATCGGCGTCGTCACCTTTCCCGGCTCGCTCGACGAGCGCGACGCGCAGCGCGCGATCCGCCTCGCGGGGGCCGAGCCGGTCGCGCTCTGGCACGGCGACCACGACCTGCAGGGCGTCGACGCGATCGTGCTGCCCGGCGGCTTCTCGTACGGCGACTACCTGCGCTGCGGCGCCATCGCCGCGCAGTCGCCGCTCATGGCCGAGGTGATCTCGGCGGCGAACGCCGGCACCCCGGTGCTCGGCATCTGCAACGGTTTCCAGATGCTCGTCGAGGCGCATCTGCTGCCCGGCGGTCTGATCCGCAACGACCACGGCAACTTCATCCGCCGCGACCAGTCCCTCGTGGTCGAGAACCCCGACACCGCCTGGACCAACGAGTTCGCGAAGGGTGAAGAGATCGTCATCCCGCTCAAGAACGGCGAGGGCGGCTACATCGCCGATGCCGCGACGCTCGAGCGCCTCGAGGGCGAGGGCCGCGTCGTCTTCCGCTACCAGGGCGTGAACCCCAACGGGTCACTGAACGACATCGCCGGCATCACGAACGAGCGCGGCAACGTGGTCGGCCTCATGCCGCACCCCGAGCACGCAGTCGAGCCGGGCTTCGGGCCGAACACGCGGGTGCGCATGCGCTCAGGCGTCGACGGGCTGCGCTTTTTCACAAGCGCGCTGCACGCTCTTCAAGCGGTCTAGCTCGGCGACTTCCTACGAGCGCGCCGCGCGCGCTTCAGGCCGTGTAGCGGTCGGTCTAGCCTGGGCGGCATGACTGCGCCGTCACGCTTCCAGCTCATCGCCGCACCCGTCACCGTCTTCGACGATGACGGCGGCCTCGACCTCGACTCCACGCGCCGCCTGTTCGGATGGCTGCAGGAGACCGGCGTGGACGGGGTCTTCACCCCCGGGACGACGGGCGAATTCACCGCCCTCGACGACGACGAGCGCCTCGCCGTGATCGAGGCGGCGCTCGAGGTCTTCGGCGCGGCATCCGTCATCGCGCACATCGGGGCGGCCACGGCGCGGCAGACGATCCGGCTCGCGCAGGCGGCGCAGCGCGCGGGCGCCACGCGGCTCGCGGCGATCACGCCCTACTACTTCCCGGCGGGCGAGAGCGCGCTGGTCGAGCACGTGACGAGGGTGGCGGATGCCGCGCCCGGCGCGTCCCACTACGTGTACGTCTTCCCCCCGCGGGCCGGCACCGCCGTCGCGCCGGCGACACTCGCCCGGCTGGCCGGCGTGCCCGGGCTCGTCGGGGCCAAGGTGTCGGGCCTCACCCTCGCCGAGAACGAGGCGTACCGCGCGGCGGTTCCGGCCGGGTTCGAGCTGTTCTCGGGCAACGACATCGACCTCGTGCGACTCGCCGAGGCGGGGTTCAGCGGTGTCGTCTCCGGCGTCTCGAACGTCTTCCCCGAGCTGTTCGTGAAGGCGGCGCGGGCAGTCGCGGCCGGGGAAGGCGCTGCCGAACTGCAGCCCCGCATCGACGCGGCCGTCGCCGCGACGGGAGTCGCCGACATCGGCCTGCTGAAGGCGGGGCTCACGAGGCGGGGCTTGGCCGCGGGCATCCCCCGCATCTCGATCGACGCACCCGACGACGCGGCGCTCGCCGTGCTCGAGAACGCTCTGCAGGCGGGGCCCGCGCGCCACAGCCGCTGACGCTGCGCGCGGTTGCGCTGCTGCGATCCGCTTTGCGCTGCTCGGATCCGGGCAGCGCAGAGCGGATCCGAGCAGCGCGACTGGCGAGCGGCGCCCGAGCGCTACGCCGTCAGGACGAGCGGGCCGTCCTCCGTGATCGCGACCGTGTGCTCGCTGTGCGCGGTGCGCGCACCCGTGGCGCTGCGCAGCGTCCAGCCGTCGTCGTCGGTGACAAGGGTCGCGGTGTCGGCCATGATCCACGGCTCGATCGCGATCAGCAGGCCGGGGCGCAGCCGGTAGCCGCGGCCCGGGCGGCCCGTGTTGGCGATGTGAGGGTCCTGGTGCATGGTGCTGCCGACGCCGTGCCCGCCGAACTCGGTGTTGATCGGGTAGCCGGCGCCTTCGAGCACGGTCCCCACCGCGTGCGAGATGTCGCCGACCCGCGCGCCCGGCGCGGCGGCCGCGATTCCCGCGGCGAGCGCAGTCTGCGTCGTCTCGATCATGCGGATGTCTGCGGGGTCCGCCGCGTCCCCCACGATGAAGCTCACCGCCGCGTCGGTGACGATGCCCTCGAGCGAGGCCGCGAAGTCGAGCGTGAGCAGGTCGCCGTTGCGCAGCGCGTAGTCGTGCGGCAGGCCGTGCAGCACGGCGTCGTTGACCGAGGTGCAGATGTAGTGGCCGAACGGGCCGCGCCCGAACGAGGGCGCGTAGTCGACGTAGCTCGACACCGCGCCGGCATCCGCGATCGCCTGCCCCACCCACGCATCGATCTCGAGCAGGTTGGTGCCCACGCGCGCTCGCTCACGCGCGCCGCGCAGCACGCTTGCGATGAACGCGCCGCTCGCCTTCGCGCGCTCGATCTCGGACGGGCTGAGGATCTCGATCATGCGGTAATTCTATACCGGTATTACTATTGGCCTATGGTCCGACTGCCGCTCTCACCCGCCGAGCTCGAGCGCGGCGAGCGACTGGGCGCGCTGCTGCGGCAGGCGCGCGGCGACCGCTCGATGGTCGAGGTGGCGCTGGCGGCCGGAATCTCACCCGAGACCCTGCGGAAGATCGAGACCGGCCGGGTCGCGACGCCGTCGTTCGCGACGATCGCCGCGGTCACCACCGCGCTCGGCCTCTCGCTCGACGAGGTGTGGGCGGCCGTCAGCGCGGGAGCCGACGCGGCGGTCGCGTCCTAGACGCCGCCCCGCGCTGCGCTCAGACCAGCTGCAGCTTCTCGACCCAGTGGCGCAGGAAGATCGCGCCGGCCTCGTCATGGATCGCGCCGTGCTCGGTGATGACCGGGTACGGCTTCTCGAGCACGCCGTCCGACGGGCGGACATCGACGTGCGCCGCATCGAACCCCGCCTCGTGCAGGAAGTCGGCCATCTTGTAGTCGCTGCGCGAGTCGCCGACCGAGCGCCAGGTGCGCGGCAGCTCGCCGCCCGCCGCCGCGAAGTACTCGAGCGCGCGCTGTGCGCCACGGTCCTTGTCGAGCACGACCGACTCGATGTCGGTCGAGATGATGGTCGAGTCGAGCCGGAAGGTCACGTTCCCGTTTACGTCGGGCGCGACGCGGTCGCGGTGCGAGACACCGATTCCGTGGTCGACCAGCACGTCGAAGGCGTACGTGTCGAAGTGGTTCTGCGCGCGCAGATAGACGGATGCCTCGATCTCGCGGCGCTGCTCGACCGAGATCATCGCGCGCTTGGTCTCGTCGAAGAACATGGTGTCGGCGAAGCGCTGCTGCACGAGCATCCGGATGTCCGAGATCAAGGACGCCGAGGGCGCGACGGTCTCGTCGACGGTCACCGCGGTCATGCCGGCCGGGGTGATCGCGGCCCACGAGCCGCCCTTCTCGAAGACGCCGAACATGCGCGCGCCGGGGCGCTCGAGTGCGCTCGCGAGGCCGCGCGCGAGCAGCGGCTGCACGACCTGCTGGTCGATGAACGCGTCGCTGCGACCGGTGATGAATGCGATCGGCACGCCCGCGCCGACGAGCGTGACGAGGTTGTCGGCGATGGACGGGATGGCGATGGAGCGGGTGACGGGCGAGGCGATCGGTCCGTCGACGTCGAGAAGAAGTCCGAGATCGGGCACGATCCATTCTCGCAAGATGCGGCTGGGCGTCTTTCCACAGCCGAGCGCGTCAGCGCCGCGCTGTCGGTGGCGGTCACTACAGTTCAGTGAAGTTCAGTGATCGGCATCAGTGAAGACGAGTGACGACGATCACTGGAGTTCAGTGATCGTCACTGATCGAGTGACTGAGGAACAGTGATGGAAACCAGCCAGGGGCCGCTCGACGAGGTCATCGCCCGTCTGCGCCGCGCGGGCACCGACCTGACGCAGGTCGAGGTCAAGGCCGCGTCGCAGGGGGTGCCCCGCAGCCTGTGGCCGACGATCAGCGCATTCAGCAATCGAGACGGCGGCCTCGTCGTCCTCGGGCTGGACGAGGCGAACGGCTTCCGCCCGGCGAGCGGGTTCGACGCAGCGAAGGTGCGCGACGCGGTCGCCGAGGCGTTCCGCCCCCGCTCCCCGCGCGACATCCCCGGCCCGGTGACGCCGACCCCCAGCGGCGTCATCGACATCGCCGAAGTCGACGGCGCACCCGTCGTCGTGATCGACGTCGAGGAACTGCCCGCCGACCAGCGCCCCTGCTACGTCACGACCCAGGGCATCGAGAACGGCAGCTATCAGCGCGTCGCCGACGGCGACCGCGTGATGGGCCGCTACGGCGTCTTCCTCTTGCGAACGGATGCCGCGCAGCCCACGACCGACATCGAGCCGGTCGAGTCGGCGACGGCCGACGATCTCGACGGCGAGCTGGTCGACCGCTTCGTGACCAGGTTGCGCCGCGTTCGCCCGCGGGCGGTCGCCGGGCTGTCGAGCGACCTCGACGTGCTCACCAGGATGAAGGTGCTCTCGAGCGACCGCTCGACCCCGACGCTCGCGGGGCTGCTCGCCTTCGGCGCGTACCCCCAGCAGTTCTTCCCGCAGGCGATGATCACCTTCAATTCCTATGCGGGGCTCACCAAGGACTCGGTGGTCGGCGATGTGCGCATGCTCGACCGCAGGACGCTCGAGGGCCCGATCCCCGTGATGGTCGACGACGCCGTTCGCGCGGTGCTGTCGAATCTGCAGCATCGGCGGGTGAGCCGCGGCGCCGGTGCGTTCGACGAGCCCGAGATCCCGGTCGACGCGCTGCGCGAGGCGATCGTCAACGCGGTTACGCACCGCGACTACAGCGCGATGGCCCTCGGCGACCAGGTGCGGCTCGAGCTCTACCCCGATCGGCTCGAGATCCACAACCCGGGCGGCATCTGGGGCGGGCGCCGCGTGACCGAGCTGTTCGACGGCAATTCCCGCTCGCGCAACGCGCGACTCGCGACGCTTCTGACCGACATCCCCCTGCCGGGCACGGCCGACACGGTGTCAGAGAACGCCGGCAGCGGCATCCCCCGAATGACGGGGTCGCTGGGCCGCGCCGGGCTCGCAGCGCCGCGCTTCGAAGCGACGCTGACCAGCATGACGGTCGTGCTCGAGCGGCACGGGCTGCTCTCGCCCGACGTCGACGAGTGGCTCGCAGATGTCGGCGCCGACGGCCTCGAGCCCGACCAGCAGCGCGTGCTCGCGCTCGTGCACCGCGAGCTCGATGTCGAGGACCAGCTGCTGCGCGCCCTGCTCGGCATCGACTCCCACGACGCGCAGGATGTCCTGCGCTCGCTCGTCGACGAGGGGTGGCTGCGCTACCCGGCGCGGCCGGGCGAGGCCTACCGCCGGGGCTCGCGCCTGCAGCACGAGGAGGTGCGCGAGGTCGCCCCCGGCGTGTTCAGCTCGCCCGCGCGCGAGCCCGCCGTGCGGGGCGCGCTCGACGAGCGGATCGTCGCCGCCATCAGAGACGCCGGCGAACTCGGGGTGCAGGACATCGCCGACCGCGCCGGTTCCACCGTGAACGTCGTGCGCCAGCGCCTGCGGGTGCTGATCGACCAGCGCGCCGTCATCCCGACCGCGCCGCCGCAGTCGAAGAACCGCACCTACCGCCTCGGGTGACCGCGGCCTGCGGCATCCGTCTCGAAATGATCGCCAGGCGCGCGCCGGTAGAATCGGCTCCGTGACTGACGCCACCGAGACCATCCACGTTCCTTCTTCCGGTCTCGACACGACCGCGAACGCGGCGGCGACGCCCGAGAAGCAGCAGCCCTACGACGTGCTGGGCCTCAAGACCGACGAATACGAGCAGATCAAGGCGATCCTCGGCCGCCGGCCCACCAGCGCCGAGCTCGCCATGTACTCGGTGATGTGGTCAGAGCACTGCTCGTACAAGTCGAGCAAGAAGTACCTGCGCATCTTCGGCCAGAAGGTCAACGACAAGATGCGCGAGAACCTGATGGTCGGCATGGGCCAGAACGCCGGCGTCGTCGACATCGGCGAGGGCTGGGCGGTCACCTTCAAGGTCGAGAGCCACAACCACCCGAGCTACATCGAGCCGTTCCAGGGCGCGGCGACCGGCGTCGGCGGCATCGTGCGCGACATCATCTCGATGGGCGCGCGCCCGGTCGCCGTGATGGACCAGCTGCGCTTCGGCAAGATCGACGACCCCGACACGACCCGCGTCGTGCACGGTGTGGTCGCCGGCATCTCGCATTACGGCAACTGCCTCGGGCTGCCCAACATCGGCGGCGAGACCTACTTCGACCCGGTGTACCAGGGCAACCCGCTCGTGAACGCGCTCGCCGTCGGCGTGCTGCGCCACGAGGACCTGCACCTCGCGAACGCCGAGGGCGTCGGCAACAAGGTCGTGCTGTTCGGTGCGCGCACCGGCGGCGACGGCATCGGGGGCGCCTCGATCCTGGCATCCGACACGTTCAGCTCCACCGGCCCGACGAAGCGCCCGGCCGTGCAGGTCGGCGACCCCTTCGCCGAGAAGGTGCTCATCGAGTGCTGCCTCGAGCTGTTCCGCGAGAACCTCGTCGACGGCATCCAGGATCTCGGCGCCGCGGGCATCTCGTGCGCGACGAGCGAGCTCGCCAGCAACGGCGACGGCGGCATGTTCGTCGAGCTCGACTCCGTGCTGCTACGCGACCCGTCGCTCACCGCCGAAGAGATCCTGATGAGCGAGTCGCAGGAGCGCATGATGGCCGTCGTGCACCCCGACAAGCTCGCGGCGTTCGACGCGGTGCTGAAGAAGTGGGACGTCGAGTACTCGGTGCTCGGCGAGGTCACCGACACCGGCCGCCTCGTCATTCAGTGGCGCGGCGAAGAGATCGTCAACGTCGACCCGCGCACCGTCGCGATCGACGGCCCGGTCTACGACCGCCCGGTCGCGCGCCCCGAGTGGATCGATGCGCTGCAGGCGGATTCCGCGGCCGCGCTCGCCCGCCCGGACGGCTCGACGCCCGCGGGCCGCGACCAGCTGCGCGAGCAGTTCCTGGCCCTCGCCGGCTCGCCGAACCTGGCCGACAAGAGCTGGGTCACCGATCAGTACGACTTCTACGTCGGCGGCAACACGGCGCTCGCCTTCCCCGAAGACGCCGGAATGATCCGCGTCGACGAGGAATCCGGCCTCGGCTTCGCGATCGCGACCGACGCGAACGGCCGCTACTGCCAGCTCGACCCGGCGCAGGGCGCGAAGCTCGCCCTCGCCGAGGCGTACCGCAACGTCGCCGTCTCCGGGGCCGTGCCGATGGCGGTCACCGACTGCTTGAACTTCGGCAGCCCGGAGAACCCCGAGGTCATGTGGCAGTTCTCGCAGGCCGTTGAGGGCTTGAGCGACGGATGCCTCGAGCTCGAGATCCCCGTCACGGGCGGCAACGTCTCGTTCTACAACCAGACCGGCACCACCCCGATCTTCCCGACGCCCGTCGTCGGCGTGCTCGGCGTGATCGACGACGTGGCGCGCCGCATCCCGTCGGGCTGGCAGGATCCGGGCGAGAACATCTACCTGCTCGGCACCACGGCGCTCGAGCTCGATGGCTCGGCCTGGGCCGGCACCGTTCACGGGCACCTCGGCGGCCGGCCGCCGCAGGTCGACCTGCAGCGCGAGAAGGCGCTCGCCGAGCTGCTGCACGCGGCCGCGATCAAGGGCATCGTCACCTCGGCGCACGACCTCGCCGACGGCGGCCTCGCGCAGGCGTTGGCCGAGTCGGTGCTGCGCTTCGGCGTGGGCGCCCGCATCGTGCTCGACGAGGTGCTCGAGCGCGACGGCGTGGATGCCGCGACCGCGCTGTTCTCCGAGTCGACGGCGCGGGTCATCGTGTCGGTGCCGCGCGAGGACGACGTCGAGTTCCGCGGGCTGTGCGAAGGCCGCGGCTTCCCCGTCGCGCGCATCGGCGTGACGGATGCCATCAGCGGAGAGGTCCCGACCCTCGAGGTCCAGGGGCTCTTCACCGTCGGGCTGGAAGAGCTGGCATCCGCCCACCGCGCCACGCTGCCCGAGCACTTCGGGCCCGTCGTCGGAGCCGGTGCGGCAAGCGCCTACTACGTGGCCCCCGAGGAGCGCCCGCAGCGCGCGCCGCGCCACCTCGCGGAGTAGGCGCCCAGGCCGAGCGGTCCAGGTCGTCACGTTTGCACGCTTTCGGCAACCGAGGCGTGATTTCCTAACGACCCAGAGTGGCCAAACCACGGCTTGTGGGCTGCCAAAAGACGTGTAGACCATGTGCTACGTCGGGTCTACGCTTGAAGCATGGCGAGTGTGGGCATCCGTGAACTCCGGCAGAACGCCAGCGAAGTCGTGCGCCGCGTCGAAGACGGGGAAGAGATCGACGTGACCGTCAACGGTCGGCTGGCTGCACGGCTCGTGCCCCCGCCCCGGTCGGCTCCGGCACGTCCCCGCACTCAGCCACTGACCTGGTCCGAGTTCGCTCGGGCGATGGCGGAGATCCCGCCAGACACGACCGGCTGGGCCGAAGAGATCCACGCCTCGCGCGACAACGACCCGCTCTCCGATTGGCTTCCGAGTGATCCTGCTTGACACTTCAGTGCTGATCGACCCTGGGGCGATCGCTTTACCCGATGAAGCTCTGGGGTTCAGCGCGCTGTGCTACGCCGAGCTCGCGCTCGGCATCACCATCGGTGTGGACCGGGAAGTTCGCGCTCTGCGGCAGTTCCGCTTATCGCAACTGCAGCAGACGCTGGCCGCCCGATGGCTGCCGTTCGACAGACGAGCGGCGGACGGGTACGCAGCAGTGGCGGCCATCGTTCACCCGCATCGCCCATCGCACGCGCGCAGCAAAGACATTATGCTGGCCGGGCATGCTTTCGCGCTCGGCGCGTCGCTGGCGACGCTGAATCCGAAGGACTTCGAGCTCGTAGCCGAGCTCGTTCCGATCATCTCGCCGACGAGCCACTAGAAGGCGGGCATGTCGGCGAGACCCCCGCAAGGCCGGGGCTTCTTCAGCGTCTCGACGTGGCCAAGGCGGCGATGTCGCTCTTCTTCACCAGCTGAGTCCCCGTCACGGTGTATTCGGTCGATCCGACGAACACCGCATCGCCGGCGCTGAGCGCCGCCTTCTGATCGGCGACATCGGTGAGGTAGTTGCCAGGCGCCTTCCCCCCCCCCGCCCCGAGCGGGACTCACGCGTCGGCACGAATAGACGCCTCGCGACGGCGGATGTCGCTCGGTGCGGCCCGGTGCCGCTCAGTGCCGTTCAGGGAGCAGAGCGAGCATCCCGCTCAGCTGCAGAGCTGCTGCAGACCGGAGAGGTCGGCCTTGAGCGCCCGCTGCTGCGCCGCAAGCTTGGCCGCGGCGGTCTGCGCGGCGGCGACGTCTCGGGTCGAGTACGCCTCTGAGGCCGACTGCGCCGTCGAGACCAGCGCGTCGTAATCGCTCTTGAGGGTGTCGACCTGGGGCTTGAGCGCCGGGTCGGTGACCTTGCCGACCGCGCTGTCGAGCTGCTGCTGGAAGCCCTGCAGCTGCGACACCGCCCCGCTCGGGTCCCCGCCGCCGCTCAGGCCGCCGAGCGCGCTCTGGAGCGTCGCGGCCGAGCCCGCGAGCTTCCCCTCGAGCTCGAGGCACTGCATCGTCGTCGTGACGCCGGCCTGGGCAGTGCTCGACGGGCGGGCACTGGCCCCGGCGTGCGGCGTTCGCTGCGCAGAGCTCGCGTGGCTGCCGCCGCCGCCCGTGCAGGCGGCGGTGCCGAGCGAGGCGAGCACAACGAGGGCGATCGCGGTGGCCGTTCTGGCGAGCGTGGAAGTCGGCACAGGCATCCCCTTCATACGGCGAATGCCGCGGGTGCGGCATCAGTGGGGCATCCTTTCATACCTGCCTGGTGCGCTCGTCAGGCGAAAATAGACGCTTCGATAGGATGGGGTGGACCGGTCGATAGCGCGGTCCACCGCTCCAGCATGAGGAGGACCACGTGCCCGGAATCGTGATCGTCGGCGCCCAATGGGGCGATGAGGGCAAGGGCAAGGCGACCGACCTGCTCGGCAGCCGCATCGACTACGTCGTCAAGTTCAACGGCGGCAACAACGCCGGTCACACCGTCGTGATCGGCGACGAGAAGTACGCGCTGCACCTGCTGCCGTCCGGCATCCTCACCGAGGGCGTCGTGCCGGTCATCGGCAACGGCGTCGTCGTCGACCTCGAGGTGCTGTTCGAAGAGCTCGACGCGCTGAACGCGCGCGGCCTCGACACCTCGAAGCTCAAGATCTCGGCGAACGCGCACATCATCGCCTCGTATCACCGCACGCTCGACAAGGTCACCGAGCGCTTCCTCGGCAAGCGCCAGATCGGCACCACGGGGCGCGGCATCGGCCCGGCCTACGCCGACAAGATCAACCGCGTCGGCATCCGCGTGCAGGACCTCTTCGACGAGTCGATCCTGCGCCAGAAGGTCGAGGGGGCGCTCTTCCAGAAGAACCAGCTGCTCGTCAAGGTCTACAACCGCCGTGCCATCACGGTCGACGAGGTCGTGGCCGAGCTGCTGTCGTACACCGAGCGGCTCGCACCGATGGTCGCCGACACCGGGCTCGAGCTCACCCAGGCGATCGCGGCCGGCAAGAACGTGCTGTTCGAAGGCGGCCAGGCGACCATGCTCGACGTCGACCACGGCACCTACCCGTTCGTGACCTCGTCGTCGGCGACGGCCGGCGGCGCGGCGACCGGGTCGGGGGTCGGGCCGTCGCAGCTCACCCGCATCATCGGCATCGCGAAGGCCTACATCACGCGCGTCGGCGCGGGCCCGTTCCCGACCGAGCTGTTCGACGAGTGGGGCGACTTCCTCGTCGAGAACGGCCACGAGTTCGGCACCACGACCGGCCGCCGCCGCCGGCCCGGCTGGTACGACGCGCCGATCGCCCGCTACGCGAGCCGCGTCAACGGCCTCACCGACATCGTGCTGACGAAGCTCGACGTGCTCACCGGGCTCGAGACGATTCCCGTGTGCGTCGCCTACGACGTCGACGGGGTGCGCCACGACGAGGTGCCCGTCTCGCAGTCCGACTTCCACCACGCGAAGCCGATCTACGAGGAGTTCCCCGGCTGGACCGAGGACATCTCGGGCGCGCGCAGCTTCGACGAGCTGCCGCAGAACGCGCAGGACTACGTGCTCGCCATCGAGCGCCTGTCGGGCTGCCGCATCTCGGCGATCGGCGTGGGGCCCGAGCGCGACGCCATCATCGTGCGTCACGACCTGATCGACTGATGGCGGCCGACTCGAGCTCCCTGCGCGCTGCCGGCGCGGCGGGCGGCGCCCTGTGGGTCGGGGGCTACACCCCCGACATGGGCGGCACCGGCGAAGGCATCCTCTCGGCCCGCATCGCCGACGACGGCACGCTGAGCGAGGTGAGGCTCGCGGCGCGCACGCCGAGCCCGAGCTTCGTGGCGCAGCATCCCACCCTGCCCGTGCTCTACGCGGTGGGCGAGAAGGACGAGACGTTCCGCGCGTTCTCGATCGCGGCCGACGGCGCGCTGACGCCGCTCGGCGAGCCCGTCGCGGCGGGCGCCGCGGCCTGCCACATCGCGGTGGACCCCGACGGGCGCTACGCCGTCGTCGCGTGCTGGGGCTCGGGCCAGGTGCTCGCGTATGCGCTGGATGCCGTAACGGGCGAGATTCTGGGGCGAGCGGATGCCTCGCCCGCGCTCGATCCGTACGCGGGGGTGCCCGAGTCCGAGATGGTCGCGCCACGCCCCGACTATGCCCCGCGCCTGAGCCGGGCGCACTTCACCCAGTTCCTCGCCGACGGCCGGGTGCTCACGATCGACCTCGGCTACGACCTCGCGCGCGTGTGGCGCTACGAGTCGGCGACCGCGTCGCTCGCACTCGACTACGAGATCGCCTTCCCCTACGGCGTAGGGCCGCGGCACGTCGCCGCCGCCTCTAGCGGGCGGCTCTACGTCAGCTGCGAGTACGCGATCTCGGTCTTCCTGCTCGTGCCGGGGGCCGACGGGCGCTACGCGATCGCGGGGTCGTCGCCTCTGCGGGCGGTGCCGCGCGAGCCCGATGAGTATGCCGCGCACCTGTCGCTCTCCGACGACGAGTCGCTGCTGTATGCGACCGTGCGGCGGTCGAACGTCGTGGCCGTGCTGGCGGTCGGCGGTGCTGGCACCTCGGGCGCCTCTGGCGCGAGCGCCCTGCCGCGGCCGCTCGCCGAGGTCCCCTCGGGTGCGGACTGGCCGCGCCATCACCTCGTGCGCGGCGACCGCCTCTACGTCGCGAACCAGCTCGGGGGCGAGGTGACCGTGTTCGCCCTGGGGCCCGACGGGATTCCGGGCGAGATCCTGCAGCGCGTGCCGGCCGGCTCGCCGACCGCGGTGGTGCCTGCGCTTCTTTGAGGCGTGTTGCGGCGGGGCATCCGCTCGCCTGCGTTTCACCCTAGGGTTTGAGACATGTGCCCCACCGAACCCGACAGCACCGAGGCTGCGTGGCAAAAGCTGCTGCGGATCCGCCAGAGCATCGACAACATCGATGCCGCCCTCGTTCACCTGCTGGCCGAGCGGTTCAAGTTCACCCAGGAGGTCGGCGAGCTCAAGGCGCGGTTCGGCCTGCCCGCCTCTGACCCCGAGCGCGAGCACCGGCAGATCGCCCGGCTGCGCGAGCTCGCCATCGAGAGCAATCTCGACCCCGAGTTCGCGGAGAAGTGGTTCAACTTCGTCGTGACCGAGGTGATCCGGCACCACATTCGCGCCGGCGCCGAAGGCGAAGAGCGCGAGATTCCCGAGGATTAGCGGGCGACGCGAGCGGTAGCACCCCCTCAACCTGCCCGAAACACGGCCTGGATACGGTCGTGCCCATGAACGAAGCCGACCTTCTGTTCCGCGGCGGCCGGGTGTTCTCTGCCGGCATGGCCGGGCCAGAGGCATCCGACGTCGCCGTCACAGGCGGCCGCATCAGCGCCATCGGCCCCCGCCTCGACCACCTCATCGGCCCCGGCACCGAGATGATCGACGCCACCGGCCAGCTGCTTCTGCCGGGCTTCATCGACGCCCACGTCCACCCCGTTCAGGCCGGGGTCGAGTTGCTGCAGTGCGAGGTGAGTGCCGCCACCGGCGCCGCCGACGCGCTCGCCCTCGTCGGCCGGTACGCCGCCGCGCACCCTGACGACCCGTGGATCCTCGGCGGCGGGTGGGCGATGGAGTGGTTCCCCGGCGGCAACCCCACCGCCGCCGCACTCGACGCCGTCGTCGGCGATCGCCCCGCGGCGCTCAGCAACCGCGACCATCACGGCATGTGGGTCTCGTCGGCAGCGCTCCGCCTCGCGAGGATCACCGCTTCCACCCCCGACCCTGCCGACGGCCGCATCGAGCGCGATGCCGACGGCAACCCGAGCGGGATGCTGCACGAGGGCGCCGCCGCCCTGCTCTCTGCCGTGCTGCCGCCGGTCGACCCCGAGCTCACGCTTCGGGGCCTGCTCGCCGCCCAGGCCCGACTGCACAGCTTCGGCATCACCGGCTGGCAGGACGCCATGATCGGCGGCTACATCGACAGCGGCAACGGGTTCGGCGAGGCCTACCTGCGCGCCGAGGAGCGCGGCGAGCTCACCGCCCGCGTCACCGGCGCGCTCTGGCTCGACCGCGCGGCGACCCTCGACACCGTCGCCGAGCTCGCCGCGCTCCGCGACGCGTGCCGCGCCGACCCGAGCCGACTCGCATTCAGCGCGGTGAAGATCATGATGGACGGGGTCGCCGAGAACCACACCGCCGCGCTCTCGCACCCGTACCTCGACGGCGACGGAAACGCCACAGGCGAGCGCGGCATCAGCTTCTTCGAGCCTGAGCTGCTGAAGAGGCTCGTCGCCGCGCTCGAGGGGGCCGGCTTCGATCTGCACTTCCACGCACTCGGCGACCGCGCCGTGACCGAAGCGCTCGACGCGCTCGAGGCGGCGCGCTCCGGGGGCGGCATCCGTGACGCGCGTCATCAACTCGCGCACCTGCAGATGGTGCGCGCGGAAGACGTGCCGCGCTTCGCGGCGCTCGGCGCCGCCGCCAACATCCAATCGCTGTGGGCGAGCCACGAGCCTCAGTTCGACGAGCTCACGGTGCCGTTCATCGCACCCGAGCTGATCGCGCGCAGCTACCCCTTCGGCGACCTGGTGCGTGCCGGCGCGCGGCTTGCGGCCGGAAGCGACTGGCCCGTGACGAGCCCGAACCCGCTGCAGGCGATCAGGGTCGCGGTCACGCGCGTCTCGGATGACGCGCCCGCCGGCGCCGAACCGCTCGGCGGCCCCGCGCAGCAGCTCAGCCTCGCCGAGGCGCTCACGGCCTACACGGCCGGCTCGGCCTGGGTGAACCGGCGCGAGCACGAGACGGGCCGAATCGAGACCGGATTCCTCGCCGACCTCACCCTGCTCGACCGGGATCCGTTCGCGGGGCCCGCTGAGGCGATCGATCAGGCGTGCGTCGTGGCCACCTGGGTCGGCGGTCGCCTCGTCTACGAGGTGCCCGCTAGTCCGAGCTCTTCAGAATGATCGCCTCCGTCGGCGGGGCGGCAGAGGTGCGGGCCGCGTTGCCCTGGTCCGCCGCGTGCTCGGACGTCTCGTCGGTGTTGTCCTCTTCGCGATCTTCCGATTGGTCCGTCATGCCGCAATGGTAGTGCGGCCCTGCCGGGCCTGAGCGGGGACACAGCAACCGCGCACGAGTTGCCAACGCGCCACGGATGCTTCACACGGGGGTGAAGCAATGCACTACTGTCACTGCATGTCGGAGACGAGGAAGCGAGCCCCGCGCAAAGACGCCGAGGCACACCGCGAAGCGATCCTCGACGCGGCGAGCGTGCTGCTCACGCAGGACAGGAACACCCCGCTCGACCCCATCGCGCGGCACGCCGGACTCACGCGCCGCACGGTCTACAGTCACTTCGCCGGCCGCGATGAGCTCATCGATGCCGTTCTGATCAGGGCGGCCGCGCGGCTCACCGCCGAGCTCGACCCCATCAGCCACCCCGACCCGCGCGTCGAGCTCGCGCTGCACGGCTCGCGGCTCTGGGCCGAGAGCGAGGACGTGCGGCTGCTGACCCGGCTCGCCGGCTATGGCGGCCACCGCGACCAGGTGGCGCGCATGCTCGAGCCGGTGCGGCTCAGGCTGCGCGAGACGATCGAGCGCGGCATGGCGAGCGGGGCGATCCGCGACGACGTGGAACCCGGGTCGCTCGCCCGGCTCATCGAGTCGACGGCGCTCTCCGTGCTGTCCGAGGCCGGCCGCACCTTCCTGCCGCCCCAGCGCGGGCACGTGCTTGTGATCTCGTGCGTGCTCGGGATCGCCGGCCTCGGCTGGCGCGAGGTCGCCGAGCTGATCGAGCGCACACCCGTGCTCGCCTACGGCGCCGAGCTCATGGCACAGCCGCTCGAGCCGAGCTGGCTGCGCGCCTGAGCGCCTGAGCCGAGCCGAGCGCCCGAGCCGAGCCGACTAGATGCAGACGATGCCGAGCAGGCAGTGCTCGTCGCCCGGCTCGCTCGGCTGCGGTGTCGGCAGCTGAATCGGCGCCGCGGTTGGGGCCGGCGTCGAACTGGGCGACGCCGACGACGTGGGGGTCGACGACGGCTGCGCGCTCGCAGTCGCAGAGGGCGTCGCGACCGAGCTCGCCGACGCGGAGGAGGACTGAGCCTGAGCCTGTGCCGGAGTCGGTGTCGTCGAAGGCGTCGCCGCAGCGGGAGAAGCGGGGTCGGCGGCCGCGCTTTGGGCCTGTGCGAGCGCCCGCGACGGCGTGACGCTCGGCGTCTGCGTCGGAGCCGTCGAACTCGCCGCGGGCAGATCTCGCGTCACCGTCGGCGCCGCGTGATCGTCGCCCAGCACCGCTGCGACGGCCGAGTCGGAGAAGTGGAAGTTCACGCCCGCGCCCGAGACCGAGATCGCAGCGCAGACGGCCAGACCGGCGATGAGCGCCGTGCCGCCGCCGAGGGCGCCGCCCAGGACCGCAGGACGACGCGATCGTGCCCAGAAGGGCACGCGGGTCGGGGAACTGCGGTGTCGGGCCATGAAGGGCCCAGTATTGCAGGGGCTCCCGACAATCTCCAAAGTCCCCCGGACGGGGGCCGAGGCGGTCAGCTGTGCGGGCCGTAGGCCCTGGCGATGCTGTCGACGGCCGCCGGGTCGAGGTCGAAGAGCCATTCGTCGGCACCGGTCGGAACGCTGACGAACGTGGCGGCCGGCGCCCCCGCCTCGGGAAGGTCGATGACGGCGAAACCGCTGCCCGCCGCCGCGCGCTCGTGACCACCGGGGGCGAGCGCGTCGGTCGTGTTCGTCACGCCCGGCGCGACGATGACCGGCAGCCCGTCGACCCAGGTCGCCACCGAGTGGTGGTAGTGGCCGCTCAGCACCACGCGCACGTCGCCGCCCGACAGGGCCGCGAGCACATCGGCGGCACCCTGCAGCTCGAGGGCGCGCAACAGCGCGCTCCACGCCGGGACGGGCGCGTGGTGCATGACCACCACGGTGCCGTATGGGGCCGGCGTGGCCAGCTGGGCGCGCAGCCAGGCGAGCTGATCGGGGAACAGCTCGCCGTAGCCCGCACCCGGCACCGCCGTGTCGAGGCGGATGACCCGGAACCCGCCCACCTCGAGCACGCCGTCGCGCTCGCCGAGCACCTGCTCGAAGCCGTCACGTAGATCGTGATTGCCCATCACGTAAGCAGTCGCGGCACCCCGCTCGGCGGCGAACGGCTCGAGCCGGTCGCGCAGCTTCTCGTACGCGGCGACCGCGCCGTCTTCCGAGAGGTCGCCGCTCGCGACCACGAGGCCGATGCCCTCGACCTGCGCCGCGCGCTCGAGCACGCGGTCGAGGGCCGCCGTCGTGTCGACGCCGTTGTGGCGCGCCTCGGGGTCGCCGAGGAGATGCGTGTCGGAGAGATGGAGGATGCGCAACGTCATGTCGCGCAGGGTATCGGGCAGGGGTGACATCGAAGGGTCTTGGGCAGGAGAGGGCCTCGATACGGTCGCAGAGCGACCTACTCGGCCAGCGGGGCGGGCGCAGAGCGAGCCACTCGGCCAGCGGGGCGGGCGCAGAGCGAGCCACTCGGCCAGCGGAGCAGGCGCAGAGCGAGCTACTCGGCCAGCGGGAGGGTCGCGTGCTGCGTCACCCATGCGTGCATCGCGATTGCCGCCGCCGCGCTCGCGTTGATCGAGCGGGTCGAGCCGAACTGCGCGATCTCGACCACGGCGTCGGATGCCTCGATCGCGGCATCCGTCAGCCCCGGCCCCTCTTGTCCGAACAGCAGCACGCACTCGCGCGGCAGCGCGAAGGTCTCGATCAGCACGGACCCGGGCACGTTGTCGATCGCGATGATCGGCAGCGCCCGCTCGCGCGCCCACGCGACGAGGTCGTCGATCGTGTCGTGATGCAGCACGTGCTGGTAGCGATCGGTGACCATCGCCCCACGCTTGTTCCAGCGCCGGCGCCCCACGATGTGCACCGTGTCGGCGAGGAACGCGTTCGCGCTGCGCACGATCGACCCGATGTTGAGGTCGTGCTGCCAGTTCTCGATGGCGACGTGAAACGGATGCCTGCGCCGGTCGAGGTCGGCCACGATGGCCTCCATCGTCCAATAGCGGTAGCGGTCGATCACGTTGCGGGTGTCGCCGTTCGCGAGCAGCTCGGGGTCGTAGTGCGCGCCGTCGGGCCATTCACCCGGCCACGGCCCGACGCCGGGTGCGGGCTGCGGTGATTCCTCGATCTCTGGCACGTCATCAGCGTAGGGAACCGCGCCCCCGAGTAGACAGGAGCGATGACCTCAGCGCGCCCGCACCTGACCCGCCGCACCTTCTTGGGCGGCGGCGTGGGGCTCTGCCTCGCGGGCGCCCTCGCCGCGTGCACGAACAGTCACCCCGCACCGACGCACGCACCGACGCGCACTCCGTCCCCGGGTGCCACGACCCCGGGCACGCCTGCGGGGCCGACCAGCTGGAGCGAGCTCGCCGCCGCCACGACGGGTGCCGTGCTGCGGCCGGGGTCGACGGGCTGGGATGCGGCGCGGGTCTTGCGCAACCCGCGCTACGACACCGCAGACCCTCGCGGCATCCTGCGCGCGGCGAACGCCGACGACGTCGTCGCGGGCCTCGCCTTCGCCCGCAACACGAAGACTCCCGTGGCGGTCCGCTCCGGCGGCCACTCGTTCACGGGCTGGTCGGCCGGCGGCTGCCCGGGCACCGACGTTCCGCCCTCCCTCGTGATCAGCACGGCGGGCCTCGACGCCATCGAGCTCTCGCCCGATCGCTCGTCGGTGACGATCGGGCCAGGCGCCCAGCTGCTCGACGTCTACGAGCGCCTCGCCGCCGCCGGCCGCGCAATCGGCGGCGGCTCATGCGCAACGGTCGGCATCGGCGGACTCACACTCGGCGGCGGCATCGGGGTGCTGGTGCGCTCCTTCGGCCTCACGTGCGATCAGCTCACGGCGGCCACCATCGTGACCTCCGACGGCCGTGTCCACACGGTCAGCCAGCACGACGAGCCGGACCTCTTCTGGGCCTGTCGCGGCGGGGGCGGCGGCACAGCAGGCGTCGTCACCTCGCTCACCTTCCGCACGCAGGCCGCGCCGCCCGTCCTGATGTTCGAGATCACCTTCCCCTGGACCGCTGCCGCGCGGGTCGTGGCCGCCTGGCAGGACTGGGCTCCGGCGGCGGACCGCCGCCTGTGGTCGTCGCTCAAGCTGCTGGGCGGGTCGCGGCACCCGGGCGACCCGGTGGTCGCGGTGAGCGGCACCTGGACGGGGCCGCAGAGCGGGGCGGATGCCTCCGTCGATCAGTTCATCGCCGCGGTCGGCGCCACGCCGCTCGCCCACACGGCGACCGAGAGGAGCTTCGGCGACGCGATGCGCCGCTACGCGGGCACAGGGGCGCGGGTCTCGGAGGCTGCGACGTCGTCGATCGGGTCGCGACGGCTCGCGGCGGGCCAGATCGCGACGCTGCTCGACCAGGTGGCCCGGGCGTCGTCCGTGCCGGGCCTCACGGAAGGCGGCGTGGCGCTCGACGCCCTCGGGGGCGCCGTGGCCGACGTCGGGGCCGGCGACACCGCGTTCCCGTGGCGCTCGGCGCTCTGGACGGCCCAGTACACCGCGACGTTCGCCGACGGGACCGACCCCGCTCCGTTCGACGCCTATGTGCGCGGATTCCGCGCCGCGATGCAGCCGGCCTGGGGCACCTCCGCCTACGCGAACTACTGCGACGCGAGCATCACCGACCCGACGGCGTACTTCGGCCCCAACACGGCGCGGCTGCGCGGCATCGCCCGCAGCGCCGACCCGGCCGGCCTGTTCGCGCAGCCGCACTGGGTCTGACGGGTCGGCGAGGACCGCCGCCCCAAATAGACTCGTGACATGCGCGAACGCGGCGATGTCGTCTCCTGGCTCACCGACATGGACGGGGTGCTCGTCCACGAGAACAAGGCGCTGCCCGGGGCATCCGATCTGCTCAAGCAGTGGCAGGCCGACGGCACCGAGTACCTGATCCTCACCAACAACTCGATCTTCACGCCGCGCGATCTCGCGGCTCGCCTGCGCATCTCGGGAATCGACGTGCCCGAGGAGCGCATCTGGACCTCGGCGCTCGCGACCGCCGACTTCTGCGCGAGCCAGATGCCGGGCGGCAGCGCCTTCGTGATCGGTGAGGCCGGCATCACGACCGCCCTGCACGAGGCCGGCTTCATCATGACCGAGACCTCGCCCGACTTCGTCGTCGTGGGCGAGACGCGCAACTACAGCTTCGAGGCGATCACGAAGGCGATCCGCCTCATCTCGGGCGGCGCTCGCTTCATCGCGACCAACCCCGACGCGACCGGCCCGAGCGCCGAGGGGCCGCTGCCGGCGACCGGCGCGATCGCCGCCCTCATCACGAAGGCGACCGGCCGCGAGCCCTACATCGTCGGCAAGCCGAACCCGATGATGTTCCGCTCGGCGATGAACAAGATCGGCGCCCACTCCGAGACCACCGGCATGATCGGCGACCGCATGGACACCGACATCGTCGCGGGCATCGAGGCGGGGCTGTTCACCGTGCTCGTCATGTCGGGCATCACCTCGGGCGACGACGAGATCTCGCGATACCCCTTCCGGCCCGACGAGGTGCTCACCGGGGTCGACCAGCTCGTGCGCGGCGAATAGGCGCCGGCCCGAGCGGCTTACTGCGTCGGCCCGGGGCCAGCGATCGAGCTCGAGAACTGCTCGCCCGACGAGCGGGTGACGAAGCAGAAGTAGTTGCGCTGGCCCGACGCCCACTGCTCGGCCGTCACCGGGTAGGCGGTGACCAGCTGCACGTCGCTGTAGGCGGCGGCCGCGTTCAGATCGACGACGCCCGGCTTGCTGCACAGCAGCCCGATCTGAGCCGAGATCGCCTGCTCGCCGGGGAAGGCGGCCGACGGGTCGGTGGTGTACGGGGCCGTGTAGACGAGCTGCGCCGCGTGCGGCGCATTGCAGTCGACGACCGTGAAGTCCTGCGCCCAGGCCGAGGCGAAGGGGTCGAGGCACTCGCCGCCGCGCAGCTGGTCCCACTGGTAGCTCTGCCCCGGGGCGAGGGGGCCGCTGCCCGCGATCGCCGTGTCGTCGCTCGCGGTCGGGGTGGGAGTCGAGGTCGGCGAGGCGGTCGTCGCGGTCGGCGTCGGGGTCGAGGTGTGGGTCGCCGCCGCGGGTGCCTGGTCGCGGCCCGAGGCCACGGCACGGCCGAGGGCGAACAGCCCGATGCCGATCAGGATCGCGATCAGCACAGCCGCGGCGATCAGCAGCCAGCGGTTGAGCGGACTGCCGGAGCGAGCGTGCTCGACGGGCGCGCCACCCGGGTGAGCGGGCGGCGGGCTCTGATCGAAGACGCGCGCCGAGTCGGGGGCGAAGGGCAGGGGGGATGCCGCAGGCGTGGGCGCCGCCGGAACGGCCAGCGCCGTCGGAGTGATCTGGGTCTCGTCGAGCTGGGTGGCGTCCGCCGGCGTCACGTCGGCCGAGGCTGCGGCCCCGCGGGGTTCGGCTTCGGGCCCGTTCGCGGGCTCGGGCATCTCACTCGCGGCAGCGCTGCGCGGGCGGAGCGCGTCGAACGACGGGAGGATCTCGTTCACCGGCGGCATCGGACTCACGATCGCCGTGTCGACGGTCTGGGGGTGCGCGCCGAGCATGTCGGCGATATCGCTCCAGTCCGAGCTGACCTCGCTCGTGCGGGGCTCGGCGCCCGTGTCGCCCGTCTCTTCCGATGCGGGCGCGGATGCCTGGGCCGGCTCGGTCTCATCGGGAATGGTGAACTCGTCGACCGACGGAACCGGCGTGGTCGCCGGAACCGGCGCGAAGAGGTCCTGCGCGAACGGGTCGAACTCGTGCGCCGTGGTGCCCGGGGGAAGCGGCGCGTGCGCCGGTGCTTCCGGCGCTGCGGCATCCTCGGGCTCCGGCGTCGTTTCCTGCTCCGCCTCCGGGGCCGTTGCCTGCTCGGGCTCGGCGGTCGTTGCCTGCTCGGGCTCGGCGGTCGGCGCCACGGGGGATGCCGGCGCGTCGGTCGGGGCGTCGGTGATCGGCGAGCGCGCCGGCTTCGGCACGACGATCGGCGCGGCCGACGGGAACGGGAAGTCGGGCTCGTCGAACGACGGCTCGGGAATGTCGACGGGCGGGTTGAGCGCCGGGTCGGGCTCGTGGGTCGGCGACAGGTTCCACATGAAGGGGATGACCCGCTCAGCCTCGGGCGCACCCTCGCGCGCCGGGGTCGCCTCGGCGGCCGGCGCATCAGCTGGGCCTGCGGCGTCTGCGGCGGGTGTCGCCTCCGCGGCGGCGGCCGCGGCCTCCGTGCCTGTGGCGCCCGTGCCTGCGACGTCCGTCTCTGCCGTGTCCACGGCCTCGAGCTTGCCGGTGTCCCACGAGAAGCGGGCCCGTGGGCGCTCGTCTGCGGCGGGAGCTGCGGGCGCGGCATCGGCGGCGGGCTCTTCTGCCGTGGTCGGCTCGGCCGCGGCATCCGGAATCGCCACGCCCGCCGCCTCCAAAGCGGCCTCTGCCTCGCGGCGCTCGCGCCGAGAATCGATGCGGCCGCCGCTCAGCTGAGCGAGCAGCCAGTCGGTGGTGCCGGGCTCGGGCTCGCCGGCCGGCGGCGTGGTCTCATCGGTCACGCGAGCCCCAGGTCTTCCAGCCCGATGGCGGCGTAATAGGGGTACCCGGCGGCCTCGATGGCCTCCTTCGCGCCCGTGGCGCGGTCGACCACGACGGCCACACCGGCGATCTCTGCGCCGACCTTCGTGAGCGCCTCGATGGCCTTGAGCGGCGAGCCGCCCGTGGTCGAGGTGTCTTCGAGCACGATGACCCGCTTGCCCTCGAGGTCGGGGCCTTCGACCTGCCGGCCGCGGCCGTGGTCCTTGGGCTCCTTGCGCACGACGAAGGCGTCGTAGGCGAGCCCCTGTGCAGCGCCCTGGTGCAGGATGCTGGCGGCGATCGGGTCGGCGCCCATGGTCATGCCGCCGACGGCGACGACGCCCGGAACGTCCTTGATGAGCTCGATCATGACCTTGCCGATGAGCGGCGCGACCCGATGGTCGAGGCTCACCTTGCGCATGTCGACGTAGTAGGTGGCCTTCTTGCCGCTGGTCAGCGTGAAGTCGCCGTGGAAGACGGCGTCGGCCTTGATGAAGTCGATCAGCTGCTGGCGGGTGTCAGTCACGGCCCTGAGTCTACTGGGGGCCCGGCTGTGAGACAGGTGCCCGACAACCGGGCGGGCGCGCGTGAGTAACCGGGCGGGCGCGCGCAGGCGGAGTCGGCCACCGATGCGGACGACGCCCTCGAATGACTTGCATGGCGGAACAGATTCTGGAGCACGCGTCGGTGCCGCGCGAAACTGTTCCCTCGTGCAAGTGCCGCGACGGTATCGCGTCGGCGCTCGTGCTGCGCCCGCGCCGAGCACGGAAAAGTCGCCCGGCTCGCGCACGCCAGCTCACGCATTCCGGCTCGCGCACCCCGGCTCAGGCACGCGGTGACAGGCGCAGAGTCGTCCGTGCGGCGTCATCCGTGACGGTGCCACTTACAGTGTCGCTCCCGCTCCCACCGCCGTACTTCCGGCGATAGGCGTCGTCGACGGCCGCGCGCACCGCGGGGTCGCCCGAGACGTCGGTGACCGACACGTGCACCTCGAGCCCGGGAACCGTGACCCGCGCCTCGCCCGAGCGCAGTGCGCCGCCGTACCAGCCCGTCTCGCGCCGGCGCCAGGTACGCACGTAGACGGAACCGCCCGCCGTCACGACCCAGATCGGCACCGCCGCTCGCCAGCCGCCGTCACGCCGCGGCACAGCGATGGTCAGCTCTGCGCTTGCCGAGATCTGCGCGAGTTCGCGCTCGGTCCAGTTTCGGAGGGCGGTCATCGGGCGACGGGGAACATCTCTGTCAGCACCGCATCGTAGTGACCGAAAGCCTCCGAGATTTCGCTTTCCGTCACCACGAGCGGCGGCACCACGTGGATGCGGTTGTTCTGCACGAAGGGCAGCACGCCCCGGGCGAGCAGGGCAGATCGGATGCGTGCCATATCGGCATCGGGCAGGGGGGTGCGGCTCGCGGCATCCGTCACCAGCTCGATCGCCCAGAAGCAGCCGAGCCCGCGCACCTCGCCGACCACGTCGGGGTGCGCGGCCTGCAGGGCGGCGAGCGCCGGCCCGATCGCCTCGCGGCCGATGCGCGCGGCGTTCTCGACGATGCCCTCGTCGGTCATCGCCTCGATCGTCGCGACGACCGACGCGGCGGCGAGCGGATGCCCCGAGTAGGTCAGGCCGCCCGGGAAGACCCGCTCATCGAAGGCGTGCGCGATCGCCGGCGAGATGATGACGCCGCCCATCGGCACGTAGCCCGAGTTGACGCCCTTCGCGAAGGTGATCAGGTCGGGGGTGACGCCGAAGCCCTGGTGCGCGAACCACTCGCCCGTGCGACCGAAGCCGGCCATCACCTCGTCGGCGATCAAGACGATGCCGTACCGCGTCGCGAGCTCGCGCACGCCCTCGAGGTAGCCGGGCGGCGGCACGAGCACGCCCGCCGTGCCCGGCACCGTCTCGAGCAGGATCGCGGCGATCGTGTCGGGCCCCTCGGCCTGGATGACGCGCTCGAGGTGGTGCAGGGCGCGCTCGGACTCCTCCTCGGGCGTGGTCGCCCAGAACTCGCTGCGGTAGAGCCAAGGGCCGAAGAAGTGCACGTGGCCGCGGGCGTACTGGTTGGGCATCCGCCGCCAGTCGCCCGTCGCGACGATCGCGGCGCCCGTGTTGCCGTGGTAGCTGCGATAGGTCGAGAGCACGGTGTCACGGCCGGTGTAGAGCCGCGCCATGCGGATCGCGTTCTCGTTCGCATCCGCGCCGCCGTTCGTGAAGAACACCTTCTCGAAGCCGGCGCCCTTCAGGTTCGCCTTCTCGACGATCAGCTGCGCCGCGCGGCCCCTGGTGAGGTTCGCGTGCTTCGGGTCGATGGTCGTCAGCACGTCGGCCTGCGCCTTGATCGCCGCGACGACCCGCGGGTGCTGGTAGCCGATGTTGACGTTGACGAGCTGGCTCGACATGTCGAGGTACTGCCGGCCCTCGTGATCCCACAGGCGCGCGCCCTCGCCGCCGGCGAACACCAGCGGATTCAGCGCGCCCTGCGCCGACCACGAGTGGAAGACGTGGGCGCGGTCGAGATCGAGGGCGAGCTGCTGGTCGGCCGGGTCGAGTGCGGGCATGCGGGTTCCTTACGTTTTCGTTCAGGGTATTGCGGGTGAGGCACAGCGGGTGCCGGGCCGGGCGGCCCGGCACCCGCCGGCGGTCACTTGCCGCCGGGCTGCAGCATCACGGTCTCTGGCGTGAAGTCCTCGCCGGTGACGTCGACGCCCTGCTCCTTGAGCTCGGCGAGCGCCTTGTCGACATAGGTGTTCGTGTAGGCGTCGGCGTCGGGCTTCGCGGTGATGACGGTGGCGCCGCTGCCGTTCTTGGTGTGCAGGGCGATGTCGACCGTCTGGTCCCACAGCTTGCTGTCGATCTTGCCGATGCCGTCGGGCGACGGCCAGATCAGCTTGTCGACCTCGTTCGTCTGCCACGTCTGGTGGCTGAGGCCGAGCTGGCTGCCTGCGGCGACCACGTCTGCGGCGGTCTGGTCGATGTGGTCGCGGGCGTAGACCCAGCCCTTCAGCGTCGCCGCGATGACCTTGGTCGTCTGGTCCTGATAGGCCTTGTCGTTCTTCAGCTTGTTCGTGTCGGCCCAGAGGCCGTCCTGGTACATGCCGAAGCCCAGGTCGGACCAGTTGAGGATGTTGAGGTCGTCGAGGGTGTAGAGCTTGCCGGTCTTGGGATTCTTCGACTCGAGCACCTGGGCGAGCTCGTTGTAGGTCATCGCCTGCGCGGCCTCGATGTCGCCGTCGAGGAACGCGTTCATGTCGAAGCCCTGCTGCACGATCTTCACGTCGGTGGCGGGGTCGAGGCCGGCGTCGGTCATCGCCGCGTACGGCTCGAACTCGTTGCCGCCGCCCCAGCTGCCGACGGTCTTGCCCTTGAGGTCCTTGACGGAGGTGATGCCGTTGTCCTTGAACGAGATCTGCAGCGTGCCGGAGCGCTGGAAGATCTGCGCGACATCGGTGATGGCCGCGCCCTGCTCGCGCGAGGCGAGTGCCTTCGGCGCCCACGCGATGGCGTAGTCGACGGCGCCGTTCGCGAGCTGGGTCTGCGGCACGATGTCGCCGCCGGCGGGCACCAGCGTGACATCCAGCCCCTCGTCTTTGTAGTAGCCCTGCTTGACGGCCTCGACGTAGCCGGCGAACTGCGCCTGCACGGCCCACTGCAGCTGGATCTTGACCGGCGTGAGGCCGGCCTTCGTGGTGGCTTTGCTCGAGGATGCCGGCGTTGACGAGCAGCCGGCCAGAAGGGCCGCCGTGGCGGCGGCCGTTGCGGCGAGCGCGAGAGCGCGCCTGGTGCTGTGCTTCATGTGGTGCTCCAATCGGGGTGCGGTTCCGGTGGTGCGGGTGGGGGTGAGGGCTCAGGCGACCCGGCCGCGCGAGACGGCACGCTCGAGGCCCAGGGTCGCGAGGTAGAAGACGAGGCCGACGATGATCGCGCCGACGACGTAGGCCCAGGCCGCTGCGTAGCCGCTGTTCGCGGCGGCCGAGGTGATGAGCGAGCCGAGGCCGGTCTGCGGCCCGCCGAAGTACTCGGCGACGAGGGCAGAGATGACGGCGAGGGAGGCCGCGACGTTGACGCCGGAGAAGAGATGGGGAAGAGCGCCGGGCAGGGTGACCGCCCTCGTGGCCTGCCAGGGCGTCGCGGCATACGCGGTCATCAGCTCGCGATGGATCGGCCGCACCTGCCGCAGCCCGCGCAGGGTGTTGAGGAACACGGGCGCGAACGCCGCGATGCCGGCGACGATCTGCCGCGGCAGCTGCGAGCCCGCGCCGAACATCGTGTACAGCACCGGCGCGACGGCGACGATCGGCAGCACGGCGATGGCGGCCACGATGGGCGCGCTGAGGTGGTCGATCACGCGCACCGCTGCCGCGACGGCCGCCAGCACGACCGCGACGAGCGCGCCGGCGATCAGCCCCACGAGAGCGTTGCCGCCGGTCACGAGCGACGCGCGCCAGATCAGCCCGGGGTTCTGGTGGATCATCTGCCAGATCGCGCTCGGCGCGGGCAGCAGGAACGGCTTGATCTGGGCGCCGACGACGAACGCCTGCCATGCCGCGATGAGCAGCACGCCGAAGACGACGGGCGGCACGACGGCCCGCCACACTGCGCTGAGCCGCGACGACCTCATCGGGTCTCCACCCCGACCGGCAGCGCCGCGCCCTCGCCGTGCAGCGCCTCGCGCACCGCGGTGACCGCCGCGTAGAAGTCCGTCGACTCGCGCAGTCGCTCGCCGCGCTCGGCCGCCGGCCCGAGGGCGAGCTCGATGACCCGGGTGACGCGCCCGGGCCGCGGCGACATCACGACCACCCGATCAGAGAGGAACACCGCCTCGGGGATCGAGTGTGTGACGAACACGACCGCGGCGCCGGTCTCGGCGCTCAGCCGCACGAGTTCGGTCTGCATGCGCTCGCGGGTCATCTCGTCGAGCGCCCCGAACGGCTCGTCCATGAGCAGCAGCCGCGGCTTCTCGGCCAGCGCCCGCGCGATCGCTACGCGCTGCTGCATGCCGCCGGAGAGCTGGTCGGGGTAGTGGCCGGCGAAGTCCTCGAGGCCGACGAGCGCGAGCAGCTCGGCCACGCGCGACCGGCGAGCGGATGCCGGCGCCTTGTGCAGCTCGAGGGGGAGCGCGATGTTCGCCGCGACCGTGCGCCAGGGCAGCAGCCCGGCCTGCTGGAAGGCGATGCCGTAGTCCTGGTCGAGCCGAGCCTGCTTCGCCGTCTTGCCGAAGACCGACACCGTGCCGGCGCTCGGCGCGTCGAGATCGGCCACGAGCCGCAGCAGGGTGCTCTTGCCGCAGCCGCTCGGCCCGATCAGCGACACGAACTCGCCCGGCGCCACCGTGAGGCTGACGTCGTCGAGCGCCGTCACGGTGCGCCTTCCGCTCGCGAAGACGCGGCTCACCGCGTCGATCTGCACGGCGTGCGCGTCGCTCATGACGTCTCCTCTGCTCTGCGGAACCTCTGCAAGCCCAGCCCGATGAGCGACACCGCGCCGGCGACGACGAGGCCGATGACGACGGCGCCGATGATCGCGTCCCACGGCTTGGCCGGGTCGCCGCCCGACGCGATGCCGTAGGCGAGGATCGTGCGCCCGATCCCGCCCTGCATGCCGGTCGACACCTCGGCGACGATCGCTCCGACGACGGCCGCGGCGGCCGCGATGCGCAGCGCCGGCAGCAGGTAGCTGACGGATGCCGGCAGACGCAGGTGCCACAGCGTGCGCCACCACCCGGCGGCGAAGCTGCGGAACAGCTCGAGCTGCGTCTCGGGCGCGGAGCGCAGGCCCCGCAGCAGCCCGACCGAGATCGGGAAGAAGGCGAGGTACCCGGCGATCGCCGCGACCGACATCCACTGCTTCCACACGAAATCGCCCGCGTGGATCTGCGACCCCCACGTCACGACGAGCGGGGCGAGGGCGATGAGCGGCACCGTCTGGCTGAGGATCACGTAGGGCAGCAGCGCCCGCTCGGCCAGCCGCCACGACACCATCAGCAGCGCCAGCAGCGCGCCGAGCACGACCCCTGCCGCCCAGCCGCACGCGGCGATGCCGAGGCTGATGAGGCTCGCGCGGGCCACTGCCACGAGCACGGTCGGCGAGCCGGCCGACGAGTCCACGGGCTGCCCGTAGCGCTGGAACATCGCCCACAGATGCGGCATCGCGAGGTCGCTCGTGCGCGGCAGCACCACGGTCTGCCCCCAGCGCACGCCCTCGACGGGGCCGAGCGCCTTGTAGAGCTCCCACGCGGCGGCGAGCACGAGCACGCCGGAAATCGCGAAGAGAGCGCGGCGGGGCCAGCTCGGGGCGGCGACGGGGCGGGTGGCGGCGCGGCGAGGCATCCGGCTCACGCCTTCGCGATCAGGTGGTCGGTAACGGCCGGGATCACGCGCTCGCCGTACACGCGCAGCGTCTCTTCTTTGTTGTCGTGCTGCAGGTAGCCGGCGAACTGCGTCACCCCGAGTTCCTTGAGCGCGCTCAATTTCTCGATGTGATCGGATGCCTCGCCGAGCACGCACAGCCGATCGACGATCTCGTCGGGCACGAACGCCGTGTGGGTGTTGCCCGCGCGGCCGTGCTGGTTGTAGTCGTAGCCCTCGCGCTGCTTGATGTAGTCGACGAGCACCTGCGGCACCGCGCCGCCGTCCTCGCCGTACCGCGTCACGATGTCGGCGATGTGGTTGCCGACCATGCCGCCGAACCAGCGGGTCTGCTCGCGCATGTGCTGCCAGTCGCTGCCGATGTACATGGGCGCCGAGACGCAGATGTCGAGCGACTCGGGGTCGCGGCCCGCTTTGCGCGCGGCATCCTTCACCGCGGTGATCATCCACTCGGCCACGTCGAGGTCGGCCAGCTGCAGGATGAAGCCGTCGCCCACCTCGCCCGTCAGCTTGAGCGCCTGCGGGCCGTAGGCGGCGACCCACACCGGCAGCTCGCTGCCGGTCGACCACGGGAAGCGCAGCCTCGAGCCCTTGTACTCGACCTCGCGCGAGCTGCCGAGCTCGCGGATGACGTGGATCGCCTCGCGCAGCTCGGCCATCGTGACCGGCCTGCCGTTGGTCACGCGCACCGCCGAGTCGCCGCGGCCGATGCCGCACACGGTGCGGTTGCCGTACATCTCGTTGAGCGTGGCGAAGACGGATGCCGTGACCGTCCAGTCCCTCGTCGCGGGGTTCGTGACGAACGGGCCGACCGTGATGCGGTGGGTGCGGGCGAGGATCTGCGAGTGGATCACGTACGGCTCCTCCCACAGCAGGTGCGAGTCGAAGGTCCACGCGTGGGTGAAGCCGTACTGCTCGGCGAGCTCGGCGAGGTGGACCACCCTGCTCGCAGGGGGATCGGTCTGGAGGACGACGCCGAAGTCCATGCCGGCTCTGCCTTTCGCCATGCCGCTCACACCAGGTACTGGCTCAGACCGCGCTTGACGAAGGCGCCGTCGCCCTTGGCGCCGTGGTAGGCGCCCTTGTCGACGATCACGCGGCCCCTGCTCAGCACGGTGTCGACGCCGCCGTCGATCTCGAAGCCCTCCCACGCGGAGTAGTCCATGTTCATGTGGTGGGTCGCGGCCGAGATCGTGGTGTGGGCACTCGGGTCGTAGATGACGATGTCGGCGTCGGCGCCCGGCTGGATGACGCCCTTCTTGCCGTAGAAGCCGAACATGCGTGCCGGGGTCGTGCTGGTCAGCTCGACCCAGCGCGGCAGCGAGATCTCGCCGAGCACGACGCCCTGATAGATCAGGTCCATGCGGTGCTCGACCGAGCCGATGCCGTTCGGGATCTTCGCGAAGTCGCCGATGCCCAGCTCTTTCTGGCCCTTCATGCAGAAGGGGCAGTGGTCGGTCGAGATCACCTGCAGGTCGTTGGTGCGCAGCCCCTGCCACATGTGGTTCTGGTGGCCCTCTGCGCGGCTGCGCAGCGGCGTCGAGCACACCCACTTCGCGCCCTCGAAGCTGCCCCACTGGTCGCTTTGCGCGCCGAGCTGCTCTTCGAGGCTCAGGTAGAGGTACTGCGGGCACGTCTCGGCGAACACGTTCTGGCCCCGGTCGCGGGCCGCCGCGATCTCTTCGACGGCCTGCTTGGCGCTCACGTGCACGATGTAGAGCGGGGCGCCGGTCATGCCGGCGTACGCGATCGCGCGATGCGTCGCCTCGGCCTCGGTCTGCCAGGGCCGCGTCGTGCCGTGGTAGTAGGGGGCCGTCTCGCCGCGGGCGAGCGCCTGCTGCTGCAGCACGTCGATCACGGCGCCGTTCTCGGCGTGCATCATGATCATCGACCCGGTGTCGGCCGCCTTCTGCATCGCCTTGACGATCTGGCCGTCGTCGGACAGGAAGACGCCCTTGTAGGCCATGAAGAGCTTGAAGCTCGTGACGCCCTCTGCGATGAGCTCGTCCATCGCGTCGAGAGAGGAGTCCTGCACGTCGGACAGGATCTGGTGGAAGCCGTAGTCGATCGCGCAGTTGCTGGCTGCCTTCTCGTGCCAGAGCGCGTACTGGTCGAGGGGGTTCTCGCCCGCGTACTGCACGACGAAGTCGACGATCGTGGTGGTGCCGCCGTGCGCCGCCGCCCGGGTGCCCGTCTCGAAGGTGTCGCTCGCGAACGTGCCGCCGAACGGCATCTCCATATGCGTGTGCGCATCGACGCCGCCCGGAATGACGTACTTGCCCGCCGCGTCGATCACCCTGTCGACGCTTCGCGTCAGATCGCTGCCGAGCAGCTGCGATCCGGGCGCGAGCACCGCGACGATCTGCTCGCCGTCGATCAGCACGTCGGCGGCGACCGTGCCCGTCGCGTTCACGACGGTGCCGTTCGTGATGAGGGTCTTGGTCATCGGTCCTCTTTTCGTTGGTCGAGTAGCAGCCGAAGGCCACCCACCCGTTGGTCGAGTAGCAGCCGAAGGCCGCCCACCCCGTTGGTCGAGTAGCAGCCGAAGGCCGCGTATCGAGACCCGCTACGGCTTCGGGATGCTGGTGTAGGACTCGGGGCGGCGGTCGCGGTAGAACTGCCAGTCGTCGCGCACCTGCCGGATCAGGTCGAGGTCGAGGTCGCGGATCACCAGCTCTTCCGTCTCGCTCGAGGCATACCCGCCGATGACGTTGCCCCTCGGGTCGACGAACTGACTCGAGCCGTAGAAGTCGACCGCGAGTTCGCCGTATTCGTTGTCTTCGCGGCCGACCCGGTTCGGGGCGGCGACGAAGTAGCCGTTGGCGGCGGCCGCCGCGGGCTGCTCGATCTCCCACAGGCGGTTGCTGAGGCCCGGCTTCGTCGCGTTCGGGTTGAAGACGATCTGAGCGCCGTTCAGGCCGAGCTCGCGCCACCCTTCGGGGAAGTGCCGGTCGTAGCAGATGTAGACGCCGATCGGGCCGACCGCCGTCTGGAAGACCGGGTAGCCGAGGTTGCCTGGGCGGAAGTAGAACTTCTCCCAGAACTTGTCGAGGTTCGGGATGTGGTGCTTGCGGTATTTCCCGAGCACGCTGCCGTCGGCATCCACCACCACCGCCGTGTTGTAGTACACGCCCGGCATCTCGGCCTCGTAGATGGGCAGCACCATGACCAGCCCGAGCTCCGCGGCGAGCGCGGCGAAGCGCTGCACGATCGGGCCGTCTGCGGGTTCGGCGAAGTCGTAGTACTTCTTGTCCTCGGTGATGCCGAAGTACGGGCCGTAGAACAGCTCTTGGAAGCAGATCACCTGCGCGCCTTGCGCCTTCGCGTCGCGCGCGAAGTCCTCGTGCTTCCGGATCATCGACTCTGTGTCGCCTGTCCAAGTGGTCTGGGTGATCGCGGCTCGGATGACCGTCATCGAAACCTCCATGCGTCGGTTCTGGTTCTGTTATCGTTCGGCGTGAACATTTCCCGACAATTTCTTCGCGTGACGCGTCGGTAAATGTTGCCGAGGCCCGACGACACCTCCCCGCGCGGCATCGCCGCCGCGATCGCGCGGCAGATCAGCGCGGGCGAGCTCGCACCCGGCGAGCGACTGCCGACGGTGCGCGAGCTCGCCGCCGCTTACGGCGTCTCGCCCGCGACCGTCTCGCACGCGTGGCAGACCCTGCTGGGGGCCGGGCTCATCGTGGCGCGCGGCCGCGCGGGCAGCTTCGTGCGCGACCAGGGGGCGACGGATGCCTCATGGCTGCCCCGCAGCATGGCGGAGCTCGCCGGCGATGCCCCCGTCACCGCGCTCGACCTGTCGCGGGGCACGCCCGACGCGGCGCTGCTTCCCGAACTGCAGCCCGTGGTCGCGCGCATCGCCTGGCAGGCGGGCACGGGCAGCTACCAGGAACTGCCCGTGATCCCCGAGCTGCACCGGCTTCTGCGCGAGTCGTGGCCCTACCCCGTCGAGGCGCTGACGGTCATCGACGGGGCGCTCGACGGGCTGTCCCGCACCCTCGATCAGGTCGTGCGCTTCGGCGATCGCGTCGCGGTCGAGGTGCCCGGGTTCCCGCCCCTCTTCGAGATGCTCGATGCGCACGGCGTCGAGCGCGTGCCGCTCGAGGTCGACGCGAGCGGGGTGACCGCGCGCTCCCTGTTCCGGGCGCTCGCGCGCGAGGTCTCGGCCGTGGTGCTGCAGCCGCGGGCGCACAACCCGACCGGTGCGTCGCTCACGCCGCAGCGCGCCGAGGAGCTGGCCCGCATCATCGCGGGGCAGCGGCGCGGGGCATCCGTCATCGTCATCGAAGACGACCACTCGGGGCTGATCTCGACCGCGCCGCCGGTGTCGCTCGGCACCTGGCTGCCGAACCAGGTCGTGCACCTGCGCAGCTTCTCGAAGTCGCACGGGCCCGATCTGCGCATCGCGGCGCTCGGGGGGCCGAGGCCGCTCGTCGACCGCCTGGTGGCGCGGCGCCTGCTCGGCCCTGGGTGGACGTCGCGCATGCTGCAGACGGTGCTGCTCGAGCTGCTGCGCGACCCGCTGGCCGTCGCCGAGGTGGGCCGTGCGCGCGCCGTCTACGCCGAGCGGCAGGCCGCGCTGGCCGCGGCGCTCGCGGCGTCGGGCGCGGTCGCGCCGACCGGCGACGGCATCAACGTCTGGCTGCGGGTGCGCGACGAGCGGCGGGCGGTGGCGGCGCTGGGCGAGGCCGGTGTGCGGGTGGCGGCCGGGCTGCCGTTCATGGCCGATGCCCCGGGCAGCCCGGCGATCAGGGTGACCGTGGGCGCCCTGCCCGTCGAGCGGGCGGCGCACGTCGCGGCCCTGCTCGCCCCGGTCGTCACTTAAGCGGCACCCGGGGCTCCGATCGGCCGGAATATCGACGACCGGGCCGTGCCGCCGCCGAGCGGGTCGTCACGAAGTCGGCCTCTCGCGCGTCTGAGACCGTGTTCGTGACGACCGAGCAGCGGGCCCGGCGCGAATAGGCTCGAGGGATGCCTCAGAACATCGTCGTGCTCGTGGGTGGAGTCGGGGGCGCGCGGTTCACGCGCGGTCTCGTCGCGGAGCTGGAGCGCCGGCATCCCTCGCCCTCATCTCGGCCCACGGTCACCGCGATCGTCAACACGGGCGACGACTCGTGGATCGCCGGGCTGCGAGTCACCCCCGACCTCGACTCGATGATGTACACCCTCGCGGGCGTCAACGACGACGAGCGCGGCTGGGGGCTGCGCGACGAGTCGTACCGGGTGTCCGCCGAGATGAACGCCTATGGCGTCGGCTGGCCGTGGTTCACGCTCGGCGACCTGGACCTCGGCACGCACATCGCGCGCACGGCGCTGCTGCGCGAGGGAATGCCCCTGACCGACGTGGTCGCGCGGCTCGCGTCGCGCTGGAACGACGGCGCCGGCCTGCCCGTGCGGCTGCTGCCCGTGACCGACGAGCCGGTCGAGACGCACGTCGAGATCGACCTCGGGTCGGGGCCCGAGCTCGTGCACTTCGAGGAGTGGTGGGTGAAGCACCGCGCCGCCGTTCCCGCGCAGCGCTTCGTGCAGTTGGGGCTCGCGGCGGCGTCGGCCACGCGCGCCGTGCGCGACGCGCTGGCGACGGCGGATGTCGTGCTGGTGGCCCCGTCGAACCCGGTCGTGTCGGTGGGCACGGTGCTGTCGATTCCGGGGGTGCGCTCGTCGCTCGATGAGTCGTCAGCGCCGGTCGTCGGCGTCTCGCCGATCATCGGGGGCGCGGCGGTGCGCGGCTATGCGGATGCCTGCCTCGCCGCCATCGGAGTCGAGACCTCGGCTCTCGCGGTGGCGCGGCACTACGGGTCGCGTTCGCGGGCCGCCTCGGCGCAGCCGCTGGTCGACTCGGCGACCCCGCCGGTCGACTCGGCGCAGCCTCTGGTCGACTCGGCGAAGCCGGTGGTCGACTCGGCGAAGCCGAATGGAGACCCTGCCCCACGCGGCCTGCTCGACGGCTGGCTCGTCGCCGAGGAGGACGCCGACGCGGTCGAGGCGGTGGAGGCGCTCGGCATCCGCTCGCGCAGTGTCCCGCTCTGGATGAAGGACGCCGAGACGTCGGCGGCCCTCGCCGGCGCCGCGCTCGATCTGGCCGCCGAGTTGTTCTGATCGGATGTCGGTGGTCGCCCCTAGCGTTGGCGGCGTGCACATCGAGACCCGCGGCGAGGGCACGCCGCTCATCCTGATCCACGGCTTCGGCGTCGACCACCGCATCCTGCTGCCGCTCGACGCGGCGCTCGCGGCTCGCGGCGGCTGGCGGCGCATCTACGTCGACCTACCCGGCATGGGCGGGTCACCGATCGGCGACGTCGCCGGCTCCGAAGACATGGCGCGCGCCCTCGCCGACGCCGTGCGTGAGGCCGTCGGCGACGAGCCCTTCGCGGTGCTCGGCAACTCCTACGGCGGCATGATGGCGCGTCGCCTCGCCCACGACTTCGGTGAGCAGGTGCTCGGGCTGGCCACGCTCGCCGGCGTGTTCATCGCGACGCACAGCGAGCGCACGGCGCCGCCGCGCACCGTGCTCCACGAAGAGCCCGGCATCTTCGACGGCGTCGAGCCCCGTGTCGCCCAGGGGTACCGCGAGTTCGCCGTGTGGCAGTCGGCCGCCGGCCTTGAGAACTTCGTCGACACGGTCCAGCCGGGGGTCGATTCCGTCGACCAGGCCGGTCTCGAGCGCATCGCGGGGAACTACGCTTTCGATGTCGAGCCCGAAGACGCGGCATCCGCCCCCTTCTCGAAGCCGGCGGTGTTCATCACCGGCCGGCAAGACGAGGTCGTGGGCTACGTCGACGCTTGGCGGCGGCTCGATCACTACCCGCGCGCGTCGCTCCTCGTGCTCGACGCCGCAGGTCACAACATCATCGGCGAGCAGTTCGGGCTCGTCACCGCCGCGGTCGGCGAGTGGCTCGATCGCGTGCGCGCGCACGCGCTTCGCCCCTGAGCCGCCAGGCGCCGGGCGCCAGACGCCAGGCGTGGCAGAGCACCGTCTCGAGCGGGCCTCAGCGGCGGTGCGCCGCCTCGAACGCGATCAGTCCCAGCAGCGCGGCGGCGGCCGCGGCCAGCAGCGTGACCGGAACGCCGGCGCTCAGCGTCGCAGCGCCGAGGACCGGCGCGAGAGCGATGCCCACGTACATCCCCGTCGAGTACCACGACAGCGAGATGCCGGCGCGCTCGGGGTCGATCGCCGCGAGCCGCGACTGCACGGGCACGATCGCGGCGTAGGCGCCGACGCCCCAGAGCGCGAACAGCACCGCGGTCGCCGCGAAGCCGCCGCGTAGGGCGATCAGGGCGACGAAGGCCACCGCCTCGAGCGCCAGTGCCACGAGCGCCGTCAGCCGCCCGCCGATGCCGTCGGTGAGGCGCCCGCCGAGCCAGTTGCCGACGATGCCGAACGCTCCGTAGACGAGCAGCAGTGCGGCCAGGGCGCTCTCGTTGCCCCCGGTCGCTGGGGCCACGATGTCGCTGCTGAAGATGTAGACGACGTTGAAGGCGACCACCATCAGCAGGGTGGTCAGCAGCGCGAGCAGGATGCCGGGGTGGGCGAGCACCGAGAACCGCGCCGCGAACGGCACGGCACGGCCGAGCGGCAGCCCGCGCGTCTCGACCGCCACGGCGACGGCGATCACCGCGGCGAGCGCGCCGATGACCGAGAGCGCGAGGCGCCACCCGCCGAGGTCGGCGAGGAAGGTGCCGAATGGCGCGCCGACGGCCGAGGCGAGAGAGAAGCCCAGCCCCGTCGCGGCGAGAGCGCGCCCGCGCCGCTCGGGGGCGACGAGGGTCGGGGCGGCGGCCGTCGCGGTGGGCACGAGCGCCGCACCTCCGATGGCCGCGACGATGCGCCCCGCGGTGAAGAGCCCGATGCCGGCGGCCGCGGCCGCGAGGAAGGTGCCGACAGCGATGAGGGCGAGGCCCAGCGCCATGAGCGTGGCACGCGGCATCCGCGCCAGCAGGGTCGACACGGCGGGCGAGCCGACCGCGACCACGATGCTGTACCAGGTGATCGAGTAGCCGACCGCAGCCGTGGTCGTGTGCAGCGACGCCGCGATCGCCGGCAGCACGCCGGCGATGACGAACGCATTGGTCCCCACGACGAACAGGCCTGCCGCGAGGATTCCCAGCTTCAGCCCGACGTTGCGAGTAGCGTTGGATTGTTCGATAACCGTCACACAATAGAGAGTACGCAATAGTTCGATGATTGTCGAACTATTGCGTGAGCGACCGGATGCCTGACTACCCCGCCCCCGACATGAAGGACGTCGAGCTCGTCGACGTGATGAAAGCGCTCGCCGACCCGGTGCGGCTGCACATCGTGCGCGTTCTGGCCGACGGCGAGCCCCGGTCGAAGACCCTCGACAACTGGGACGTCGACGTCACGAAGTCGACGATGGCGCATCACTTCCGCACGCTGCGCGAGGCCGGCCTCACCCTCACTCTGATCGACGGCAGGCGACACGAGATCCAGCTGCGCCGCGCCGAGCTCGACGCGAAGTTCCCGGGGCTCATCGCCGCGGTGACCGCGGAATCCGACTGAGCGGCGCGCACACCCGGGGTTAGGCTGAGGGCATCGGCAGCGGCCTGGATTTGGGCTGGTCGGGGTCACGCATCTGGCTTTGATGGGCGGTGGCACCGGCATCCGTCTTCGCTCCCCTATGTCCAGGTGATCTATGGCTGTCCCTCTGATGCTGCGCACGCCCGCTGCGCCCTACGTCCGCCCCGCCGAGCTCGATGGCGCCCTCGATCGGCTCGAGGCCGCGCGCGAACCGTGGGCGACGCTGTCGCACGCGGATGCCACGACGCTGCTCGCCGCGCGTGACGACGACCTCGACCGGCTGCTCGCGGTAGCCGGCCGGATTCGCGACGACGGCCTGGCGGCGGCCGGCCGCCCCGGGGTGATCACCTACTCGCGCAAGGTGTTCATTCCGCTGACGCACCTGTGCCAGGACCGCTGCCACTACTGCATCTTCGTGCAGACCCCGGGCAAGCTCGCGAAGGCCGGCATCTCTCCCTACATGGAGCCCGAGGACGTGCTCGAGGTGGCGCGCCAGGGCGCCGCGCTCGGCTGCAAGGAGGCGCTGCTCACTCTCGGCGACCGGCCCGAGAACCGCTGGCCGATCGCCCGGCAGTGGCTCGACGAGCACGGCTACGCGTCGACCCTCGACTACGTCGCCGCGATGGGCGAGCTGATCCTGCGCGAGACCGGGCTGCTGCCGCACCTCAACCCCGGCGTCATGTCGTGGGCCGAGCTGCAGCGGCTGAAGCCCGTCGGCCCCTCGATGGGCATGATGCTCGAGACGACGTCGACCCGCATCTGGGAGACGCCCGGCGAGGCGCACTTCGGGTCGCCAGACAAGGACCCCGCCGTGCGCCTGCGGGTGATCGACGACGCGGGCCGCTCGCGCATCCCGTTCACGACCGGCGTGCTGCTCGGCATCGGCGAGAGCGCCGAGGAGCGCATCGACGCCGTGCTCGCCCTGCGCGCCGCGCACGAGAAGCACGGCCACATCCAGGAAGTGATCGTGCAGAACTTCCGCGCCAAGAACGCCACCGCGATGATGGGCGCCGTCGATCTCGAGACGCAGGAGTACGCGGCGGCCGTCGCCGTGACCCGCGTGCTGCTCGGCCCCGGCATGCGCGTGCAGGCGCCGCCGAATCTGACGGATGCCGGCGAGCTCGCCCTGCTCGTCCGCGCCGGCATCGACGACTGGGGTGGTGTCTCGCCGCTCACGCCCGATCACGTGAACCCCGAGCGCCCCTGGCCGCAGATCGAGGAGCTCGCGCGCCTCACCGCCGAGGGCGGCTACACCCTGCGCGAGCGGCTCACCGCGCACCCGCACTACCTGCGCGAGGCGCGGGGTACGGCTGCGGCGGGCCCGACCGCGGCTGCCGAGCCGGGCCGCGGCGCCGACTGGTTCGACGACCGGCTGCTGCCCCGGCTCCTCGAACTCGCCGACGGCTACGGCCTCGCGAAGCACGACGCCTACCTCGAGTCGGTGCTGAAGCGCGCGGAATCCGACCCGGCCGGGCTCACCGACGCCGAGTACGTCGCCCTGCTACACGCCGACGGCGACGACCTCGAGGCGCTCGCCGAGCTCGCCGACCGGGTGCGCCGCGACCGTGTCGGCGACACGGTCACCTACGCCGTCAACCGGAACATCGACTCGTCGCTCGGCCTGCCGCTCGACGAGATCGCCGCACTCGCCGACGAGGCCGTCTCGCTCGGCGCCACCGAGATCTGCATGCAGGGCATGCCGCCGCGCGAGCTCGGCCCCGACGGCTACCTCGAGCTGGCCCGCACCATCGCGCGCGCGCAGCCGCAGCTGCACCTGCACGCCTTCCGGCCCGCCGAGGTGATCGACGGCGCCGCCCGGGCAGGGCTCGCTCTCGCCGACTGGCTCGCGCAGCTGCGCGGGGCCGGAGTCGACACGGTGCCCGGCACCGGCGCCCGGATCCTTGACGATCGCATACGCGGAATCCTCACCGGAGGGACCGACATTCCGGCATCCGCCTGGATCGAGGCTGTGGAGAACGCGCACCGCGCCGGCCTGCGCTCGACCGCCACCATGGTCTACGGCCACGTCGACACCCCCGCGGACCAGGTCGCCCACCTGCACGCGCTCGCCGCCCTGCAGGACCGCACCGGCGGCTTCACCGAGTTCATCGCGATGCCGTGGGTGCCCGCCGAATCGCCCGTCGAGGTGCCCGGCGCGCGCCCCGGGCCGACCCTGCGCGAGTCCCGCGCCGTGCACGCCGTCGCGCGGCTCATGCTCGCGGGGCGCATCGACCACATCCAGGCCGCGTGGACGAAGCTCGGCCTCCGCGGCGCCCAGCGGGTGCTCGCGGGCGGCGCCGACGACCTGGGCGGCGTGCTGCTCGACGGCACCCTCGACCCGAGCGCCGGGCCCGAGCAGGGGCGGCAGCTCACGGTCGCCGATGTCACGAAGCTCGCGGGCGAGCTCGGCCGGCCGGTCAGACAGCGCACGACCACCTACGGCGAGGTGTCGTGACGGTGCCCGCTGGTCGACTCGCGCGCAGCGCGAATGGAGATCGTGCGTGACTCGGTCTCCATTAGCCTTCGGCGAGTCGACCCGCGAAGCGTGGCTCGACGTCGCCGTCGTCGGCGCCGGCATCGCGGGCATCGGCATGGGCGCGCAGCTGAAGCGGTCGGGCCGCGACGACTTCCTGATCTTCGAGCGTGCCACCGAGCTCGGCGGCACCTGGCGCGACAACACCTACCCGGGCGTCGCGTGCGACATCCCCAGCCAGCTGTACTCGTACTCGTTCCGCCCCAAGGCGCACTGGTCACGCCGCTTCGCCCCCGGCGCCGAGATCCTCGACTATCTGCGCGACACGGCCCGCGCCGAGGGACTCGAGCCGCACCTGCGGCTGGGCGAGCCGCTCACGAGCGCGCGATGGGATGACGAGAGCGGATGCTGGCGCCTGACGACTCCGCGCGGGGAGTACTGCGCTCGCGCGCTGGTCATGGCCGCGGGGCGCCTGAGCGAGCCCAAGCTGCCGGCGATCGCGGGCCTCGACACGTTCGCGGGCCGCGCATTCCACTCCGCCCGCTGGGACGACGCACCTCTCGAGGGCGCCCGCGTCGGCGTCGTCGGCACGGGGGCGAGCGCGGTGCAGCTGCTGCCCGAGGTCGCGCGGCGCGCGGCATCCGTCACGGTGTTCCAGCGCAGCGCGGCGTGGGTGCTGCCCCGGGGCGACCGGGCCTTCGCGCCGGGCGACCCGCAGCCCGACCGCGCCGAGCTCGCCGCCGAGGCCGAGCGGCTCTTCGACGCGCGCATCGCCGGGTCCACGGCGCTCGAGGCCCTGCGCGGCAGAGCGCTCGCGCACCTGCGCGCCCAGGTCGCCGACACCGGGCTGCGCGCTGCCCTCACCCCCGACTACGAGCTCGGCTGCAAGCGTGCGGTGTTCAGCGACGATTACTACCCGGCCCTGCAGCGGCCGAACGTCGTGCTCGAGGCCAGTGCCCTCGAGCGGGTCGACGGGAGCATCGCGGTCGCGGCATCCGGCGCCCGCTACGACCTCGACGTGCTCATCTTCGCGACCGGGTTCGAGACCACGCGGCCGCCCTTCGCGCGCCTCGTCGCCGGCCGCGGCGGCGAGAGCCTCGCGGCGCACTGGAGCGCGGGCATGACGAGCCACGCGTCGACCGTGGTGAGCGGATTCCCCAACCTGTTCGTCCTCGACGGGCCGAACGCCGCCCTGGGGCACCACTCGGCCTTCGAGATCATCGAGGCGCAGCTCGGCTATGTGCTCGGCGCGCTCGACCACCTCGACGCGCGCCGCGCCGATGGCGACTCGGCCCCGCTCGAGGTCGGCGCCGCGGCCGAGGCCGCGTACTCGGCCGAGATCGATCGACTCGCGGCCGGCACGGTGTGGCTGCGGGGCGGATGCTCGAGCTGGTACCGCGACGAGGCATCCGGCCGCCTCACGCTGCTGTGGCCCGCCCGCGTCTCGGAGTTCCGCGAGCGCTACGGCGTCTTCGACCCGGCGCCGTTCGCGCAGGTGTCAGAGCAGCGCGACCGCCGAGGCGCCGCCCACGACCCCGCTCGAGAGGTGGTAGCCCGGCACCAGGGTCACCCCCACGATCAGGGCCGCGCACACGACGAGCCCGATGATCATCCAGACGGCAAGCCAGTTCACACCGCGATCCATGTGCCCACGCTAGTTGCCGCACGAGACAGCCGCACGACACTCCCGAAAGACGGTCGCGGAATGGCGGCGGCCGTTCTGGGGATTGAAGTGGACAGACCCGATTGAGGAGATCTGAATGACTGACACAGAACTGACCGCTGCGGCATCCGGCACGTTCACCATCGGCGGCGACCTCACCGTCAACCGCCTCGGCTTCGGCTCGATGCAGCTGCCCGGGCCGGGCGTGTGGGGCGAGTCCCGCGACCCCGAGGGCGCCGTGCGTGTGCTGCAGCGCACCGTCGAGCTCGGCGTGAACTTCATCGACACGGCCGACTCCTACGGACCGGTCGTCGCCGAGCAGCTGATCAAGAAGGCGCTGCACCCCTATCGCGACGACCTGGTCATCGCGACCAAGGCCGGCCTCACGCGGCAGGGCCCGAACATCTGGACGCCCGTCGGCCGCCCCGCCTACCTGCGCCAGCAGGCCGAGCTCAGCTTGCGCAACCTCGGGCTCGACACGATCGACCTGTTCCAGCTGCACCGCATCGACCCCGAGGTGCCCCTCGAGGACCAGGTCGGCGAGCTCGCGGCGCTGCAGAGCGAGGGCAAGATCCGCCACATCGGGCTCTCCGAGGTGTCGGTCGCCGAGGTCGAGGCCGCCCGGAAGGTCGCCGACATCGTGACGGTGCAGAACCTCTACAACGTGACGAACCGCCAGTCAGAGGAGCTGCTCGACTGGTCGGCCGAGCACGGCGTCGGCTTCATCCCGTGGTTCCCCCTCGCGACCGGGAAGCTCTCGCAGCCCGGCGGCCCGCTGGCGGCGATCGCCGACAAGACCGGCGCGAGCCCGTCGCAGCTCGCGCTGGCGTGGCTGCTGAAGCGCTCGCCCGTGATGCTGCCGATCCCCGGCACGTCGAGCGTGGATCACCTCGAGGACAACATCGCCGGGGCATCCGTCACCCTGTCCGACGAGGACTTCGAGGCGATCTCGGCCGCCGTCTAGAGCAGGGCGGTCAGACACGCGAAAGCGGTCGCCACTTCACGCGGCATCGATCGAGCGGATGCCTCAGCAGGTGGCGACCGCTTAGTCGTGCGGCTGCTCGAGCTGCGCGCGGAAGCGCTCGACCCCCTCGAGCTCGACGGGCGCGCCGAGCAGCTCGACGTGACGGTCTCGCACCTCGAGCCACCGCTCGCGCGACATCCGGTAGCGGTTCACGGTGCCCGCCGCGCCCTCGCGCGCAACACGCGCGATGCCGTCGAATTCGTAGCCGACCTTCCGCGACACGGCGTTCGAGCGGACGTTGTCGTCGAAGGCGCCGGAGGTCACGTGGTCGGCGCCGAGGCCCTCGAAGAGCAAGTGCAGCATGAGTGCCCGCATGCGGCTGCCGATGCCGTGACCCTGGTACTCGAGCCCGAGCCACGAACCGGTCTCGACCTCGCGCAGCACGGGCCAGTCCGACCCGCTTGCGCCCTGGGACCCGACAACGACGCCCTTTGAGAGGACGGCGAACTCGAGCGTGAGCTTCTGCCCAACGTTCTGGCGCACCGCCCACTGGTAGGTGAGCACGCTACGCGCGACCTGCTCAGCGGTGCCGCGCGTCCAGGGCGTGTAGAACGGCATCGTCGCGGGGTCGTGCACGCCGCGCCCGGCCAGCTCGGCGAGTTGCACGAGAAGGTCGTCGTCGATCCAGCGCAGCTCGAGGTCGCCGGCGCGTGCGCGCACCCCGGCGGCGGGCCACAGTTCGGTCAGTGCATCGGATGCCATCGCCCCATCGTGGCAGGACTCTTCGCGGACACTTGGACGACGGAACCATTTCTGCGCGTGAGAGCACCGTTGGTGCTCGCCCGGCCCCAATGTCGCCCGCGCAGAGACATTGGTTCTCTCGTGCGAAAAAACGGTGCTCTCGTTCAAGTGCTCCGGGCAGGACGCGCCGCCCGAAACCTCAGCGCGCCGATTCGGGAACCACTGCCGCGAGCACCGCCGCCGTGAAGCGCCCCGGCCGCGCGATGCGGTCGACGTCGTCCGGGGCGTCGACGTCGCGGCGCAGGCCCGATTCCGCCGCTACCTCGAGCCGCACGAAGCCCCCCGCCGCGTGCGCCGCCGCCGACCCCGCGCCGAACCGCGGCTGCGCCGTCTCGCCCGGGGCCAGCGTGATCATCGAGGTGCCGGTTCCCGCGGCATCCGTCACATATGACAGCGGATGCCCCGCCGCGAGCGCCAGCGTCGCCGAGAGCTCGGCCGCCGTGAGCTCGGGCAGATCGCCGAGCAGCACGGCGACGTGCGCGGCGCCGTCGTGAGCTCGCGCGACGCGGATGCCGTGCGCGATCGCCCCGTTCAGCCCGTGCCGGGGGTCAGGGGTGACGTCGACCGGCGCGGCGTCGGGGTGCGCGGGGTCGCTCGGGAAGAGAGTCGCGAGCCCCGGTTCACTCGACACCAGCGTCACGCCGCTCACCCCGGGGGCCGCCCGGGCCGCTGCGACGACGTCCTGCAGGAAGGCGAGCGCGAGCGCATGACGCGCCAGGTCGTCGAAGCGCGCCGCGAGACGCGACTTCGAGTTCGGGGCGCCCTTGAACGGGACGACGACGCGCCAGCTCACGGCAGCGGCTCGCCGGCCACACCCAGGCGGTACGCCTCGTCGGTGCCGAGGCGGAACATGTCGGTCGGGCCGGTGCGCGGCAGCGTGCGCGCGCCGGGCACATCGACCTCGTCGGTCACGAGGCGCCCCATGCCGCGCACGACCGCGACCGGGCGGCCGGATGCCTTGCCCTTCACCAGATCGCCGAGGCCGGCCAGCTCATCGGCCACGACGGGCACGGTCACGGCGAGCGGGCGCCCCTGCTGGTCGGCCTGGCCGCGCAGATCGTCGACGACCAGCACCCCGGCCGCGCCGATCGCGATGTCGGTCTGCCCGATGCGCCACGCACGCCCGAGGGTGTCCGAGACGATGATTCCGAGCCGCACCCCGAACCGCTCGCGCAGCGCTGCCGCGAGCGCGCGTGCCGAGGCATCCGGGTCGACGGGCAGCAGCAGCACGGTGCCCTCGGCCGTGTTCGAGGCGTCGACGCCAGCCGCAGCGCCGACGATGCCGAGACGATTCTCGACGATGCGCGTCACCCCGCCCTCGTACGCGCGCGTCGCGACCACGCGCACCGTCTCGGCGGTGATCGCGTCTTCCCGGTCGGATGCCTCGACGATGCGCCCCTCGGCTTTCGAGAGGATCTTGCTCGTCACGACGAGGATGTCGCCGTCCAGGCATCCGTTCTCATCGTTCGCGAGCGCGTCGCCGATCAGCTGCACGAGATCGGCGCCCGGCGAGATCTCGGGGATGCCGTCAAGGGCCCAGGCAGAAATCATCTCGTCACCTTCGGAAGGACGTCGCGGCCGAACACGTCGACCCATTCGCGCTGGTTGCGGCCGACGTTGTGCAGGTAGATGCGGTCGAAGCCGAGGTCGGCGTACCGCTGGATCGCCGCGCGGTGCACCTCGGGGTCTGACGAGATCAGCAGACGGCCCTCGAAGTCCTCGGGCCGCACCATCTTGGCGAGCTGCTCGAACTCCCACGGGCTGCGCAGGTCGGCCTTCGGGAAGTGCATGCCGCCGTTCGGCCACTCGGTGAGGGCGTTGTGCACGGCCTCCTCGTCGGTCGGCGCCCACGACAGGTGCAGCTGCAGGACCTTCGTCGCGGTCTCGGGGCTGCGCCCCGACTCGCGCCGCCCCTCGGCGAACCGCTCGAGCAGCGACCCGAGCTTGTCGACGGGCGCGCCGGTCGTGACGAGCCCGTCGGCCGTCTTGCCCGCGCGCCGCGCCGTGACCGGCCCGCCCGCTGCGATCAGGATCTCCGGCGCCGCCTCGGGCATCGACCACAGCCGGGTCGACTCGAGCTTGAAGTAGCGCCCGTCATGTTTCACATCTCGGTGGCGGATGCCCGACGCGAACAGCTTCTGGATCACCTCGACCGCCTCGAACATGCGGTTGATGCGCTCGGGGGCCTCCGGCCAGTACTGTCCGACGATGTGCTCGCTGAGCGCCTCGCCTGCGCCGATTCCGAGCCAGTGCCGGCCCGGATACATGAGGCCCAGGGTGGCACTCGCCTGGGCGACGAGTGCGGGGTGCTGCCGGAAGGTCGGCGCCGTGACCCCGGGGCCGAAGTCGCCGGTCGTGCGCTCGGCGATCGCCGTCAGCACGTTCCAGACGAACGACGAGCTGCCCTGCTGCGGAACCCATGGCTGGAAGTGGTCGGACGCGGTCGTGCCCGAGAAGCCGTGCTGCTCGGCGTACGCGGCGAGCGCGACCGCTTCCGCCGGGCCGAACTGCTCGAGCGCGGCGCTGAACCCGATCGTCAGGCCGCCCGCCGGTCGACTCGGCGCACCTTCACCCGCCGGTCGACTCGGCGCACCTTCACCCGCTGGTCGACTCGGCGCAGCCGAATGGAGACCGTCCGCGTCGCTCACGGGACCAGCGCCGCGATCTCGGGGTGCAGCGTCTCGACGGGCTGATGCTGCGCGAGGATGCGCGCGAAGTCGACCGCCTCGCCGCGGCGCCCGGTGGCGAAGAACCGGCTCACGGTGATGCCGTGGCCCGGGGCATGAACGACCTCGATCTCATCGCCCGCGGCGATCGGCCCGCGCTCGACGACGCGGAAGTACGCGCCGGTCAGGTTCGCCTGCGTGAAGCGCTTCACCCACTGCGACTCGCCCATACGCCGCTGGAACGTCGCGCACGGTGTGCGCGGCGAGGTCACCTCGAGGATCAGCTTCTCGCCGATGCGCCAGCGCTCGCCGATCTCGGCGTGCGACACCGCGAGGCCCGAGGTGCGCAGGTTCTCACCGAACAGGCCCGGCGGGATGTCCCGCCCGAGCTCGCCCGCCCACCAGTCTGCTTCCTCCTGCGCATAGGCGTACACCGCCTGGAAGAGCCCGCCGTGGTTCTTGCGGTCGGCCTGCACATCGCCGTAGACGCCGTAGGCCTTGACGTCAAACCGCCCGTCGACCGGCTGCTTGTCGATGGCCGTGACGCCGACGGAGCCCGGGTCCGGCAGCAGCTTCTCGACGCGGCAGAGCGCAAGCAGAGAGGGCATACAGCCATTCTCACCTGCCCGCCGCCGGGTTTTGTGGCCCCGCCCGACGTTTGCGCCCGACCGCGAAGGCGCGAATGTCGGCGCGGGACGCAAAACCGGCCTGCCCGCGCGGCGCGGCGGCGCGGCACGGCGCGGCCGGCGCGGCACGGCACGGCGCGCCGCCGCTGGCTACGGCGCGTGCGTCACGGGCGGGTTCGGCACCAGGGTCACGCCCGGGTCATAGAGGCCGCCCGGCCCCGTGGAGTAACTCGGCGTCGGCACCAGCTGCGGAAGCCGCTCAGGGGCGAAATGCAGATACACCAGCCCGGCGACGGCGACGAGGGCCAGGCATCCGATCAGCAATGTCAGCCAATAGGCGAACCCGCGCCCGCGCGAACGTCTGTGTCCCCCCGACATGCGCGTCAGTCTTGCACGGTCTCCATTCGGCTTCGCCGAGTCGACCGACGCAAGACCGGCCGCCGAGTCGACCGACGCAAGACAGGCCGCCGAGTCGACCGACGTGAGATAGGCCGCCGAGTCGACCGGCGCAAGACGAGCCGCCGGCTCGACCCGCGCACGCGCCAATAGGCTGAGGGCATGCGCGTCGCGACCTGGAACGTCAACTCGATCCGCACCCGCTACGGCCGCGTCATCGACTGGCTGCTGCGCGAGGACGTCGACGTGCTCGCCATGCAAGAGATCAAGTGCAAGCCCGAGCAGTTCCCGACGGCGGCGTTCGAAGAGGCGGGCTACGAGCTCGCGATCCACGGCCTGAACCAGTGGAACGGCGTCGCGTTCGCCTCGCGCCTTCCGCTTGAGGACGTCGAGATCGGATTCCCCGGCCAGCCCGGCTTCCTCAAGGGCGCCGACGGCCCCGACCTGCCGCAGGAGGCACGCGCGCTCGGAGCCACCGTCGCAGGCATCCGCCTCTGGTCGCTCTACGTGCCGAACGGACGCGCGCTCGGCGACCCGCATCTGGCCTACAAGCTCGACTGGCTGCGCGTGCTCGCCGACGACACCCGGCAGTGGCTCGCCGACGACCCGACGCTGCCGCTCGCGCTGATGGGCGACTGGAACGTCGCGCCGCTCGACTCCGATGTCGGCGACCCGTCGTTCGTGCAGGGCGTCTCGACGCACATCTCACCGCCAGAGCGAGCCGCGTTCGCCGAGTTCGAGCGCGCCGGGCTCACCGACGTGGTGCGCCCGCGCGTGCCCACCGGCTACACGTTCTGGGATTACAAGCAGCTGCGCTTCCCGCGCAACGAGGGGCTGCGCATCGACTTCATCATGGGGTCGCAGGGCTTCGCCGAGCTGGTGACGGATGCCTCGATCCACCGCGATGAGCGCAAGGGTGAGGCGCCGTCCGATCACGTGCCGGTCGTCGTCGACCTCGCGGTCGAGACGGAAGAGGACTACGACCGCCCGATGGTCTTCTAGCGCTCAGAGCCGCTTCACCATGTTGATCTCGAGCCGGGTGCGGTCGAGCGGGTACGGCATCGTGTGGCCGGTCTCGACGAAGCCGCGCGAGGCGTAGTAGCGCCGGGCCCGGTCGTTGTCCTCGTGCACGTCGAGCTGCAGCCGGTCGGCGAAGCCGCGCGCCCAGTCCTCGATCGCCTCGAGCAACAGGTCGGTCACCCCGCGCCGCTTCCCGCGGTAGCGGGGCGAGATATAGACGCCGACGAGGAACGGTGCGCCGCCGCCGTGGTCGAGCGCGCCGCCCATCATGCCGACGAACTCGCCGGTGGAGTCGTCGACCGCGACCACGAACAGCCGATTCCTCTCTTCACCGCGGCCCGCGTAGGCGCGCCACTCGGCCTCGGTCTGCGCGCGGGCGTGCTCGTAGGTCTGCGTGAACGCCATCGGAGTGTCCTGCAGCGCCTCGAGGCGCAGCCGCCGCATCGCCTGCCAGTCGTCGCGGGTGGTGCGTCGCACGGTGATGGCCATGCACTCATCTTGCCGGGGTGCGCTGGTGCAGGCATCCGCTCGCCCCCGCGCGCTGTGATCGCTTGCGCCACTGGCTTCCGCTCTGCGCGCCTCGGATCCGAGTAGCGCACGGCGGATCCTGGTGGCGCAACCGGGAGGACCGCGGCGTGCTAGGTCAGCAGCAGCGCGACCACGAAGACGGCAGGCACCGACAGGATCGTCGAGAGCAGCACGGCGTCGCGGGCGACGATCTCGCCGCGCTCGTAGCGCGCCGCGAAGTTGTAGACGTTCTGCGCCGCGGGCAGCGCGCACAGCACCACCGTGACGAACAGCTGGTGCCCCGTCACGTGGAAGCCGTAGCGGGCGAGAGCCCACCCGATCAGCGGCATCAGCACGACCTTGAAGACGGTGGCGACGATGACCTCGGCGCGCGCTCCGACCGCCTTGAGCGGCGGCGAGCCGTGCAGCGACATGCCGAAGGCCATGAGCACGAGCGGCACCGCCGCGCCGCCGAGCAGCGTGAAGGCGCTGTCGACGACGTCGGGCAGCGTCCACCCGAAGGCGGCGACGACGACCCCCGCGACCGACGCGATGATCATGGGATTCCGCACGGGGTTGAGCAGGATGTCGCGCAGGCTCACCCGGCCGCGGCTCGTGACGTCGAGAACCGTGAGCGCGATCGGCGCGAAGACGATGAGCTGCACGAGCAGCACCGGCGCGATGTAGGCCGGGCTGCCGAGCACGTACACCGCGACCGGAATGCCGATGTTGTTGAAGTTCGAGTAGCTCGACGCGAGCACTCCGATGGTCGTGCGCGCCGCCGGCCGGCGGAAGAACAGCCGGCTCAGCACGAGGAACACGAGGCCCGCGATGACGGCCGCGATGTTCGCGGCGAGGCCGACGCCCGAGACGACGGTGCGGATGTCCTCTTTGGCCAGCACCGTGAAGAGCAGGGCGGGGTTCGTGATGAAGAACGCGATGCGGTTGAGCACGTAACCGGCCTGCGGCCCGCCGACGCCCACGCGGCCGACGCCGTAGCCGACGGCGATCACGAATGCGATGATCCCGAAGCCCGTCAGTACGCCCAGCACGCGGACCAGCCTATTGGTATACCAACGGATGCCTGAGCGGGCCGCTTCGCGCACGGTGCCGCCCTGCGTTCGCCCGGCGGGCCGTCCCTCCCGGCCGCCCGTGCCGCGCCACCGAGGGGTGCCGAAACGGCGCTCTGCGCGAACATTCCCCCATCACAGCACCTCTCGGTGACGCATCCGCCACGCCGGCGTGCCGCCCTCGCGTGGCGTGCGACCAACGCGCCCGAACTTACTCAAGCTAAGTAAGATGACGCCAGAAGCGGCGTGGGCCGCGTCGGAAAGTGCGGTGCGGTCATGGCCACGAGGCGGATGAAGGGGCAGTCCTCCGCCGAGACCCGCAGCGCCATTCTCGACCTGATCCGCTCGAGCGGGTCGGTCAGCCGCAGCGAGCTGGCGGTGCTGTCGGGGCTGACCGAGGCCACCATCTCGAAGATCGTCAAGACGCTGCTCGACCAGGAGCTCGTCATCGAAGCCGGCTTCGCCGACTCGACGGGCGGCAAGCGGCCGGTGCTGCTCACACTCAACACGAAGGCGCGCTACGCGATCGGCGTCTCGCTCGACGCGCGCAGCATCAACTACGTCGTGAGCGACATGAGCGGCCACGCGGTGCACCACCTCGAGACCGAGGGCTTCGGCCACACCACCCCGCCGCTCGTCATCAAGCGCATGGCCGGCGACATCGCCAAGCTCGTCAAGCGCAGCAAGCTCGCGCCGGGCGAAGTCGTCGGCATCGGGGTCGCCGCCGCCGGCCGGCTCGACGCCTCTGGGGGCGTGCTGCGTCGCTCGCGCGTCGCGAGCGACTGGGAGGACTTCGCGATCGAGGCCGCCCTGCACGACGCCACCGGCATGCGCGTCGCGCTCGACAACGACGGCAACTGCGCAGCACTCGGCGAGTTCTGGTCGCAGCGGCTGCCGGCCGATCACGACTTCGCCGTCGTGTACATGGCCACGGGCATCGGCTGCGGGCTCGTCATCGACGGCGGCCTCTACCGCGGTGCGTCCGGGAACGTCGGCGAGATCGGGCACATGACCGTCGACCTCAACGGTCCCGAGTGCTTCTGCGGGCGCCGCGGCTGCCTCGAGACCCTCGCGGCGCCGGCGGCCGTGGTCGCGCGGGCGCGTGCCAACGAGAAGCTCGCCGCCGCCCTCGGGCTCGAAGAGAACACCGCCGAAGACGACGTGCGTGCCGACTTCGCGCTCATCGCCCGCGCCGCCGCCGAGGGCGACGCGGGCAGTGTCGCGCTGCTCACCGAATCCGCGGAGTATCTGGCCACGGCCGTCGTGTCGATGGCCAACCTGCTCGACCTCGACACGGTCTACCTCGGCGGTCCGGGCTTCGCCGACGCCGGCGAGCTCTACGCGGGAACTCTGCGCCGCGCGCTCGAGAACGGCGCCTTCATGCGCGCCGTCCACCCCGTCGAGGTGCGCATGAGCTCGGTCGGGGCCGAGACGTCGGCTCTCGGGGCCGCGTCGCTGATGCTGCACAGCCACCTCACCCCGTTCCGCGCGGGCCGGGGCTGAGCCCGCACGGCGCGGCCGCCGCACGAGCGACCATGGACGTCACGCGGCGCGGTGGTCGAGCCAGTTCTCGGGCGCGGGCACGAGCTCGTCGATGCGCGCCCAGAAGGACGCAGGCAGATCGAGGGATGCCGCAGCGACGAGCTGCCCGATGCGCTCGGGTTTCGTGAACCCGACCACCGTCGACGCGATCCGGCTGTCCCGCAGCGACCAGGCGAGCGCCACGGCCGCGAGGTCCGTGCCGTGTTCCTCGGCGAGTGCCGCCATGTCCGCGATCGCCGCGAGCGTCGCGGGCGACGCCTCGCGGTAGCCGTATCTCGTGAGCCCGTCGTGCGGCTTCGCGAGGATGCCCCCGCCGTGCACGGCCGCGTTGAGGACGCCCATTCCGCGCTCCGCCGCCGCCTCGATAAGCGGCCCGGCGCTGCGGTCGACGAGCGACCAGCGGTTGTGCGTCAGCAGCAGTTCGAACACGCCGAGCTCGACGTAGCGCCCGATCTCGTGCACGTCACCGCCCGCGACGCCGAGATGGCCGATGAGGCCCTCGTCCCGCAAGGCGATCAGCGCGTCGACCGCCCCGCCAGGGGCGGTGAGCTCAGCGAAGGGGTGGAACTCGGGGTCGTGCAGGTGCACCACGGGAAGGTGATCGAGCCCGAGGCGCGCCATGCTCTCCTCCACCGATCGCCGCACCCGGTCACCCGAGTAGTCGCCGCCCTTCGGGTCGACCTTCGTCTCGACGAGCACGCCCGCGGGAAGGCCGCCCTCCTCGGCGATCGCGCGCCCGATGCGCGTCTCGCTCGCCCCGTTCGAGTAGCCGTTCGAGGTGTCGATGAAGTTGATGGGGCTGCGGAACACCTCGCGCACGAGTTCGATCGCGCTGCCCTCGCTGATCTCATAGCCGAACAGCTGCGCCATGCCGCCGAGCGGACCGCCCCCGAGGCACAGTGCGGAGACGGTCAGCCCGGTGGCGCCGAGCGGGCGCACCCAGCCCGGCGCCGGTGCCGCCGACGGCACAGTCGGCGGCACCGCCCGCGGCGCCCGCTCAGCCGGCAACGACCCGCTCCGAGGCCGGGGCGAACGGGAATCCGTCGGCGTCCGCGACGATGCGCTCACCGGCGAACTCGCCCACCTCGACCGCCCCGGTCACGCTCGCCGGCGCGCCCGCGGCCCCCGCGGCCCCCGCGCGCGCGTCCAGCACCGCGGCGACGAAACCCGGAGCGTCGAGCTGCGGCGGGCGCTCGGTCGTCGGCACGTCATAGGTGAACAGCTCGAGCACGGTGTCGTCGCCCTTGAGGTAGTCGATGTGGAACCCGCGCGCGTCGTGCGGCTGCTCGATCGTGCCGATGCGTGTGAAGCCGAGCGGCGCATAGAACGCCTCGCTCGCCGCGCGGTCGGCGACTGTGACCGCGACGTGGTCGAAGCGCGGGCGCGCCGGGGTGCCGAGGGCGCGTTCGCGTGCGACGCCGCCTTCGTCGTGCACGACCGTGTACTGCAGGTCGCGCTGGACGAACTCGAGCAGGGTGCCTTCCGGGGCGTAGAAGAACGCGATGCGCACACCGCCTTCCGCCTCGAGCGGGTCGAGATGGAACGGGACGCCGGCCTCTTTCAGCGGCTCGACCAGGGCATCCACATCGGCGACCTTGAATCCGACGTGACGGAAGCCCCTGACGAGGTCGTCGGCGACCCACGTGGATGCCGCGGGGTCCGCCAGCCGCCGCAGTTCGATCACGGCGGTGTCGACGTCGAGCTCGGCGCGCTCGGGCGTCACCTCGCCGACGGGCTGCGCCGCGATGAAGCGGCGGTAGAAGTCCGCGCTGCGCTCGACGTCGGTCGTGTTGATCAGGATTCTGCGGATCGCCATGGTTGCGGCCTCCTCGGCTTAGGGGCGGGGTTTGATGTTGAGGTTGACGCCGAGCGTGCCCTCGCCGTCGATGATGGTCCAGCTGCCGCCGGGGTACACGCCGACGTTCCGCAGCGGGAATCCCTTCGACTCCAGCTCGCCGACCACGTCGTCTCGCGCGTCACCCACCTGGAAGCCGAGGTGGTGCACCCCGTTGCCGTGCGCGTCGAGGAACTCACGGAAGGTGGACGGGTTCGCGTCGGGCTCGTGCAGCTCGATGACGAAGCCGCGTTCCGAGCAGTCGACGACCGCCACCTTCAGGCCGTACTGCGCCGGCTCGCCGCGGTACAGCTCATTCGGGTTCGGCTCGGCCGCCGACACCCGCACCTCAGGGCGGGGAACGTCGAACACCTCGCACCACGCGTCGAGGGCGCGCTCGATGTCGTCGACGACGAGCGCGATCTGAATCAGATTGCGCAGGGGCACAGGATGCTTCACAGGCGTCTTCCTTCGGTGGAGTGATGCGGCCGCCGCCGCGCTCAGTTCTTGACCGCGCCGAGTGTGAGGCCGGCGACGAACTGGCGCTGCATCCAGACGTAGACGAGGATCACGGGCACGATCGACATGGTCAGGCCGGCGGTCAGGGTGGGCCAGTCGGTGTTGTACTGCCCCATCAGGCTGAACAGCACGGGTTGCAGGGGCAGCTTCCCCGTGTCCTGCAGCACCGTGTTGGCGTAGAGGAACTCGTTCCAGGTCTGCAGGAACTGGAAGATGATGACCGTCGCCATTCCGGGCCGCGCGAGCGGAAGGACGACCCGCCGGAACACCTGCAGCTCGGTGGCGCCGTCGACGCGGGCGGCCTGCACCAGCTCGTCGGGCAGGGTCTCGAAGAACGCGCGCATCAGGAACATCGAGAACGGCGCCGAGCTCGAGACATAGAGGATCAGCAGGCCGAGCTGGTTGTTCAGCAGGCCGATGGCACGCAGCTGCAGATAGAGCGGGATGATCAGGGACGTCGCCGGCATCATCAGCGTCGCGAGCAGGGCGACGTAGAGCACGTTCTTGAACGGGAAGCGCAGCTTGGCGAAGGCGTAGCCGGCGAGCGACGCGAAGATCACGACACCGGCGACCGTCGCCGCCGTGATCCACAGGCTGTTCAGGAAGTGCACCGCGAAGCCCGTCGACACCCACGCCTCCGGGTAGGCCGCGAAGGTCAGGTGCGTCGGGAAGATCGGGCCGGTGAAGATCGTGTTCTGCGGGCGCAACGACGTCAGCACCAGCCAGATCAGCGGGAACACGGTGAAGGCGGCGATCGCGATCAGGATGAATGAGGCGAAGGACTTCCCGATCGGGGCCGGTCGTCTGCGCCGCTGCTGCGCGGCGGGGCGGCGGTCGGTGCGCGGCACCTGCCCGGGGCGGGCCATGGTCGCCGTCATCGCTGCGCCCTCCGCGTCAGGAACACCTGCACCGCGACCGCGACCCCGCACAGCAGCATCACGATCACGCTGAACGCGCTGCCGTAGCCGAGCTGGGGGATCGAGCCGGCAGTCGACCCGAACGCCAGCGAGTAGAGGTACGTGCCGAACACCTCGGAGGCGTGGCTCGGCCCTCCGCCGGTCATCACGAAGATGATGTCGAAGACCTTGAACCCGTTCATGAGGTTGAGGCTCACGACGATCGCCGTCACCACCCGCAACCCCGGAATCGTCACGAAGCGGAACTGCTGCCACCGGCTCGCGCCGTCGATCTGCGCCGCCTCGTAGTAGGTCGGATCGACGCCCTGGATGCCGGCGAAGTAGATCAGCATGTTCGTGCCGATCGCACCCCACAGCGACACCACGATGATCGCCGGCAGCACCGTCGCCGGGTTGCTCAGCCAGTTCGTGGCGAGGCCGTCGAGACCGAGCCCCCTCAGCGCCTTGTTCAGCGTTCCGAGGTTCGGGTCGTAGATCAGCTTCCACAGCACGCCCGACACGACGAACGAGACGATCCCGGGGATGAAGAGGATGGTGCGGATGACGACGCTGAGCCCGCTCCACACGTAGTTCAGCAGCACCGCGATGAACAGCGGGATCACCGTCTGGAGGACCGTCGTGACGATGGCGTAGACGATCGTCGTGATGAACGCCTGCCGGGCGACCGGGTCGTTCCACATCCGCTCGTAGTTCGCGAAGCCCGTGAAGGTGGGGCTGCCGAACCCGCTCCAGCTCGTGAAGCCGAGATAGATCGCGAACACGATCGGCCACCCCACGAACACCGCGAACAGCACGGTGATCGGAATGGAGAAAACGTAGCCCGCGAGCCGCTCCGAGCGCTGCAGCCGCCACAGGTGCGACCCTCCCGACGTGGAGCTGCCGCGGCGCGGCATCCCCCGTGAAATCGTCTGACTCGACATCCGCCGGACCCCTCCTTTCTCAGCCGCGCGCGTTGACGACAGCGGTCTGCATCTGCTTCGCGACGTCCGCGGGGGAGGCCTTCTGGTCGAAGATCTTCGTCAGCGGGTCGCCCGAGGCGGACGAGCCGGCCCCGAACGGGATGTGGGGGCATCCGTCGGGCAGCCACGACGCCATCTGCTTGATCTGCGGGCTCGTGACCCGGTCGACGGCGGACTGGGTCGCCGGCATGCTGCTCGAGTCGTTCATGAGCTTCGAGTAGACGTCGGGCGAGTAGAGGTACTTGAGCACCTCGAGCGCCGCGTCCTTCGCCTTGCTCGTCTCGGAGACGGCGAAGCCGGCGCCAGCCTGGTCGGCCGTCCAGTGACGCGCCCCGGTCTTGATCGCGGGGGTCTTCATGATCTTGTACTTCTTCACGAAGTCGGGCGTCGCGTTCTGGATGAGGCCCGCGGGGATCCACGAGCCGGCGAACAGCATGGCCGCGGCGCCGGTGTAGAAGAGCTGGGTCGCCTGGTCGCCCGAGGTTCCCGTGGTGCCCTTCTGGAAGACGTTCGCCTTGACGATCCGGTCGTTCAGCTCGAGCGCCTTGACCACCGGCTCGTTCGTCCACTTGTAGCCCTTCTCGAGCTGGTCGAGCTTGAGGAAGTAGGTCGGGTCGTCGGTGACCTGGGTGATGAGCGGCAGGAAGAAGTCGAGAGCGCTCGTGCCGGGGTTCGCGCTGAACGCGACCGACGACTTGCCCGTCGCGTTGACCTTCTGGGCGACGTCGATCAGGTCGTCCCACGTCTCGGGCTCGCCGTCGACGCCGGCCGCCGCGAACAGCTCGGGGTTGTAGAAGATGCCGAAGGTCTGCGCCTCCCAGCCGAGCGCGTACTGCTTGTCGCCGTCGCTGTACTCCTGGTTCTCGGCGGGGAAGAAGTCCTTCAGGAAGTCGCTGCCGAGCTCCTTCTTGAGGTCGGCGGAGATGCCCTGCTTGCCGTAAGTGATGGCACGCACGTGCGGCGCGAAGATCTCGGGCACGTCGCCGCCCGAGACCGCCGCGGTGAGCGCGGGCAGGTACTGGTCCGGCGTTCCGAAGATGCGCAGGTTCACCTTGATGTGCGGATGCTTGTCTTCGAAGTCCTTGATGACCTTCGGCAGGGTGTCCTTCTGCTCGGTGTACCAGCTCCACACGCGAACGGTGGTGGTGCCGGAGCTCGAGCTGGCCGACCCGCCGGAGCAGGCCGCGAGCAGGCTGGCCGTGGCGGCGGCGCCGAAGCCCGCCGCGCCGGCCTTGAGCAGGGTGCGCCGGTCGAGCCGGGTTCGTGCGAACGCGGAGCCGAGCGAGCTCGCGCCGTTGATGCTGTGCATTTCGATCTCCTCATTGAGACGGTTCGCTCTTCCCGGCCGAGGGGTCACGCGCCGGGGTTGCGAACTTTCTATCTCAAGGTAAGCAAGTTTGCAATGGTTGCGGATGCCCCGTCCCGACTCGCGCGCCGCGCGGCACTCGCCCCACGCGGCGAACTTCACGCCGGCGTCAGATCGATTACTGCGTACTCGATGAGGCTTGGCCCCATGATGGAGTCATGGCCTTCGAGCGACTGCACGACCCGTCCGTCATCAGCTTCGCGAGCGACAACTACGCCGGGGCCATTCCCGAGGTGCTCGAGGCGATGTTCATCGCCAACGGCGGGCACCAGCCGAGCTACGGCGCCGACGCCTACAGCGCCCGCCTCACGGCCCTCATCAAAGAGCACTTCGGCGACGCCGCCGAGGCCCACGTGGCCCTGAACGGCACGGGCGCGAACGTGCTCGCCCTGCAGAGCATCACCGAGCGCTGGTCAGGGGTGATCTGCGCGGAATCCGCCCACATCAACACCGACGAGAACGGCGCCCCCGAGCGCGTCGGCGGCCTCAAGCTCCTGCCGGTGCCGACCGCCGACGGCAAGCTCACCCCCGAGCTCATCGACAAGCAGGCGTGGGGCTGGGGTGACCAGCACCGCGCGCAGCCGAGCGTCGTGAGCATCACACAGGCGACGGAGTTCGGCACGGTCTACACCGCCGACGAGATCGCCGCCGTTGCCGACCATGCGCACAGCCGCGGCCTGACCCTGCACATGGACGGCGCCCGCCTCGCCAACGCCGCCGCCGCGCTCGAGCTGCCGCTCGCCGATTTCACGACCGAGGTCGGCGTCGACATCGTGAGCTTCGGTGCGAGCAAGAACGGCGGACTGTTCGGCGAGGTCGTCGTCATCGTCGACCCCGAGACGACGCTCGGCATCGAATACCTGCGCAAGGCCGACATGCAGGTGCCGAGCAAGCAGCGCTTTATCGCCGCGCAGCTCGTGGCGATGCTCGAGGACGGCCTGTGGCTGCGCGCCGCCCAGCACGCCAACGAGATGGCGGCGCTGCTGCGCGAGCAGCTCGAAGAGGCGGTCGCGGATGCCTCTGCCCCCGGCCTCTCGTTCACGCAGCCGACCCAGTCCAACGCCGTCTTCGCGACCCTGCCGAAGGTCGCCGCCGACATCGTGCGCCGCCGCTACGCGTTCTACGACTGGGATTCGACCCGCACCGACGGCTTCGCCGAGGTGCGCTGGATGACCGCGTGGGACACGAGCGAGGAGGACGTCGAAGCCTTCGCCGACGCCATAGTGGAGGCGACCCAGGCGGTCGTATGATCGGCACCAAGGCCGGCCGGATTCCGGGCGGAGGGCACCGGCCGTAAGGGGGCGAGGGATGCCGACGACCGCCGGAGGGTGGTTCATCCAGGTCCTGATCTTCGTGATCGTGGGCTACCCCATCGTCGGCGGAATGGCGTTCATCGTCTCGAGCTTCTACTACAAGCTCTTCCTCGAGAAGTACGACCTTCCCCGGCCGCTCGAACATGAGCCGCCGTTCGTGACGATCTTCGTCCCGGCACACAACGAAGAGGCATCCATCGCCGGAACGGTGCGCTACCTCTTCACGCAGCTCAACTATCCCCTCGACAAGTACGAGGTCATGGTGCTCAATGACGGGTCGACCGACCGCACGGCCGAGATCCTCGACGAGCTGCAGGGCGAGTTCGACGGCTTGCGCGTTCTCACGGTGGTCGCGAATCGCGGCAAGGCGGCCGCGTTCAACCTCGGGCTCGGCTTCGCACGGGGCGATTTCATCCTCTCCAACGATGCCGACACCAAGCCGACCCCTGACGCGCTGTGGCAGTACATGAGCCACTTCGAGCGCCCAGGCGGCCATAACGTCGGCGCCGTCACCGGCAACATGCTCGCGGCCAACCGCACCACCATGACCGCGCTTGCGCAGCAGAACGAACTGAACTCGATCATCGGCATCATCAAGCGCGGGCAGATGGCGATCGGGTCGCTGTTCGCCTTCTCCGGCGCCAACACCATGTACCGGCGGCAGGCCGTGCTGGACGTCGGCGGGTGGCACCCCGAGCAGCCCACTGAGGACATCGCCAACGCCTGGGATATGCAGACGATGGGCTGGCGCTCGCTGTTCGCGGCTCACATCCGCTTCTTCCTCGACGTGCCCGAGAAGCTCGGCCCGCTCATCAAGCAGCGGAAGCGCTGGTCCTCCGGCGGCATCATGGTGATGCTGACGAAAGGACCGCGGCTGCTGCGCCACCCGATCCGCAACTACGCCATGATCCCGGTCATCGTGGACTACGCGCTAAGCGTCGTCTGGAGCTTCCTGTACTGGGTCAGCATGGCGATCTTCGCCCTGCTGCAGCTCTACTTCCTCGTCACGCTGAACTGGGAGCGGTTCTTCCACAACTGGTACATGGTCGGCATCTTCGTCGCGATCGAGATGATCGTCGGTGCGATCCAGGTGGCCACGGCGTCCTTCTACAACGACGGCGGCAAGACGCTCAAGTACCTGCTCTTCGCCCCCTGGTACATGCTGGTCTACTGGATGGTGAACACCTTCACGGTGGTCTGGGAGTTCTTCCCCACGGTCCGGAAGATCGTCGCAATGCGAGACGGCGGCGTGTGGAAGTCGCCCGAGCGCTCGACCAGCCTCACCGAAGCACCGGCACAGCCGGAGGTGCCTCAGCGATGATCGCTGAGCCCATGGAGCGCCGCCCGGACTACGTGGTCCACACGATCGACGAGAAGGACCTTACGGTCGACTGGTTCTTCGGCCCGGTGGGCTTCCGCAAAAAGATCCCCCAACTGCTCCTCGCGTTCGTGGGCTGGGTCTTCTCGATCCTGCCGATCTGGATCACGGCCTCGGCGATCCTGCACCGCAACGACCGAGGCGGTTGGTGGAACTACCGCGAGGGCTTCGTCATGTTCGACGACACGTCGATCGTCCTCGGCACCCTGCTCGTCATCTTCGTGCTCGGCTACCTGGCGCTCTTCTTCATCGACCGCCGGCTGGACGGCTGGCGCCGCGATCGCATCACCTACGACGTCGAGCGACTCGACCTGCGCCTGGCGATCGCGGACGACCTCTACTCCAGCAGGTTCGGGCCGGAGGACGCACGGCTCGGCCTGCGGAACATCCGGATCGAGCCGTATGCCGATTTCGAGACGTTCGAGTTGCGCGACCGCTACCGCGACTATGACGTGGGGGTGGACTGATGGCGCTCTCGCCTGACGATCTGCGCGTGATCGACGACATGAAGCAGCGCGAGTTCACGCAGAAGAAGCGCCGGCGCGCGGTCAGCGCGATGCACCGCGAGCGCACCCGGTTCCGCGCCCTGCTGAGCACGCTCATCACCGTCGTCGTCGCTGTCGTCGTCGGCCTGGGCTATGCGGCGGTGCGCGGCCTCTTCGGGGCACCGCTGGTCGAGTTCTGGGACAACGACTGGCTGGCACTCGTCATCGGCGCCGTGATCGGCTGGCTGCTCGGCGAACTGTGGTTCCGGTCGGCGTCCGGCCGACGCGTACTCACCGGGAAGGACGCCCGACTCAACCAGAAGTACTCGGGCGACCTGCACGCGGGTCGCCGCTGGCAGCAGTTCTTCTACCGAGGCGAGGAGATCTCCGCACTGATCCCACGCGCGCTCTACACCCTCGAGAGCCACCCGAACGAGTACGAAAGTCTCGATGCGGTGCTCGCCGAGGTGCGGGCGACGCGCTACGAGAATCCGCGCTTCCGGGCGCGCGGTCAGGAGCTCTTCAACTCCCTCACGGACGCGACCGATCTCGTGATCCTGTCCACGGTCGACGAGTTCGGCCGTCCCTCAAGCCGCTTCATGCGCTTCGTCACCACCGAGCGCCCGGGCGTCTGGTACGTCACGTCAGCGCCCGAGGCGCCGAAGATCCCCGAGTTCGACCGCGGGCAGGCCGCCCTGCTCACGGTGCCAACCGAGAACGGGGCGACGATCAGCAGCAATAGGGTGCATGTGCGTCGCGCGAGCAAGGGGTTCGCCGAGATCGCCGATTTCTACCGGGCGCAGGTGCCGCGCTATCTCGACGGTATGACCTCAGAAGACCAGGCGCGCGAGATCGTCTACGAGGTGATCATCGAGTCCGCACGTGTCAGCAGCTGGGAGTACAACGAGCCGGTGCTCTTCGAGAACAACCGTGCTCCAGTTTGAATCCCTGTTGCATCTAAGTTAGACTTAAGCCATCGAGCGGGGCCGCAACCGGGTGCAGCGGGCGGCCCGCCGCTCGGGGTCGACGCCGACCCACCCGGTCCTCGGCCGGCGGGCTCGCCTCCCACCCCCCCTGTAGATCCCGTCGGTCGAGCTCGACCGCGTCCCATCCCTCACGATCCCTCGCGCGCGGCGCCCGGAATACCTCCCCGCCCTCATGCGTTCGCATGGTGTTGTACAAGCCATCGGCGCTGACGCCGAGCCCCGAGCAATCGAGAGGAGTCAGCGCGATGACGCTGATCAGTGAGACCAAGAGCGCGCAGACGGATGCCCCCATCCTCGATGTCCTCGCCGCGCGCTGGAGCCCCCGCGCCTACACCGCAGAGCCCATCGACGAGTCGAAGCTCGCCTCGGCCCTCGAGGCCGCGCGCTGGAGCCCGTCCGCCGGCAATTCGCAGCCCTGGCGCTTCATCGTCGCGCGTCGCGGCTCGGCCGCTTTCGAGAAGGTCTCGGCCGCACTGATGGGGTTCAACCAGGCCTGGGCACCCGCGGCGTCGGTGCTGCTCGTCGGGCTGTACACCGAGCTGCGCGACAGTGAGGGCAAGCTTCGGGCGACCCCGAGCTACGACCTCGGCCAGGCGATGGCGCACCTGTCGATCCAGGCGCACCACGACGGTCTGCACGTGCACCAGATGACCGGCTTCGACCCCGAGGCTCTCGCGGCGTCGTTCGAGCTGCCCGCCGACGTGAAGCCCTTCGTCGTCGCCGCCATCGGCACCGTCGGCGCGCCCGACGACCTCGACGAGGTGCTGGCCGAGCGCGAGCGCCAGCCGCGCACGCGCCTCTCGCGCACCGAGATCGTCCTCGTCGACGAGTAGAGCGTCACGCCGCCCCGCACGCTGGTCGAGTAGCAGCCGGCGCCTGCGCCGGCCGCGTATCGAGACCCCCTCCCCGCCAGGAAAGGGTCTCGATACGCTCCTTCGTCGCTACTCGACCAACGTGAGGGCGAGCGGTCGCTACTCGACCACTGAAAGCGGCCGCAGGCCGTCGGTGACCAGCTTGATGAGACGCCGCAGCGCGGCATCCGAATCACCGCGCCTCTCGGACGCCCACGCGAGCGAGCCGATCAGGGCATTGAGGTCGGATGCCTGCACGTCGGCGCGCACCGCGCCGGCCTCTTTGGCGCGCGCCAGGATCTTCGCGGTTCCCGCCGTCATCGGCTGACAGCTCGTGCACAGCGGCGAGCTCGGGTCTTGCAGGGCGGTCGCGATCGACTCGGGCAGACCGCCGTAGGTGCGCAGGTGACGCGCGAGCTCGAGAATCCACTCGTCGAGGGCGGCCGCCGGGTCATCTGCGGCCATCAGGCGCCGGGCCGTGTCGCCCAGCTCGTCGAGTGCCCCGTGCAGTGCAGCGGCGAGCAGCGCGTCGCGGGTGGGGAAGTGGCGGTACAGCGTGCCGGGACCCACGCCCGCGCGGCACGCGATGTCGTCGAGAGAGGCTCCGGTGCCCTTCTCGGCGAAGGCCTGCGCCGCGACCTGCACGATCTTGTCGTAGTTCCGCTGCGCATCGGCGCGCAGGGGCCGCTTCAGCGTTGCGGCATCCGTCGTCATGTCGTTCACTCCCAGCGAACCGGATTCGGCCTCCGCTTGTTGACAAAGCGGAGGCAATCTCCATATTGTGAGGATTCCGAAAGACGGAGACTTCCTCCGGATTCGGATTCACCGTACACCTTCTCGTGATCGGACGTCGCGTGACCGACACTCTTTCCCTTGATCTCACAGGCCCCGCGAAGGGTCTCTCTTCCCGCGAGTCGGGTCTCCATTCGCCTGACGGCGGGTCGACCAGCAGTCGACCTCGCACGGCGATCCTCGGCCTCATCACCGTCTTCATCACCCAGCTCATGCTCGTGGTCGACGCGAGCATCGTGAACGTCGCCCTTCCCGACATCCAGAAGGCGCTGCACTTCACCCCGAGCGGCCTCAGCTGGGTCGTCACCGGCTACGCCCTCGCATTCGCGGGGCTCATGCTGCTCACCGGCAAGCTCGGCTCGAAGATCGGCGCCAAGCGCGCGCTCATCATCGGCACGCTCGTCTTCATCGTGGCGAGCGCGGCGGGCGGGCTCGCGCCCACGGCGTCCGCCCTCGTCATCGCCCGCGTGGTGCAGGGCGTCGGCGCCGCGATCGCTGCCCCGAGCACCCTGGTGCTGCTCATCGAGAACACCACCGCTGGCGCGCAGCGCAACCGCGCGATGAGCCTGTTCGTGCTCGCGGCCGGCTCGGGCGGCGCCATCGGCCTCATCCTCGGCGGCGTGCTCACGACCGGCCTCGGCTGGGAGTGGGTCATGTTCGTCAACGTGCCGATCGGCATCCTGATCGCCGTCGGCGCCGCGTTCTTCCTCGGCGAGACCGAGCGCACCCGCGAGACGCTCGACTTCGGCGGCGCCGCGACCAGCGTGATCGCGATGGTCGCCCTCGTCTACGGCTTCACCGAGGCCGCGAACTCGGGCTGGGGCAGCCCGGTCGTGATCGTGTCGTTCGCCGTCGCGCTCGCCTCTCTCATCGGCCTCGTCGCGATCGAGCGCAGCCACCACTCGCCCGTGGTCCCGCTGCAGCTGTTCACCCGGTCGCGCAGCGCCGTGCCGCTCATCTCGATGCTGTTCGTGCCGGCCGGCATGTTCGCGTTCTTCTACCTGATCACGCTGTTCACGCAGGACGTCTACCACTTCAGCGCGCTCGGCACTGGCCTCTCGCTGCTGCCGTTCGTCGTGACGATGATCGTCGTCTCGCAGTTCGCACCGCGGCTGCTTCCCCAGTTCGGCGAGCGCCTCGTCGGCGCCGTCGGGCTCGCCGCGCTCGTCGTCGGGCTCGGCTGGCTCTCGCAGCTGCACGCCGACGAGAGCTACGCCGCAGGCATCCTCGGCCCCATCATCGTGATGGGCCTCGGCGCCGGCCTCACCTTCGCGCCGCTCACCGGGCTGATCATGGCGCACGCCCCCGAGGGGCACGTCGGCACGACCTCGTCGGTGCTGCAGACCATGCAGCAGCTCGGCGGCTCGATCGGCGTGGCCGTGCTGTCGACCGTGTTCGTCTCGGCGGCCGCGACGGCGGGCGTCGCGGGCGGGCTGACCACCGCGATCATCGGCGGCGTGGTGTTCGTGGGCGTCGCGTTCGTGCTCTACGCGCTGTGGGGGTCGAACGCGCCCGCGCTGGCTGAGGGCACGGATGCCGCACCCGTGGTGACCCACTAGAAGACGCGCTTCAGCGCTTCGCGAGACGCCCCGTCTGCCTCGGCAGGCGGGGCGTTTTGGTTGTCCGTTTTCGTTGCCGCTCGCGCCTATTAGAACACCTCCCAATAAGCCCGGAGGTGGGGTACGAATCTCTATTCAACTTGTATGCAAGCGTAGAATTGAGGTGCAGGGGGCGAACAGGCCGGGGTGCCTAAAACGCAGGTGATCCGGCTGACGCACAGAAAGCAGGAACACCTGATGAACAGATTGTTCAAAGGCGCAATCGCCAGCGCCGCCGGGGTCGCCCTTCTGCTGGGTGGAGCTGGAACCTTCGCCCTGTGGCAGGACACCGCAGCCTTGCGAAACGACGCCGCCATCAACGCAGGTCGGTTGGAGTTCGATCTCAGCGAGTACGGCGGGCATCTGCCCTACGCCGACTGGGAGATCAACGGCCACCCCGTCGTGGACCTGCCGGACAGCGAGGAAGGGACCGCCGACGAGATCGAGGCCGTTCGCTTCGTTCCTGGCGATGTGGTCACCATGACCTGGGACCGCGTTCCGGTGATCGTCGATGGCGACTACCTCGTCGCCAAGTTCGGCGTGAGCCTCGAGAATCTCGACTTCAACGACATGACCGATGCGGAGCGGGAGGCGGCCGAGGCCTTCTTCGCCGACCTCGTCCACGAGGTCCAGATCAGCCGCGATGGCGTCAACTGGGTGTCGGACACCAACACGTTCGAGCTCACGCGCGGAACCGAGGTCTTCCACGTCCGCGCGCAGGTGACGTTCGACGACGACGCGATGGACAAGGTCGCCTACGGCGCCCGGATCCCGCTTCAAGACATCGGGCTCTCGATCGAGCAGGTGCCGCATGAGGACCACGCAGGCTACGTCCCGCCGACGCCGTAACGAAGGGAGCACATCCGCAGGGATGCCGCAACAGCGGCATCCCTAGCCCCCGGTTCGCGCACTCACGCTGAAAGAGGGTGACCCACATGACGCGACCACGCCACCGCGCTCGCACGCCCCGGCGCACACGCAGCTGGCTGCTGCCCCTCATCGCCGGCGGCCTTGCGGTGCTCGTGACGTCGTTGCTGAGCCCCGTCGGCACGAGTGCCGCCTGGTCGGATTTCGCACCCATCCGAAGCGATGCCGTCATTCGCGCAGGCGGGCCGAACTTCACCGTCACCGGCTTCGAGCAGCTCAGCGAGCATGACTACGCCGACGACGACAACCTGACCAGCGCGCCCGCGACGATCGAAGTGACGAACACGGGCGATGTCAAGCTTCAGCACTTCGAGGCCAGCGTGCAGCGGAGGCAGGACGAGGGCGGCAATCCGGACTTCTACGACAGCGTGAGCTGGTCGTTCACCCGCGCGGGTGCCAACGGCACGGACGAAGAGGACTGGGACGGCTGGGCCGCCTGGCTCTATGACCTCGCCCTCGAGCCGGACGAATCCGCCACCTATCAGGCGACGACCACGCTCGACCCCGACGCGTTCGAGTTGCAGGACGACTTCGCGGTCTTCGAGATCACCGTGCTCACGAAGATCTCCTCGTCGTGGGCCACAGCGGACACGGCGTGGTCGCTCGTGACGGGGGTCGGCATCGTCCAGTACGTGACCTACAGACCCACCCTGCCGATCGACCTCGACACCAGCAACGCCCGCTGGGAAGGCGACGTGCTGCATGGCTACGACCTGCACCTCGTCTGGGATAACCCCAATCGACCGTTCGGAGACACCTACACCGTCTCCGTCAACGGGATCGCACAGATCTCCGAGACGTACCTCTACTGGAGCCCGCGCTACCAGATCGGCCCCGACCGGGTCTGGGCGACCTTCGCCCAGTCGGGAAGGTTGAAGGATGCGCCCGGGACCGGGCAGACCGTCGCCATCACGGTCGAGGTCCGAGTATCCGGGGACCCGACGTGGGTCGCCCGCAAGACGCTGTGGGCCACTCGCTCCGGGAACTCCGTGCTGATCTACGGCGTCGACCCGACGACGCCGCAGCGCGCCAGCGCTCCGGCCCCCGTGATGACCTTCTCCGCCCCAGCACCGGCGCAGGCCCCGCAGGCCGCGCAAGCGGCAGACCTCGAGACAAGCCCTCAGCAGGCGACCCCACAACCCGTCGTGCCGGAAGCGGCTCCGCAACCGTCGACATCGCAACCGGCGGTACCGCAGCCCGCGACGCCGGCGCCGGAACCGGAGGTCATTGCCCCCGCGCCGACCCCCGAGACTCGGCCCGACGTTGGCGAGCCTGGACTGGAGTCGGAGCCTGAGGGCACCGAACCGGCACCGGACGCCGAGCCTGCGGGCACCGCGCCTCGGCCTGAAGCCGTGCCGGAAGCGCTTCTACCCGAGCAGGCCCCCGAGCCCCCGGCAGCCGAAGTGACGGTGGAGGACGAGGCCGCAGAGCCGCTCACGCTGATCGAGCTCGACGGAGACAGCGCCGACACGATCGAAGGTGCGACAGTCGGAGACGAACAGATCGAGGTCGAACCGGCCGATGGGGGCGTCAAGCTCGCGCTTCCCGAGCAGTTCTGGAGCGGGCCCCGCGAAGTCGTCCTGACCGGTAAGCGGGATGGTGAGGTCTTCACCCTCACGATCCGCCTGGACAAAGGCGAGAGCGGCGAGATCACCTACGAGCTCGTCGAGCCTGAAGAGGCACCCAGTAAAGAAGGGAGTATCTGATGACGATCACAGAGCCGCGCATGCCGGCGGCGATCACGGATGCTCCGGCCGAGGAGCCCCGGAAGGAACACGGCGCCTGGTACTGGCTCTTCTACGGTGTGACCGCCGGGCTGCTCGCGATCATCCTCGGGATCGGCGTCGTCGCCATCGCACTTCCGAAACTCACCGGGGCGGTGCCGCTCACCGTGCTCAGTTCGTCGATGGAGCCTGCGCTGCCGCCGGGAACAATGGCCGTCGTGCGTCCTCTGGCTCCGCAGCAGCTAGGTGACATCCGCATCGGCGACATCATCTCCTACCAGCCCTATCCGCAGGACCCCACCCTTGTCACGCACCGCGTGACCAACATCCGCCATCTGAGCAGCGGAACCTTCGTCTTCATCACACAGGGCGACGCGAACTCCACCGTCGATGCGCCCGTGCTCGGCAAGCAGGTGCGCGCCACACTGTGGTACTCGATCCCCGGCCTCGGCTGGGTGAACGACCTCGTGAACGCGCAGGGCAACCGCGCGTGGATCATCCCGACGGCCGCGGGCTTGCTGTTCGCCTATGCCGGCTACACCGGCATCTCCTCGGTGGTCACCTACGCCAAGGAGAAGCGCGCCGCTAAGGCTTCAGCAGCACCTTGATCGCACGGCGCTCATCCATCGCGGCGTAGGCCTCGGCGACCTCCGAGAGCGGCAGCTCGAGATCGAAGACGCGCCCGGGCTTGAGCGAGCCGTTCCAGACCTCGGGCAGCAGCTCGTCGATGTAGTTGCGCACCGGCGCCATACCGCCGCGCACGCCGACGTTCGAGTCGAACAGCTGGCGAACGGGCAGCTCGGGGCCGCCGCTCGGCACACCGACGAAGCCCACCTGGCCGCCGGGGCGGGCCGAGCGCAGCGCCTGGTCCATCGACTCCTTCGTGCCGACGCATTCGAGCACGGCGTCGGGCCCGACGCCATCGAAGAGCGCCTTGACCGCGGCAATGCCCTCGTCCCCGCGCTGCTCGACGATGTCGGTCGCGCCGAAGTCGCGGCCGAGGTTCTGGCGGTCTTCGTGGCGCGACATCAGCACGATGCGCGCGGCGCCGAGCCGCTTCGCGGCGAGCACAGCGGACAGCCCCACGGCACCATCACCGACGACCGCGACGGTCGAGCCCTGCTTCACGCCGGCCGAGACGGCCGCGTGGTGGCCGGTGCCGAACACGTCGGCGAGGGTGAGCAGGTGTGGAACGAGCTCGGCGCTCGGCTGACCGGGCGTCGCGACCAGCGAGCCGTCGGCATGCGGCACGCGGACATACTCGCCCTGCGCGCCCTGCATGTCGTTGCCCCAGTGGTCCTTGCCGCCCCACCAGCCGATCTCGAGGCACGACGTCGTGAAGCCGTTCCGGCAGTTCACGCACGTCATGTCGCAGTCGTAGAACGGTGCGATCACGAAGTCGCCGACGTTGATCTTCGACACCGTGTCGCCGACGGACTCCACGATTCCGACGAATTCATGGCCGATGCGCGCCGGATGCTTCACCGGGGTGATCCCCCGGTAGCGCCACAGATCCGAGCCGCAGACGCACGCCGCCACGACCTTCACGATGGCGTCCCCGCCGGTGATCAGCTCGGGCTTCGGAACCTCTTCGTATCGAACGTCGTTCTTACCGTAGATGGTCGTCGCGTGCATGCGTCAAGCGTAAGCGCGGGGGCGACATCCGCGTTTGTCCTACATTTGGCTATTTTGTGGGACAATCGATGCATGCCCCGTCTCGCACCCCACGTTCCGCTCGCCGAGCAGGTCGCCGAGCAGCTGCGGCAGCGCATCGCCGACGGCGAGTTCGAGGTCGGCTCGCGCCTGCCGACCGAGCACCAGCTGACCGAGGAACTCGGGGTGAGCCGCAACAGCGTGCGCGAGGCGCTGCGCTCGCTCGTGCACGCGGGACTGCTGCGCGCGAAGGCCGGCTACGGCACGGTCGTCGTCGCGACGAGCGACCTCGCCCCTGCGCTCGCCCGGCGCATCGAGCGGGAAGCCGCAAGCGACACGGCTGAGGTGCGCCTCATCCTCGAGCGCGAAGCCGCGCGGCTCGCCGCCCGCCGCGCCACCGTGCAACAGCGACGCGCACTGAGCGCCGCGCTCGACGCGCGCGCACAGGCGGCCGACGGTCCCGCGTACGTCGCGGCCGACATGCGCTTCCATGAGGTGCTGATGGATGCCTCGGGCAACGAGCTTCTGGCAGAGCTGTACCGCGGCATCGGCGGCAACGAGGACGCGCTGCTCGACCTCGACGACCCGGCGCTCGACCTTGAGGCGACCGTTCGCGCCCTCGCACCGATCGACGACGCGCATCGCGAACTCGTCGACGCCGTGCTCGCGGGCGACCCCGAGGCGGCGAGCGCGGCGGCCGAGCGGCTGGTGCGCCTCGCCAACGAGCGCACCGGAGTGACGTTGCGCGACGACCACGACCACACCGACGGCCCGGCCCGGGCCTGAAAGAACCACGCATGACGACTGACCAGTACACCCCTGCCCGCATCACCGCGCGCCGAGCGCTCAGCCCCGCGCTCGTGCTCGCCGGGCTGCTTCTCGTCGCGGGCAACCTGCGCGCCGGGATCACCACCGTCGGGCCGGTGCTCGACGAGCTGCAGCACCGGCTCGGGTTGTCCTCGCCCGCGGCATCCGCCCTCATCAGCCTGCCGCTGCTCGCGTTCGCCGTCGTCTCGCCGTTCGTGCCGGGGCTCACGCGCCGCCTCGGGCTCGAGGCCTCGATGGCCGCGGCGCTCGGCCTGCTCGCGATCGGGCTCGTCGTGCGCTCGCTTCCCGGCCCCGGGCTGCTCTGGGTCGGCACCGCCGCGCTCGGCGTCGCGATCGCCGTGCTCAACGTGAGCCTGCCAGCGCTCGTGAAGCGCGACTTCCCAGAGCGCATCGGGCAGGTGACCGGAAGCTATTCGGCCGTGCAGTCGATCTTCGCCGCGGTGGCCGCCGGCGTCGCCGTGCCCGTCGCCACGCTCACCTCGGCCGGCTGGCGCCTGCCCATGGCGATGTGGGCGGGGCTCGCGCTCGTCGCGCTCGGCGTGCTGGCCCCGCAGCTGCGCCGGCACACCGTCGTCGCACCCGCAGAGGACGATCTGAGCCTCGACGAGCTCAGCCACCCGCACGACCACGCGCCGGCCACGGGACCGTCGCCGTGGCGCACCGCCATCGGTTGGCAGGTCACCGTCTTCATGGGCCTGCAGTCCGTCGGCTTCTACGTGTTCATCACCTGGCTGCCCTCGATCGAGGCCTCGGCCGGCGTGAGCGCCGGCATCGCCGGCATCCACCAGCTCCTGCTCAACGCATTCGGCATCGCCGGCAGCATCATCTGCTCGACGCTGATCCCGCGCTTCCGCGACCAGCGCCTGCTCGCTGTCGGCGCCCCGCTCGTGTTCGCACTCGCGACGCTCGGCGTGCTGATCGCGCCGCAGCACTCGGAGATCTGGGCCAGCCTCATCGGGCTCGCCGGCGGTGCGAGCATCGTGCTGGCCCTGTCGTTCTTCGGGCTGCGCACCCGGCACCACTCGCAAGCCGCGTCGCTGTCGGGCATGGCGCAGTCGGTCGGCTACCTGCTCGCGGCCGCCGGCCCCATCGCCGCCGGTGGGCTGCACGACGTGACCGGCAGCTGGCGCCCGGCGCTCGTCGCCCTGCTGATCACACTCGTCGTGCTCGCCGGTTTCGGCTACCTGGCGGGTCGGCGGCGGTTCATCGGCGCGTAGCCGCGCCGCCCCCGCGAGACGACCCAGGATGTCGCTCCCGAGACGCATTCCCGCACCCCCGGTCGTCTCACGGCCCTACCGCGCCCCGAGACGACCCACGATGTCACTCCCAAGGCACATTCCCGCACCTTCGGTCGTCTCACGGCCCTACCGCGCGCCGAAACGACCCGCGATGCCGGCTCGGCGAGGGATTCCCTCGCCGCGGAGCGTGCGCCGTGCCCGGACGCTAGCGTGAGGGCATGGCCTTCAGCACGCCCGACGCGTTCACGACCCGTCCCACCCTGCGCGGCAGCTTCGGCATGGCCGCCTCGACACACTGGCTCGCCACTGCGACGGCCCAGTCGGTGCTCGAGCGCGGCGGGAACGCCGTCGACGCGGCCGTCGCCGCCGGCTTCGTGCTGCACGTCGTCGAGCCGCATCTGAACGGCCCCGGCGGGGATCTGACGGGCCTGTTCGCGATGGCCGGTTCAGGTGACGGGGCGAGCGACGGGGCGGCCGACGACGCCGCCGGCGGGGCGGATGCCTCGGCCGTCCGCGTCTTCATGGGGCAGGGCCCCGCGCCCCGCCGCGCGACCATCGAGCACTACCGCGACGTCGAGGGTCTCGCCGACGTCCCGGGCGCCGGTGCGCTGGCCGCCGCCGTGCCGGGGGCGGTGGATGCCTGGCTGTGGCTGCTCGCCGAGCACGGCACCTGGGAGCTCAGCGACGTGCTCGCCTACGCCATCGGGTACGCCGCAGACGGGCATCCGGTCGCCCCCGCTGTCGTCACGACGATCGAGCGCATCGCGCCCCTCTTCCGCTCGCACTGGACCTCGTCGGCCGCGCTGTGGCTGGATGCCGAGGGCAACGCCCCGCGGCCCGGGCAGATCATCACGAACCCGGCCTACGCCCAGGTGCTGCTGCGCCTGCTCGCCGCCGGCCCGGACGACGGCACCCGCGTCGACCGCATCGAGGCGGCGCGCGCCGCCTGGAAGACGGGCTTCGTCGCCCAGGCGATGGAGGCCTTCGCCGCGAGGCCGCATCGCCACAGCGACGGGCGCGACCACGCGGGCGTGCTCGAGGCCGCCGACCTCGCCGACTTCCGCCCCGGCGACGAGGAGCCGGTGACGTACTCGTTCCGCGGCCACACGATCGCGAAGACGGGCCCGTGGGGGCAGGGGCCGGTGCTGCTGCAGACGCTCGCGATCCTCGAGGCATACGGGCGCCTGCACGGGCTCACCGACGAGCACCTCGACCCGTCGACGGCGTTCGGCATCCACGTCATCGCCGAGGCCGAGAAGCTCGCGCTCGCAGATCGCGACGCCTGGTACGGCGACCCGGCATTCGTCGACGTGCCGCTGGCGACGCTGCTGTCGGATTCCTACGCCGAAGAGCGCGCCGCCCTGATCGGCGAGACGGCCAGCGCAGAGCTGCGCCCGGGGTCGCCCGACGGCCGCACTCCCATCGATCTCGCCTCGCTGGGCGAGACGGGGTCGGGCAAGACCGGGCTCGTCGATGACATCGAGGTCGCCGAAGAGGTCGAGGATGCCGCGCTCGAGGCCGAGCCCGGAGCCGGACCCGGCGTCGCGCCCGGCGTCGACGGCGAGCTCACGACGGACACGTCGGGCCAGACCCGTGGGGACACGTGCCACCTCGACGTCATCGACGCGCAGGGCAACATCGTCACCGTGACGCCGTCGGGCGGCTGGCTGCAGTCGTCGCCGGCCATTCCCGAGCTGGGATTCTGCCTCGGCACACGCCTGCAGATGTCGTGGCTCGACGAGACGTCGCCGAGTGCGCTGCAGCCGGGGGCGCGGCCGCGCACGACGCTGTCGGCAACGCTCGTCTCCGGCCCCGATGGCGCGCCGCTGTTCACGCTGGGCACGCCCGGCGGCGACCAGCAGGACCAGTGGCAGCTGCCGGCGCTGCTGCGCATCATCGTCGGCGGGTGGAGCGGCCAGCAGGCCATCGACGCCCCCACGTTCCACACGACGAGCCACCTGTCGAGCTTCTGGCCGCGGGTGTGGGAGCCGGCCGGCCTCATCGTCGAGGGCCGGGTCGGGGCATCCGTCATCGCGGAGCTCGAGGCGCGCGGCCACCGCGTGACCGTGCCCGGCGACTGGTCGCTCGGCCGCCTCTCCGCGGTGGGTCGGGATGCCGCGACGGGCACGCTCTGGGCGGCGGCGAACCCGCGCGGTGCGCAGGGCTACGCGGCCGGCCGCTAGACCTGAGCTCCGGCCGCGCCAACTCGTTCCCGTTCCGGACGATTCCGCCCGCAGCGCGGGGTGCATCTGTCCGGAACGGGAACAGGTTCAGACGCCCCAGTCGCCGCCGCCGAAGTCGCCGCCGTCCCAGCCGGCCTGGTCGAAGTTGTTGTCGTCGAAGCCCTGGCCGGCGTCGGCCTGCCCCTGGTCGCCCTGGCCCTGATCGAAGCCGTTGTCGAAGCCCTGGTCATAGCCCTGCTCGAAGGCCTGGTCTTGGCCGCCGCCGAAGCCGTCGCCGCCGAACAGGTTCGAGATGCCCTCGAAGAGGAACAGGCCGCCCGCGATTCCGACGGCGCTCGACGCGGCCTGCGCGAGGAAGCTCGAGCTGCCCCGCTGGGCGAACGGGGCCTGCTGCGCGTACTGCGGGGGCGCGTACTGCGGCTGCTGGTACCCGCCGCCGAACAGCCCCGAGAACAACCCGCCGCCGCGGCTCTGCTGCTGACGCTGCTGCGCCTGCAGCTGCTGGATCTGCACCTGGGCCTGCCGCAGCCCCTCCTGCTGAAGAAGGACCGCCTGCGTGAGCAAGTAGACCGCATCGGGCTGCGCCGCGATGCGCTGGGCGATCACCTGGGCCGCTTCCGGGTCCTTGGTGACCGGCTGTGCCTTGCTGATTTCCTGTGCGAGATCGTCGATGAGACGACGGTCGTTGGTGTCCATGCCTCATCCTCCCGAACAGGCGGATGCCGCCGACCCCGGTTCAGGGAGTCGGCGGCATCCGCTCAGTGCTCGTAAAGGTTCTGGCCTAGATCGTCTCGGCCTGCACGTCGAGGTCGAGCGGCGGCAGGCTCTCGCCGGCGCTCACCACGAGACCCTCGCCGTCGTCCGCCACGTCGACCCGGACCACGTCGCCGTCCTTGATCTCGCCCTTCAGCAGCGCGGTCGCGAGCTTGTCGTCGATCTCGTGCTGCATCAGGCGGCGCAGCGGGCGGGCGCCGTACACGGGGTCGTACCCGCGCTCAGCGAGCCAGGCGCGGGCATCCGGCGTCACCCCGACATCGAGTCGGCGCTCCTGCAGCCGCTTCTGCAGGCGGTCGACGTAGAGCGAGACGATCTCGCCGAGCTGCTCTGCGGTCAGCGCATCGAAGATGACGATGTCGTCGAGGCGGTTGATGAACTCGGGCTTGAACGCCTGGCGGACCATCTCGAGAACGGCGGCCCTCTTGTCGGCGGCCGACAGCGCGGCATCCGTCAAGAACTGCGAGCCCAGGTTCGACGTGAGCACCAGGATCGTGTTGCGGAAGTCGACGGTGCGGCCCTGGCCGTCGGTCAGACGGCCGTCGTCGAGCACCTGCAGCAGCACGTCGAACACCTCGGGGTGCGCCTTCTCGACCTCGTCGAGCAGGATCACCGAGTACGGGCGCCGCCGCACGGCCTCGGTCAGCTGGCCGCCCTGCTCGTAGCCGACGTAGCCCGGGGGAGCACCGACGAGCCGCGAGACCGAGAACTTCTCGCCGTACTCGCTCATGTCGATGCGGACCATGGCCTTCTCGTCGTCGAACAGGAACTCGGCGAGCGCCTTCGCGAGCTCGGTCTTGCCGACGCCGGTGGGGCCCAGGAAGAGGAACGAGCCGGTCGGCCGGTTCGGGTCGCTGATGCCCGAGCGCGAGCGGCGCACCGCGTCGGCCACGGCCGAGACCGCGGCCTGCTGGCCGATGAGCCGACGGTGCAGCTCGTGCTCGAGGTTGATGAGCTTCTCGGTCTCACCCTGGGTGAGCCGGTCGACGGGAATGCCGGTCCACTGGGCGACGACGGCTGCGATGTCCTCGTCGGTCACCTGCTCGTTGACCATGCGGGGGCCGGATGCCGCGCCCTCGCCGCTCTCCGCGGCGCCGAGCGCCTTCTCGATGCCCGGAATGGTCTCGTAGTTGAGCTTCGACGCCTTCTGATAGTCGCCCTCGCGCATCGCCCGGTCGAGCTCGATGCGGGCCTCGTTGAGCTGGGTCTTGAGGTCGCCGACGGAGTGCAGCGACGCCTTCTCGGCGTCCCACCGGGCCTGCAGCTCGTCGAGCTGCGCCTGGCGCTCGCGCATGTCCTCGCGCAGCTTGGCGAGGCGCTCGCGGGATGCGTCGTCCTTCTCCTTCTTGAGGGCGAGCTCTTCGATCTTGAGCCGGTCGACGGCGCGCTTCAGCTCGTCGATCTCGACGGGGGAGGAGTCGATCTCCATCTTCAGGCGCGACGCCGCCTCGTCGATCAGGTCGATCGCCTTGTCGGGCAGCTGGCGGCTCGTGATGTAGCGGTTCGACAGCACGGCCGCGGCGACGAGCGCCGAGTCGGCGATGGCGACGCGGTGGTGCGCCTCGTAGCGCTCCTTCAGGCCGCGCAGGATTGCGATGGTGTCTTCCACCGTCGGCTCGCCGACATACACCTGCTGGAAGCGGCGCTCGAGCGCGGCATCCTTCTCGATGTACTCGCGGTACTCGTTGAGCGTGGTCGCGCCGATCAGGCGCAGCTCGCCGCGCGCGAGCATCGGCTTCAGCATGTTCGCCGCAGCGACCGAGCCCTCGCCGCCGCCCGCGCCCATCAGCGTGTGCAGCTCGTCGATGAAGGTGATGATCTTGCCGTCGGACTCGTTGATCTCTTTGAGGACGGCCTTGAGCCGCTCCTCGAACTGGCCGCGGTACATCGCGCCGGCCACGAGGGCGGAGATGTCGAGCGCGACGAGCTCCTTGCCCTTCAGCGAGTCGGCGACGTCGCCCGCGACGATGCGCTGCGCGAGCCCCTCGACGACGGCGGTCTTGCCGACGCCGGGCTCGCCGATGAGCACGGGGTTGTTCTTGGTGCGCCGCGTCAGGACCTGGCTGATGCGCCGGATCTCGGAGTCACGCCCGATCACCGGGTCGAGCTTGCCCTGGCGCGCGATCTCGGTGAGGTTGATGCCGAACTGCTCGAGGGCGCTCTTCCCCTCGTCGGTCGTCGGCGGCACGCCCTGCATGTTGGCCATGTTGTGCGGTTCGTCCTTCTGGTCTGGGATTTCTGTGGTGACGGATGCCTCGCGGCGCCCGCCTCTCAAAGTTGAGTCTACTTGGCTCAACTTGACCTGACCAGTGGTTATTCCTACTCGACGGCGAGCACGAGCTTCCCGCGGGCAGCGCCCGACTCGCCGACGCGGAGTCGCATACTCTCCACATGCCCTTTGAGCGCGAATACCTCGAACTCGCGGCCGTCGCCGACGCCGCGGGCAGCGAGGCGCCGACCTGGGTGCTGACGACCGCCGCAGATCACAGCCTGCTGTTCCGCGTCGACGTCGAGGCGCCGTTCGCGGCGACGCTCACCATCGGCGAGAACGGCCTGTGGCTGCTGCGCATCGTGGCCGGCGACGAGGACGAGCGCACGATCAGGGTCGGGATGGCCGGGGACTACCAGGGCGTCTTGCGGAACGTCGGGCTCGCGCTGCTCGAGGTCGGCGAAGAGCTGAGCGCGATGGGCGAGCCCGGCGACTTCGAGTTCATCGCGGCGTCCCTCAACTTCGCGCTCGCGATCGACGAGAAGCCCGTGGTCGCCACGGCGGCCGAAGCGCTCGGCCGCCTGCTGCTCGCCGACGGCAGCGCGCAGGAGGGGGCCGAGCTTCTCGCCGAGTACGCGATCCCGGCCTTCCGGGCCATCGGGCAGGATCAGCGGGCCGCCGCGCTGCAGCGGCTCGTCGAGTGAGCCGCGCGCGTTCCGCAGCTCAGCCCGCGAACCACCCCGTCGCGTGGTAGTCGGCTGTCAGCTCGCGGGGCTCGTGTCGCGGCCGCGCCCAGCGCACGCCGTTCGCGAGCACCCGCTGAACGTCGGGGTGGTGATAGATCGGGAACGCCTGATCGCCGGGCGAGAAGTAGAACACGCGCCCGAGCCCCCGCCGATAGGTCACGCCCGACCGAAACACCTCGCCGCCCGCGAACGTCGACAGGAAGATCGTCTCGTCGGGGGTCGGAATGTCGAAGTACTCGCCGTACATCTCGTGCTCGGGAATCACGATCGGGCTCGGCACCCCCTCGGCGATCTCGTGCTCGGGCGCGATGGTCCACACCAGCTCGCGCTCGCCATCGTTGCGCCACTTGAGCGAGCAGGTGGTGCCCATGAGCCGCTTGAAGATCTTCGAGTAGTGGCCCGAGTGCAGCACGAGGATGCCCATGCCGGCGAGCACCCTGCGGTGCACCCGCTCGACGATCTCGTCGGCGACCTGCTCGTGGCCCATGTGGCCCCACCACAGCAGCACATCGGTCTCGGCGAGCACCTCGTCGGTGAGCCCGTGCTCGGGCTCCTGCAGCGTCGCGGTGCGCACGGCCACGGCGTCGCCCAGCTGGGCGCGCAGGCTGTCGGCGATGACCGTGTGGATGCCGGCGGGGTAGTGCTCGAGCACCTCGGCGTCGCCCGAGGTCTCGTGCAGGTTCTCGTTCCAGACGAGAACGCGGATGGGGGATTCGCTCATTCTGAAGTGGTCCTTTCGCAGATCTGCGTTGCTCAGGGCAGGCGCACGTCTTCGACGCGGCCGGATGCCGCCGACCGCGCCGCCGCCTCCATGAGCGCCAGGCTGCCGAGATTGGCCGTGCCGACTGTCTCGGGCGTGGTGCCGTTCACGATCGCATCGGCGAACAGCCGCAGGCCGGCCGCGCGGCCGAACAGGTCCTGCGGCGCGAGCTCGACGGGCTCGGCCTCGCCGCCCGGGCGGCGCAGCGTGACGACGTCGGCGGCGCCGGGGTCGTCGTCGGGGCCGCCGCGGCTCGTGAAGTAGATCTCGCCGCTCTCGCCCGCGATGTGCCAGTCGCCCGCCCACGCGGTCGGCGCGCCACGGCTCACCCAGCTGCCGCGATAGCTGACGACGAGCCCGCTCGCGAGCTCGATCGTGATGACGGCGGATGCCTCTTCGAGGTACTTGCTGTAGGAGGGGTCCTTGACCTTCGTGTAGACCCGCACGGCCTCCTCGCCCGTGATCTTGCGCAGCAGATCGAAGTGGTGGATCGCCATGTCGTTGATCATCGGGTGCGGGAACCTGTAGTGCGGGTGCTCCTCGAAGGCGAGGTCGTTGTCCCACTTCCGGAAGTCGATGCTGATGGCGGCCAGCTCGCCGATCGCGTTCTCCTGAAGCATCCGCTGCACCGCCCGCGGCGCGGGGTAGTTGCGGTAGTTCTGGCTCACCTGCAGCACGAGCCCCAGCTCTTCGGCCCGGCGCGCCGCGGTCGCCGCCTCTTCCGCCGTGTTCGCGAACGGCTTCTCGACGAGCACGTGCTTGCCCGCCTCGAGCGCCTCGAGCGCGAGTGGCACGTGCGTCACGGCGGGCGCGGTGATGACGACCGCTTCGGCGTCGACCGCCTCGAGCGCCGCGGTCAGGCTCGGGAACGCCTGCGCCTCGGGCAGGCCGAGCTTCGTGCGCACCGACTTCAGGGTCGCGGGGTTGGGGTCGGCGACGGCCGCCACCTCGACCTCGGCGACCGCGGGGATGGCGTTGACCGCCCAGTTGCCGCCCCAGCCCCCGAGCCCGACGTGGATGATCTTGATGCTCACAGCTTCTCCTCGTGTCACGCGCGCAGCCAGGCCGTCACGGCCGGCGGCAGTGCTTCGCCATCGAGCGCCCCGCTGCTCAGCAGCACCTCGCCCTCCGGAAGCGCAACGGCCGCGCTGCCGAAGTTGGTGATGCTGATCCAGCCGTTCGGCCGGCGGAACGCGAGCACGTCCCCCCGACCGGTCTCGATCCACTCCAGCCTCTCCTCTGTCTCGAGTTCGCTGCGCAATTCGAGCGCGCGTCGGTAGAGATTCAGCGTGGAATCCGCGTCGGCCTCCTCTGCCTCGACCGAGTAGTCGGCGAACCACGCCGGCTGCGGCAGGTGCGCGCCGGCCGCGCCGAAGCCGAACGAGGCGCCGCCCGCGGCCCAGGGCAGCGGCACGCGGCATCCGTCTCGCCCGATGTCGACACCCGGGTTGCGGAAGAAGGCGGGGTCCTGTCGATCGGCGGCGGGAATGTCGGCCACCTCGGGAAGGCCGAGCTCCTCGCCCTGATAGAGGTAGGCGGAGCCCGGCAGGGCGAGCTCGAGCAGGGTCGCCGCGCGGGCGCGGCGCAGGCCGAGCTCGCGGTCGACCTCGGGCTCTGCACCGCCCGAGAGCAGCCACGCGGCACCCTGCTTCACCGTCGAGTCGCCGCGCGGCGGCAGCCCGTAGCGCGTCGCGTGCCGCACGACGTCGTGGTTCGACAGCACCCAGGTCGTCGACGAGCCCGACTCGCGGGCCAGCTCGAGGTTGAACGCGATGATGTTCCGGAACTGCGCCGCGTCGAAGTCGGCCTCGAGCAGGTCGAAGTTGAAGGCCTGGCCGAGCCCCTCCGGGCTCGCGTACCGCGCCCGGCGGTCGGCCGCCACCCACGCCTCTGCGACCGCCGTGCGGGCGGGGGTGTACTCGTTGAACACCCGGCGCCACTCGGCATAGATGTCGTGCACGTCGTCGCGGTCCCACAGCGGGTGGTCGCCGTCCTTCGGCAGCGCGTCGAGCTCGGCCTGGCTCGGAAGCTCGTCCGGCAGCTTCTTGGCGAGGCCGTGGGCGACGTCGATGCGGAACCCGTCGACGCCGCGGTCTGACCAGAACCGCAGGGTCGTGAGGAAGTCCTCGCGCACCTCGGGGTTGTCCCAGTTGAGGTCGGGCTGCTCGGTGGCGAAGAAGTGGAAGTACCACTGGCCGTCGCCGACGGGGTGCCACGCCGGGCCGCCGAAGGCCGAGGTCCAGTCCGAGGGCGGCAGCTCGCCGTTCTCGCCCTTCCCGTCGCGGAAGATGTAGCGCGCACGCGCCGCCGAGCCCTTCGGCGAGGCGAGCGCCTCTTGGAACCACACGTGCCGATCGGACGTGTGATTGGGGACGATGTCGACGATGAGTCGGATGCCTGCGCGGTGCAGCTCCTCAGACATCCGGTCGAAGTCCTCGAGCGTGCCGAGGCGCGGGTCGACGTCGCGGTAGTCCGCCACGTCGTAGCCGCCATCGGCGAGCTCGGACGGATAGAAGGGGCTGAGCCACACGGCGTCGACCCCCAGCTGCTTCAGATAGGGCACGCGCGAGGTGATGCCGGGCAGATCGCCGATGCCGTCGCCGTTGCTGTCGGCGAACGACCGAGGGTAGATCTGGTAGACGGCGGCCTGCCGCCACCAGCTCTCGGCGCTGTCCGGGCGTGCGGTCTGTGCAGTCTCGAGGACGTCGGTCATGTGCTGGTGACTCTCCTTGTCGAAGGTGTGGTCGGTCTACTTGATGGCGCCCTGGGTGAGGCCCGACATGACCCATCGCTGCGTGAACAGGTAGACGAGGATCGAGGGGGCCATCGCCATCAGATACGAGGCGAAGGACACGTTGTAGTTGTTGCTGAACTGGGTCTGGAACATCTGCTGCAGCACGGGCAGCGTCTGCAGGGCCGGGTTCGAGGTGATGAGCGACGGCATCACGTAGTCGTTCCATGACGCGAGGAAGGCGAAGATGCCGACCGTGGCGCTCATCGGGGCGAGCAGCGGGAAGATCAGCCGCCAGAAGACCTGGGCGGTGCTCGCCCCGTCGATCCGCGCGCTCTCCTCCAGCTCGGCCGGGATCGAGCGCAGGAACGCCGTGAACAGCATCACGCTGAAGGCGAGCTGGAACATCACGTGCAGGATCGCGACGCCGATCGGGTTGTCGAGGTGCACCATGCCGGTGAGCTTCACCTGCGAGAGCGCGACCACCGGGAACGGCAGGAACATGGCGGCCAGCAGATAGAAGAACGCCCACCGGAACGCCCGGCGCTGCCAGTTGTGCGAGATCGCGTATGCCGCGAAGGAGCTGAGCAGGATGGTGCCGCCCACGGCGACCGCGGCGATGAACACCGAGATCGCGAAGCTGCGCGGGAAGTCGGTGAGCTGCCACGCCTGCACGAAGCCCGAGACGCTGACGGGCCACGGCAGCGAGAAGGCGTTGCCGTCGACGGACTGCGATGTCGTCTTGAACGCCATGCTGAGGGTCACGTAGAGCGGCACCAGCACGGTGAGCGAGCACACGGCGAGGACGATCGTGAGTGGCCAGTTGGTGCGCGAGCGGCCGGCGCCGACGCGCGTGGCGTGGCGGGATTCCCCGACAGAGGCCACGGCCTCTGGCTGCCCGACGGTGAGTTGGGTGGTCATCAGAACGCGGTCCTTCCTCGGGTCGCGCGCAGCTGAAGCAGCGCGATCACGACCGCGATGACGAAGAAGATGGTGGCGTTGGCCATCTGGTACGAGTAGTCGCCGTTGGTGAACCCACTGAAGATCGACATCGCGACGCTCGTGGTCGCGGTGCCCGGGCCGCCGTTCGTGAGACCCAGGATGATGTCGTAGGCGTTCATGAAGTTCTTGAACCCGATGATCACGTTGATCACGATGTAGCCGGCGGTCAGCGGCACCGTGATCGACCGCAGCTGGCGCCAGGGGCTCGCGCCGTCGAGCGCGGCGGCCTCGTACACGTCGGACGGGATGGACAGTACGCCGGCGATGTAGATGAGCAGTGCCGAGGGGATCGCCTGCCACGCGGTGACGATCACGACCGCGACCCAGGCGAGGCTCGGGTTCGCGAGGATGCTCTGCTCGAGCGGCGCGAAGCCCAGGGCCGTCGCCGCGGCGGGCAGGCTGTTCGCGAACAGGTAGCTGAACACGTAGGCGATGACGATGCCCGAGATCACCATCGGGATCACGAAGACGGCGCGCAGCGACACCCGCGCGCGGATCTTCGCGGTGAGCGCGATCGCCAGCAGGAAGGCGATGAGGTTCACCAGCACGACGGTCACGAGGGAGAACCAGAGCGTGAAGCCGTAGGCGTGCAAGATCGCCGGGTCCGAGAAGACGGCGATGTAGTTGGTCAGCCCGGTGAAGCGGAACTCGCCGAAGCCGACGGAGTTCGTGAAGCTCAGCACGATGCCCATGACGGCGGGCACTGTGATGGCGAGGGTGAACAGCGCCACGGTGGGCCAGAGGAACAGGTGGAACACCGGCTCGACGCGGGGCCGATGCGATGAGCGCGACCCGCCTGGCGTGGGCAGGGAAGTGATGGCCATGTGTCGTCCTTCTTCTTCGAATCGACGTGTGGGTCAGGCGGAGCGCAGCGCCAGCCGCGCCCAATCCGCATCGAGCGTGCGCAGCTGGGTGGCCGGGTTCGACCCGAGCGCCATCGCCTGGGCGTAGTTGGCGACGGGAATGGAGGCGGGGATGAGCTGGGATGCCCCGAGGTAGAAGGCGCCCTCGTCGTAGTACTTCTGCATTCCGGCAAGAGCGGGGTTCTTCATCGGCGGCGCATCGGCGCGCACGCCGAAGCCGTTGTTGTCGGCGTTGTACCTGTCGATGACGGCCGGCTTCATGAGCCAGGACATGAAGTCCCGCGCGGCATCCTGCTTCTTTGACGCCTCCGGAATCCACAGCGCGAGGTCGACGTTCACGCGCACCTTGAGGTCGTTCGGGTCGTCGGTCACGGGCAGCGGGAAGGTGCCGAGCTCGAGGTGCGCGTTCGTCTTGGCGATCTCGCCGAGCGCCCACGGGCCCTGCAGGTACATGGCGGCCTTGCCCTTGGCGAAGGCGAGGTTCCCGTCGCCGTAGCCGCGGCTCGCGGCATCCTTGTTCGAGTACTTCGCCACCTGCGCCATGCGGCGCATCGGCGCCGCGAAGTCCTTCTCGAACGAGGCCCGCGACGACTTCCCCACGTGGGTGCCTTCGCGGCTCAGCTCGGCGAAGAACGACTTCACGTCGACCATGCCGCCGATCGTGTAGTCGAACATGCCCTGGGCGATGGTCCAGGTGTCGCGATAGGTGTTGTAGAACGGCGTGACGCCCGCGGCCAGCAGCTTCTCGCACGCGGCGGTGAGCTCTGCCCAGGTCGTCGGCACCTGGATGCCGTGCTGGGCGAAGATCGTCTTGTTGTAGATGACGGATGCCGCCATGACGGAGTACGGAACGGCGCTCACGCGGCCGGGGTACTTGGCGGTCTGGTCGAGCAGGGTCCACAGCTTCGGGTTGATCGACTTCGCCTCTGGGGTGTCGCTGAGGTCGGTCAGGGCGCCGTGCTCGACGAACTCGACCATCGAGAAGTTGTAGTTCCAGCAGCCGAGGTCCGGCGGCTGGTTGCGCACGAAGTCCGCCGACATGTTCGAGGTCGAGTCGAGCACCACGCGCACCTTCGACTGGCTGCGGTTGTAGCGGTTCGCGAGGTTCTGGAAGTAGCCGATCACCTCGGGCTTCGACACGTAGAAGCGGATCGTCGTCGGCCGGGCCGAGCGCCCGACGGCGCCGCAACCGGCGAGGGCGAGGGTCGTTCCCGCGGCGCCGACGCCGGCGAGGAACGTTCGCCGGGTCAGCCTGCTTCGGGGCGTGGGGGGATGCACGTCGTTGTCTCCTTCGGGGTCTCGCGTCGTCGCGAGAAGATCCACGCAATAGATTTACAGTCTAAATCTAATGCCGTGAGTATTCTGGGGCCGTGAACCCCGGGCCGTCAACCTCGCCGTCGGAGCGGGCAGCGACGTCGCCCCAGCTGCTGCGCCGCATCAACGTGGAATCGGTGCTCGATTTCGCGTTCGGGCACGAGGTGTTCGATGCGAGCGAGGTGATCGCGGCGACCGGGCTGACGCGCTCGACGGCGCTGGGCGTGTGCGCCGAGCTCGTCGCCCGCGGCTGGCTGGTCGAGGTCGAGGATGCCCGCGCGGCGGGGGCCTACAGCAAGGGCCGCCCCGCACGCCGCTACCGCCTGCGCGGCGACGCTGCCGTGCTCGCCGCCGTCGACGCCGGCGAGCACCACGTGGTCGCCACCGTCACGGATCTCTCGGGAGCGGTGCGGGCGCGGGCCGAGGCACGGTTCGGCGCTCAGACCCCTGGGCGCCGACTCGCCGTGATCCGCAGGGCGCTCGACACCGCGGTCGCAGACGCCGGCGGCCGCGCGCCGATCGTGACCGTGGTCGGGATCCCCGCACCGGTCGACGGCGCCGGCGCGTCACCCGACGGCGACGGCTTCTGGCGCCTGATGAACCCGCAGCTGACCGAGCGCCTCGAGGGCTACGGCCGGGTCGTGGTCGAGAACGACGCGAACCTCGCCGTCCTGGCAGAGCGAGCCCGGCTCGGCGCCGAGATCGAGTCCTTCGCCGTGCTGCTCTCCGGCGAGCGCTTCGGTGCGGGGATCATGGTCGACGGCCATCTGCTGCGCGGTCGCCACGGCGGCGCCGGCGAGCTGCGTCTGCTCAACCTCGTCGATGACGTCGGCAGTGCCGACGGCCTCGGACACCTTGCACGCGAGTGGGGCCGAGAGGCGGCCCGCGCCGGGAAGGTGAAGCCGAAGACGCCGCTGGCGGCCTCGCCCGCCGACCGGCTCACGGCCGAGGACGTGCTGGCCGCGGCATCCCGCAACGACCCGGTGGCGACCCGGATCGTGGCGCGTCTCGGCGACCGGCTCGCGCAGATCGCCGAGATCCTCGTCAGCCTGCTCGACGTCGAGCGCGTGATCGTCGCCGGGGCGATCGCGGCAGCCGCCGGGCCGATCATCGAGTCCGCGCAGCGCAGCCTCGCCGAGAACTTCTACCCGCCGCTACCGGTGGTCGCGGCATCAGAGCTCGGCGGCGACGTCGTCGTGCTCGGCGCCATCCAGCGCGCGCTGATCGAGGTGCGCACCGACCCGTTCGAGCTGCAGCCTGTGCTCTGACGGGCTGGCGCGGCCGCCCTCAGGGCAACGCGCAACCGCCTCGGTCGAGAGCCGCCCGATTAGTTGATTTCAGCACGCAACTAGTTTATAGTTGCATAGTGGAACAATCACGCGGGGAGATCGAACAGCAGCTGCACGAGCAGCTGCTGCGCATCTGGTACCGGCACACCGCAGCGGCGGCCCTGCTGACCGAGAGCGACAGCGCCCTCGACCCGGTCGCACAACTGCTGCTGCGCATGGTGATCGGCCAGGGCCCGGTGCGCTCGAGCGAGCTCGCCGAGCAGATCGGCCTGTCGCGCCCCGCCGTCAGCCGGCGCGTCGCCTCGCTCGAGAGCGCGGGACTCGTGGCATCCGTTCGCGACCCGCAAGATGGTCGCGCAAGCCTTCTCAGCGCGACCGATGACGGCAGGGCCCGCATCGACGCGATCACCCACAGCGGCGCCGCCACCGTCAAAGACCTTGTCGGGGATTTCACGACAGACGAGATCGACACCCTCACTCGACTTCTCAAGCGGTTCAACGACACCTCGACCGCCCGCATCGCCACCAGCCTCACGAAGGAAGCACATGACCAGCACAGCTGAAGCCGTCACCCCGGTCGAGGCGCCGGCCCCCGCCGGCATCCGCGCCCGCTATCGCGCCTGGTACGGGAAAATGCCCACCGGGCTGCAGATGATCGGCCTGCAGCTCTGGCTGCCGGTGTTCTTCGTCATCGCCTTCGTGTTCTGCTACGTCTTCGCGTTCCACGCGCCGGCGTTCAAGAACGTGCCCGTCGCGGTCGTCGGCTCCAGCTCGGTCATGCAGCCGGTCGCCGAGCAGCTGCAGGGCGAGTCGAAGGGCGCCGTCACGGTGCGCGTCGTCGAGTCGCTCGCCGACGCCAAGGCCCAGGTCCGCAGCGGTGAGCTCGCCGCCGCCTACCAGCCGGGCGACGGCAGCGCGAACCTCGTGATCGCGAGCGCCGGCAGCTTCCAGCTCGCGAGCCTCGCCCAGCAGTTCTTCCAACAGGTCGGCGCCGCCTCGCAGACGACGGTGCACGTGGACGATCTCGCGCCACTGCCGGCCTACGACTCGTTCGGCACCTCGCTCTTCTACCTCACGCTCGTCTGCACGATCGCCGGCTACATGGTTTCGATGTTCGTCGGCATGATGGGCGGCGGCCTGAAGCACTGGCAGCGGTTCTCGGTGTTCGCCGGCGCCAGCATTCTGTTGCCGGGTCTCGCCCTCGCTCTCGCGCGCTTCGTGGTGCATGCCGTCGACGGGCACTTCTTCCAGCTCTGGGCGATCGGCGCCGCGACGAGCTTCGCCGTCGGCTGCGTGGTGAACGGCCTCGCCTATTTCATGGGGCGCTTCGTCACCGGCGCCGCGCTGCTGCTGTTCGTCTTCGCGAACGTGCCGGGCTCCGGCGGTGCGTACCCGCCCGCGCTCGTGCCGCAGCCGTTCCGCTTCCTGCACGACTTCGTCTCGGGAACGGCGACGATCAATCTCTTCCGCCGCACGGCATACGGTGTCGGGCCAGAGGCGTGGCACGGTTGGGTTCTGCTCGGCGTCTACGCCGCGATCGGCATCGTGCTCGCGCTGGCCGGCAAGCCGTTCTTCATGTGGAAGATGCGCCGGCAGCGTCTTGCGGGCAAGAAGTCGATGATGATCAGCGCGCAGATCGCGTCGATGACGCACGCGGGCTATGTCACGCCCGTCGTCGCGGGGGCTGCCACCGGTGTGACGGCGGATGCCTCGGCCGCGCAGGCCTCGGAGAAGACCGCAGCCGCCGCCACCGCGGACGGCCCGACCGGCGCGGGGGCGGCGACCCCAGCCGCGGCCGCGAGCGGGGCGACCGCACCCGAGGCGGCCGCACCCACCCACGCGGCGGCCCCGGTGGTCGCGCAGCCGGGCATGCCCGCGACCGTGGCCGCCTCGGCACCCCAGTCGTTCGTCGTCACCGCCACCGCCGCCTCCGACTCGGGCCCGGTCGAGCTGACCGTTCGGCTGCAGGCGACCGGCGAGGTCGCGGCTGCGGCCCCCGCGGAAGCCGCCCCCGCGGCCGGTGACCGCGCCGGCGAACGGCGCGGCCGCCAGCACCACGAGCGCCGCCCGCACGACCGCGAGGAGGAGCAGCGCGACGAGGAGCGCGGCATGGACTACTCGGTGGAAGAGGCCGACGGCGACGCCATCGCGGCAGAGACCGGCGCCCTCGGCTGATTCGCGTCGACATGCTCGCCGCCCGCGTACCTGTGGAAAAGTCGGCCCGGTTACCGAAGTTGTGGAATGTTTGTTCCCATTAGATATTGCTGCGCGCCTACGCAAATCGTAAACTTGTTCGCATGGAATTCGTCGGGCAGAGTGCCGCACTAGCCCTGCAGGGGCTGAGTGCGATGCTCCCGTTGCGGGCCTGTGGGCTCAGCGACGCCCAGCTGGTGGACTTCCTCGGTCGTGTGAACGAGGTCAAGCGTCAGGTTGAGGCGCTCGAACTGGCGGGGGTCGCCGAGTTGAACCGACGCTCGGATGCCTCGCCGGGCGCCGACTCGCTGGCCAAGCGCCTCGGGCACAAGACCACCGCACAGGCGGTCGAGGCGATGACGGGGGCGTCCGGGAAGTCGGCCAGGCGGCTGGTCGCCGATGTGGAAGACCTGGCGAAGCTTCCGGTGGTCGAGGCGGCGGTGCTGGGCGGGCTCATCGGGCGCGAGAGCGCGCAGGCGATCAGCAGCGAGCTGAAGAGCGCTGCAGATGCGGCCGCGCCGTCCGAGGTGGCGACCGTCGAGAGCGAGCTCGTCGAGCTCGCCGTGATGATGCCGGCCGATCGGCTGCGCGAGGTAGCGCACAGACGCGCCGCCGCGCTGACCCCCGAGGTCGTCGAAGAGCGCGCGCGAGTCGCCCACGAGAAGCGGTTCTTCTGGATCGGCAAAGAGGAAGACGGCGCCGCGCGCGTGTCCGGGCTGCTGCCGGTGGAATACGCGGCGACCTTGCGCACCGTGCTCGACGGCTACGCGAGCCCCAAGCGGAAGGTCACCTTCGCCGAAGGCCAGCAGGCCCCGGCCGACCCTCGCACGATCGGCCAGAAGTACGCCGATGGCCTGCGCGACGTGTTCGCCGCCCACGCGCGTCTCGCGGACACGCTCGAGCTCGGCGGCGACCATCCCACCGTGTGGGTCTCGACGACCGAGGCCGAGCTCGCCTCGGGGAAGGGCCTGGCGTTCTTCGCCGGGTCCGCCGAGCCGACGAGCGTGCAGCTCGCCCGCAAGATGGTCTGCAGCGGGGGCCTGCAAGAAGTCGTGCTGACCGAGGCGGGTGCGTTCCTGCGGCTCGGGCGCACAAGCAGAGGCTTCACCCGCCGGCAGCGCCGGGCCATGGTCGCCCGCGACGGTGCCGAGTGCGTCATTCCCGGCTGCCATGTGCCTGCCTACCGCACCGAGGCGCACCACGTGCTCAGCTGGTTCCAGGGCGGCCCGACCGACGTCGACAACGGTGTTCTTCTGTGCCCCTTCCACCACGACGAAGTCGAGAAGGGGCCGTGGCAGATCCGCATGATCGACGGCAGACCCTGGGTGCGCTGGTCTTACGGCGGAAAGATCATCGACTGGCAGCCCGTGAACTCCAACACCCCGATACCGCTCAGTTCCTGACCCCGACGGCGAGGCAGAGGTCTGCCCGCTGTGAGGCGTGGAGGTCGGCGGGGGTCGACACGCTCTGGCGAGCGCCGAAGTCGGTGGAGCGACGGAAACCGTGACGTGCTGTTACCCGTCGAAGTCCGTCGACACCGTGACGTGCTCCCAGGCGGCGAGCTCGGCCTGCTGCGACGCGAGCTCTGCCCGCGTGCGCGCGAGGGCATCGGTGCCGAGCAGCAGCCGCAGCGGCGGCTCGGGCGATGCGACCACGTCGATGATCGCCTGCGCGAACTTCGCGGGGTCGCCCGGCTGGCTGCCGTCCTCAGCAGCGCTCTTGCGGCGCGTGCCCGCCGTCGAGGCGTAGTCCGCGATCGGCTCGGCCGACTGCCCGAGCGATCGCCCCGCGAAGTCCGTGCGGAAGCCGCCCGGCTCGACGACGACCACGCGGATGCCGAGCGGCTCGAGCTCCTGCCGCAGCGACCCCGACAGGCCTTCCACGGCGAACTTCGAGGCCGCGTAGTAGCCCGAGCCGACCGGCGAGGTGCGCCCCGCGATCGACGAGAGGTTCACGATCGTTCCCGAGCGGCGTGCGCGCATGCCAGGAAGCACCTGCTTCGTGACATCCACCAGCCCGAAGAAATTGGTCTCGAAGAGCTCGCGCACCGCGGCATCCTCGCCCTCTTCGACGGCCGCGCGGTAGCCGTGACCCGCGTTGTTGACGAGCACGTCGATGCCGCCGAACCGCGTGTCAGCCTGCGCGACTGCGGCGACCACCTGGTCGTGCCTGGTCACGTCGAGCGGCAGGGCGAGGGCCGAGCCGGGATGCCGGGCCGCGAGCTCCGTGATCGAGTCGGCGTTCCGCGCGGTGATCACCGCATTGTCGCCACGATGGAGCACCGCTTCGGCGAGCGCGCGCCCGAAGCCCGTCGAACAGCCGGTGATGAACCACGTCGTCATGCTTCGATCCTGCCCCCGGCCGCGCCGCGATGCGACCACACCGACGCGACGGCAGGATTCGAACCTGCGGCAGACGGAGTATGAAACCGTTCCCTTCGACCACTTGGATACGCCGCGATGCCTCACACGGTAGGCACCCGCCCCGCGGCGGTGCGAGGCGTGTTGCGCCCGCTTACGCCGCGTTACGAAACGTGCCGCTACAGTCGAGACATCCCCATGAACGCCCCCGCCGCCTCCCGCCCGTGGGGCTTCGTGCTGGTCGCCGTCGCCGGAGTGCTCTGGGGCACGGGCGGTCTCGCCGCGACCTTCGCGGCGCAGCACAGCACCCTCTCGTGGCCCGCGCTCTCGGCGCTGCGCCTCGTCGCCGGCGGGCTCCTCATGGTGGCGCTCACCGCGGCCACGGGCGAGCTGCGGCGCATCCCCCGTACCCCTGCGTCGCTGCGGCACATCGGCCTGACGGCGCTGCTCTCGGCCGTCTATCAGGGCGCGTACTTCCAAGCCCTCGCGCTCGTCGGCGTCGCGGTGGCGACGGTCATCGCGCTCGGTTCGGCGCCCGTCGCCGTCGCGATCGCGAGCGCGATCAGGGGGCGGCGCATGCCCTCCGCCGCCGTCATCGTCGCGCTCGTCGCCGCCGTGGTCGGGCTGATTCTCGTGACGGATGCCCCTGCTGTGGCATCCGACCCGGCGAAGACCGCGCTCGGCGTGCTGCTCGCGCTCGTCGCCGGCCTGTCGTTCGCCGGCACCACGGTCGTGAACCGGCGGGCCGTTCCCGGCCTCACGCCCGCCGCTCTGATCGCGACCTCGTTCACCGTGGCGGGGCTGCTCGTCGCGATCTGGGGCGCGTTCGCGGGCTTCGACCTCATGGGCACGGATGCCGCCGGCTGGGCCTGGATCGCCTTCCTCGCCGCCGTGCCCACGGTGCTCGCCTACCTCGCCTTCTTCGGCGGCCTGCTGCGCGGGGTGCCGTCGACGACGGCTGCGATCCTGTCGCTCATCGAGCCCGTCACGGCGACGGTGCTCGCGGTCACCGTGCTGCGCGAGCCGCTGACGCTCGCGGCATCCATCGGCATCATCCTGCTTCTGCTCGCCGTCGTCCTCGTGCGCCCGCAGCGGGCGGGGGACGGCGCCATTGCGACGGTCGACGAGGCCGAGCCGGGTACCTGACGGTCACACGGTGCAACACTTCTTGGCACAGGGCGCGATGAGCAAACAGGCTGAGAATGTCAACAGGACGCGCCGTGCAGGCCGCGCCGTCGCAGAAGGAGGACCACGTGGCGGAACCCGAACGTCTTCACCGGCTTGAGAACGACGACCAGGCGACCGCTCTCGGCGGTCTGTCCGCCGACGAGTTCAAACTCGCCTTCCGTCACCACCCCGCCGGCGTCGCACTGATCACCGCCGACGCCGGTGAGGGCCCCGTTGCGATGACGGCCACGTCGGTGTTCTCGGTGAGTGCCGAGCCGCCGCTGCTCGTGTTCTCGATCTCCGACCAGTCGTCGGCGTCCGCCACGATCACGAAGGCCGACACGCTGATCGTGCACCTGCTGTCGGCCGACCAGCTCGACCTGGCGCGCCTCGGCGCGACGAGCGGCATCGACCGCTTCGCCGACACGTCCCTCTGGGACCGCCTCATCACGGGCGAGCCGTACTTCCCCGCCGTGCGCACCTGGATCCGCGGCCGCGTGATCGACCGCATGCGCGCCGGGTCGTCGACGGTCGTCGCCGTGCACGCGCTGCAGGCGCGCCTTCCCGAGACCGATGTCGCGGAGTCCGCGGCCCCCCTCGTCTACTACCGGCGCACGTGGCATGAGCTGAGCGACGAGTCGGAAATCGGCCGGCAGTGAGCCTGCGCCGTCTCGGCTTCCTCACCATCGGGCTCTTCGACCCCGAGCACCCGCGTGACGGCCACGAGACGACCCTGCAGCTCATCGAGCTCGGCGAGCGACTCGGCTTCGACTCGGCGTGGGTGCGCCAGCGGCATCTGCAGTTCGGCATCTCGTCGCCCGCGACGGTGCTGGCCGCCGCGACGCAGCGCACGGCGCGCATCGAGCTTGGCACGGCCGTCATCCCGCTCGGCGCCGAGAACCCGCTGCGCCTCGCCGAAGACCTCGCGACCGTCGACGTGCTCTCGGGCGGCCGGCTCAACCCGGGGTTCTCGACCGGCACGCCCATGCACTTCGACGATTACAAAGAGGCGCTCTACCCCGGCACCTGGCGCGACGAGGACCTGAGCTACGCGCGCCTGCTGCGGCTGCGCGGCTTCGTGCGCGGCGACCAGGTGAGCGACTTCTCGGGCCGCGAGGGCATCGAGGAGTACAGCGAGCGCGTCGAGCCGCACTCGAGCGGGCTCGCTGAGCGGCTCTGGTACGGCGCGGGCAGCCTGCGTTCCGCGCGCTGGGCGGGGGCCAACGGCTTCAACCTGCTGACCTCCTCCGTCGTGCAGAGCGAGGGCGGCAGCACCGACTTCGCCGCGGTGCAGCGGGCGCAGATCGACGCGTACCGCGAGGAGCGCGGCGCGGGCGCGCGCGTCTCGCAGGGCCTGGTCGTGATCCCGACGGATTCCGCGACCGCGGCGCAGGCCGAGAAGTACCGCGCCTACGCCGCGTCTCGCGCCCACCGCGTCGGCGTGCCGCAGGGCCCCCGGGGCATGCTGTTCGCGGCCGATCTCGTGGGCTCGTCCGCCGAGATCGCCGAGCGCCTCGAGGCCGACGCGGCGTTCCAGGCCGTCGACGAGGTCGCCTTCGCCCTGCCGTTCAGCTTCGAGCACGACGACTACGAGCAGCTGCTCGGCGACATCGCGGGCGCCCTCGCACCGCTGCTCGGCTGGTCGCGTTCCGATCGCTGACGGCAGCGCCGCGGCTCGCCCCTTAACGACGGTGGCCCGCCGGCGAGGCCGGCGGGCCAGGTGGTGGGGTGCGGAATCGGGGGTGGCGTGGTGGGCATCGCGACCTCAGCGCCACGCGTGAGCGCCGAGCAGCAGGCGCTCGGCGAGCTGCTCGCGCTCGCGCCGGCCCCGCTCGTCGATGTGCAGCCCAGCGAGCCGCCTGAGCTCCGGGTCGCGCGCGGGCTTCCGCGCCTTCCGCGGCTCGACGCTCGTGATCAGCACGAGGCTGAGCGCAAGGGCGACGCGGCGACCCAGGCTCAGCTCGGGCAGTTCCGCCAGATCGATCGTGAGCGTCGTCACGGTCGATTGGGGAGGGTGAGTTTGGATGTTGATCATTCGAATTTCCTTGAGGTGGGTGGCCGAGATCGACCGATCGATGGGATGGGAGATGAGATCGGACGCGAGAGCGGACGCGACGTCGAAGACGGTCGTCGCCCTCAGCGGGAAGGCGGGTGCCGGATCGCGGCTGCGATCAGACGGCGGTCGGGCTGCGGTCGAAGGCGGTGCGCTGCTAGCGGAGCCCGGCGACGCTCACGCGCCCCAGCCCGGAAATCGGGGCTCGACGCATGTCGCCTGCAGAGATGCGAATGAACATGCGGAACCCCCTTTCTCGGTGAATTGCCAGGCTAGCGAAACATCCGTGCGCTCCACAACCCGAAATGCGCGGGAATTCGAGCGGCTTTCAGACCTCGCCGTGCCGCAGCACCCGAGCCGCCGTCTCCTCCGCGTCGATCACGTGCATGACCTTCCGCACCGCGGCCTCTTGATAGCGACCCTCGGCGCGGGCCTGCAGCACGGCCTTCCGCTCGGCCTGGAAGAGCTCGATCCGCAGCGCGGCGTATGCGGCGTTCAGGCTCTCGCCCGTGGGCAGCGGCCCATCGTCGACGGAGGCCGACACGAATTCGGCATCCGCCGTCAGCCGCTCGAGCACGCGCGGGTCCGTGCTGTCGCCGGCGCGCTCGCGCACGAGGTCGAGCCCGGCCGCCTTGGCCTCGGCCATGAGCAGCTCGGCCTCGACCCGCTCCTGGTCGAACGCGCTCATGACGAGCCCGGCGCGACGCAGCACACGCGGAATCGGCACCGCGAGCAGCAGCGTTCCGATCACGATCACGAAGGCGAGCAGCTGCAGCACAGCCCGGTCGGGCGTCTCGGCGGGCAGCAGGAAGACGGCGGCGAGCGTCACGACGCCGCGCACCCCGGCGAGGGTCCACGGCACGATCGTGACCCACGGCCAGCCGACGCGGCGCATGCGGGCCGGGCCGTAGCGGAACAGCGGCGTCACGACCGCGCCCCAGATGAGACGGGTGACGACCACGGCGGCGAGCAGCGCGACAGCGATGCCGATGAGCTGCCCGACCGGGATGCCGCTCTCGGCCGCCGCTTCCACCGCGCGCGGCAGCGTCAGGCCGATGAGCAGGAAGACGAGGTTCTCGACGATGAACTGGATCGTGCGCCAGTTGAGCTCCTCGGCGACGCGCGCCTGGGCCGACTGGAAGCTCGGAGCGCGATAGCCGAGGAACAGCCCGGCCACGACCACGGCGAGCGCGCCCGAGCCATGCGCCGCCTGCGCGAGCAGGAACGCCAGGTACGGCGTCACGAGCGACAGGCTCGTGTCGAGCACGGGCGCCGCGAGCTTCCCGCGCACATAGCCCAGCACGAAGCCGACCAGCAGGCCCGCGGCGAGGCCTGCGACGACCTCGAGCACGAACGAGACGCCGATCTCGACCGGCGTGATCGTCGCCGTGATGGCCACGATCGCCGAGTTCAGGGCGACGAGCGCCGTCGCGTCGTTGAGCAGGTTCTCGCCGTCGAGCACCGTCGAGAGCATGCGCGGCATGCCCGCGCGCCGGGTCACCGCCTCGACCGCCACCTGGTCGGTGGGCGCGACGACCGCGCCGAACGCGAGAGCCGCGGCGACGCTGATGCCCGGAACGATCAGCCAGCTCACCCCGCCGACCGCGAGCACCGTGAAGGCGACGAGCCCGACCGAGCTGAGCAGAATCGGGTCGCGCCGGGTGCGCAGGTCGATGAGCGAGGCGCGCATCGCCGCCGAGAAGAGCAGGGGCGGCAGCACGCCGTAGAGGATCACGTCCGGCGCGATCGTGAGGCGGGGGATGCCGGGGATGAGCGCCACGATCGCGCCGATGGCGACGAGCATCAGCGGCGCCGACCAGCCCGAGCTGCGTGCCACCACCGTGACGACGACCGCCAGCACGACGGCGCCGACGACGGCGAGGAGCACAAGTGCGGCATCCGAACCCATGCCGAGATCATCCCAAATCGCAGGCCGTATCCGGGACTGGGCCGCGACATAGGAAACTCTCGGCATGCGCTGGCTGAATGAGCGGATGAGCCGCTCGCACCCGCTCGACCTCCCGCCCGTCCGCCGCGCAGACGGCACCCCGGCCCGCGCGCTCGTCGTCGACGACGAGGTCGCGCTGGCTGACGCGGTCGCCCTCGCGCTGCGCAGCGACGGCTGGGAGGTCGAGACGGCCTATCGCGGCCGCGAGGTTCCGCTCACGGTGCGCGACTGGCGGCCCGACGTCGTCGTGCTCGACATCATGCTGCCCGACCTCGACGGGCTCGCCGTGCTCGACCGCATCCGCGCCATCAGCGACGAGGTGCGCGTGCTGTTCCTCACCGCGAAGGACGGCCAGCAGGACAGGATCACGGGCCTGCGCGCCGGCGGCGACGACTACGTCACGAAGCCCTTCGACATCGCCGAGCTGCTCGCCAGGGCGCGGGCGCTCGTTCGGCTGGCGCCGTCGATGACGGATGCCGCGCCCCGCGCCAGCCTGACGGCGGGCGAGATCATGCTCGACGAGACCGAGCGCGCGGCGAGCTTCCGCGGCCGCCGACTCGAGCTCACGGCGACCGAGTTCGAGGTGCTGTGGTGCTTCGCGCGCAATGCGGGGCGCGTCCTGCGCCGCGAGCAGCTGCTCACCACCGTCTGGGGCTACGACTTCGGCGCGGAGTCGAACCTCGTCGAGATGTACGTCTCGACACTGCGGCGCAAGCTGCCCGACGACTGCGGGGCGAGCATCCAGACGGTGCGCGGAGTGGGCTACATCCTCAAGACGGACGGCGCGTGAGAGTCCTGCTGCACAGCCTGCGGTGGCGCATCGTGCTGATCGCCGCCGCTCTCGTCGCCGCCGCGTGCCTCATCATCGGCGGCATCACACTCCTCGCGCTGCGCGGCTACCTCGTGGGGCAACTCGACGACCGCCTCGCGTCGTCGGCCCAGCGGGTGGACCGCATCGGCGGCAAGCTCGACCGGCTGCAGCCGGGATCGGGCACGGGCGACGCCGGGCCGCGCGAGCCGCAGCCGTCGTCGGGCGACTTCGTGGGCGAGTTCGTGGGCGTGCCCGGGCAGGCTCCGCAGACGATCGTGGCCGTCTTCGACGATGACGAGATCGTCGTGAACGGCTTCGTCGACGCGGCGGGCAAGCGGCACCAGCTCGATGAGTCGGCGCAGCACGCGCTCGCGGGATTCCGCACGAGCACGCCGCCGACCACCGTCGACCTGGGCGGTGAGCTCGGCCGGTACCGGGTGGCGAGCAGCAGCCTGCCCGGCGGGGCGATGATCGTCACGGGCGTGCCGCTGGCGCCGGTCGACTCGACGGTGTGGCAGGTCACCTGGGTGATCCTCGCCGTCGCGATCCTCGCGACGCTGGCCGGCGCCGGGGTCGCGGCCGTCGTCATCGGCCGCTCGCTGCGGCCCCTGGGGCGGGTCGCGGCGACCGCCGCGTCGGTTACCGGGGTCCGGCTCGACCGCGGCGATGTGCGGCTCTCGGCCCGCGTCGCCGAGGCCGACCTCGCCTCGACGGAAGAGGTCGGCCAGGTCGGCGCGGCCCTCAACGCGCTGCTGGCTCACGTCGACGAGGCCCTCTCGGTGCGGCATACGAGCGAAGAGACCATGCGCCGGTTCGTCGCCGACGCGAGCCACGAGCTGCGCACGCCGCTTGCCACCGTGCGCGCCTACGCGCAGCTCTCGTCGCGGCAGCACCCCGAGCTGCCCGAAGACCTCGAGCGCAACATCGCCCGCATCGACCGCGAGTCGGTGCGGATGGGCGAGCTCGTCGACCAGCTGCTGCTGCTCGCGCGACTCGACGCCGACGGCCGGGCGGGGCGCCCCGCGGTGCAGCGCACCGAGGTGAACCTCTCGTTCCTCGTCGCCGAGGCCGCCGGGGATGCGCGGCTTGCGGCATCCGATCACACCTGGTCGCTCGACCTCGATCCGGAACCCGTGCTCGTGAACGGCGACGAGAGCCAGCTGCGCCGCCTCGTCGCCAATCTGCTCGCCAACGCGGCGACGCACACGCCTTCCGGCACGCACGTCACGGTAAGCCTTCATGCCGCAAACGGCATGAACGTGCTCAGGGTGCAGGATGACGGGCCGGGCGTGCCTGCGGAGCTGCAGCCCACCGTGTTCGACCGCTTCGCGCGCGGGGATTCCGCGCGGAACCACGACGGCGGGTCGACGGGCCTCGGACTCGCGATCGTCCGTGCCATCGCAGAGGCGCACGGCGGCCGGGTGACGCTCGAGAGCGCCCCCGGCCGCACGGTCTTCCAGGTCACACTGCCCCAGGAGCCCTGACCTTGCGGCGGCGGGCGTCGGCCCGGCGCTGCATCTCGTCGGGGTCGTCGAGCCAGTTGGCCCCCGTGTTGCGCAGGAAGAAGACGTAGACGACGAGCGAGACCAGGATCACGACGGTCGCATAGACGATGAACGCCGACACGCTGTTGCGGGCGGCGGCCGCCTGGTAGAGCAGGGGCGCCGTGCCGCCGAAGAGCGAGTTCGCCACGGCGTAGGCGATGCCGAGCCCCAGCGCGCGGATGTGCATCGGGAAGCTCTGCGCCTTCACGACGGCGTTGATCGACGTGTACCCGGTGAGGATCACGAAGCCCACGACGAGGATGCCGAAGGCCGCGCCCGCGCTGGTCTGCTTCGGCAGCTGCGTGACGAGGAACCACGTGTAGAGCGCGCCGCCGACGCCGAAGAAGACGAGCAGCGACTTGCGACCGACGATGTCGGAGAGCCAGCCGCCGATGGGCTGCAGCACCATGAGGATCGCGAGCGAGCCGAGGTTGATCCAGCCGGCGGCAACGGGCGACGAGCCCGCGAACGCCTTCTGGATCTGCGCCGGGGCATTCACCGAGTAGACGTAGAACGCGAGCGTTCCGCCGGCGGTGATGAGGAAGACCAGCAGCGCCTCGCGCCACCATCGCCCGAACAGCTCCACAAGCGAGCCGTGCGTGCGCGCGGCCTCGCCCTCGCCCGAGCGCACGGCGGCGATCGTCTCGGTGTGCAGCGTCTCGTCCATGGTGCGGCGGATCCAGAGCACGACGAGCGCCGCGACGCCGCCGATGCCGAACGCGACGCGCCACCCCCACGCTGAGATCGCGTCGGGGCTCATCGTGAGCAGCATGATCAGCAGCACGAGCTGCGCGACGACCTGGCCGCCGACGAGCGTGACGTACTGGAAGGACGAGAGGAACCCGCGGCGGCCCGGAACCGCCGCCTCCGACATGTAGGTCGCGCTCGTGCCGTATTCGCCGCCGGTGGCGAAGCCCTGCACGAGCCGGGCGAGCAGCAGCACTGCCACCGCGCCGGCGCCGAACACGACGCGCGTCGGGATGATCGCGACGACGAATGAGCACGCCGCCATCAGCGAGACCGAGAACGTCAGGGCGGCCCTGCGGCCGTAGCGATCGGCGAAGCGCCCGAAGAACCACGAGCCGATCGGGCGCATCACGAAGGTGACCGCGAAGATCGCCCAGACGTAGATGGTCGAGTTCTTGTCGCGGGTGTCGAAGAACTGCGACTCGAAGTAGGCGGCAAAGGTCGAATAGACGTAGACGTCGTACCACTCGACCAGGTTTCCCGCGGACCCCTTCAGGGTGTTCGAGACCGAGCGGCCGAGGCTCGTCGTCAGCTCCGTTGCTAAAGACATGTGGGCCAGGCTAGCGCGGCCTTTGTACAAGCGCTTATATATTAGCGCTGTGACATCTTCCGCTTCAGAGGCCCCCAGGCCCCGCGTCGACGAGCTGCCCAGTCTGTGGCGGCGCGTGTTCCAGGTGTTCGCGCGCATCAACGAGGGCATCTCGGAGCTCTACGAGAGCGTGGGGGTGACGGGGGTCCGCCCGCGGTATTCGATGGCGCTGATGTTCCTCGAAGACGGGCCGATGTCGATTCGGCAGGTCGCCTTCGACTGCGGCGTCTCGCACTCGGCGATGAGCCAGACGATCTCCGCCATGAGGAAGGCCGGCCTCGTGGAATCCGTCACCTCGCGCGAGGACGCGCGCCGGCGTGTCATCACCCTCACCGACAAGGGCCGAGAGTTCGTGCCCCTGCTGCGCGCCGAGTGGGCCGCGACCGAGGCGGTGCACGCGCAGCTCGAGGCCGAGACCTCGTACAGCCTCTCGAAGCTGGCCGAGGAGCTGCACGCCGCACTCGACCGTAAGCCCTTCATCGAGCGCGCGCTCGAGGTCATCGAGCTTCCCGACGGGCGCCGATGACGCTCTCGGGCGTTCTCATCGACGTGCGCCCGCTGCGCGAGAGCGCCGCGCTCCGGCGCCTCTGGGCCGGCAACGCCGTCTCGGGCTTCGGCGGCACGATGGCGTCGTTCACGGTCAGCTGGGTCGTCTGGGACCGCACCCACAGCGCCGTCGCGCTCGGCGCCATCGGAGTCGCGCAGCTCGTGCCGATGATCGTGTTCACCCTGCTCGGCGGGCACTGGGCCGATCGCTACGAGCGCCGTCGCCTGATCATCGGGGTGCGCTGGGCGCAGCTCGCCGCCTCGGCGGCCCTTGCCGCGGTCGTCATCACCACCACCCGCGAGGTCGCCTGGCTCTACCCGCTGATCGCGGTGCAGACCGCCCTCGGGTCGATCAACCAGCCGGCGACACAGAGCTTCATCGCGACGCTTCTCGGCCCGCAGCTGCGCGGCGCCGCCTTCGCGCTCAACCAGTCGACGGGGCAGGTCAGCATGCTCATCGGCCCGCTGCTCGGCGGCGTCGTGCTCGCCCTCTGGGGTCCCGGCTGGGCGCTGGGCTTCGACGCCGCGAGCTTCCTGGCGGCGCTCTACGGCGTGCTCGGGCTGCCGAGGACCGGGCGGCCGGGCAGCGAAGCAGAAGGGGCCGGGGATGCCGCGGCCGCGGCGCCGCCCTCGGCGATCGCCCAGATCGCCGCAGGAATCCGCTTCGTCACGCGCACGCCGATCGTCGCCGCGCTGCTGCTCGCCGACCTCAACGCGACCGTGCTCGCGATGCCGGTCGCGCTCTTCCCGGTGCTCAACTCCGAGCGCTTCGGCGGTAGCCCCGCAACGCTCGGCCTGCTCACGCCGGCGCTCGGTCTGGGTGGCGTGCTCGCCGGGTTCCTCTCGGGGCGCATCACGCGGGCGAAGCGCCAGGGGCTCGTCATGGTCGTCGCGAGCGCCGTGTGGGGCGCTGCGATCGCCGGCGCGGGGCTCGTGCCGAACCTGGCCGCCGTGCTGGTGCTGCTCGCCGTCACGGGCGCGGCGGATGTGGCATCCGTCGTCAGTCGCGCGACCATCATCCAAGCGGTGACGCCCGACGCCTACCGCGGCCGTGTCAACTCCCTCGACTACCTCGTGGGGGCCGGCGGCCCGAAGCTCGGCGACCTGCGGGCCGGCCTCGTCGCCGATGTCTCGAGCGGGTGGTTCAGCATGGCGATCGGCGGGGCGGTCTCTGCCGTGCTGGCCGTGGTGATCGCGGCATCCGTGCCGTCGCTGCGTCGTTATCGCACGGGCTGAGCGGATGCCTCTGGCCGCGGCCACTCGATCGCGTCGGCGCCCCAGGTGTCGGGCGTGCCGATGCCGCGCACGTCCCGGACGAAGGTGATGCCGATGACACCGGCGGCGAGCGCGGCGGCGAAGATCCACAGCGCCGGGACGATGCCGGCGTGCGCGAGCAGCAGGCTCGCGACGACCGGGGCGAGGGGCGCGACCGCCAGGTAGCCGAGCGAGCTCACCGAGCTCACCCGCCCCTGCAGGGCGTCGGGCACGATCGCGGCGACGTAGCCGCCGATCCCGGCGTTGACGGCGGGGATCAGCAGCACACCGACTCCGACGAGCACGACGTAGCCGGCATAGCTGTGCACCACGGCCATGCCGATGAACGACGCCGCCACGAGCCCGAGGCCGGCGACCGAGAGCCACCCCGCCGGGAAGCGCTTCAACAGCAGCGGGGCGAGCACGGAGCCGAGCAGCATGACCGCCCCCGCCACGGCGTCGATCAGTCCGATCAGCAGCGGGGCGGTGTGCGTGCGCACGAGCTGCAGGTTGATGGCGACCATGGCGCCCGAGATCGTCAGGTTGATCAGCATGACGAGCCAGAGCGAGGCGCGCAGCACGGGCAGTGAGGCGTAGAAGCGGATGCCCTCCCTGAGCTGTGCGACGGGGTGGGTGGCCCGCGCTGCGGCGAGATCGCCGTTGAGCGGGGCGCGCACGAGCCAGGTGCAGACGACCACGGCGGCGTGGCCAAGCGCGCCCGCCGCGAACGGCACCGCGTGCGCGGCCGCATAGAGCACCCCGCCGACCGGCCCCGACACGAGCGAGGCCACCGCGCTGCGGCCCTGCATCGCCGCCATCGCTGCAGACATCTGGCCGGGGGCCACGACCGCGCGGATCGCCCCGGTCTCGGCCGCACCGAAGACCGCCGTGACGACCGAGACTCCGAACAGCACGGCGGCGAGCTGCCAGCCGGTGAGCCAGCCGCCGATGCCGGCTACGGCAGCGAAGGCCCAGAGCACGAGGCCGCCGACCGCGGCGCCGACGAGCAGGCGGCGGCGATCGACCCGGTCGGCGACGACGCCGGCGGGCAGCGCCGCGAGCAGGCTGCCGAGCTCGCCGATTGCCGCGATGACGCCCGAGAGCACCACCGAGTGGGTGAGCCCGAAGGCGACCAGCGGCACCGCGAACACCCCGATGCCCTCGCCGACGATCTGCGTCGTCTTGCCCGACATGAGCAGCAGGTAGGGCCGGTTGCGGCGCAGCGGGGTGACGGATGCCTGGGCAGCGGGCGCTTCGCTCGGAGTGGTCATGACCCTGACACTAGATGCGCACCGAAAGTTGCGCAAGTGTCATTGCGCAATTCCTTCTGCGCATCGCTTAGGGTGGAACCATGGCGCAGTCGGCGGACGAGGACTGGGGCGCCGCCCCGGTACAGGTCACGGACGCCGCCGTGCTGCGCGCTTTCGCCCACCCGCTCAGGCAGCGCATCGTGCGCGAACTGGCCGTGAGGAAGCACGCGCGCGCGGCCGATCTCGCCGGGTGGCTGGACGAGCCCGCGAACGCCCTCAGCTTCCACCTGCGCACGCTCGCGAAGGCGGGGGTCATCCGCGAGGTGCCCGAGAAGGCGCGCGACAAGCGCGACCGCGTCTGGGCGCTCGTGAGCCGCGGCGGGTTCTCGTTCGAGCGCCCCGGCGACGATCCAGCGGTCGCCGCGTATGTCACCCGCGGGGTCGAGTGGATCCGCCGGCTGGCGATGGGCGAGCTCGACGATGAGCGCGCTGTCACGTCGATGCACTTCGGCGGAGCACTGCTGACCAAGGACGAGGCGGAGCAGATGGCGGCCGAACTCGACGAGGTCCTGACCAAGTGGCGCAAGCTGGGGGCCGAGAATGCGGAGAAGGACCCCGACGACCCGCGGCGCGTCTCGCACGACGTGGCCTTCGGCATCGGACCGTCGCCCCGCCGCTGAGCCGACCGCGCCCGAGATTCACACCGGGGCAACTCGCGGTTCACCTTCACTCGGTTGACTGACGCCGTGTTGGCCTGGGTGGAGTCGCCGTTCCAGCTGCTGAGCGCCGCCGAGTGGGCGCACGCCGCGGGCCGGCGCATCTCGGTCGCCATGCGTCTCTCGGGTCCCCAGATGGAGACCACCGCCGCCGAACTGCTGCGCCGCGGCGCCCCGTTCAGCGAGATCACGCCGTGGGTCGGCATTCCATGGGGCCTACTCGCCGGCGACCGCGACTGGGCCATCGGCGACGGGTTCAGCGGCCAGTTCCGCCTGGCGGCGAGCGTGTTGCGGCCGCGCCGGGTGGCACTGCTCGACGACGGCGCGAACACCGTCGCCCTGGCCGACGCCCTGCTCGACCGCACGCCGTTCCGCCGCCCCCGCCGCCACGAGGGCGGCGTGAGCCGCCTGCTCGGCGAGCTCGCGAAGCACCGCCTGCACGCCCTCGCCGACCGGGAGTCGGTCGAGCTCTTCACCGTCTTCCCGCTCGGCGCTCAGCGCATCGACGCGCTCGCCGCGCGCGGCATGTCGGCCAGGCGGCACGACTTCGCGTGGACCCGCAGCGCCGCCGACCCGCTCGAACTGCCCGGCGACCGCGTTCTGCTCGGCAGCTCGCTTCCGGCCGACGGCCGCGTGCCCGTTCCCGACTACCTCGCCTGGGTCTCGCGCCAGGCGCGCGACGAGCCCGTCGTCTATCTGCCGCACCGCCGCGAGCGCCGCGAGGTCCTCGATGAGGTGAAGCGGATGCCGGGGGTCACGGTGCTCGAGACCGGGTTGCCCGTCGAGCTGGTGCTCGCCGGCATCCGCCGCCCCATCGAACTCGTGTCGCTGCAGACGAGCGCCGCGACGACGCTCGAACTGCTGCTCGGCGGCACCGGCAGCGTCATTCGGCAGAGCGTGCTCACCTAGCCGACCCGCTGCCCGTTTGCGTGGATTCAGGCCCGAAGCCCTCGAAACCGGGCGATAGGATGCCCGCATGTCGCTCTTCTCGATCGAACGGCGCAAGGTCATCGTCGACCACGCGCGCGAGACCGGGCGTGCCGACGTCACCGAGCTGTCGAAGCTGCTGAAGGTCTCGGCCGAGACGGTGCGCCGTGACCTCACGACCCTCGAGAAGTCGGGGCTGCTGCGGCGCGTGCACGGCGGGGCGGTGCCGGTCGAGCGGCTCGGCTTCGAATCCGATCTCGCCACGCGCTCGACGCGCATGATCGAAGAGAAGAGCCGCGTCGCCGAGGCGACCGTCAAACACCTCGAGAACGCCGAGGCGATCTACATCGACGAGGGAGCAATCTTCCAGCTGCTCGCCGACCGGCTGTTCCCCGAGAGCCCGACGACGGTCGTGACGAACTCCCTCGCGATCGCGGTGTCGCTCGCGGGGCGCCCGAACATCGAGGTGATCTCGCTCGGGGGCCGCGTGCGCGCGAAGACCCTCGGCGCCGTCGACTTCTGGGCGGTCGAGATGCTCGAGTCGATGGTGCTCGACCTCGCGATCATCGGCGCCAACGGCATCTCGGTGCAGCGCGGCGCGACGGTGCCCGACGCGGCCATCGCCGAGGTGAAGTCGGCCGCCATGAAGCAGTCGCGGCGCAGCATCCTGATCGCCGATCACTCGAAGGTCGGGGCCGACTCGTTCGTGCGCTTCGCCAGCCTCGCCGACTTCGAGATGTTCATCACCGACGACGGGGTGAGCCCCGAGCACGCCGACGAGCTGCGCGCCTCGGGCCTCGAGCTGCTGCTCGCCTGAGCGCGCGCCGCCCGGCGCCGAACCACCCCGAACCGCGCCACCCCGAACCGCGCCGCCCCAGCCTCCCGGCGCGCCGTTGCGCTGCTCGGATCCGCTTCGCGCTGCTCGGATCCGGACAGCGCGGAGAGGATCAGAGCAGCGCGAGCGGGGTGCGCCACCAGCTTCCGGGGTGCGCTACTCGGATCCGAGTAGCGCGTGGCGGAAGCTCGTGGCGCAACGCGCGGGACGTTGCGCGGGGGGAGGGGGACGTTGCGCGGGGGAGGGGGCGCGGCGCGGGTCAGCTCGCGGCGGGCTCGCCGACCAGGGCGGCGAGGGCGGCACGGGCGCCCCGCGCGTGCAGCACGTCGAGGGTGCGCAGATACGGCTCGGTGAAGGCCGGCTCGTTGGCGAGCGTGCCGAACAGCGTCTCATCGCGCAGGAACGCGAGGGGGTCGGAGGACTGGGCGAGCGCCGCGGCGTGCCGCGCGTCCGCCAGCCGGTCGACGATGGTGATCGGATTCCCCGACTCGTCGACCCCTTCCGCATAGCGCGCCCAGCTCGCGACGATCGCGGCGGACGCGTCGACCTCGCCGCCGGCCGCGACGCGCTCCGCGATGACCGGCACAAGCCACTTCGGAATGCGGTCGGAGGACTCGGCGGCGAGGCGCGCGAGCGTGTCGCGCACGTGCTCGTTCCCGAACCGCTCGATGAGCTCGGCGGTGTAGGCGTCGAGGTCGACTCCCGGCACGGGCTTGAGCGTGAGCCGCGCCTCGCGCTCCCAGTAGCGGCGCAGCAGCCCGACGAACAGCGGGTCGCGCGCCGCCTCGTGCGCGAAGGTGTAGCCGGCGAGGACGCCGAAGTAGGCGAGCCCCTGGTGGCCGACGTTGAGCAGCCGCAGCTTCATCAGCTCGTACGGCTCGACATCGTCGACGACCTGCACCCCGACCGTCTCATAGGCCGGGCGACCGAGCCCGAACGAGTCCTCGAGGACCCACTGCTCGAATGGCTCCGCGACCACCGGCCAGGCATCCTCGATGCCCCATTCGCGTGCGATCAGCGCGCGGTCGTCGTCGGTCGTGACGGGCGTGATGCGGTCGACCATCGAGTTCGGGAAGTGGACGGATGCCTCGATCCAGTCGGCGAGCTCGGGGTCCCTCAGCCGCGCGAAGGCCGTGAACACCTTCCGCGCCAGCTCGCCGTTGCCCGGGATGTTGTCGCACGACATGACCGTGAACGGCGCGATGCCGCGCTCGCGGCGCAGCGCGAGACCGGCGACGACGAGCCCGAAGACGGTGCGCGGTGCGGCGCCCGGCTCGAGGTCAGCCTGCACCTCAGGGTTGCCGGCGTCGAACTCGCGCGTGATCTGGTCGAAGTTGTAGCCGCCCTCGGTGATGGTGAGCGACACGATGCGGATGCCGGGGTCGGCGAGCTTCTCGACGACGGCCTGGGGGTCGTCTGGCACGAGCAGATAGTCGACGATCGAGCCGATCACCCGGGGCTCGAGGGTGCCGTCGGGGTGCTTGAGCACGAGCGTGTAGAGGTGGTCCTGCTCTTCGAGGGCCTGCTTCATGCGGCGGTCGACCTCGAGCACGCCGACGCCGCAGATGCCCCACTCGGTCGAGCCGCCGGCGTTCAGCAGCCGGTCGACGTACATCGCCTGGTGCGCGCGGTGGAACCCGCCGACGCCGAAGTGGACGATGCCCGCGGTGAGCTGCGAGCGGTCGTAGCTCGGAACGGCCACTGCCGCGGGCAGCTCGGGCAGCGTGGCCTCGGAAAGACGGACCATCAGTAACCTCTCTCGTCTTCGTCGACGATGCCCGATCTGGCATCCGCACAACACATAGTTGACCGGCTTTGCCCGACTTCGCAAGTTTTCTGTGGTTCGATGCCCGTTTTTGCTTGCAAGGTGTGGAACTTCGTGAATATGGTGTGCATGCCCGCGACGGAGCAGGCAAGAAAGGACAACGGTGCCCACGATGACGAGGAGTCACCTGGCCAAAGCGCTCACGGGTGTCGCCGTGGCCGCGACGGCCGCACTCGCGCTGGCCGGCTGCAGCGGCGCTGGCGCCGGCAGCGCAGGCAGCAAGTCGGGCGGAACGCTCAACGTGCTGATGGTGAACAACCCGCAGATGATCGATCTGCAGAAGCTCACCGCCGACAACTTCACCAAAGAGACCGGCATCAAGGTCAACTACACGGTGCTGCCCGAGGACTCGCTGCGCGCCAAGGCGAGCCAGGAGTTCTCTTCGCAGGCCGGGCAGTACGACGTGGCGACGATCAGCAACTACGAGGTGCCGTTCTATTCGAAGAACGGCTGGCTGCTCTCCCTCGACGATAACGTCGCGAAGAGCGCGGACTTCCAGCAGTCCGACATCCTGAAGCCGATCCAGGACGCGCTGACCGGCTCGGACGGCAAGATCTACGCCGAGCCGTTCTACGGCGAGTCGTCGATGCTCTACTACCGCACCGACGTCTTCAAGCAGCTCGGCCTGACCATGCCCGCGAACCCCACCTGGGATCAGGTCGCGCAGTTCGCCGACAAGATCAAGTCCAGCGAGTCGGGCATGGCGGGCATCTGCCTGCGCGGCCAGCCCGGCTGGGGCCAGATGGTCGCACCGCTCACCACCGTGGTGAACACGATGGGCGGCACCTGGTTCGACGACGACTGGAACGCCCAGGTCACGGGAGAGGGCTTCACGAAGGCGCTCAACTTCTATGTCGACCTCGTCAAGAAGGACGGCGAGAACGGCGCGCCGCAGGCCGGCTACACCGAGTGCCTCAACGACATGACTCAGGGCAAGGCGGCCATGTGGTACGACGCGACGGCCGCGGCCGGCTCGCTCGAGGCATCCGATTCCCCGGTCGCCGGCAAGATCGGCTACGCGCCCGCCCCCGTCGACAAGACGCAGAGCTCGGGGTGGCTGTACAGCTGGGCATGGGGCATCGAGAAGGCCAGCAAGAACCAGGCCAACGCCGAGAAGTTCATCGAGTGGGCCTCCGGCCCGAAGTACGCCGAGCTCGTCGCCAAGAAGTTCGGCTGGGCCGAGGTCCCGCCAGGAACGCGCACCTCGCTCTACGAGAACCCCGACTACCAGAAGGGCGCCGCCGCGTTCTACAAGCAGGTGCAGTCGGCCATCGACAGCGCGAAGCCGAACGACCCGGGCACGCAGAAGCGCCCAGCGCCCGGCATCCAGTTCGTCGCGATCCCCGAGTTCGCGAACCTGGGCACGGATGCCTCGCAGCAGTTCAGCGACGCGATCGCCGGGAAGACCTCGGTCGACGCGGCCCTCAAGTCGGTGCAGGCCGAAGCGCAAAAAGTCGGCGACAAGTACAAGAAGTAGCAGCTGAACAATGTCGACTGCGGTCACGCTGAATGCGTCGCACCAGACACTGAGCAGGGCGTCCGCCTGGGCCAGGCGGGCGCCCCTGCTGCCGGCGCTGATCTTCATGATCATCGTCACGCAGCTGCCCTTCGTCGCGACGCTCGTCATCTCGTTCGTGCGCTGGAACGCGCTCTACCCGAACGACATCGGCTTCGGCTGGTTCACCAACTACGCGGCGGTGTTCACCGACGCGGCCATGCTGAAGTCGGTCATCACGACGGTCGTCCTGACGGTCGCCGTGGTGCTCGTGAGCCTGATCCTGGGCCTCATCATCGCGATTCTGCTCGACCGGGCGTTCTGGGGTCGCGGCTTCGTGCGCACGATCATGATCGCGCCGTTCCTGATCGTGCCGGTCGCCGCCGCCCTCGTGTGGAAGCACGCGATCTTCAACCCGTCGTACGGCCTGCTGAACGGCACGCTGACCTGGATCTGGGGGGCCTTCGGCCACGCGTCGAGCGCGCCCCAGCCCGACTGGGTGAGCTCGCAGCCCCTCGGCGCGATCATCGCGGCGCTCGTGTGGCAGTGGACGCCGTTCATGATGCTCATCCTGCTCGCGGGGCTGCAGGGGCGGCCGCTCGACGTCATCGAGGCCGCGCGCATCGACGGCGCCGACGAGTGGCAGATCTTCCGCCACATGACGCTGCCGCACCTGCGCCAGTACCTCGAGCTCGCGGCGCTGCTCGGCTGCATCTACCTGGTGCAGAACTTCGACGCCGTGTTCACCATCACGAGCGGCGGGCTCGGCACGGCCAACCTGCCCTACACGATCTATCAGACCTTCTTCGAGGCGCACGACTACGGGCAGGCATCCGCCGCCGGCGTCGTCGTCGTGATCGGCTCGATGATCGTGGCGACGTTCGTGCTGCGCACGGTGTCCTCGCTGCTGCGGGAGGAGAAGCGATGACGACGATCACCAGCGAGCAGGCGGATGCCACGGGCATCCGCCGCCCCCCGGAATCCCCGGGGCGCACGGTCTCGATGCGCACGCGCGAGCGGCGGCGCACGGTCTCACTCGGCATCATCGCCTGGGTGATCGGGCTGATCTTCTTCGGCCCGATCGTCTGGGGATGGTGCTCACTTCGCTGCACTCCGAGACCACCGCGGCAACGAACCCGCCGAGCCTCTTCGCACCGCTCACCCTCTCGTCGTACGCGAACTTCTTCGGCGCGGCGTCGGGCGCGAGCCCGTGGCCGCCGCTGATCAACTCGGCGATGATGAGCATCGGCTCGACGGCGATCGTGCTGGTCCTGTCGATTCCGGCGGCCTACGCGCTGGCGATCCGGCCCGTGCGCAAGTGGTCCGACGTGATGTTCTTCTTCCTCACGACGAAGATGCTGCCGATGGTGGCGGGGCTGCTGCCCGTCTACCTGATCGCGAAGGCGCTCGGCATCCTCGATACGCCGGCGCTGATGATCGTGATCTACACCTCGATGAACCTGCCCATCGCCGTGTGGATGATGCGGTCGTTCTTCGCCGAGATCCCGCTCGAGGTGATCGAGGCGGCGCAGGTCGACGGCGCGGGGCTGCTGCTGACGTTCCGGCGCATCATCGTGCCGCTGTCGTCGCCCGGCATCATCGCCACGGCGCTGATCTGCTTCATCTTCAGCTGGAACGAGCTGCTGTTCGCGAGCGTGCTGACGAGCACGACGTCGTACACGGCGCCCGTTTTCCTGACGTCGTTCGTCACCTCTGAGGGGCTGTTCCTCTCGAAGGTGTGCGCCGCGTCCCTCGCGATCTCGCTGCCGGTGCTGGTCGCGGGCTTCGCCGCGCAGGACAAGCTCGTGCAGGGTCTCTCGCTCGGCGCGATCAAGTAGGGCCGCGAGGGGTCCGGGTGAGGGGCGGATGCCTGAGGCATCCGCCCCTCGTCGTGCGTGCGCCTCGCGCGCCGCTCAGCTCAGCACGGGCCCGTCGAGGGTGCCCGGCACGTGCTCGTGTGCCGCGGGGACCTCGTGCGCGTGCACGTCGATCTCGTAGCTCGCGCCCGTGTCGGGGCAGATCCGGTAGGTGTGGCCCGTCGCCTCGTCGACGTGGACCTCGTGCCTGCTCACGGCGTGGTGGCAGACGGGGCACAGCTCGTCGACGACGCCCGGGTTCGGGTCGTCGCGCTCGTCGAGCTCGTACGGGCCGAGCGTCGACGGGCCGAGGATGGGGACGAGCTTGTCGTCGATCCAGGTGGTCGCCTTGGCGACGCCGTTCGCGATGGGGTTGTCGTGCGGGGTGTCGGCTTCGGTGTCTGTCGTGGGCGCCTTGTTCACGGCATCCTCGTTGTTCTCTTTCGCCGTATCCATGCGGGACATGGTAGGAGCGACGGGGTCTGGCCGCGCCGGGGTTGACAGAGTAATTTCGGCCCCGTGCGGGCGTCACGGATCCGCCCGTGCAGGAGGGTGACATGAAGGCGCTCGTCTACCACGGTCCTGGGGAGAAGTCGTGGGAGGAGGTGCCGGACCCCGTCATCCTGAAGCCCACCGATGCGATCGTGAAGATCGACACAACGACGATCTGCGGCACCGATCTGCACATCCTGAAGGGCGACGTGCCCGCGGTGACGCCGGGGCGCATCCTCGGCCATGAGGGCGTCGGGACCATTACCGAGGTCGGCTCGGCTGTGACCGATCTTGCGGTCGGCGACCACGTGATCATCTCCTGCGTCTCGGCCTGCGGGAAGTGCGACTTCTGCAAGCGCGGGGTGTACTCGCACTGCCGCGCCGACGAGGGTGCGCCCGGCATCGGCTGGATCTTCGGGCACCTGATCGACGGCACCCAGGCCGAGTACGTGCGTGTGCCGTTCGCTGAGACCTCGCTCTACCGCGTGCCCACGGGGGTGCCTGATGAGCTGGCGGTGCTGATCAGCGACATCCTGCCCACCGGGCACGAGATCGGAGTGCGCTATGGGGCGGTGTCGCCAGGCGACGTGGTGGCGGTGGTCGGCGCCGGGCCGGTCGGACTCGCCGCGATGGCGACGGCGGGGCTGTACGGCCCGTCGCGGGTCATCGCGATCGACACCGACGCGAACCGGGTCGAGCAGGCGAAGCGGTTCGGGGCGACCGACGGCGTCGTCGCGACGGATGCCGACTGGAAGGAGCAGGTCTTCGCCATGACCGACGGGCTCGGCGTCGACGTCGCGATCGAGGCCGTTGGCATTCCCGCCACCTGGGACATGTCGCTCGACATCGTGCGCCCCGCCGGTCACGTCGCCAACGTCGGCGTGCACGGGGCGCCGGTCTCGTTCCACCTCGAGGACAAGTGGATCGCGAACCTGACCATCACCACCGGCCTCGTCAACACCGACACCTCGCCGATGCTCATCAAGCTGCTGGCGCAGGGCAAGCTCGACGTCGCGGGGTTCGTTTCGCACCACTTCGCGCTCGGCGACATCCTTTCGGCCTACGACACCTTCAGCCGGGCGGCCGAGACGAAAGCGCTGAAGGTGATCCTCACGGCGTGATCGGATGCCGCGCCGGCGGCTCCTCGAATACGCCGTACTCGCGGCTGACCCGAGGCTGAACCGCGGCTTTGAGCGCGAGTGCTGCGTACGCCGATCGCGGCCGACCGCGTGCTTCGCCGAGGGGTGCCGCGCGGGGGGAGTTCCCGATCATTCCGCCGTTGCGGCACCCCTCGGCAGCGCACGAACCGCCAGAACGAGGAAGACCGCCACAGCAGTTACTGCCGCGAGGCCGGAGCCGACGGAGCTCAGCTGCAGGGCGTGGGGGATCGGCCTGCCCGCATCGGCAAGGTCGAATTCGACTGCCCAGAGCTCGCCGTACATGACCGCCCCCGCAGTACCGACCACCAGGGCCGTTCCTGCCCACCAGACTGTGCGCCAGCGCTTGGCCGCCCGAGCTCGGTCCGCGATCAGCACGGCTCCGATCACCACGATCACGAGGGCACCCGCCGCGCTGAGGATAAACGAGAGGGCGAGGCCAAGCACGAGGAGGGCCGCACCGCCGATGAGGCCGACCAGCGCCGTTCGCCGCAGAGACCTCGACCGCGTGTCCTCCATATGCCGACTATGTCAGCGGGCCTCGTCGCCGGGAAGCACCACTAACGGGGTCAGCTTCTCGAGGTCGGCCGCCAGGCCGATGTCGTGCACGCGGACCTCGCCCGCGACGTCGCGCGCCGGCGACAGCAGCAAGCCCGCCTTCGCCCCGCCGAAGGTCACGGTGACGTCGGCACGCAGCACCGCCGCCGGGTCGGGCACCTCGCCCGTGTCGGGGTGGATGCCGCTCGGGATGTCGACCGCGACGACGAGCCCCGACGGCTTCGCGGCCACGACCGCCGCGACGAGGTCGCGGACCTCGCCGCGCAGGCGCGGGTCGGGGCTGGTGCCCGTGCCGAGGATGCCGTCGACGATGAGATCGGCGGATGCCGCGCACTTCGCCGCGCCCCGCGTGACCACGGTGGCCCCCGCGGCGAGCGCGGCGGCGAGACCGGCCTCGTGAACGCGGCTCGAGGTGCGCACGAGCTCGACGCGCGCGCCCTGCCTGGCCAGGGCCGCGGCAGCGAACAGGGCATCGCCGCCGTTGTTGCCGCCGCCCACGAGCACCACCACCCGGGCGTGCGCCGGCGAGATTCCCTCGGCCTCCAGCATCCGAACGCACTCCCGCGCGAGCGCGGCGGACGCGCGCTCCATCAGCGGCTCGCCCGCGGCCAGGTGCGGCGCCTCGGCGGCGCGCACCTGCTGGGCCGAATACCCCCGCATACCCGTCATCGCTTCAGTGAACTCGTGATCGTGAACTTGCTGTTGCGCGCGACCTGGCGTGTCTCGCCGACGAGCCGCCGCAGCGTCGGCTGGTAGCGCAGATGGGAGTTGAACACGACGCGCAGCTCGCCGCCGGGCGCGAGCACGCGCGCGGCATCCTGGATCAGGCGAATGCCGACATCGACGGTGACCGTCGTGCCCGTGTGGAACGGCGGGTTGAGCACGATCAGCTCTGCGCTCGCATCGGGCAGGGTGCCGAGCGCGTCGTCGCGCACGACCGTGACGCGATCGTCGAGGCGGTTGAGCCTCATCGTCTCGCGGGCGGATGCCACCGCCGCAGCCGACTGGTCGCAGGCGTGCACCCGCAGGCCCGGGCGCGCCGCCGCAAGTGCCGCCGCGATGATGCCGGTGCCGCAGCCGAGGTCGATGGCGGTGGCGGCGTCGGGCTTCGCGTCGGCGAGGTGCTCGAGCAGGAAGCGGGTGCCGATGTCGAGGGATGCCCCGGCGAAGACCCCGCCGTGAGCCGAGACGGTGATGCCCGGCGGGTCGATCACGGCGGTCTTCGGCCAGGTCGCCCGCTCTTCCGTTGGTCGAGTAGCCCGCGCGTAGCCGGTCGCAGAGCGAGCTACTCGACCGACGGGGGCGGGGGCGGCAGACGCGGGCCCACTCGCCGTCAGCACCCTGGCCTTCTGGCGCGCGAGCCCCGCCCGCACCTCGCCGAAGTGCCGCCCGAGGACCTCGTTCTGCGCGAGGGTCATGTGCTTGACCATGCCGCCGGCGAACACGGTGACCTCGGGCGCGGCGTGGGCGGCGATCAGCGCCGCCCACTCGTCGAGCTGGTCGAGGGACTTCGGCAGGCGCAGCAGCACCGCTGTGGCATCCGCGACGAGATCGGGAACCAGATCGAGCGACGTGAACGAGCCCGAGCTGCCGAGCCGCTCGGCGTTGGCCGCAAGCGCGCGCTCGCCGAGCAGGGGGTCCTGGTGCACCCGCACCGCGCGCGCCCCGAGCGCCGCCGCGCCCAGCGTCAGCGCGCCGAAGGCGTCGCCGATCACGGCCACCGCGTGCGGCCGGGACTTGGCGAGCGCGGCCGCGGCGGTGTCGAGCAGCAGCCGGTCGGCGGCGTCGGCGGCGACGAGGTTCGGCGCCTCGACGTCGGGCCAGCGGCGCAGCGCGCGCAGATCGATGCCGCTCACAGCTCGAGCAGCCCCGTGATGTCGTCGGCGGTGAGCAGCTCGCTGAAGGTGCCGTCGTCGTCGAGCACCTGCCCGAACAGCTCGGCCTTCTCGTCGCGCAGTTTCATCACCTTGTCTTCGATGGTGCCATCGGCGACGAGCCGGTACACGTTGACCGCAGCCGACTGCCCGATGCGGTGAGCCCGGTCGACCGCCTGCGCCTCTGACGCCGGGTTCCACCACGGGTCGAGCAGGAACACGTAGTCGGCCTCGGTGAGGTTGATACCGAAGCCACCGGCCTTGAGCGAGATGAGGAAGACCGGCGCGGCGCCGCTCTTGAAACGCGCGATCACCTCTGCGCGATTCGTCGTCGAGCCGTCGAGGTACTCGTAGTCGATGCCCGCCTCGGCGAGCCGGGCCTCGACGCGGTGCAGATAGGACGTGAACTGGCTGAACACGAGAGCGCGGTGGCCTTCGGCGACGACCTCGTCGAGGTTCTCGAGCAGGGCGTCGAGCTTGGCGCCGGGCACTCCCTCGTATTGCTCGTCGATCAGCGCGGGGTCGAGGGCGAGCATGCGCAGCAGCGTGAGCGAGCGGAACAGGATGAACCTCTGACGGTCGAGGTCTTCCTTCACGAGCCCGAGCAGCTTCTGCCGCTCGCGCTGCAGGAACTGCTCGTAGAGCCGGCGGTGCCGAGGCGAGAGCTCGACCCTGATCACCTGCTCCTGCTTGGGCGGCAGCTCGGGTGCGACGAGCGCCTTCGTGCGCCGCAGCAGGAAGGGCCGCACCCGCCGGCGCAGCTTCGCGATCACGCGCTGCGCATCGGCCGCACTGATGCCGGCAGGCACCGCGTCGGGCCCTCGCACGTGCGACAGGGGGCGCACGTACTGCTCGGTGAAGCGCCTGAGGCTCGGGAACAGCCCCGGCGCGACGATGTCGAGGATCGACCACAGCTCGAGCACGTTGTTCTCGAGGGGGGTTCCCGTGATCGCCAGCTTGAACGGGGCATCCACCGCCTTCGCGCACTCGTGCGCCCGACTGCGATGGTTCTTGACGAACTGCGCCTCGTCGAGCACGAGACCCGCCCAGCGCACGTCTTCGACGTCGTCGAAGTCGAGCCGGAACAGGTTGTAGGACATCACGACGACGTCGTTCGCCTTCGCGAGGTCTGCCAGCTTGTGGGCGGCGCGCAACTGAGTGCGGGTGACGGATGCCACACGCAGACCGGGCGCGAACCGGGCGGCCTCTGCGACCCAGTTCGAGACGACGGATGCCGGCGCGACGACGAGCCACGGCGCCGCACGCGAGTGCAGCATCAGCGCGAGCGTCTGCAGCGTCTTCCCGAGGCCCATGTCGTCGGCGAGGACGCCGCCGAGCCCGTGCTCGTAGAGGTAGGCGAGCCACGAGAACCCGGCGAGCTGGTACTCGCGCAGCTCGGCGGTGAGACCGGCCGGCACCGGGGGCGCCGCCGGTGGGGCATCCGTCAACGCCCTCACCTGTTCCTGCCAGGCGCGCGTCGCCTCGGACGAGTCGGCCAGGTCTTCGAAGTCCCGCCACAGCTCGACCTGCGTGCGATGCAGCGAGAGCGCGCCCGACTCCCATTCCTTCAGCTCGCCCGCCTCGGCGATCAGCTCGCGCAGCCGGTCGAACTCGGGTCGCGCGAGGCTCAGGTGGCTGCCGTCGACGAGCATCAGGCGCGAGCTGCCGTTCGACAGCGCTGTGAACAGGGGCCCGAACGGCACCACGTGGTCGCCGATCTGCACGGTGAACCCAAGGTCGAGCCAATCGCGCTCGTCGGTCTCGATCGCGCGCACGCTGAACGTCGGCGCTTCGGTGAGCTCGCGGTAGTCGGGGCGCTCACCCACCGTCTCGATGCGGAGCGCGTCGATCTGCTCGAGCTCGGGCACGACGCGCTCGATGAAGTCGGCGGCGTCGAACTCGTGCAGCAGTGCCGGTTCCGGGTAGTCGACCAGCGGCTTGCCGCCTGAGCTCAGCACTCGGCGCACCTCGTGGGCGACGGCGGCCACCAGCCCGACATCTCTCGTCTCGGCCTGCCACTCCCAGTCGACCCGCAACGCGTGGTCGGGCCCGAAGGTGAGCGTCAGCACCAGTGTCGGCGGTTCGAGCACGGGAAGCTCGACGGTGTCGCCGCCGTCGAAGGCGACCCCCGTGAGACGCGGATAGAAATCGGCGAAGAACTCGTCGCGGTCGTCGGCCGGAATCACGAGCTCGCCCGCGTCGAGCAGCGCCTTCGCCTCGGCGCCGAGCGGGTGCGGCAGCGGGCCGAGCCGCACGAGCGGCTCTTTGAGGCCGAGCCACTCGACGGCGACCAGGCCGTGCCTGCCGATGGCGGCGACCGTGGCCGCCGCGTCGGACGGCAGCTCGACACCGTCGAAGCGCGCGCCGGCGCGCAGCCGCAGGTCGTGCGTGCGCGCACGCTCTTCGAGGCGGCCGACGAGCTCGGCGGCCCCCGCGCGTGCGACCGACCCGTTCAGGCCGACCAGCTCGATGCCGCGCGTACGGGCGTCATCGAACAGGCTCCACAGCAGCGGGCTCTCGAACTCGTCGAGCACGAGCCGCTTCGCGTCCTGCCCGATGTAGCGAGGCTGGCTGGCGCGCGCGAGCGCAGCGAACTCGCCGAACCAGCGGGCCTGGTGCGGGTCGAAGCGGTAGCCGGACAGGTCATAGCCGATCTTCGACCAGTCGGTGTCGGCGGCGACCCAGCCGCGTGCGCCGGGGGTGGCGATGCGCATCGTGACGACGAGCAACCCGCTCGACTTCGCGGTGGCCGCCTGGGTGGTCTCGTTGGCGTGCCCCCACCGGCCCAGACTGCGGCGCACGCGCTCGCGCACCTCGAACTGCAGCGCGAGCGGGGGGACGCGCTCGGAGCTCGGCGGGTGCGCGACGGCTTCCGAACCGGCCGCCGCGCCCGAGAGGATGCGGCGCCACTCGGGCGCGCGAGGCGAGGGAGACGCCGCAGCGGTGCCCGTCGACACTCCGGGCTGCAGCGGATTGCGTGCGCCCGGCAGCTCGCGCGCACGTTCCGCGCTCGCCAGCATCAGCGCCGCCGCGTGCTTGCAGCGCGTGCCGATGAAGCACGTGCAGGTCGATGAGATCGGATGCCAGCGGCCGGCCTGCTCGGTCAGGAAGACCTCGCACCGGTACGGCGTCTCTTCCGAGCCGGCGACCGTTCCCTCGAGCACCCGCTGGCCGGCATCCCAGGCGAGTCGATGAATGGACCCGTCGCGCGCGTACGGGCGGGCACGCTCGATCGCCCCCTCGCCGACGAAGTCGCGCACATAGCTGAGCGCGACGGCGGGGAGTCGCTCGGAGCCAGGCACGCCCACCATGCTGGCACGCGCCGCCGACACTGCGCCGGGCGTCAGCGTCGCGGCGGGAAGACCTCGGGGTGCTCACGCGCGAGCTGCATGACCGCGCCCGGGCGGTATTCGAGCACGTTGGCGAACGCCGCGTACGTCGTGGCGGGCTCGACCGTGCGCACGAGCCGCCACATGCGGCGCTTCGCGCCCCGCTCGGCGCCGAGCGAGCAGTAGTAGAGAACGACGCCGGTCAGCAGCAGCATCGTGCCGAAGAATGCCCCGATGCCGGGGCCGCCCCATGCGATGAGGCCGATGACGACGAGCACGACACCGACCGCCGTTCCCCAGATGAAGAACTGCCCCGCCAGCCCGGCGAGGATCGCCCCGCGCCCGTAGCGCCGCGCGAGACGATCACCGAAGTACGGCGCCCAGTGCCGTCGCCTGTCGCGAGCGTTCTGCCACGTGGTGACGAAGAACAGGCGGAAGATGGTCGGCTGCCCTGCCGCGGGTTCTGGTCGCGCGCCCCCCGGCGCGGAATCCGTCATGCCGCGACTCTATCGACGACATCAGCCGCGCGGCGGGAAGACCTCGGGGTTCGCCTGTGCGATCGCGCGCAGCCTGCTCGGGTCATAGTCGAGGTACTCGTGCAGCTCGCCGCGCGACGCCCGCGGATTCACCGTGCGCAGGTGCGCGAGCAGCTCGGTGACGGCCCCGCGCCGTGAGGCGAGGCCCACGTAATAGAGCACGAGCCCGGTGAAGATCGCGAGCAGTCCGGCGGCCACGCCGATCGGTATGCCTGCGCGGTTGCCGATGGCGAAGGAACCGGCCACGACGAGGACGACGCCGCCGATGAATCCCCACACATAGAACTGGATGGCGAGGCCGAAGAAGAGCGGCATCCGCGCATACTTGCGCGCGAGGCGCGGGCCCATGACCGATGTCCACGTCGATCGCACGCCGCGCGCGTTCGCCACGGGGTGGAGATAGACCGACGGCAGGGTGGCGAGGGCGCGGTAGAACTCGTCATCGTCGGCGGCGTCGGTCATGAGGCGACCCTAGCGGTCGCCGCCGTGGCCCGGCATCCGCACGCTGCGCACAACGCCGCGCGGGCGGGCTCGCGAGCAGGCGGGCGGGTCAGTCCAGCGGGCCCCACGGGCGCCACACGACCACCTGGTCGCGGCGCTCGGTGCGCGTGCCCGCGCGCATCGGCACGACCTCGCCGGTGAGGCCGGAGGCGAAGACGCGGCGGCCCGGCCGCTGCATCAGGGCGTCGGCCAGCGTCGACTCGAGCTCGCGCACCCGCTGCTGCAGCGCGCGCACCTCGTTCTCGAGCGAGAGGACGCGGCGGATGCCCTCGAGCGAGACGCCCTCGGCCGAGAGCCGGGCGATCTCGCGCAGCTGCGCGACGTCGCGCAGCGAGTACCTGCGCGACTTGCCCGCGGTGCGCGTCGGCTCGACGAGGCCGAGGCGATCGTACTGGCGCAGGGTCTGGGGATGCAGCTCCGCGAGCTCCGCCGCAGCGGCGATCGCGAACAGCGGAGTGTCCTGATCGACGTCCATTTCGTGCACCTTGGTTACTTCACTCAATCACGCGCCCGCGTGAGCAGGTCTTCGCGCGGATTCTCCTTCGGAAGCTTGCTCGCGAACTCGAGCAGCGCGTTCTCGGCCTCGGCCGACAGGTGCGACGGCACCGCCACCTGCACGACGGCGAGCAGATCGCCCGTGCCCTTGTCGGTCTTCACGCCGCGGCCCTTGACGCGCAGCACGCGGCCAGAGGGCGTGCCGGGGGCGACCTTGAGCTTCACGGGCGCGCCCTCGAGCGTCGGCACCTCGATCGTCGCGCCGAGCGCGGCCTCGACGAAGGTCACCGGAACGTTGACGCGCAGGTTGAGCCCGTCGCGCTCGAAGACCGGATGCTTGCGCACGCTCACATGGAGGATCAGGTCGCCGGCCTCGCCGCCGTCGGGGCTCGGGTAACCGCGACCGCGCAGACGGATCTTCTGCCCGTCGGAGACGCCGGCGGGGATCTTCACCTTGATCGGCTTGCCGCCGGCTCCGCTCAGGCTGAGCGTCTCGCCGCGCGTGGCGGCGAGGAAGTCGAGCGTCGTCGACGCCTCGAGGTTCTGGCCGCGGGTCGGGCCGCCGTAGCCGCGGAAGCCACCGGACGTCTGGCCGAAGCGGCCGCCGCCGAACAGCCCGCCGAGCAGGTCGTCGTAGTCGGCCCCGCCGGTCTGATAGCTGAAGCCGCCCGTGCGGCCCGGGCCGGCGCCGCCGCCGAACATCGAGCCGAAGACGTCCTCGAAGCCGCCCGCGCCGCCGGAGCCGGGGGCGGTGAACCGCGCCCCGGACCCCATGGCACGGATCTGGTCGTACTCCGCGCGCTGGTCCTTGTCTGACAGCACCGAGTACGCCTCGCTGATCTCCTTGAAGCGCGCCTCAGCGGCGGCATCCCCGGGGTTCGAATCGGGGTGGTACTGCCGCGCGAGCTTGCGATAGGTCTTCTTCAGCTCGGCCTCTGACACGTCTTTGCTGACGCCGAGCACCTTGTAGAAGTCCTTGTCGAACCAGTCCTGACTGGCCAACGCGCCTCCTTGATCGGATGCCGGTGGTCGAGTGGGTCGCCCTGCGACCGTATCGAGACTTTTTCCTGCGTGAGAAGGGTCTCGATACGCTCGCTGCGCTCGCTACTCGACCACCGGGTGAGTGGTTATTCGGATGGGGTGGCGACGACCACGCGCGCCACGCGCACGAGGGTCGAGCCCACGGTGTAGCCGGTCTCGACCACGTCGAGAACGGTCGTCTCGGTCGCGCCGGGGGTGGGCTGCTGGAAGATCGCCTCGTGCTTCTGCGGGTCGAAGACCTCGCCGACCTCGCCGAACGGCTTGACGCCGAGCTTGTCGACGGCGCCGCGCAGCTTGGCCGCGATGGTCTGGAACGCGCCTTCGCCCTCGAGGTCGCCGTGCTTCTGGGCACGGTCGAGGTCGTCGAGCACGGGCAGCAGCACCTTGACCGCGTCGCGCACGGCGCGCTCGCGCACCTGCTCGCGCTCGCTCTCGGTGCGGCGGCGGTAGTTCGCGTACTCGGCGGTCACCCGCTTGAGGTCCGCGAGGTGCTCGGCGCTCGGGTCGGATTCCTCGGCCTCGGCGGCCGCGAGGATGTCCTCGACGAACAGCTCGTCGTCGCCGTTCTCGGTGCCGCCTGCGCCTTCCTGCTGATCGCGTGCCGAACCGGCAGAACCGTCGGCTGCGGCCCCCTCAGGGGACGAGGCCTCGGCCTCGCCCCCCTCGGCTGTCTCAGGCTGGCGCAGCTTCCCGGTCTCGGGGTCGATGCGCCGCTTGTCGCGGACGATCGGCTCCTCGCGCTGTTCGTGCTTGTCGCTGTTCTCGTCCGTCATCGCCTTACTTCTTCTCGTCCTCGTCGTCGACGACCTCGGCGTCGACCACGTCCTCGTCGGAGGCGCCGTCGGCGGAGGCATCCGCGCTCTCGCCCTGCGCACCAGCGGCCTGCTCGGCCTGGCCCGACGCGTAGATCGCCTCGCCCAGCTTCTGCTGGCTCTGCGAGAGCTTCTCGAACGCGGTCTTCACGGCCTCGTCGTCCTCGCCGGCGAGCGCGGTCTTGAGCGCGTCGACATCGCCCTGGACGTCGGACTTGACGTCCTCGGGCAGCTTGTCCTCGTTGTCCTTGATGAGCTTCTCGATCGAGTAGACGAGCTGCTCGGCCGAGTTGCGCACCTCGGCGGACTCGCGGCGGCGCTTGTCCTCGGCGGCGTGCTCCTCCGCCTCCTTGACCATGCGCTCGATGTCCTCCTTCGGCAGCGACGAGCCGCCGGTGATGGTCATCGACTGCTCCTTGCCGGTGCCCTTGTCCTTGGCGGACACGTGCACGATGCCGTTCGCGTCGATGTCGAAGGTGACCTCGATCTGGGGGATGCCCCGGGGCGCCGGCGCGATGCCGGTGAGCTCGAAGGTGCCGAGCGCCTTGTTGTCGCGGGTGAAGTCGCGCTCGCCCTGGAAGACCTGGATCGCGACCGACGGCTGGTTGTCGTCGGCGGTCGTGAAGGTCTCGCTGCGCTTCGTCGGGATGGCGGTGTTGCGCTCGATGAGCTTGGTCATGATGCCGCCCTTGGTCTCGATGCCGAGGCTCAGCGGGGTGACGTCGATGAGCAGCACGTCCTTGCGCTCACCCTTGAGGACGCCGGCCTGCAGGGCCGCGCCCACGGCGACAACCTCGTCGGGGTTGACGCCCTTGTTGGGCTCCTTGCCGCCGGTCTCCTGCTTGACGAGCTCGCTGACCGCGGGCATGCGGGTCGAGCCGCCGACGAGCACGACGTGCGCGATGTCGGAGACCTTGATGCCGGCCTCCTTGATGACGTCCTGGAACGGCTTCTTCGTGCGGTCGAGCAGGTCGCTGGTCATCTGCTCGAACTGCGCGCGGGTCAGGGTCTCGTCGAGGTTGGCCGGGCCGTTCTCGGTGAGCGACAGGTAGGGCAGCTGGATGCTCGTCGACATCGAGGAGCTGAGCTCCTTCTTCGCCTGCTCCGCGGCCTCCTTGAGGCGCTGGAGCGCGATCTTGTCGTTCGCGACGTCGACGCCGGTCGACTCCTTGAACTTCTTGATCAGGTGGTCGACGATGCGCTGGTCCCAGTCGTCGCCGCCGAGGCGGTTGTCGCCGGCGGTCGCGCGCACCTGGATGGTCGAGAAGTCCTCGTCCTTGCCGACCTCGAGCAGCGAGACGTCGAAGGTGCCGCCACCCAGGTCGAAGACGAGGATGAGCTCGTCCTCCTTGCCCTTGTCGAGGCCGTAGGCGAGCGCCGCAGCGGTCGGCTCGTTGATGATGCGCAGCACGTTGAGGCCCGCGATCTCGCCGGCCTCCTTCGTGGCCTGGCGCTCGGCGTCGTTGAAGTAGGCGGGAACCGTGATGACGGCGTCGGTGACCGTGTCGCCGAGGTACTGCTCGGCGTCGCGCTTGAGCTTGGCGAGGATGCGCGCCGAGATCTCCTGCGGGGTGTACTGCTTGCCGTCGATCTCCTTCTTCCAGTCGGTGCCCATGTGGCGCTTGACGGAGGAGATGGTGCGGTCGACGTTGGTCACGGCCTGGCGCTTGGCGGTCTCGCCGACGAGCACCTCGCCGTCCTTCGTGTACGCGACGACCGACGGGGTGGTGCGGAAGCCCTCCGCGTTCGCGATGACGGTCGGCTCGCCACCCTCGAGAACGGCGACCACGGAGTTGGTGGTTCCGAGGTCGATACCTACTGCACGTGCCATGTTGATTGGCCCTCTCTCTTTCACGTTGGTCGAGAAACGCGCGGAGCTTGCGGAGCGCGCGTCTCGAAACCAGAAGTTCGCGTGGGCGACTGGCTTGAGCCGCCCGGACTCAACTTTATCGAGGGGCGGATGCCTGCGCAATCACAGCCTCGAAAACTTGAGTCTGCTCGTATCAACTTCTCAGGGCCGCCGATTCTTCCCATACCTAGATCTGCGAGGTATGGTGTGCGAAGAACAGGAGGCGCGCATGCGACTGGCGAAGGATCTGATGGCGGCGACATCCGCCCCGCTCGTGCTCGCGATTCTCAGCGAGGGCGAGAGCTACGGCTACGCGATCATCGCGCGGGTGCGCGAGCTCTCCGACGGCGAGATCGAGTGGACCGACGGGCTGCTCTACCCGCTGCTGCACCGGCTCGAAGGCGCCGAGCTCGTGGCCTCGCACTGGGGGCTGGCCGAGAGCGGCCGCAAACGCCGCTACTACGCGATCACGGATGCCGGCCGCGCCGAGCTCGCCGAGCACCGCAAGCAGTGGAGCACCGCGGTCAACACCCTGGCGCACGCCTTCGGCGCCGCCGGCCGGCTGTGGCCCGCGTTCGCCCCAGCGACGGCGGTCGCGCGATGAGCCGGGGCGACACCGGCCGGGCCGACGGCCTCGACCCCGAGTCGGCCATCGCCTCGTGGCGGGCATACCTCGTGTCTCGCGGCTCGCTGTCCGACGGCGACGCCGACGAGCTCGAGGACCACCTGTGCAGCCAGATCGACGCCCTGCGTGCGGCGGGTCTCGACGCCGACGAAGCCGTGCTGATCGCGGTCAAGCGCATGGGCCGGCAGGACGAGATCGCGGGGGAGTACGCCCGTGAGAACTCGCGGCGGCTCTGGAAGCAGCTCGTGGTGGCCGGGTCGCCCGCGCGGCCGCGGCGGCTCGACGGCGGGGTGATCATGCTCGCCTTCGCCGTGCTCGCCGCGCTGCTCGCCAAGCTCCCCTGGCTGCTCGGCGCGGCGATCGCCCCGGCGGTGCTCGGCGGTGCCGTGCTCGCCATGGCGACGCTCGCCGTCTCGGTGGCGTGGCGCACCCGGCCGCCGCGCGCCCTCGTCGCGGCATCCGCCGTCGGCTTCGCCGTGATCTTCGTGCTCGCGCTCGCCTACCCGTTCGGCGGCAGGGGCGACACGCTCGTGATCTTCGGGCTGCACGCGCCCATCGTGCTGTGGCTGCTGATCGGCCTGCTCTACGCCGGCGCCGGCTGGCGCACCGCGGCCGGCCGCATGGACTTCGTGCGCTTCACCGGCGAGTGGATCGTCTATCTCGCGCTGATCGCCCTCGGCGGCGGGGTGCTCATGGGCATCACGGCGGCGGTGTTCTCGGCGCTCGGCGCCGACCCGTCGACCGTGCTCATCGAGTGGGTGGCGCCGTGCGGGGCGGCAGGGGCAGCGGCCGTCGCGGCGTGGCTCGTCGATTCCAAGCAGGAGGTCATCGAGAACATGGCGCCCGTGCTGGGCCGCGTGTTCACGCCGCTGTTCACGATCGCCGTGCTGGCGATGCTGGCCGGCGCCGTGGTGACGGGAGGCTTCGGCGCCTATCGCGAGGTGCTGATCGTCGTCGACGTGCTGCTGGTGGTGGTCACAGGGCTCGTGCTCTACGTGCTCTCGGCGCAGCAGCCGACCGCGCGCCCCGGCTGGACGGAGCGCCTGCAGCTGCTGCTCGTGCTCGCCGCCTTCGCACTCAACGGCTTCGCCCTCGCCGCGATGCTCGGCCGCATCGGCGACGGCGGGTTCACGCCGAATCGCGTGGTCGCGCTCGGCGTGAACCTCGTGCTGCTGGTCGGGCTCGCCGGCACGGCCTGGCTGCTCGCTCGCCGCGCATTCCGAGCGGATGCCTCGACCAGACGACTCCTCGCGTGGCAGACCGGCTACCTGCCGGTCTACGGAGCGTGGGCCCTGGCCGCGGCGGTAGTCGTCCCCCCGATCTTCGCCTTCGCCTAGCCCTCCCCCGTTCCCCGTTCCCCTCCATCCACGTCATCCACCTCATTCACCTCATTCACCTCATTCACCCGAGGTGTGAGTTCGGGCCGTCTCTTCGCCGAAAAGGCGACCCGAACTGCCCCGAAGAGTGAGTTTGGGCGGCGCGCCGGGGACGCCCGGGGATGCGCCGGGGAAGCCCGGGGATGCCCGCGGAAGCCCCGGGAGCCCGCGGAAGCTTGGGGATGCCCCGAGACGGGGTGGAACGGCGGGAACGGCGGCGGCGCGTCAGGCCGCGACGGGCTCCGACTCGGATTCCGCGGCGAGCACGGTGGCCTCGTCGCGGCGGTCCTCTGCCCGGCGCCGCGCGACCCGCGCCGCCGCGATCGAGCTGACGAGCGTGATCACAGAGAGCGCGCCGAGCATGACGCCGGGGTGCCACCACGCGTTGTGGCTGGCATCAGCGAGCAGCTGCGTCAGCAGGGGCACGAACCCCGCGAGGGCCGCCGCGATGGCATAGGCCAGAGACAGTGCGCTGTAGCGGATCGAGCGGTCGAAGGCATCCGCCATCAACCCGCCGAGTCCCGACCAGGCGAGCGTCGGCAGCAGGCCGCCGACGACCATCGTGCCCGCGAGGATCAGGAAGGTCGCGCGCGGCAGCAGGGCATACATCGGGAACGCGATCACGAGGGTGGCGGCGGCGCCGATGGCGACGATCCAGGCCGAGCCGATGCGGTCGGCCCACAGCCCGAACAGCGGGATCGCCGCGATCTCGACGAGGCTTCCGATGATCGTCGCGAGGAACAGGGCCTGGGGTGAGAAGCCGAGCACCGAGGTGCCGTAGCTCGTCGTATAGGTGTTCATCAGCGAGTACGAGCCGATGCCGAGCATGGCCGCGCCGACCGCGACGACCAGCATGACCGGCTGGCGGCGGAAGACGTCGAGGACGGGAAGCCGCGTGACCCGCCGGGCCGTCTGGAGCGCGGCGAAGACCGGTGTCTCGGTGATCGTCACGCGCAGATAGAGCGACAGAGCGAGCAGCGGCAGGGCGAACAGGAACGGCAGACGCCAGCCCCAGCCGGCGAGCGCGTCGGCGCTCATGGTGGAGCTCAGCAGCAGGAACAGCCCGCCGACGATGACGGTGCCGATCGGCGAGCCGAGCTGCGGAATCGCGGCGTAGAACCCGCGGCGGCGGGCTGTCGAGTGCTCGACGCCGATGAGGATCGCGCCACCCCACTCGCCGCCGAGCGACAGGCCCTGGATGACACGCAGGGCGACGAGCAGCACGGGCGCCCAGATGCCGATGCGGTCGTAGGAGGGCAGCACGCCGATGAGGGCCGTCGAGACTCCCATGATGCCGACCGTCCAGATCAGGGCGCGGCGGCGGCCGATGCGGTCGCCGAGGTGCCCGAAGACGATCGCGCCGATCGGGCGCACGAGGTACGAGGTCGCGAGCGTGAGGAACGCGGCGAGGGTGCCCACGGCGTGGTTCTCGGCGGGGAAGAACACCGACGCGCTGAACAGGGCGCTGAAGTAGCTGAAGACGTAGAAGTCGTAGGACTCGAGAGAGGTCCCGACGAGTGAGGCGAGCGTGACGCGCGTGGCGACCCGGTCGGAGGCGGAGACAGCAGGGACTGCGGAGGACGCGGAGTTGGCACTTAGCCCCGCGTCAGGAGTTCTGACCATCCCTCCAACCTACGTCGGGGCGCGCACTGGCGCAGACCGGGGCGCCCGGGATTACGCTGCTCGGATCCGCTTCGCGCTGCTCGGATCCGAGGCGCGTGAAGAGGATCCGAGCAGCGCGAGTGGAGGCCGCGACGGCGAGCGGATGCCTACGCCGACAGCACGTCGCTGAGGAACGCCACCGCCTGAGCGATCGCGCCCTTCGCGGCGAAGGTGTCGTGCAGCCCGTTGACCATCACGAAGTCGTGCACGATGCCCTGGTAGCGCACGGCGGTCGTGGGCACTCCGGCCCGGCGCAGCTTGGCGGCATACGCCTCGCCCTCATCGCGCAGCACGTCGGCCTCGCCGGTGATCACCAGCGCGGCCGGCAGGCCCGCGAGCTGCTCGAGCGACGCGCGCAGCGGCGACGCCGTGATCTCGGCGCGCTGCGCCTCGTCGGTCGTGTACTGGTCCCAGAACCACTTCATGCCCTCGCGGGTGAGGAAGTAGCCCTCAGCGAACTCCTCGTACGAGGCAGTGTCGAAGTTCGCGTCGGTGACGGGGTAGAAGAGCAGCTGGCCCTTGATGTCGACCCCGCCGCGCTCTTTGGCGAGCAGCGTCAGCGCGGCGGTCATGTTGCCGCCGACCGAGTCGCCGGCGACCGCCAGCTTCGTGGCATCCAGCCCCTTCGAGGCGCCCGACGCGACGATCCACTGCGCGGTCGCCCAGACCTGCTCGAGCGCGTGCGGGTAGCGGGCCTCGGGCGAGCGGTCGTACTCGGGGAAGACGACCGCGGCGTGAGCGCCGATGGCCAGGTCGCGCACGAGGCGGTCGTGCGTGTGCGCGTCGCCGAAGACCCAGCCGGCGCCGTGCGTGTAGAGGATGACCGGCAGCGAGCCGGTCGCGCCGACGGGCTTCACGATGCGCACCTTGACCGAGCCGGTCGGGCCGCCGGGGATCTCGACCCATTCCTCGTCGATCTCGGGCTTGAAGATCGGCTCGTCCTGCACGCCGTCGACGGCCTTGCGGCCCTCTTCAGGGGCGAGCTGATAGAGGAACGGGGGCTCGCTCGTGGCATCCACGAATGCCTGCGCCGCCGGTTCGAGGGAGATGTTCTTGGGGTTGCCGCTCATGGGAATCGCGCTCCTTCTGCACTGTTGAGAACGGTCGTTCTCGCATCTGTCAGCCAATCTAGAGAACGATCGTTCTCGCTGTCAAGTAGACTGGCCACATGAACGCGAAGACCACGGAAGAGGGCCGCCGGCAGAAGATCGTGGACGCCGCGGACGAGCTGTTCTACGCCCGCGGAATCGGCCAGGTCGGCATGGATGCGGTGCGCGACGCGGCCGGCGTCTCGCTGCGTGCGCTCTACAACGAGTTCCCCGCGAAGGACGAGCTGATCATCGCCGTGCTCGGCAAGCGCCACCGCATGTGGACCGAGGGCGTGACGGCCAAGGTCGACGCGATCCGCGAGCCGCGCGCGAAGCTGCTCGCGGTCTACGACTACCTCGCCGAGTGGTTCGACGAGTCCGACTTCCGCGGCTGCGGCTTCATCAACGCCTTCGGCGAGCTCGGCGCCGCCAACCCGCGCGTGGCCGAGACCGTGCGCGATCACAAGGCCGACTTCCAGCGCTACGTCGACTCCCTCGTGCAGGCGGCCGGCGGCCCGGCATCCCTCGGCCCTCAACTCGCGATCCTCGCGGAAGGCGCGCAGACCACTGCCGCGATCGCAGGCACGACGGATGCCGCGCGCCATGCCCGCGCGGCCGCCGAGGCGCTCATCGCCGCCGCCGGCATCTGACGCGACGAGCCCGTCATCTCGGAAACCTGCCGAAGAAGTCGAGGGCCAGGCGGGCGACGTCGGCCCAACCATGATCGATGGTCAGCGAGTGGCCCCGCTCGGGAACCTCGACGATCTCGGTCACGCCGGGGTTGTGCGACTGCAGCTTGTACATGGAGCGCGTGATCGCGAGCGGAATCGTATTGTCAGCAGCGCCCGCGATGATCAGCAACGGGCCGCGCTTCGGTGTGCGCGTGTCGGCCGAAGCCTCGCTCCATGGGTTGAAGTTCGCGGTGGCCGCCTGGAAGAGGGGCGCACCGGATGCCGCCACGTGATACGTCTCGTAGAGTTCGCGCGCCTCGGTCTCGTCGAGGTTGTTCGCCCAGCCGTACGTGAACTGATCGAAGGTGAGGGCGATGGCGCGCCCGACGTTCACCGGGTTGCCGAGGACCGGTGCACCCGACTTGAGTGACGACCACGGTACGGGCAGCACGCCGCGGAAGGGCGCGGGGTCGATCGCGACCGTGGCGCGGGCGGCGCCCTCACCCGCCATCCTCTGCACGATGAGCCCGCCGAAGGAGTGGCCGACGAGGTACGGCTTCGTGTGCAGGCGGCTGACGGCGTCGAGGTAGTGGTCCGTCACCCTGCCGACCATCTTGTGCGCGAACACCTGCGGGTCGGCCTTCGCCTCTTCCACCGTGGCCGGATCGTCCGGCCAGCCGGGCGCGATCGTCGCGTAGCCGTTCTCCTCGAAGAGCTCGCGCCAGTGCTGCCAGCTGTTCGAGAGCAGCCACAGCCCGTGCACGAACGCGACGACGGGCTTGCCGCTCCCGTTCGCAGCCTCGATCTCGCTCGCCTCTGCCTTCGTCACATCGCTCATGGGGGCACGCTAGAAACTGCGCCCGCGAGCGTCTTGATCTGCAGGCATCGGACTCTTGCCGGGGCGCGCACTGCGGGCAGATGATTACCCATGCCCTTCGTGCTGGGCGGCCTCCCCGACGCTGAATCCGTTGAGTTGCTGCGCGCGGCGTTCCGCGATTACCCGATGCCTCTCGAACTTCGTCCGCGTTGGGCGCGCCAGGTGAAGGCGCGTTTCGACGGTCGTGACCTCGGCGGTCTGCGGATCGAGGAGTTCCGCATCGAGGGCGCGTCCGGCGATGTCGAGCGCCGGGTGACAACCCGAGACAGCGCTGTGCCTGCCCAGCTCACCGTGCACGTGCCTCAGCCGTTCTCGGCACAGCAGCTGCACCAGGACGGACGAAGCGCTCATCCGCGCGCAGGCGATCTCGTTCTCAGCACAACGCAGCTGCCGTTTACGACGAGCCAGACCGGCTCCGGCCGCCAGTTCACCTTCACGTTCGGCTACGACGAGCTCGGACTGCCCAGCCAGCTCCTGCTGCCGCTCGTCGCGCACACCATCTCGGGGCGCGACGGGCTTGCGCGCGTCGTCGCCGCTTTTCTCTGCGCGACTGCGGCCGCAGCGCTCGGCACCGGGTCGAAGCCGCCGCAGGCGGGTCTCGAATCGCTCCCCGAGCCGGCCCTGCACTTGGTGCGCGGCCTGATCCTGAGCCTTCACGGAGACGAGCTCGGCGCCCGTGAGCCTCTCGCAGCCAGCCTCGCTGAGCGGTTACTGCAATACGCGGACGCCCACCTCGGCGACTCCGACCTGTCAGCCGAGGAGCTCGCCGCGATGCATGGCATCTCGACCCGCTACGTCTACGTCGTCCTCTCGCGACGCGGCGTCACGTTGGGCGATTGGCTGCGCGAGCGCCGCCTCGAGCGAGCCGCCAGCATGCTGCGCGAGGCGAGGTCGCCGCGCCTCACGGTCGCCGCGATCGCAGCGTCCGTAGGCTTCGGCGACCAGGCTCACTTCACGCGCTCCTTCAAGGCGCGCTTCGGCATGACGCCGACCCAGTGGCGTGACGACGGCGCCGACGTTCCGATGTAGGCGTCGACTAGCGTTGCGCCCATGGGGACGCTGCGCTCGCTCGTGTGGGACCACGACGGTCACGTGATCGCGACGGACTTCCCGTTCGAGCAGATCTCGGACTACCTCGCCCGCGACGACGTGCTCACCTGGGTCGACCTGTGCGAGCCCGACCACTCCGATCTGAATGCGCTCGCAGGCGAGCTCAGCCTCGACCCGAACGCCGTCGAAGACGCGATCGCGCACGTCGAGCGGCCGAAGGCACTGCGCTATGCGAGCCACACCTTCTTCACGGCATACGCCGCCGCCTACGACACCGAGAACGAGCCGGACGACGACGACCGCGCCGGGCGCCTGCGGCTCGACAAGGTGTCGGCCTTCGTGTTCGAGCACGGGCTCATCACGGTGCGCAGCCCCGAGTTCGACATCGACGAGCTCGTCGCGCGGTGGAACGACAACTCGGATCTGCTGCGCTACGGTGTCGGCGCCCTCGTGCACGGGCTGCTCGATGCCGTCGTCGACAGCCACTTCGACGCGGTGCAGGTGCTCGACGACGCGATCGAGGGGCTCGAGGACGTGCTGTTCGACGAGCGGGTCCTCGCCACACGCGTGCAGCGCGCCACCTATCGCCTGCGCAAGGAGCTCGTGCAGCTGCGCCGCATCGTGCTGCCGATGCGCGAGGTGGTGAACGGCGTGCTGCGCCACCGCCGCGACGCGGGGTCGCCGCGCGAGCTCGACGCGTCGTACGACGACCTCTACGACCACGTGCTGCGCGTCACCGAGTGGACCGAGTCCTTGCGGGACATGGTCTCGGCCCTCTTCGAGACGAACCTCTCGTTGCAGGACTCGCGCCTCAACAACGTCATGAAGAAGCTGACCAGCTGGGCCGCGATCATCGCCGTGCCGACGGCGGTCACCGGCTACTTCGGGCAGAACGTGCCGTACCCGGGCTACGGCACGTGGTGGGGGTTCGTGGCGAGTGCGGCGGTGATGGTCGTCGCAGCAGGCATCCTCTATGTCGTCTTCAAGCGGAAGAGCTGGATCTAGCGCCGCTCACCTGCCTCTGGCCGGTGCCAGGGTCGTTTGCTACCCTCGCAAAGTCGCGTCCTACCCCCGTACAGGGCGCGGATCGAACCGTGGTGATTCCGACCCTTTCATCGCACCCCCGCTGATTCCATGACCGATTTCCCCACCCGCCGATCGCTGCGCCAGGCTCCTCCCGCTTCGAAGGGGAAGGCCCAGGGCCGCAGGCGCGCAGAGCGCACCCGCTCGCGCGGCCACATGGCGACCGCCGGGGCGGCGACGCTGCTGCTCGTCGGCAGCGCCCTGGTCGCGATTCCGGCGGATGCCGCGACCGTGAGCTCGCACACGCTCTATGCGAGCCAGCTGCTCGCGCACACGCAGTCGCTGACCGTGCGCTCAGACGTCAAGGGTGACGCCGTCGAGAACACGACCTTCGAGTCGTCCACCTTCACCAGCCCGGGCGGCACTCCGGCGCTCACGGTCGGCGGGGTCACCAACGCCGACTGGGCCGCCCTCGTGCTGCAGGACGCGGGGCTGCCGGTCACGCAGAACAACGTCACGGTCATCCTGCAGTGGATGGACTCCGAGAACTCGCCGCAGAGCTGGTACCTGCGCAACAACCCGCTGAACAACGGGCTCGGCTCGGGCGGCGGGGGCGGCTTCGGCAGCTACGCGAACCTGCGCATCGCTGCGTCGTATGTGGCGAAGCAGCTGGACCGCTCGCTGTTCGCAGGCATCCACGATGCATTGGCAGCGGATTCCGCACCCGCGGTCACCGAGCAGGCGATCATCGCCTCGCCCTGGGCTAGCAGCCACTACGGGTACGGGTCGCGCTTCCACGCCGTGAACGTGCCGATCGTGGCGGCGCCGGTCTCCGCCTGGGGGTAGCGGCTCGTTCGCTCGTCTCGGAGCTTTGGCTGGGCGGCTCGGCTGCCCGCTGGTCGACTCGGCGAAGCCGAATGGAGACCCTCTCCCTACACGTGAACGAGGGAACCCTTCCTGATGCGGCCGAGCTCGCAGGGGCGACGGGATGTCTCGCCGAGACGTTCCAAAACGGGGCCTCGCCGCGGGCGGTTTCAGGTGGTGAGTGCAACACCTTGATTCGTGGGGAGTGTTGCGTTGTCGCATG